>CAVVNA010000033.1:0-187240 GCA_963749275.1 uncultured Acidobacteriaceae bacterium
GGAGTGTGCTCTCGGGTCGGCGTACCAAGCTCGCAGTTTCTCTAGTGGTAAGGAAATTCATGAGTTCATCTCCGGGCTGGTGCGCGCTTGGGAAGAGAGAACACGCACCAGGAGGAGAGCGTATATGGGAAAGGCCTACTTCCCAGAGAAAGGTTTGCGGAGCCGTGGAAAATCTTTCCAAAGCTGAGAGGGACATCAATTCAGATGACTGTCGTCGATGAGTGGCCTCAAAACTCGACAGTGGATAGGTGATTAACAACCACAACTGTAACGTTGAACGTACGACTTTTGTTTATGCTTTTGAGTGGCTAAATTTGCTTGGCGGGCGGGCATACTTTTATATGCGTACGCTACACTCGTGTGCGGAGGGTCTGGGCGGCCTGCTCGATGGCAGCTCTCCCATGAACGCGTTCCCGCCAGGATCGGAGATCATGGTTGGTAAATGCGGTAGTGCGGCAAGGCAATCCATTGAGTTGTCACGGAGCCCGCATGACGACGAAGCGCCCGGCCTCGTGAGAGTCCGGTAGCGGAATCTACGTGCTCGCGCGAACGTCTTGCACTCTTGTATCCAACCCCAAGTTCCCCGAATTTCTGAGCTATATGCGGAATAGCGTTCTCCCGCACTATCAGAATTCCCCGGGATTGATATCAGTTTCGCTATTACAGAGGGTGGTGGTTGGCTACGTCGAGCTTCTGATCCTCTCGGTCTGGCGATCGCAAGAGGCTCTGGACGGATTCACTGCAAACGACTCGTCAGCGCAAGATATCAGAGCCCGCTTTGGTGCCATTCCGATGGAGCCACATTCCTACGAGGTTGTTGCCTCCGAAGTTGGGGGGTTCTAGTTGAGTTTCTTTCGACTCCGGGCACACTTTCCTTCATTGAATTAACTACCGGGTCCCACATTTCTGTCCGCGAATGTCAAGACTATCTCTAATTCTTCTTCTGCAGGTTGCGGAGTTCGCGCCAGCGCTTATACTGCTCGGCCTTCGCCGGATCAGGATCGGAATAGAGCGCCGTTTCTTCGCCCGGACGCTCGCGAGAAACAGGATTGTATCGTTATCGCCCAGCCAGATCACATCACTGATCGCTGGCCGGTTTGAAGACGACGCCAGCGAGACCACAACCTGTGGCGCGGGCGATTGGAACACTTCGGCGGTTTGGAATAGGACCAGAGAATATTCGTTGGTGTTGGCTTCAAGATTCCCTTTTCTCAGAATTACGACGAAACGCTTCCCATCAGGAGAGACCTTGGCCACCATCCCCTTGGAGGGCCAGCCATCGGCATACTTCGCGTCCCCTAGGCGCGTCATTTGAATCGAGTCGGCCATCGTGACGGGCCGCTTGGTTGACCCCATCACCGCTGCGGTTGCGCAGCTGACGTGGTCGCGGGGATCTCAGTCCTCTGGACGCTACAGAACACGTTACAGTGCGCTGTTAGACAAGCGCTAATGAGCAAGAAGCAACGGAGGAGCACCCGAAGTCTAGTTCGGTCACCCCCAACTCGCGCCCGCAACATATCATTCCTGGGGCCACCGAGCTTCAAGCGCCTCGAATCGCGCCTATTCACCCCCTGCCGCCGGTGGTAAGGGCGCCGGTTTGAGTCCCGGCAGACTCACGTGGAAAAATGCTTCCACCTGAGATCTCTGATCGCCACTGTAGGCACCCACCCAGTCTTGCAAGACCTTGCCCTCGGGAGAAACCACGATTGTTTGTGGAGTGCCGCCGAGCTTGTAGTTTTTTTTCGTCTCCGTCGACAAACCTGTGTAGATCGGAATCGTCAATCCGTGAGTGGCAATGTATTCCGGCAATCCCTCCTTTGAAAGAGACAAACCAACGAAGCGATAGTCCGTTCCTGTTCGAGCGACCAACTCCTTGAAGTTATCCATATTCCGGAAGCACCATGAGCAAGTAGGCGTAAAGACATAAAGCACCGTCGGCTTCGACGCTTGGTCATACGCGACGGTGTGGGTCTGCCCGTTCAGGTCAAACGCCTTAAAGGGAGCGAGGCCGGAACCCGCTTTGAGTACGTGGTCCGACCCCTTCCGCAACCAGTTGAATTGGCGCAATTTGTGGGCAAGTCCAACGTTAATTATGACCGACGCTACCAGCATGGCAGTTAGGATTCGCATCCGCGTTATGGCCATATTGCCTCCGATCTCTCTTGCTCTCAGCGTGCGAACAGCCCCAACTCATGGTTCTGCGATACTGAATCTACCTGCACCCTCCGGAATGGATTTGGTTACAGCTCGAGCCATCACCGTAGCAGATGTACGCAAGGCTGGTGCTGTTGCAGGCAAGTACTTTTCCGCCGTCATCGCAGCCCATCGTAGCGCAGAATGTGTCGATTCCCGCCTCAAGGTCAGCACATTCAGTGGGCGTGCAAGCGTACGCCTGTAAGGGGGTGATCGCCAGCAGCGCGTATATCATCCCGATGCCAAGGAGCCCAGGGACAATCCAAGAACGTATCTTCGTCATGACGATTCTCCTAGTTTCGTGAAATCGATTTTTACCTAAGCCACAAGTACAAACCCTGAACTTGTGCGCCGTCGTAGGTATAAGCCAAAGTTCCGCGAGGGTCCAGTGCAGCGTGTTAGTAAATTCGATAATTCATTGGTTTATTCGCTGCCTCCAGTAGCGCATTTCGGGGCTTTCGAGAGTGATCTGCTTTGGGCGCGAAACTCACTTGGAGTCAAACCGTATTGTTTCTTAAAGTCGCGAACAAAGTTACTTACATCTCGTCCGCCACTCCGAAAGGTCACTTCTTTGACGGAAAGGAAAGATGTACTTAACAGGCTCGCCGCTCTTTGCAGGCGAACACGCCTAAGGTATTGAAAGGGAGAAAGACCTGTTTCCATTTTGAAAAGCTGCCGCAGACGACTGGGTGTAAGGTTCACGCTCTGGGACAGACGCTGAATGGAAATCGGGTACTCGGTTCTTTGCCACATGATGCCGATGACGGTTGCCACGCGTGCGTCCACGGCGCGAAGCTTCACCAATTCCACAATCGGGTGTTGGGCTGAACACATATGGGCTGCGATTTGGTTTGTTCAATGGATTTCAGTTGTGCCGAATTATCCTTGACTGACCTGAGATCTTTTCCTGCAGCGTGCGCAGTTCGCGCCAGCGCTTATACTGCTCGGCTTTTGCCGGGTCCGGATCTTCCTCGCCTTTGAGCCAAAAGCAGAACCAGTCTACGTTTCCCTGTTGCGAGACCATGCGCTCCCAGGGCTTCTCCAGAATGTGCGTTCCTTCTGGGATGTAAATCATTTCTACGGGTTTACCGAGTTGGGACAGTCCGGAATACCAATGCCAATCCGACAACAGTGAGGCCGGGTACAAAGTTTGAATGCGGAGCGGCGTTTGGATTTTGTCCATAAGAAACGCGGGCGACTCCTTTAGCCATCGAAACATAATCTTTCCGTACGGAGGGCCACCGAACGCTTTCTCGAAGTCATCCGCCGTCGCCTGGAAGGTCATGTATTGGAAATAGCCGAAGTCGACCCCGTCGGCGAGAGCGGCTGCCGCGAAGTGGTGTTTGGAATGGGTCAGCGTATACGTAACGTGGTAGAACGTCCGGCTGAACCCCGTGATCCCCACCCGATTCGGGTCAATGAGCCCTCTGCGATCCAAATAGTCTATCCCGCTCTCGTATATTGCCATGGCTCTCGGTGCTTCCTTGGACGTGTACACAACATTCCTGTCTGGATAACCAACCTGCAATACGAAGAAGCCCTTGCCCGCTAGAGGCTGCGCGGCAAAGGCTGTCGGCCAGGGGCCATCCATCCAGAACTTGGTCGCTCGCCAATCGTGGGTCTGCATCACCAGCGGATATTTCTTGCCGGCAACATAATCGGGCGGCCAATAAAGCCCCCCCTTCGCTTCATGGCCGCGGGAATCCTTCCAGGTAATTTCCTCCACTCGTGCCAACGCAAGATTCTGGAACTGAGGATTCAAGTCCATCACCTGGGACTTCCGGCCGGTCGAAGAATCAACCGCAACCACGCGCGGGGGCGTGTTCATGCCCTCATCGAGAAAAATGTCCGGCAGGGCGGGCGCGGCGGTTTGTTCTGGGCCATTCGCTTTCGCCCATGTCGCGCCACTCTTTCGAAAGTAGGCGTGCGGCGTGGTCTTTCCGCTGAGGCTGTCATCCCTGCCAACATCGCATACTACCGAGCCGGTCTTCGGGTCCCAGTTACGAAGCCTTAGGTTTTCGTCTTCGCTTATTTTGACGAACTCGCGGCCGGGAACCTTGAATTCGACTAAGAAGGTGTGCCCTTTTCTCCTCGCCCGCTCCGCCGGATCGCTAATATCCAATGGAAGATATACATTTGAAACAACCACGGACTTGCTGTCAGGCGACCAAGCCATCTCCGATCCTGCGAAGACCGGGATTGGCGCATCCACCAGGGCTTGGCTGACCCCCGTAACGGTGTCAACCAACTCGTATTGGAGAACATACGTGTGGTCTTCGTTTAGGTACGCCAGCTGCTTCAGGGATGGATCCTCGTACTCTCTCCACGTACTGGGAACGTGGGTGGCCTCGCTCTCAATTAAGAGGTACTTCCCGTCCGGTGAAAGCGCCATTTCAGGGGGGCCTATGCCGATTCGGCCCTGGATGGCTAACTTGGTTGCGAGATCCTCCCCCAATCGCCTGACAAACAAAGAGTCGTCGTCATACTCCTGTCCTCCCTGGCTGCCTCGAATCAGATCGGTGACCTCCTGGTTTGTGACTATGATTCCATTCCTGGAGGCGGTTTCGGTCAGCAATGTTGCAGCAGGATTCTTCGCGGAATACACGATTTCCTCACCGCTGGCCGTGGTCACAAACGATGTCAGATAAGTGGGGGAGCTCGTAAGTTTTTTCAGTTCGCCCGAACTGCACTTGACCGAGTAGAGTTGCGTTGGTTCGCCGGGAAGCTCGCCCAAGAACAAGATGGTGCCGTTATCCTCCAGCCAGTGCACACTATCGATCGCCGGCCGGTTCGAGGATGAGGCGAGCGAAACCAAGTCTCGCGGCGCAGGCGATTGGAACACTTCAGCCGTTTGGAACAGGACCAGAGAATACTCGTTGGTGTTCGCCTGGAGATTTCCCTTTTTCAGGACTACTACGAAGTGTTTCCCGTCCGGAGAGAATTTGGCCGTTCTGCCATTGGAGAGCCCACCTTCGGTATAGGAAACGTCACCCAAACGCGTCATCTGAATCGAGTCCGCGACGGTTGGAGGCCGCTTGGCGAACCCGGTCCCTGCTGGGTCTTGCGCCGGTGACCTGCCGCTCGCGGGGCCCTCAGCCTGCTGATCGCTGCAAAATACCAGGCTACAGGGAACAGCTAGATAGGCTCCTGCGATCAGCAAGAGGCACCAGAGCATCACTCCAGGCCCTGCTAGCCAGGACCGATTCATACGTTGGCCAGATTCTTCCCTTGCGACGGGGCTTGCTTCCTCTGTAATGGGTAAAACTAGTCTCATCCAAGTTCTCCGAACTCGATCTCCCGCCCCTTGCGGGGTAAAACCCGCATTGAATGTGGCTCTGATTGGCACGACTGAAGCGGGCCCTGTAGTTAGAAGGAAAGCTTCAACCCAAACTGGACGGAACGGGGACCGCCGAGCGCATAGAGCGGATCGAACGCGCCCGACCCCAGATTGCCCCCAGCAAGGCTCTTTCCCAGCATTTGCCTTGATAGGCCGAACTGCGGATCGGTGAGGTTCCCATCTGGTGGCCCAATGTTGGGGTGGTTCAGGACATTGAACATCTCGGCGCGGAACTGCAACTTCAGCCGCTCGTGAATGCCGAACTCGCGATGGACGGCAAAATCCCATTGCGCCAAGCCGAATCCCCGCAGCCCATTCCTAGGCAGATTTCCTTGGCGAGTGGGAAGGCCGGTCATCGGGTCAGTTGGCGGAGGGCAGAACGGTCCGATGCTGGGGTTCGCGGGGTTGCCATCACACCCACCAGGCACCGCGCCCGGAGTGTTGTTGAATGCTTTCCCCCCAGGATACTGCGGACCGTATAAATACAGTGGCACACCGGCGACCACGTCCGGCCGAACGTTCGGCGCGAATCCATTCGACAACACAATGCCGCCGTAGTAAAGGTCAACAGGCATGGCCGACTGAGCCTGAACAATATTCTCAGTGGACCAACCTCCAAGGATCGCATTCGCGAAAGCGTTCCCTTTGGGAGCGGGTACATCATAGGTCAGCGCGATTGACAACGCATTTCGAACGTCGAAGTCGGAGGAGCCCCGGTTGACGTTCGTACTGACAGCTGATAGTGCATTGGAGCTGTTCTGCTGGGAACCGGCTGAAGCCGTGTCAATGGAATGGGACCATGCATAGGACGCAAGCACCTGAAGTCCGTGGGATAAGCGTCTTTGGAATTGCAGTTGCAGCGCATCGTAGTCCGAAGTGCCTGCATTCGTTGTCAAGTAGGCAGCACTCAAGTTCGGATTTGGCTGATAAATGGCCGCGGGCTGGATGAGCTGTCTTCCTGCCGCGCCGATATAGGAGACGGTCATCGTCTGTTCCTGTCCCAACGCCTGTTCGACTGCGACATTCCATTGCAGCGTGTGGGGCGGCTCGAGGTTCGGATCAGATGCACTAAGTGCCCCAGAATTGCTGGCGTTGGGCGGTGTGATCGGCGCGGGCGCTGCGTTGGCTGTAGTCAAAGGAAATGTAGCAGTACCGCCGACAGGGGCACCATACGCGTAGGCAGTTGACCCAAAAGGGTAGTTAGTCGAGAAGAAGACATTGCTGTCTCCCGCAACTGAACTCGCCAGATCGTAAAAGACGCCCACCCCCCCTCGGAGCACAGTCTGCCAGCGCTGGCTCTCTCTCGCCTGATAGGCCAACCCAATCCGGGGCGCGATATTGCCCCATCTCGTTTTGTAGGGCGGCGTGCCGGGGGGCGCCAGGGCCAAATTGGACAGATTGCTGAGATCGAAGCCTGTAACTGCGATAGACTCGGGAGTTGATGACGGGACAAAATCCACATCCCACCTCAGCCCGTAGGTCACCGTCAAACGGGGCACTATGCGCCAGGTATCTTGCGCGAAAGTGCCGAGATTCCGAAACAGCCAGGTCTCGGGAAGACTGGATGTCAGGTAGCCGTAATATAGAGCTCCTGTTTCCGCCGACGGCACGTCCTGGAAGATTGCCTGCTGGCTGTATGCGGCGGAATTCACACGAGGCGACAGGCGGCGATAATCTATTCCGAATTTCAGGCTATGCGAACCCTTTTGCACGGATATGCTGTCCACGATATTGAATTGCCGTTGCTGATTGTTCGCATTGGCGCCTGCAAAGATGCTGTTGCCGAAGCTTCCTAGCGTGTATATCTGAAAACTGAACCTCCCATTGGCGGCTGTAAACGGACTCGGAAGTGGCAAAGCCCCCAGCGGCACTGCGCCCCCGAAACTGTCCATACGAGCCGAAGCGGAAGCGTCCGTTCGGCTGTCGTTGAATCGGAAGTCGTTGGCAGCTGTGGGTGATATCGCCCAAGTCGCGCCCAGGGTCCCAGTCTGCGTGGTGATTGTGTAGGGAAATACCGTACTTAATGAGGTACCTCCGGTTCCGCGCTGGCTGAGTTCTGAAGGGGAGTAGTTGTAACGCCCGAAGAGATTGAGCTTGTCGTTCAATTTGTGATCCACTCGCAGGCTGTAGGCATCGAGTGTGCCCGGATTGGAATAGGTGGCGTTGAAACGCGCGACGCCAGGAATTGGATTGCCTGACGAGTCCACGGCTTGAGGACCATTGGGCAGCGGGAACGCGTTCATGTAGGGCAGAAGAGCGGGCAGCGCAAACTGCCGCGAATAGGGATCCAGGGGATTGGTATCCGGAACGTTCGTCAAAGTGGTCTGCGGCAGTCGGAGCCGAAGACCTTCGTAGGAGAAGAAAAAGAAAGTCCGATCCTTGAATATGGGGCCGCTGAATGTCCCACCGAAGTCGTTCTGGCGCTCTTCCGCCTTGGGGAGTGGCGTTGCATTGAAAATCGTTGACCCCATTGAACCAGTCGTTCGCATCGAGAACATCGTTTCGCAAATAATCGAACGCGGTACCGTGAAATTGATTCGTCCCGGAGCGCGTGACAATGGAAATCTGCCCCCCAGGCGTGCGCCCAAATTCCGGCGCATAGGTAGAGGTCTGGATACGAAATTCCTGGAGCGCATCCACGGAGACCAGGCTGTTCGTACCCCCAAATACGCTGGTCGAGCCGAGAGTACCCGCCACTCCGCTTCCTGGATTAGGGCTGGCGCTGATCCCGATATTTGCGCTCACCCCGTCCACCATCCAATAGTTTGAGTTGGCGCGCTGCCCGTTGACACTGAACTGGCCGGTGTCAATCCCATTGTTGGCGGTCAGCACTACTCCCGGCGTGAGCTGGATCAACGATCTGGAAACTTCGGCCATTCAGCGGCAGGTTTTCGGCGAATTGGCGGTCCACGACCGTGCTGACGGTTGCGTCGGTAGTATTCACGTTGTACGCATCCGCCGTGACCGTGATCGACTCAGAGATCGAGCCCACTGAAAGGCGGAAGTTTTGTTCGATGTGGTCCTGGACGTTGACGATCAGGCCCAGGAAAGTCGACCTGCTTAAAGCCGGGTTTGTGTACAGTCAGCTGATACGGACCTGGATGCACGCTCGCGAAGACGTAGATACCAGCATTATTCGTCGTCGCGCTCTCGACAGATCCGCGATCCACGCTCTGGAGCGCCACTTCCGCTCCGGGCACGACAGCACCACTGTTGTCTGTAATCAGTCCCGAAATCGTAGCCGTCTCGGTTTGGGCCATAGCAACAGCGGCAAAGCACAACATCATGAACGCTAACCGACAAGCGGAATCCATAAAGCGGGTAACTGTCATGGTGGCGGACCCTCTTCTCTGGTATGCCCGCGAAGTTGGAAAAATTCGCCAAACAAATTCTTAATCTGGCGAATTTCGATATTGAGTCGTCTTCTCCGCACCCCCACGCCCTCCGCACGCACTCCGGGCGGTGGGAGCAACCGGGCATTTTCTCGCCCACCTCTCCGCAATTCAATCAAAAGGAAGCTAGGGATGGTTCGGCGGGCTTCCGAAATAGGCGTACAGGACCTTCTTGCCGTGTGGTTCGTCGTAGTGCTTGCTGGCAGACTCTGCGGTCACAAAGACGGAGTTGATCTGGCCGAGAACATTTGGATCATCAAACGTCATCGCCCAACGATTCTGGCCGGCATCGTCTTTATGCAGAATACCCAGGCTGTGGGTGACTTGCTTCACTCCGGCCTTGCCTCCCCAGACATGAAAGACGACGTTGGCTTTGAACCGGCCCGAATCGTCCAGGTCGTAGGCGTAGAACACCAGCGACTTCCCTTCGATGTAGAAAACCCGCCCAAAAGAACGCTGCCGCTTTCCGTTGGGGTCTGCGTCGTACACGTCCACGATGTGCAGGCTCCTCGCCGCCATGAGATCGCCGATTTCACTCTTGGCGGACTTCAGGTCGCGCTCGCGTTGAAGTTCGCCTGCCGCTGCGTCCAGCCGCGCAGTGAGCGCTTCACTGGTTTGCTTCTGGATGGCAAGATTGACCTCAGATTCACTCAAACGTTGGTTTAGCCGAGCGACCTGGGCTTGCAAGGTCGCAACCTCACTCGGTGGTGGATCGACGACTGGGAGTGCTTTTGGCGCATTTGCCGTTTGGGCCGTCAGGTTCGCGAGCTGCTCTCGGGCAGCAGCCAACTCCTTACTCAAGGATTCTCTTTCGCCGGCGGCGCTCGCCATCTCCTGGTTCAGCTTGACGAGCTTCGACTCCAGTTCTGATTTCTGCTGCTCCAGCGCCAGGACCCGGTTCGCGTCATTCGTGGGAGCGTATGCCGGAGGAGCGGGTGCGAGGGGCGCGGGAACGTGCGCCAGCAGCTGCGGAGCTTGGCTGACTTTCCACTCTCCGGCTCGATATGCGGCCATGCCAATTATGACGCACGCGCTGACCGTTGCAAGGGACCACCGCAGAGAGGGGCGCAAGAAAAACTTGGAAACTGATGACGGTCGTTCTTCTTCAATGCCTTCGGGCACAGCACGGCGTCCAGCCGACATTAACAAGGATTTTGTAAACGCTGCTGAAGCGCGCGCCTTCCTTCGTCTGATCAAGCTCTTCGGAGATAAGACGCGAGAGGACGCGCTCCCGCATACCTGGAGGCGGAGTGGCCTGCATGGTTGGCGCGCGCCGATCCGCGAGCAATGGCATGGTCTGCACGCTCACTTGAGCAAGCGATTCAAGGACCTTGCGGCATGAAGCACACGTCGCGACGTGCTCATTCAATTCGCACATCTGCGCGCCGCCGAGCTGTGCGGTGACGGCAAGCGTACACATTTCTTCGAAGCGCCTGTGCCCAAGGGGCCACAATCTACTTGCCACGTCTGCTAGTCTCCTATTCGTTCTCATGGCTGGTTCCAAGTCTTGCGCGCAAAGCTGCGAGCCCGCGATGTAAGTCGTGCCGCACCACGTGTGGGGACTCACCGAGGCGTCGAGCAATTTCTTCCGCAGTCAATCCCTCGTAGTAGGTCATCTCGACAACGGCCCGCTGGCGCGGTTTAAGGTTCTCTAACATCTCTTCGGCGAGGCGGGTCGCTTCCGGTAGCTCACCCCACAACGCTCTACCCGAGCCGACTTCGATCGCAGTTTCCAGGTTCTCCCAGCGATAGAAGTGGTTCGAGACCAGATGCCGTTTCCGGTGTAGGGCGCGGTGGTACGCATACTGCAGGACCCACACTTTGAGTATGCCCTTGCGAGGGTCAAAATTTGCCATCGCGCGGAAAACATCGAGGAAGACGTTTTGCACAACGTCCTCGGCTTCGCCTGGATCGCGCACAATTCGCACAGCCACGTCAAAGACCAAGCGATGGTAACGGTCAAAAAGAATTGTTAGTACGTCGTGACGGCCGGCGGTAGCCTTCTGCATTAGCTCTTCGTCGGAGAGCTCCAAGAGATTACCGGATTGGAGTTCGCATGACGGCTTCGTAAGGCTCATTTCGCCCGACCTGCCCCTGCTGCTCTGGGGACAAAGTTGCAGAACGCGACTGCTGATCTATAACACAAGGTTAACATTCTGGGTTCGACTTTATTTTTTCGCGCGGTTGGCTAAAAACCCGGATCTGGCGGGCATACTTTTACACGTGCTCCTGGAGTACCTCGGCTTGGAGCCTAACGCGGACGCAAGGATGAAGTCAGAAGTCCCCGAAATGTCAACTAATGAAACGGTGCGTTTCATGGGGCACAAAATCATCCTGCAGGCGGTATTTCTTCCTCGGCTTTATTACGTGCCCATCCTTCGACAGAGGGAGTAGTTCAGTAGTTCCAAAGGAGTAGCCAGTCGACGCAGGATGGCCCTGCCAACGCAGACTGGCTGGAGTCTCCAGCCCTTACGGTGTTCTGGCCTCGCCAACGGGTTTGAGAAGTTAGATGCGAGTGCCCAGATTGACGATGGACATGCTTGCGGCGGTCATTGCGGTCGCGCGGAAAAAGGCGATACCGGCAGCCGCTGAGGAATTGGCTCTCACGGCTTCTGCCGTGCACAAACGAGTGCGCAATACCAGTAAGTTGCTTGGCACACCACTTTTCACGGTAACCGAGAATGGCATGGTGCTCACCGAAGCTGGAGCGCTATTTGTTCGCGATGCCGAGCGAGCTGTGGAACAAGCCTTGCTTGCCGAGGATCGAATCACCGCACTTCTCGAAATCGAAGGAGGGCGTCTGCTGGTAGGCCATTCTACGTATCTTCCCCCAAGGTTCTTAATCAATATGCTGAAACTCGGCTTCGATGATCGGTCCCGATATCGCATCGAACACATCCCTGGACTGACCGCCGATATCGCCAAGCGTGTGGTGGAAGGGACGGCGCATGCGGGATTTGGCGAACTCCCGGTTGATCAGGCCGAACTAATTTCACACCTACTTTGGGAAGAAGCTCTTGTCGTTTGTATGCCAGCCGGTCATCCATTGTCGGTGAAGCCAGCGGTGCGGCCGCAGGAACTGGATGGCGAACCCATCATCGCGATCGGTCGTGAACCCCTACCACGGTTTCATCAGGAGATTGAGGACTTTTTCGCCGGATTTGGGATAAGGCTGCAGATCGTGGCTGACGCATTTGGTCCACCGGAAGCCGTAGTGATGGTAGAGCAGAAGGTCGGCCTGTGCCTCTTGGCGCCGTCCGACATCTCGCGACCGTCGGTGACCGGGAAGCCTTTGACTCCACGAACGCTCACACGCAAGTACGGCCTGTTTGTTCGGGAGGACAATGATCACGCGGCCCTAAAGGCATTCGTTGATCTTGCGCTTGAAAAATTCGCGAAACGCCGCTGAACAACGCTGCGGGAGCAGGCTGCTCTCTTAGCGGAGGAAGTGGTTCACCGGCTTTTTGTAGATGTTTGCAAGCTGAAGCAGTTCCATAACGTCCAAGCTGCGCTCGCCACTTTCGCATTTCGAGAGGAAGGTGTGCGACCTGCCCATCAGAGTGGACACATCCCGTTGCGTGAGGTTCGCTTCGCGTCGGGCAGTGATTAGACGTTCCAGAAGAGCGTCATAGGCTTGCTGAAAGGGCGCGGTTCTTGCCTTTCGGGATTTCCGCGTCTCTTCGAGCTTGGGCCTCTTCACATAGAAGAGTTTGGTGAAAGGAAGTCGATTTCCCTAATAAGGGGCACATGAATGAAGTATGCTATGCGTATTCAAAAATCTCTCCGTCTCTCAGGAGCATCTTGTGAACCGACCCCATCTAGAGCTGCCGGAAGCGGCAGAGAAGATTATTCAGACCCTCCGGGTGTACGACGATCCGCCGTACGGACGCGAAGTGCATATCGCTTTTACCGATGGAACGGCGATTTCCATCGACCTTCAGCCGACCATCTCGGTACACGCGAAGCATTACCGAGAGAACACGAGGGGATCTGGAACTTCTTCACGAACACAGGGCGTAGCTGTCTCGCCGTCTCCGCCCGGACTTGGCCGCCAATCGCCGCTGTCAGGCGCCAGGTTTCGTTTCGCGAGGATTTTCCTTCGTCTTCATTAGCTGTCTCTTTTTCTTGTTCGGGTGCAACAGCACGAGGAAACCCAACAACACAAATTTCACAAGAGCGATTGACCAGTACTTGGAGAAACAGGGCCAGACCTGCACATCGCTGGGTCACGAGTTCCCGATTGATATTCCTCGGTCGCGCACCGAAGGGTCAGTATGGACTTGACCCTCAGTTGGCAGCCCTGCAGGCGGCCGGCCTGGTGTCTGAGGCCGATACCACAGCGGTCGTTCACGGGATGTTGGACGCCGTGCGGGGCACGACTCCACCGCAACCGGTCAGACGCTACCAGCTGACAGCCGAAGGGCAGAAATACTTCCGTGACGTTCCGGGCGCGTTCGGGAAAACGGGTGGCTTTTGTTATGGACAGAAGAGTGTCGATTCCGTCGTTAAGTGGAGTGAGCCTGTCACGGCGGACGGACGCTCTCGGAGCGAGGTCACGTATACCTACAAGATCATGAACCTGGCTGCCTGGGCAGAGCGATCGGATATTCAGCAATCCTTTTCCGACATCCGAGCGACAGTAACAGGAGTGTCGAAGGTGAATCAGGCAATCGGTCTTCAGTTGACGAACGATGGCTGGGAAGTCGTTGGGCAGTAGTTGAGCGATGCCAGCGATGGATTCATGGCGCATGCAGTGTGGTTAGTGCCGGTCCTTGTAGGTGCATCACTTCTTCCACGCGTCGTATGCCATGTCGCCTGCTGATATAGACGACCAGCTGAATGGATCGCCGAACCTCCTGCTCGGCCACGCTCAGCTGCAAGTTCGCGCTATGGCGAATCGCAAGATTTGCGAGGCGGCGAATGGACTCGTCGGCGCTATTGGCATGGATGGTTGCCAGCGTTCCCCGATGCCCTGTATTCATCGCATCGAGTAACGTCCTTGCCTCGGGTCCCCGCACTTCGCCCACGATGATGCGGTCGGGGCGATGCCGGAGCACGGCCTTCAACAGGTCATCGAACGTGACTTGGCCGTGGTGAGTATCGGTTTGTGACTCGGTGGAGACGATATGGGGTTTACGGATATGCAGCTCGGCGGTGTCCTCGATCAGCAGGATGCGCTGAGGTTCGGGAATGGCGTCGGCCAGTGCGCCCAATAGTGTGGTCTTACCTGATCCGGTGCTCCCTGCGATCAGGATGTTTTGCCCCTCTCGCACTGCGTCCGTCAGCGCAGCGGCTTGCTCTTCGGTGAGCATTCGAACCCTAATCAGGTCAGACAGAGTATGGTTCCGGTGCGTGAACTTGCGAATCGTTACTACCGGACGGGGACTCACAACCGGCGGAATGATGGCCGCCATGCGGCTGCCGTCCGGCAATCGGAGGTTCATGATGGGACGGTCCGCGTCGAGTCTCTTTCCGAAGCGGTTGGCGATCACCTCAAGGCCCGTTTGCAACGCACCCTCTTCAAATTGAATGCCCGGCAGCGGCTGGATCTGGCCGTTCTCCTCAATCCAGACCGACGAGTCTGGGTTCACCATGATTTCGGAGACGGTTTCGGTTTCGAGCAAGTGTTTGATCGGTCTCAAGAATGGAATGATGATCTCGAAGCTCACGCGGGAATCCTTTCTGGATCGAAGTCGATTTGTTCCTGGTCAAACCACGTCATCGTGATGGGCAAGAAGTCGAGCTTCAAATAGCAATAGGTAGCAGGCAGGGGGCTAACGCCGTCAAAGGCAACAACGATGGATTGGGCATTCTTCAGATCAAAGAAGACGTTCTCATCGAACAAGGGCTCCTTGTGTTTCTGGTACTGCTTGGAGGCGGAGACGGAACCCTTGCTCGATGAAGTCCGCCCACTCAGCCAGCCGACATTGGCATTCGAACTCGATTCCGAAACGGTGTAGCTGATACGGGTTTTGTCCGCCTTGCCGCACAACTCAGACGCGTAGCGGGCCGTGTCCGGGTCGGTCGTAGTCAGAAACACCTTGGTGCGAAACGCTTGCAGCAAGGTCTTGACGCCCTCATTTGGCAAGGCGTCTTTGAGGCTCGAAATGCTCTGCGTGGCGACCACCGGGATGCACCGCGGCTGCCGGGAAAGGGACAGAAATCGTTCGTCGCCGGTCGGGTTGTCGCCGCCGACGGTGGCGAAGTTTTGGTACTCGTCGCAGATGAAGACGGTAGGCCGAAAGTGACGTTTCGGACGCTCCTCCATTTCGGGGATTCGGAGCAACACGGCCCGCTGATAGTCCACCTTCATCAGGGTGCCGATGATCTTCGCGAGCGCGGGATTCATCGCGGTGGGAAAATTCAGGCCGACGATCTTGCCCGACTCGATCAACTCATCGAAGGGCTGCAGTACCTTGGCATCGGGGTCTGACGCGCTCGGTTTGCCATCGTACAGTTCTTTCGGCGGGCAGAAGACCTTGCGGACCTTTGCATCGGTCTCGAACAAAGAAAGGAAGACCGCGATACCCTGAATAATTGAGGTCTTGGTCTCGGAACGAAAGAACTTCCAGTGTTCCCAGTACCAGTAGTGGACGCTCTCCCATGCCCCACGCTTCGTGGGATCGCCGTTCTTGCGCTTATATAAGGATGCGGCGATGCTGGTTTGCTGCAGCAGGCTGGTTTCGAGTTCCTCCGTGCATCGGGCAATGTACTGGCCGAGTTTTTCATTCCAGCTGAAGCGGAAAGGTGCCAGGACCGCTTCATATTTCAAGTAGTCCGCCTTCCGCACTCCGATGAAGGAGGCGCTCGTATAGCGCCGGCCGGTCTCAATCAGCATCCGCTCCAATGTCCCGGAGCTGATGACCGTACGGAAAATGTCGAGCATGGTGACGTACCCATCGCGCACGCGGTGCAACATGATCGCGTACCGGGCCAGGTCGGTGTAGGACTGCTGCCAGAAGGGTTCTTTGCCCTTGCCCCAAATGGCGACGATAACGGAGGCGATGTTGTACGCCTGCGCATAGGCATCCGAATCGTTGTTGAGAGGGTTGTAGCGAATGTTGCCGTCGAGCGAGACTTCGATGTAGTCCTCGGTCCGTCCGCAGTCGTCCAGTATCTTTCGAACCTGACGGCACAGGTCGCCTTTGACTTCGAGTACCACGCCCGACAACCTCCGCTCCGGGTCGTCGGCACGAAACGCGAAAAGCTGCCGCATGGCGGGAAGGATGACGGCCTTGGTCTTGCCGGAGCCAACGGCACCGACCACGCAAATGCCCGTGAACAGACCTCGTTCGGGAACTACGAGCCACTGCGGCGTCGGAGAGGGCTTTGGTTTCAACCGATGGTGAAGCTCGCCGACGACCAGCTCCAGAGACTTCCGACGCAACGGATCGGGATACGGCGGCAACTGTCCGGCGATCCAATTCCTTTCCGGCGCGTAAAGGTGGACGTACCCTAGCGAGAACAGGATGGAGAGAACTAGAAACGGTGTGCTGTACAGGAAGATGTTGTAGCTCCATACCAGCCCCTGAAAGATCGCGGGCCGCTCCAATGCCAGCAGATGTAAGAGGGGATCGCCGTCGCGAACGGGAAAAAGACTCTGGAGCACGATGCCCGAAGCAATGCTTAGTCCTAGCGACAGGACAGAGCGATGCTCCATCAGCGGATGAAGGAGCCAGCGGAATCGCAATGCGAAGCTCAAGCCGAGATACCTTTCTCCTGCGATGCCGAGACACCGGAAAGTCCGAGGACCTTGCGTGACGGACCTGTGCCTGGCTTTGCACTTTCTTTCATCGGCGATGCGATTCGTTCTGCTTTGTACTTCTGGAAGTCCTCGCTTTGTGCGATGGCAAAGCCGAGCAGGAGATTGACGAGATAGCTAGTGTCGTTCTCTGACCACTCGCACATCAATGCGAGGTCGTCTGCCACAGCTCCGTCGATGGTAGCCTTCAACGGCGCACGCCGGACCTTGCTAGCACCCTTTTCGATCTTCAGTTTGCTCATCCGTTTTCTCCTTCAAATTCAACTCGTGGATCGACTTCGTACGGTGTCAGGACTCTGACGGAACCTCGTTGGTCTTCACACGGTACGTGGGCGGGAGCGACCAGCGCCGCGCGAGCCGGTGCGGCAGGCCCGAAGGAACGGGGTCGCTCCCGCCCACGTACCACCCAGTTTTCTGGTTCGTACTTCGCAATGTTGTTGCCTGGCAAGCATTTCCTCCATTCCCTAGCTACTGACATGCGAACCCCCCGTAGAACCCCGGACTTCACTTCGCTGAAGCTTGGGATAGCTGTAACCGAGCAGAAATGTGGTGAACCGAGCTTGGACCCTCGGAGCGGAGCGCGGATTGACGGAGGACAGGGCCTCATCAAAGAGTCCGGGACTTCTCGACGGAGCACTTGAAAACCACTTCCAGAATTCTGCTTTGGCAGCCTGGAAATTGAAGTCCGAAGAGCCGACGTAGATAAGCTCGAAGTCTTGAAGTGCCCGTAATAGCGGTTCGGCAACCGAAAGGAAGCGCAGGAACTTTTCAATTGTGGCAAATCCTTCGTCGATGAAGGCGACGCGGACGGGCGACTGCGGTGGGTCGCGTCCGATCCGTGAGCGACAGCGGAAAAGACGCAAGCAATGGGTAGAGTCTCCCATCGTCTCCGGCAAATAGGTCGGTCGCAAGCCTTCGGTCTTGTTCAAAGAAACGGATTCGTTCGGCTTCCGATTCCAGGTAATGGTCGCCGTTGTTTTCGAGGACATAGTCGAGTGTCATGAGCCGAGCTCGCACCTGGGCGTCTCCCTTTCGACGCCGATTCTGGGACTCCACGTCACCGATCAGGCGATAGATGGCCCTGGAGAAAAGGTGATAGACATGCCAGCCTTGCTTGTAGTCCAGGAATTCGATGTGGCCGGCGATGCGCGCCTTTTCGAGAAAGCGCATGACGATGGCGCCCTTGTTCCGGTCAATGAAGTAGTCGAATTGGCGGCGTAGAAAGTAGCCGGAGTGAACCGCGACAAGATATAGAAATGCGGCCTCGCGCTCGGTGTAGCCGAGCGATTCGATGGCGACAATGGGATCGACGGTCATGTTTACAGTTCCAGAATGTTTTCGATGAGGTGGTGGTCGTCTTCAATCTTTCCGGTTAGCGTTGCCCGGTCGGAGGACGAGGCGTAGAGGTGGAAACCAGCCTGCGCCTTGTTGCGGAGATGGCCGGGCCGATAGGCGGCGGTCAGAACCTCGATGTCCTGGTGGCCACTGCTGGTGCCCTGATTCCCGCCCTGGTGGTCCTTTTGCCGGAGGTCGTATTCGATCCGGGCATCGGGAATCTGGATGCCGTCGTTGACATAGGGCAACTCGAACCGCTGGGCGACCTCGCGCTTGATGTCTGACATGTCCCGAGTCGGGTCGGCCTTGCGTGCGGCGTGAATCGCTTTCTGCACCTCGGACTTCAGCTCAAAGTCGAGCTTTACGCGAAGGTTGGTGCCGCCATTTTCCTTGATCCGCTCAGATTCCTTGCGGTAGGCCCGGTAGATCTGGGTGTCGTGCTCGACCTCGCGCGGTTTGACCAGCCCGGCATACAACTTCTGTTTCGGGGCCAAGTCAGAGATATGGCGGGCAATATCCCGGCCAGACTTTGTGAGGGTGACGACTTCAATTCGCTCCACTCTGCCGCCGCGCCCATCGCGGCGTGCGTTGACGGAGTCGATGGTCACGAGCCTTTTTTCGCGAAGGAAGGCGAGGTCGCGTTCCATACGCGAGTGCCGACCCTCATAGATCGTTTCAGCCAGATCGCGAGTGGCGATGACCCGAAACCGGCCGACATCCATGAGTACCTTGCGTTCTTCGTCGCGAAGCGAGAGACCCACGGCCTGTTGCGGGATCGCCTGGCGGCGGGGGCGTTGATCCATCTTCCGTTCGCGAGGAATGGCGTGCTTCTCGGGCGTACGGGAAGGCTCGCCCGGTGCCCTGTGCTTTTCGAAAGCGATTGGCAATTGAGGGTTTCGTCTGTCGGCGGCGCGCGCGGCCAGAGTCTCTCGCCGCCGTTCGACCGGAGACGGCGCTAGCGGTGGTGCGAAGCGGGGCCCCTCGGAGGCGCGCCTGCGCGGGACTTCGTCGGGCAGGTCGAGCCGCATCAGGCTTCCCTCTGCTTATTCGTTGGAACATCGCGCTCGAAATCGAGCGAGGGTTGCGAGGCGGCGGTCGAATTTTCGGCCAACTGGCCTTGGATGGTGGTGATGTCGTACTCGGAGACATCGCCAAAGGATTCCATTTCACGCTGTGCGGCATCTTTCGCGGCGCGGACGCGCGCGACGTGATCGAGCGAGTAGTCCATATACTTCTCCTCCTCCTCGGTATCCACGAACGGTCCCCGATATGCTTCAGACGTCTCCGGATTCCCGCTGGAGTGCTGCCTACTCTTCGCCGTATTGCGCGGTGATTTCTTCTGAGAGTTCCGAGTGTCCACTATGGATCTCCTGGTCAAGATGTCTGAGTTTGCGGCCCGTATCGCGAAGGAAGAACTTGCGCTCCACCCAAATCGTGAGCCCAAGGATGTTCGAGAAAAGCAACGCGCAATACACCGCAATGTTTCCGAGATAGTTGTGCACGATGAGGCCGCGCCACGGCGCAAGGAAATGCAGTTCTTGCATGAGCCAGAACCCGAGCGCGAGAAAGATCAAAGTGGCGACGAAGACGGCGTTGGCTACCATCGGTCAGTTCCCGAACGCCTGGTCCTCGTGGACGTAGCTGATAACGAGGCCGAGTGGATTGGTGAGCAACATGGCGTTGGGCACCTCTTCGCGGAAGGCATAGACGACGTTGGCCGTCCAGCGTTCGTGCTGCTGTTCCTCGTGGTCGCCAAGCGAATAAAAGACCTTCTCAAACTCAATGTGGGCGCGGTAAGGAGTCTGGCGGGTGTCGTCGAGCACTACAGCTTTGATCTCGATATCCACATTCGGCGTGCTGGGATCGAGCAGGAAGCTCTCAAGCGTCTTGGCTTTGGTGACTCGGCCGAGCGTCGCCGACTGTAGTTCATTGGAGAAGAAATTCAGGGACTCGGCAAAGTCACGTTGCAAGGTGGCGTGGTTGCGGCCGTAGTAAAGCTCGGCCCAGCGCGCCAGATAATACTTGCTGACCCGCTCAATGGGGACCTTCCCGAAATCGTCATCGTTCATGACCTGTCCGCGTCCAATGTCCGAGACGGAGATCACTAGCGGTCGCAGTTGTGAGGCGGCGGTCTGGGCGCGATAGAGTAGCGCAAGCAAAGCGACCGTAACCAAGGAGAGCACGAGGATGGCGACTTTCAAATAGGTGTTGGTCACAATCGGCTCAGCGTACAGTTCCAGGAACTTGTGACCAGCATCGCTCGTGGGGCGATCGATCTCTGTTTTTGTCATGACTAATTTCCCATCAGGTTGACCCAGGTTCCCGTCCGCCCGCCGAGGATGGCCGACGTAAGCTCCGGGATCTTGACCAGGCCGTAGATGCAAACAAAAAGAATGACAAGGAGCGCTGGCAGGATCGTGAGGGCATTCGAGATGCTGATCGTGCCGATGACCTGAAACATCGCAGTCAGAACCTTGGCAAAAACGAAGATGAAGGCCGATGCAACGACCTGATAGAAGCTGAAGCCGATGAAAGCCTTGAGCCAGCCCCAGAAGAGCCAGTCCATCTTCGGCACGATGAACCAAGGGATAAACATCGGGCCGATCAATACGCAAACGGCGGACGCGACATAGCCATAGGCAATGACCGCAAAGGCGACCGCCTCCATCATGGCGAGAATGACGGCAATTAGAAGGAAGGTCAGGTCTTCCAGAATGTTGAAGCTACCAGGCGGTGCGCCCAGTTGCTGCTCGGCGTTGGTAATCGTGGTGACAATCTGCTGGGTCTGATCGGCCTCGATCTGCGAGGAGATATTCAGGGCCTCTTTGGTGATGAGGTCGCTGAAGCTATAGCCAATGCCGGGGATCGGCGTTGAGTAATAGGTCAGCATTCCGAGGCCGAAGGCGATCATCAGGATCAGGTCGGCGAACTTGGCGAAATGAAAGCCGCCATGTCCTTGCGAAGCAGACAGGGCGGACTTCACCCCGAACCAGACAATCAGGATCACGGCCAGGCCACGGAACATATCGAGTCCCGTGGCCTGCAATGCCGCACTGTTCGACGAAAGTAGCTGGGTGATGGCCTGGCCGACGTAGGTAAAGAGGTTCTGGGGCATGGCTCCTCAATGTCCGCTGGTCGAGAGCGAGATGGCATGGATGGAATCGCTCACGCCGGTTGTTAGGTTTTGCATGGCTGTGGGGAAATTCTGTTGAAAGTAGATAGCGTTGTTGATGGCCCGATTCTGGGCGTCGATCTGCTGCTTCTGGGCAATCAACTGCTGTTGGAGGGCCGCCATCAGGAGCTGGTTGGTGTCCTGTTGGGAATGGATCTGGAGCAGTGTCGCGGAATTGATCTTGCCCAGAAGCGCGTTGGAGGTTTGTTGCGAGGGATCGGTCGAGAAGGTATCCGATTCGAGATTTGCCAATTTGCTGGCGAATGCCTGCGAATCCGAACGGATCGTGCCAAGCGAGGCAAGCGTCGTAGTGGTCGCACTTTGCGCCAGCTCCGAGGTAGCGTATTGATTCGCTACCGTGGCCTGCGTCCGTGAATCCAGAGACGAGTAGGCTCCGGATGGGTAGCTCTGGGGTTGCACGAAGGCGGTTGTGTATCCCTGCTGCGCCTGGGGCAGGCCGCCAAAGTTAAGTGCAGTGACCAGCGGTGACGTGTTGCCATAGACGTTCGGCGGCGCAGACAGTCTCGACCACTGTGCCCAATCCGCCCTGTACCGAGCGGCAAGGTTCTGCGGCAAAGTGGACATCTGGTACGCAAGGTTGTACATGGTGACGATCTGGTTTCGGGTTTGGACGGCGGTGGTGTAGATCTGTGCCTCTTTCAATAGGTGCTGTTGCCAATTGTTGAGCTCGGTCGCCCACTTCTGAAGTTGCGACTCCCCCTGCTGAATCTGTTGGATGGCGTGAGCGCCTTGGGTTGGGTCATAGACAATGCCGCTTCCGAACTGCGCGTGCGCGATTGGTGCGACCGCGGCTAGCAGGCCGAAAACGAATACGGAAATCCCCGATGCTTTCATGGTGAAACCTCCTTGAGGGCGCCCTCTGAGCGCCAGGCTATGGGTGAATGAATAAGGAACAGGACTCGAAACGCACCTCGATGCATTCCGGCGTCATGAACCGGTAGGGGGAGGACTTGGGCGGTGATGGAACGTCGCAGCCAACCGTCAGAAGACAAGCGAGAACACATAGGACGGCGCGCATCAGATCACCCCCGGCACGTCGTGGTTTTCATATGCCGGCAAGAGCATGTCCTGGGTGATGTAGACCTTGATGCGGTGGCCCTCGCGGATGGTGATGGTAGGCGGAATGTTGATGAAACGGTCAAGGACATTGGCGCCCGATTGCGAGAGGCCTGAAGCGATGCCAGCCCTGTATGCCTCGGAACCAGTTTCGTTGTACCCCTGATTGAGATTGGTGGCCTGGGCAGCTCCGGCGATGACACCCAGCGCGATGGAGGCGCCGAAGATCGCGGCGTAGTGGTTGTTCACTTTGTCCTTGAGGCCGGTTGCTCCGGCTTGATCGAGACCACGGAACTGGTCGAGATCGACCGAGTACCCATCAGGCATCAACAGACGATGGAAGGCGACGGCGAGTCGCTTCTGACCGAGGCCGGCAACTTTCTGAACTTCGCCTAGGATGAAGCTACCTTCTGGAATGAGTACGTGTTGGCGATCCTGACTGTAGACGGGGTTGGTCACCATGACCTTTAGCGGTCCACTGAATTCTCCATCGAGGCGGTTGACGAGAACGGTGTCAATCGTCGTACCCTCAAATACCACGTAGGGCTGACCGTGGGCAGAGTTGACGCTGAGTTCCGGCGCGCGCTTGCTACCGTTCGTGGTAGCACCGGGAGTGGGCAGCTCGGCAGGCGTCTGCGACAAGCTCGAAGGGCGAGCAGGGTTCAAGTCGCTGCCTGAGCTGGGACGGACAAGCGTGTCAGCGGAGTCCGTTGGAGAAGCCACTGGCTGCAGAGCATGGTCGGCGGCGGAGACGAGATTGGACGCAAAGCGCGCTTTGAAAGCGAGGGCCTTCTCCGCCTCCGCAACCGGATCGCGCGGCCGATCTGTCTCAGGCGGCGGCAACTGGGAGGCAGGAGACGTAACACCTGTAGGTGCGGCGGCGCTAGTGGCGGTCCCGGCGGTGGCGGCGGCATTGTTGTTTCTGGCCTGCTGTTGTTGCTGGACTTGTTTTTGCTGGACCTGGCGCTGATCCGCGGTGAGATCCTGCTCCAGCTCCTGAATCTTTCGCTGGTTTAGGTCCGTGGACATTGCGGCCGAATTCCGCGAAGGTCCCTTCGCGGCAGGTGTGGCACGGTTCTTTGAGAACATCACGGCCATCAGAATGACGATCGCGAGACCCGCAACGACATATCCCTGGGCCTGTTTGGGTACGACGCCCTCCGGTCCCACGCGTTTGTCGCGGAGTCTTGCCTTGGGCGAGTGCTCTTCCGGCGAAACTGCCGCTGCGTCCGTCTCGGGAATGGGTTTCTCTTCGTCCTTGTCCATCGGCATCACCTATTGACCCTTCCGCTCGAAATTGAGCTTGTGCTTGCCGATTTCGAGGTAGCCCTGGTCGACCACCGTGGGAATGACGTAGGTACCGTCCTTCAACTGGAAGGTGATGAGATCGGGTTTGCCATCCTTCAGTTCGTACACGGCAAACTTCTCGGTGCCGTGGATCGGATGTAGGTGAACTTATCGTCGTGATAGATCGCCGTCACCGAGAAGGGCTTTTGGTTATGAAAGACGTAGTCGAACTTCAGAGCGGTGGGATAGTCGGCGCGAAACTGCTCGACGGCCTGCGCGGCGCGGGATTCGGCGATTTGCGTTTGCGCGCGCGCCGCTTCCACTTCCCTCGTCGAAACCAGTTCGTTTGCGCCAGTCGCCGCAGCAAGGGAAGACGGGTCAGACGGCTCAATGACCACCTTCAGATCGGGATCGGCGGCCTCGACTTCATCGAGCGTGAACGAGTAGACCGTTCCCTTGTCGGTGATGAGATTGAGATTGCTATGAATGGCTGCTTTCGCCGGATGGAGAAAGCAATAGTTGCCGAACGGTGTCGATGATCCAGAAATCCTTGTCGCCCGTGGCAACTTCCAGGATTTTCTCGGTAGCTGGCAGTTGAATCAGAGTGGTGTAGCGCATCTTCGCGCGTACGCCGACGATGTCGTTGACGTGATATTTGACGATGCGGGCCGACTGCTGACCCTGGGCAGCGGTCGCGGCCAGGACTAGCAGCAATGGGACAATCAGGGAACGCGCCATAAGTCTCCTTATCGGTTGAGTGGGTTGGGGTAGTCGTGGGCGAGCCGGATCAATCCTTGCTCCGGCCCAAAGCGGGCGAAATAATCCTGTTTGCGCAGGTTGTCACGGGCGTTGTTGGTCGAGATCCAATAGGTCAGGGCATCCACTTCAAGAACGAGCTTCTTGGTGCCGCGCGGCTGCATCAGGAGCAACTCGCGCTTGGGTACGAGCGATTCCAGGAGTTCCAGCTGGGTATCGTTCAACTGAAAGATTTCGGAGTAGAGCTTGCGGTCGATGTTTGGGTTGGACAGAAAGATTTTGGTGGGGCAGGACTCGTTGACGATGTGAAGCATGTCCGAGGCCGCAAGTTCCACGACCGACTGCGTCGCCAAAATCATGGCCGCGTTTTTCTTGCGCCATGTCTTTTCCGCGCGGGTGATCCAGTCCCGAATCGTGCGGTTCTTGAGGAAAATCCACGCCTCGTCGATCACGAACACCTTGAAGGTGGCCGTGTTTGCGGGCTTTTCGATCTCGGAAGATGCCCGTTGCAGCACATAGAACAGCAACGGCTCCAGGATGTCCGGGTAATCGGACCAGCCATCGAAATTGAAAGTCTGGAAGCGGGAGAACGTGAGAGTATCCGTCACGTTGTCAAAGAGGTGGCCGAACTGCCCGGCGCCACTCGTACCGGAATTCGTCCAGCGATGCAGGCGCTCCCCCAGAGGGCCAAGGATGGACGCGACATTCGTGAGCGTCCGTATCTCGGCGGGCAGTTTGTAGGCGCGCTCGATCGCCGCGAAGAGCGCCTTTTCATCCTCTGGGGTCAGCTCGTAGCGTCCGCCGGATTCGACGAGCACTCGGAGGAACAAGTAGAGAAAATTCAGGTTCTCATGCGTCGGCTCTAGCGAAAACGGATTGATGGTGAAGCCGGGGTTCTTCATGCCGACGTTTAGATAGGTTCCGCCGAAGGCGCGCGTCAGTGCCTCGTAGCTACCGCCAAGATCGAAGATGAAGGTGAGTGGATCGTATTTTTGTGCGGCCTGAAGAGTGGTCGAGAGCGTAAAACTCTTGCCCGAGCCGGTTGCACCAAGCAGCAACGTGTGGGCTACATCCCCGCTATGGAGATTGAGGTAGTACGGCGTGCCGTGAGTCGATTCGAGGACCGCAAGATACTCACGCTCCAGATGCCGATTCCACTCGGAACCGCTGTCCACGGTGAACAGGAACGACAGGTCGGCGTAATTGGAGTTGAGCGCCCATTGCTGGCGGAGGTTGAACTGGCGGTTGCCGGGCACGGTGGCAAAGAACGCGTTGAGCAGGTTGTAGCGTTCCTCGTACAGCAGTCCGTCGTGTTGCGTGAATAGCTTCTGGAACTCGGCGACGGCATGTTCCACTTTCGCGCGGTCCTGGTCGTAGATCACAACCGACAGCGTGAACTCGCCGAAGTTCTTGCCTTCCATGCCAATCGCGGTGAGAGCGTTGCCGAGCTCGGCGACGGCAGCCGCTTTCGCGTCATCGACCAACTCGTCGTGTGGGCCGACGTTCTGTCGGTCCTGAAGATTCGAGACGAAGCTGGTTTTGGAGTTGTGATGGTGACGGCGGCGCTTCTCGATTTCCTTGCGGGCCTTCGCGTTATCGACCGGATGCCATTCGGTGACGACGTGGAAATTGGCCGGGATATCAAGGAGTCCTTGCAACAGCAAGGGCCGCGTCTCGCTCGGCAGTTCTTTCAGGGTGAGAACGCGGAGATAGTCGTCGTCCATCCGCAGAAGACCGCGATGGGCTTCTAGCTCCGAGTCGCGAGACCTGCCAGTCGAGGTGCCGCGCGCCGCCGAGCGGAGCCTCGTCGATTTTGGAGGGGCGGAAATTGACGAGACGCCGGACGAGCCGGAAGGTCCTCTCCGCCCCTAGCAGCTCGACCGTGGTGAGATCGTTGAGCTGCCCACTCAAACTCTGCACTTTCTGCTGTAGGCGCAACCGGTCACGCTCGATTTGCTCCGAGATCAGCGTGCGCTCTCGGTTGCCGGAAAACAGCGCCCGCAAATCGCGCAACGACGAGCGCGGTTGCTTCGGGAACTGCGTGAGTGCGTCGAGGAGTCCGGTCTTGGCATGATTGCCGTCGACCATCACCACCCAGTAAATCTCGATGCTGTAGAGGCGATCGGCTTTCGATTGGAGAAAGGCGACGCGCTGTTCTACCGCCGCACGCACCAGCGGGTTCTCATATTCGACGTGCGGAATTCGAGGCCGGTTGCGTTTGAACAGGATCTGATAGAGACGGCACCGATCGTCGAGTGAGCGCAACGCGGCTTCCAGCCGTTTGACGGCATAGTCGCGTCCGGCGTGGTCGAGGCTCTCGTAGTCGATTCCGCCAATATGGAGCGCCGCGCCTAAGTCACCGGACTTGGTAAGAAACGAGTGCTCATCCCAGAAGCCATAGAGGTTCAGATGAGCGGCGAACGATCCGGCCTCCTTCCAGTCCTTCGTGATGTGGTCAATTCTGAGCATTTCGGTTCCTGACCGTGATCTCTGCGGGTTCCCATTTCATCGGGTCGTATCGTCTGCGAAACTTGCTGGAGTTGAAGAGCACGCGCAGAATCTCCACATCGTGCTTGGTGGCAATGCGGGCGATGATGACGCCCACGATGAACAGGCCGATGCCGCCGAACGAGCGAATGCAACAAAGAGAAGATGGCCCCGCCAGAAATCAGAGCGACGAAGAACAATCGCCGCTCTGCTCCGAGAACGGTCAGCGGACGGTTCATCGCCTTAAACACCGGGTTGACTCTGCCGTCCGCTGGCCTTCGACATGGATCACCTCCTTTCTTTGCTGGCCTAGCCGGGAAACAGCCAGGCCATGAAGTTCACGGCGCCGACGGCCATGCCGACGCCGAAGACGATGCCGGCGAGCGTGCGTTTGGACTGGCCTTCGCCATAGGCGAACATCAGTCCACCGACCACGATGGCGACCAGCGACAGCCCGGTCGCAATCGTGCCGGTGAATGCGGTCTTGAGAACATTCACAGCGTTGTCCCAAGGATCGTTGCCGGTGCCCTGGGCATATGCCGGTACTGTCGCGAGGAAGATCGTCATAGGTAAGATCAGGAACGGCAGTAGCAGCCTTTGAGCGCGCTCCTCGACTCGCCGCCGGCGAGACGCTTTGGTTGGAAATCGATGGGGTGGCATTTAGAGTCCTCTGGTTTCAAGATTCCGGCGAGTTCGGGCTCCCCGGTTCGGATGTCAGGAGTCAAAATAGGGCGGATCACGCGGCGCGCTGTGGAAAAGTTTTCCGGGTGGAATCCCAAAATTCCGTTGCGGATAGGCCCCCTAGAGCGGAACCGTGAGTACGAGAGCGGAAAGGCAGGCAAAACAAAAAAGAGCGTCCGGCTTCAGACTGCCGGACGCTCGAATTAGGACCAGAGATTCCTAGGCCGCTGGTGCGTCCACAGCCGCTACTGGTTCGGGGACGATTCCCCCAAGAATCACGGCAGCGGTTTGCTGAACGACTTCCAGACTTTCTTGCAGAAGCTTTGCGTCTCCATGCCAGAGCCGGATGTAATCGGTCTTATGTTGGGCCCAACATAAGACCGATTATGTTGTCCTCAGATTTATGTGACGTTCAGCGTCCGTCGGCCGATAGACAGCGGGTTCCAACTGGCCGAACGTCACATAAGTTCGTTAGAGTTGAGCCAGGAACTTCAGCAGATCAGGATTGTCCCGCCAACGTTTCCGCGGTTGCCGCAGTTTGGTTTCACACATGCCCAGCGCCTTCGCCTTCATCTCCAGATCGCTTTCCGCGTAGATATTCGTCGTGTCGATTGAGACGTGACCGAGCCATGCGCGGATCGTGTTGATATCCACTCCGGCCCGCAACAGGTGGGTGGCCGTGGTGTGCCGAATCGTGTGCGGCCCGATTCGTTTATGTCGCAACCCTGCCCGATTGCCTCTGGCTATTCTGACGTAACGAGTGACGATGTCGTGCACGCCGAATCGTGTCATGGCTCGTGCAGAGCGGCCAAGAAACACTCGTTCCTGCTCGGCCCGTCCCGCGACCAGCTCTTTCAGAAGGTTGTAGACGCCCACAGCGGGCAGAAGCGGATCTTGTTTCCTTTACCGCGCAGTTGCACGAACGACTGGGATTTCTCCTGCGGCCCGTGCAATCGCAGGTCGCCGACTATCAGTTGGGCCACTTCGTCGGCTCGGGCCCCAGTGTTGTACAGGAACAACAACAGGGCGTGATCCCTTGATCCGAGCCGTCTGGTACGGTCAGGAGCCGCGAGCAGCGCATCGATCTCGTCTTTTTCCAGATATCCGATTGGCCTGTGCCCTGATTTCTTAAAGGGGATGCTGCGAATCTGCGCGCACCAGGACAGATGTTCCGGGCTGCGCTCGCCGACGAACGTCGCCAGCGTGCGTAACGCGGCTAATCGCTGGTTGCGCGTTGCGACCGAGCACCCCCGTCTTTCCTCGATGTGGCACATGAACCTTCTCACCAGATCAGCGCTGAGGTCCTCCACCAGCAGCTCATCCGGCTTCCTGTGTAGGGCTCCGCTGGCGAAGATGACGAACAACCGTAGTGCATCACGATAACTGTGCTGCGTGTTGCGGGCGAAGTTGCGATCCGTGGGAAGATATTCCAGCAGAAAACGCTTGATCCATGGCGCCAGAGCGCGCTTATCTTTCATCGGCGCCTCCGCACACGTACTGCTCGAAGCGACGATTCGCCTGCTGGAGCAGCTCCGGGGTCATGGTGAGGTATCTCTGCGTTGCACTCAGATCAACATGGCCGAGATAAGTGGACAGCGCAGGAAGCAAACGCTGCACGTCCGCATTCTGTCGGTACCATTCCGTCAGCCGATGAACCGCGAATGTGTGTCGCAGATCATGAAGCCTAGGCTGGAAGTATGAATCGTCGCGACGCTCGATGCGTGCGATCCGTCGCAAGCGCGAGAAGCTTGTACCGGCAACCTGGACCGTGATCGGGTTACCGCTCTTCGTCTGAAACAATGGTCGATAGAGTCGGTTTCGTCGTCCCGGCTGCCCGAGGTATCGCCGGATCAGCCTCGCGAGATCCGGTCCGAGTGGCACGAGGCGTGACTTGTAAAATTTCGTATCGCGTATCGTAACGAGGCTGAGCGTCAGATCCACATCCATGAGCCCGAGCCGAAGCGCCTCGCCGAGCCGCATGCCAGTTGCGTACAGAAACAGCAACAGGGTACGGAATGTGCCTTCCGACATGACACAAGCGGACCTCCGTTGGCAGCGCGGCACGGCGTCGAGAAGTGAGCGTAAGTCGGATCGCGAGTAGATATACGGAACGAAGCTTTGCGTAACCTTAGGAGCAGAGGGCGGCAGGGGAGACGATTTCAGCCGACCGCGTGCTGTCCAGTAATCGAAAAAAGACCGCAGCGTGCCGCGCTTGCCATTCCAGCCACTGGGCATACTGCCCAAACCGTCGAGGAAGACCGTGACTTGCTGTATCGTGATGTGGTGAAGATCGATGTCGCCACAGTGTCGAAGAAACGAGCGCAGTATGTTCGTGGGACTGTCGAACCGCATGCCGGTGTCACGTTTGCGTTGGATGTAGAGGTCAACCGCATGGGAGAGCTTCATGCCAGCCCTCCCAGGTCGACGGCCGCCACGGCGCGCAGCGCAGGAAGATCGACCTTCGCATAGATTCCGACTGATTCAAGACCTCGGTGGCCGAGTAAGTCACCAATCTCCTTGAACGATGCGCCCTGTTGTAACCAGCGTGTGGCACAGGCGTGCCGCAGGACGTGGGGCCCTCTTCTTCGGCAGTGTATCCCAGTTGCCGCCAATCGTCTGCTTGTCAGTGTCCAGAGAGCCTCTGCTCCAATCGGCCGATAGGGAGGATTGAGAGTCACGAACAGGTGCCGGCAGGCGCATTGTGGGCGGCCTCTTTTAAGGTATTGCAGGATGGCATCGCCAACCTGACGCTGAAGCGGATAGGATTGTGGTCCTCTTCCTTTCGAATGGTTCACCTCGAAAACCTCTTCACGCCAATCGAAATCGCTCAGCATTAGTCGTGACACTTCGCCACTCCGCAGTCCATAAATCGCGAGCAACGAGAGGATTGCCCGTGCTCGCAGCTGAGCCGGAGCTGAACCCTTCACCGATTTCAGGAGCCTCCGCACTTCTTCCCAACTTGGCCCCTCGGGCAGCCCCTCGTATTTATAGATCTTGGGCGATTCAATGCCCTTCGCGAAGCCTGTAGCGCACCATCCGCGCGTCTCGGCGTACCGAAAGAAGGCGCGCAGTGCTTGTGCGGCCACCGAAACCGACGTGCGATTCCATCCGCTGACGCCTTTCATTGCAAGAAACTCATCAACATCTTCGACCCTCGCCCTCGCCAATAACCGATGCCGCTCCCCGAACCATTCCAGGAACCTTGATGTCTGCGAGCAGTGGGACCGCACCGAATGCGGCGAAAGGCCCTGCTCCTCTGTCATGTACCGGGCGAAGTCGCTGAGCTGATCGGCAAACCGCATGGGCGGCGCACTAGGTAGCTTGAATCGGCCATGGAACCGCAGCCATTTCTTAGCCGCATATATAAAGGATGAAGCCGAGTTGCCGTAGGAATGTGCCTTTGGATTCGCACGTTGCTGACGCGCCCAACTGCGCGCCGCTCGCTGGATTTCTTCTAGCGACACATCTCGCATTTCGGTCAGCTTCAGGAGACGCACTACTTGTAGTAATTCAGCGGAGAGATTCCTAAGCGCCTTGCGGCTGGTACCTTGTTGCTGCAGGTGGTTGAGGAATGACTCTCGCTCTTTCAGCAGCGGTGCTTGTCGGTGACGATTCAGGAAAAAGGGATGTTCAAGAAACGCCTCTAGCATTTGTGCGGGCCTCCATGCCCGCGACCGATGCTAGCAAGCTGCTGAAAACCCAGATTTTGATTTGCTGTGGGAGGAAAGCCCAGTCATCAACTCACATGCGGTGTCCTGCTACCGCCGCATCCTCTGCCGCATAATCGAACTGTGCCAGGAGCCCGGCGGCCGGCGGATTTTCCCGCTCCCAGCGTATCGTTCGCCGGAGTGCCTCCTCAATCGTCACCGATTCCTCGTACCCTAGTTCCTGGCGGATACGCGCCGAACTTGCCGTCCAATGCTGCGCGGCGTTGCCGGGCTGTAGCAAGTGCCGCGGCGTGCTCTCAGGGGGCAGGACGACGAAATCCCCATCCCACGGCATCGCGGCGGCGATCTTTCGCGCCCATTCGAGTTCGCTAAACGATGGCTCCTCGCACACGTTGTAGATACGCCGGGCTGCGCGATCATCAGTGGCAGCCAGCGCAATGGCTGCGGCCACGTTCTCGACGTAGCCCCGCGGCGAGCGCCAGGCCGCCATGGTCTCGGGAAAGATGATGTGGCGCCGTCCGTCGGCGATGCGCCTCACCACGGGATAAAAACGACGCAGTGGATCGCCGGGTCCATACACCATAGGCAGCCGGAGTACCGTGCCAGGAAGTTCACGATCATTCATGACTACGTGCTCGGCCGGAATCTTGTCATAATCGTCCGTCACCCAAGCGAAGATCTTGCGCAAGTGCTGCAAGCTCTCGGGTGGGTAGGGATGCAAACAGCGTCGCAGCTCCGACTCTTCCGTAAGGGGCACTTCCTGCAGCGGTCCGCTTTCTGTACCGTGCAAAATGCCTGCCGCACGGTACACGTCGATGCTGCTTAGCATGACCACCCGTTGGGTCGCGCCACGAAAGATGTTCATCAGCTCTTCTGCCTGCGCACCCGAACTGATGACAAGGTCAATCACCACATCCGGAACAAAGCGTTTCAGTTCCTGAATGCTGCTGCCGAGTTGGTTGCGGTTGCCACGAATCTCCTCGACGCCGGCGGGCGCAGCCGTCGTGCCGCGGTGAAACACCGCCACTGCGTGTCCTTGCTGCGTGAGTGCGCTCACGGCGAACCGCCCGATGAAGCCATTCCCGCCAATTAGAAGAATGCGCATAGGACAGTGAAATAATCGCAAGAAAAACGCTTCGGGTGCTAGTAAATTCTCTTGTCCACACTAACAACTGATAAGAAGGATCCATGCGAGGCGATGACGATCACCAGACGGCTCACACCCCGTAGCACTTATGTTGTCTTCAAAACCCACGACTCTAGCAACCATGCCACGACCCGCGCAGGCCCAACATAAATGCGAAGACAACATAATCCTGAGCGGAGGTTCCGTTGTCCAGCCCGACCGCTTGGCAAACCACAAACGCAACCGCCTCGGCTTCGGTTTCCCGCACAGGCTTGGTGGTCAAGGTGCGACGTTCGCCGTGATGAAGCATTTCGTGAGCGATCTCATGCGCCAGCGTGGAAAATTCCTCGGCAGGTTGCATCCCGGATAACAGGGTGATCTTTCCGCCAAAGGACAAGCCTTTGGCGGGTGCGATCCGCTCGGAGTAGTTGAGCGTTACTCCTCGGGCTGCGACGAACTTTACAAGGCGTTCGCGGTAGCCGCTCACATCGCCCTGGACTTCTGTCAGCGCGGGCAATTCCTTGCCTTCAGTCTGGCCGATGTCGAACACATACACGGCCCTGAATCCGTAGAGTTGCGCCGGACTCTCCTTCGCGTCTGCGGTCGGCTCAGCCTCGCCGTTGGTCTTTTTGCGGCCGACCATCGGGGCAAGAATCAGAATGCCTTTCTCGCCTCTTTTGACGAAGCGGCCAAGCGAGTTCCATGTGCGGATTCCTGCGACGTTGGTTGCCTGTGGTTTCTGCCGAGCGATCAGCATGATGTTGCCAAAGCTGTAGTGATGAAACCGGGCCATCGCGCTGAGATATTGCGTCAACACTTCACTCTCTCCCGACTCCAAAGCTGCGACCAGATAGCTGACTGCCTCGTTGGTTTTGTTCTTGATCTCTTCTAATTTCATTGTTTTTTCCCTTCTGCCGGTGTCGGCTTGTTTTTTCTTTCACTTGGAGCGGTAGCGAGGAAAAACAAAGCGACACGGGCGAAGGGACGAAACGGAGCGCGAAGGAGGGTGGCAGGGCGTGAGGGAAAGCGCGGCGAGTGCCAAACGCGTTTGGTTTAGGTTTGGCGCGAAACCGGCGCAGTCCGAAACGCCCGTCCGAGCCGCGGCCGAGCGGCGTCCACCTGGCAGAGGGCGCAGTGGAAAGAAGAAGCGAAGCCTCCGTATGAAGGGTCGGCGAACTAAGTGGGCAGTAGCTGTAAAATCGAGCTATGTGTGCTGGGACTATCCAAGATTTCGACCGGAATGATTGTTTGCGCTTGGAGGAAATGTTTCCGTCCGACGCGCTTGTCGGGATGCGTGGCGTCCTAGAGAGGCTGCCTGCCCTCGATATCCTTTTGCAGGGATTGGTTCGGCTACGCCTGGTAATCGACGCGAATATTGTTCAGCAGGAAATCAGGTGGAGATCGGGTAGGAGGCGAAACCCTGCTGCGAGGTCGGGCCTCCAAGAGGCGATTGACTCAGGGATCGTGGTGGCTTTGGCGCCCACGTTTCTCAAGTCGGAAATCGAAGACCATCTTTCGGATATTGCGGCAGATACGGGCATCCCCATAGAGGAAGTTCGACAACATTGGCAGGACTTTCAACCGAAGCTCACCTTCTATGAACCGCAATCTGCGGACGACGCTGCGATGGAAGTCATCGATCCAGACGACGTTGCCTATAAGAAGACGTGCGAGGAACTTGGAGCAGATGCGGTTTATTCGCACGATGCCGACCTCCGCGCGGTGAAGGTGCCTGTAATCAGCGTGTCCTTGGATTTGACGCTTCGCAAACACGCGCGGTCCAGCAGTGTCGTTATCGGCGTCGCACTCGGTTCTGGTTTCACATTGATGCTTAGTTTCGAGTCGGTGCGGGGCCTGTACCTGCTAGTCGAAAAGGGAGTGACTGGATTTCGGCGGTTGCCGGCGTGGGCGCAGTTGAGTATTGCCGCCTGTGTTCTCGCAATTGTGGCGCATCCAAAGTCTCGGGCAAAATTAGCCGAGGTTTGGAGCCGAGTGCGCACTATAACCAGCGAGATGACGCCCGGCGTTCTCGCTCAGCTTGTTGAGGTCGCCATGCAGTTTGCGGCTGCTCAACAAATCGCAATGCAGACATACGCAGAAGTTCAATCTGCCCTTCCCGAGCCTCGGCGGAGATCGGCAATTCAGCGTGCGAGATCAATTTGCCTGGTGAGCAAAGAACCTCTCTCAACGCTGGAGATCGAACGGCGTATGCGAAAAGAAGGCTATTCAACCCGTTCTGAGGATTTTGGTCGATACCTCCGGCGGCTCCTGCGCGGGAGTGAACAGTTCTTGGAAGTGGGTCCCGGCATGTGGTCGTTGAGGGCTGCATAAATGGACTAGGATTATTGTTTGTGTAGTGTTTTCAATGGTTTAGACAAGATAAACCCATCTGATATTTAGTAGTAATTATGTTGTTATTTATTAGGTAGTTTGATACACTCACAGAGAGGTTAGGGAGATCTCAAAACATGGCAGTATTGACCCCGCCGCGGCCGGATTTGTTAGCGTACCGGGAGGCGACGACCCTAGAGTTTTCCAAACTCGTCACGGGGCTGACGGGAATCTTGGGGAAGAAACTGACGGCGTATATCGCTTCGGTCAAAGACGCAAGAGCAGTAGAGCGTTGGATGGCAGGCTCAGAACCGTACAAGGGAGTTGAAGAACGATTGCGGCTCGCTTATCGGCTGGCCAAGATGATCAGCGATCACGAGGGACCGCGCGTGGTTCAGGCGTGGTTTACGGGATTGAACCCAGAGTTGAATGATCGCGTGCCGATTCGGCTTCTGCGAGACGAGAATCTAGAAAAGGTGGGCCCTGAGCTGCTTGGCGCGGCGCGCGCATTCCTGGCCGGAGGCTAGCGATTTTCTTGAAAGTCCCCGGCTTGATCTATCGAATAGGCAGGAAGCCCGATCCCTGGTCTGTCCCCGATTGGGCTTCCGCGGGACCAGATGGCACCTTCGGCAATCGCTTTGACGATCCCGAAGGAATGTACCGTGTCCTGTACGCTTCGTCTCAAAGACTTGGTTGTTTTCTCGAAACGCTAGGCCGCTTCCGCGTCGATCCAAAACTTTTGGCTGAACTAGCCGAGATCGAGGGAGAGGATGATTACTGTCCGCTTGGGGAAGTACCTTTGGAATGGGTCGAGAAGCGGATGATGGGAGTGGCCACAGCCAGCGGAGAGTACGCGGACGTGTGTAGCAGCGAGTGGGTCAGCCGATTGCGGATCGCGCTGGCGCGCCATCTGGCGAAGTTCGACTTGGAGGACTTGGACGCTTCTGTTTTGCAGATGACCGCCCCCCGAGGTTTGACGCAACTAGTTTCGCGCGCCGTGTTCTCGGAGGGTTTGGCGGGAATCTACTACCGGTCAAAGTACGGACACGACATTGAGAACTGGGCTTTGTTCGAAACTTTTCAGATCGAAATCAAAGAATCAGAAGCGATCCGAACCGACGATCCAGAGTTGCAACGGGCCCTGCAGCTTCATGCCCTGAAGTTGAAAGAGTAGCCCACTTCGATTGCGCATTGAAGGAGTGAGCTGTCAATTTGGTTCTATTATTGAACTATATTGACCTGCTTCTCCAAAGAAGGGACAGTCTGGGAGGTCCTACCTCATAGATGGATCTAGGGTGCTGATCAGATACCAGATTCAGCACACACATAGCACACAATCGGCGCAAGAAGCCCCGGAAGCTCACAATGCCCGCCTACCGACAGTCAGCCGATGGTTCTGTCCCAGCCCCCCGCGTTGCTAGGATGAATTCTGCACACCGTTGGCACATTATGCTGGTTCCTGAACATGGTTTCGCGGTCGAACGGAATGCGACGTTACACTTACTTGAACCCGTTTCTGGATAGCTTCGTTTAGCCGAGAATCTGCACTGAACCATCGATAACGCTGCCGTTGATCAATGACTGGTGCTACATTTCCCCTAGATGGTCAGAAATCACAGCAGACCTGAGTGCAGGCGTGAAATTCATAATTCTGGACGACGATCAACTCACTTACCATAGCCCCCTTCAAGCCGGAGATGTCACGGCTCTGCAGGAACTGCTCCGTGAATCCAACTCCTTCGTTCCTTCATTTGTTGGTGCTGACGTTTACTCTGTCGAGACATATATCGTCCAATACGCGACGGCGCGTACCGAAACTACGTTCCTCTTTGATCGCAACCTCTATTCACAGGTCGTAGCACTTGCTAAGGGGAGCCAAGCGACTACAAATTCTCGGGTTGCTGCGGCAATCATGGCATTTGCTTCATGCGCAAATGCGCATATTGAGCCTAGTCTCGCCCTTTATGAAGGTTCAGCTTCTGGCGCTCGCCGAGCTTGGAAGCGTGATTTGGGGGTCTTTCATAAGGCGGATGAGATCCATCCTGCGAACTGGGCTGCCCTGGCTCTCGGACATGCCGAACGATTTGATCGTCGTGTTCCGGGCAAACGGCTTCGATCCGGGCCCGCCAAAAACTTCGACCCGACTGCGAAGTTACGGTTTTACGGCTTCGTATACCCAATACTATTGAAAATGGCAACGATTAGCAGGGAGGGGGACAGCCCGACAAGAAAATGATCGAGCTGTTGGATTGGATGTACCATCGTTGGCACTTCAGCGCACCGGCAACATGTTTAGCACTGCAGGCTTTGTCACACAACCCACCAAAAAACATCTTTAAAAACATTGGTTCAACAGATCGGAAAAAGGCACTCGCAGGAGTGATGAATGCAGCGTGGGACCTCGTCTACATCACCGCATGGTACGAGAGAATCAAAACCCAGGTACAAGAACATGAATTGACCGTTCTTTGCTCGAGGGACAGAGTTTTCCTGACGGTGGCAGAGCTGCTGAGAAGCGCTGTCCTCGACGGAATGGCACCCCCTTTTGAAGGGGCTGGATTCGGAAGCTCAACACTGTGCCGTTATGGCTCATATGTTTCAGACCTGACGAATCCCATCAGAGCCTTAACACCATTACCTGCTGATTTTGAGAACTACAGGAACAAGCTGGTCGCCGAGCTTGAGTCCGACTTTCTGACGGCGCTTTGAATGTTGTTGTGCGTCGAACGCTGCTCCGCCAACGTCGCGTGGAAGTTTGCACTGCAAGTGGCAACCACTGACCGACAGTCAGTCGGTTCGGGCTACCAGGAGCCTACGGTGTCGAAATGACAAAAACGAGGTGTTTCTTGGTGAAGAGTGGGATTCGAACCCGCCTGAAGAGGCGCAAGGCAATGAAGAACGCCGTGACCCTATGACTGAGGATGCAAGAGGGTAGGGGGCTTTGCGCTTGGTTTGAAGTGTTTATAGGTACCCATCGGATGTGATTTGTGCTACTGCCGAATGTGCGTCAAGCAGAGTACACTGATCGGTTTTCGACATGAGCTAGGATGTGCTGTGACCATCTCCGCTTCAATGCTTTACAACTTGGTGCATTGCCCGCACCGCGTATCAATGGATCTGTTCGGAGATCCTGCAGAGCGGGATGAACCGAGCCCGTTTGTTCAGCTTCTATGGGAGCGGGGCGCAGCTCACGAGAATGAGGTTGTAGCGCGGATAGGCGAAGGGTTTATCGATCTTTCTGCCTATCGCGGTATTGAAAAGGAACAGCAGACCATTGCCGCGATGGATCGAGGAGAAGTGCTGATCTATGGCGGTCGTATTAGTTATGGTGACCTGCTCGGCGTGCCGGATTTGCTGCGGCGGGACGGAAAAGGCTATGTCGCTGGGGATATTAAATCAGGGGCCGGAGAAGAGGGAGCAAGTGACGAGACCGAGGGAAGGCCGAAAAAGCATTATGCCGTGCAGCTTGCCTTATACACGGATGTACTGGAGAGGCTGGGACGGTCTTCAGGGCGACGAGCATTCGTCCTGGACGTTCATAACAAGGAAGTTCTGTACGATTTCACAGCAGCCGCTGGCGGGGGAAAATCTCAAGGTCTTTGGGATTATTACGGGGAATGTCTCGGAAAGGCACGCGCGATTATTGGTCGGACGAGACAAACGTTGCCTGCCTACGCTTCAGGAATCTGCAAGAATTGTGTGTGGTACACAGCGTGTATTAAGACGCTTGAAGCGGCAAACGATCTCACTCTCATCCCCGAGTTAGGTCGTTCGAAGCGCGACGTGATGGTTGACCGCGTTCATTCGATTCGAGATCTGGCAAAGGCTGACATGGCCGCCTTCATCCGTGGACAAAAGACAATTTTCCCAGGTATCGGACCAGCAACGCTTATCAAGTTCCAGGGCCGCGCGAAACTGCTGGCTGATGATAAAGGCAGACCTTATCTGCGCGAACCCGTCGTGTTTCCGTCTTCCGAACGCGAGTTGTTCTTCGATATCGAGGTCGATCCAATGCGGGACATCTGCTATCTGCACGGTTTCGTGGAGCGTTTGTCGGCTCATGATGCCACCGAGCGATTTGTTTGGTTTTTTGCGGAGGATACTAGCCCTGAAGCGGAAGAGCGGGCCTTTAGCGAGGCGGTTCGGTACATACAAGCCTCAGAACCGTGTGTGATTTACTATTACTCGAAGTACGAGCGGACAATTTATCGTAAGCTTCGAAATAAGTATCCCCACGTCTGCTCGGAAGCCGACATAGAGGCAATTTTCGACCCGGCAAGGGCCATAGACCTATATTTTGATGTCGTGTTGAAATACACGGAATGGCCGACACGAGACTTCTCGATTAAGACACTAGCAAGATACTTAGGTTTTGATTGGCATGACCCTCATCCTTCAGGCGCGGCGTCAATCGAATGGTTTGATCGGTGGGTCAAGCAACGGGACCCGAGCATACGCAAGCAGATTCTGATCTATAACGAGGATGACTGCCGCGCTACCCGCGTATTGTTTGACGCTATAAAGCAGTTGCCAGTACGTCAAGAAAGGGTGGGAAGTGATGTCCCTGCATGATGCCTATAAGACAATAGCGGATCTACGTGATCATCTAGCTCGGCATGACAAACCGATAGCATTTCTTTTCGGTGCTGGCACTTCCTGTTCGGTAGAAACAGCGGGCACAGGGCCGGATGCAGGCAAGCCTTTGATACCAGCCGTGGCAGGTCTTACGGACATATGCAAGCAAGAGGTCGGTAAGATCGGGAAACCGTATGCTGACGCTTGGGTCAAACTCGTGGATCAATGTGTTGCCGCGGGAAGGTCAGCGCAAATTGAAGAGATTCTCTCACGACTTCGAATGATGCTTGGTGCGATGGGTGCTGGGGACGCTCTCTTGGGACTTGACCGCAGTGGCGTTTCAGAGTTCGAGAAAAATGTGAGGCAAACGATAGCGAAGATTGCCAACCCGGCCAGGAGCCTTATCCCTGAAGAAACGCCGCATCGGGCAATGGCACGTTGGTTGGCGAAGACTTCTCGGCAGTTTCCGGTCGAGATTTTTACACTCAATTACGACGTTCTCATTGAAATGGCTCTCGAAACCGAGCGGATTCCACTGTTTGATGGATTTGTGGGGAGTCATAGACCCTTCTTTTTCCCTGATAGCCTGCGGAGAATCGAAAGTGCTCCGGGGGCAAACTGGGTTCGGCTTTGGAAAATGCATGGTTCTGTCACGTGGAAACGGGAGGACACTGATGGACGCCTCAGAATTGTTCGCGGAGAGCCTGACAACTCGGGTGAAATGATCCTCCCCTCATTCCAAAAATATGATGAATCACGCCAACAGCCGTATGCGGCGTTCATGGACCGGCTCGCCCGGTTTCTCGACCAGGACGACGCACTTCTTGTTACGTGCGGTTTTAGTTTCGGTGACGAGCACATAAATAATGTGATTTTTTCAGCAATCGAGAATCGACCTCGAACGCATGTTTATTCACTCCAGTTCGGCGAGGTTCCCGATGGACACGACCTGCTGGGGCGTGGTCAACGGCAACGTAACCTGATTGTGATTTGCCCCAAGGTTGGCGTCATCGGCGGACGTCGCGCTGAATGGCGACTGGAACAGACTGCACCGTTTGTCGATATTGTGTTTGAACCCGATGGGGGCGCTGGAACAGGCACAGGAGCAAAAACGGGACAGATGAGACTCGGTAACTTCACAAAATTTTGCGCATTTCTGAATTCGATGGGCGAGCCCTAAGGAGCATTACGTGGCAATCACTGATCCAACATTCATCGGGCAAGTTGCTGCGGTCAGTGGTGGCATAGTTCGTGTTCGTTTGCGCGAAGATATGCCTACAACTCTTGTGATGATCCGTGGGGAATCATATCGCGTAGGACAGATAGGAGCGTTCTTCAGAGTACCGCTGGGCTATACCCAGCTTTATGCCGTTTGCACTCAGGTTGGTGCGGACGCCGCACCTGGCCACTCAGAAGAAGGAGGAGGTAGTGGGAGGCTGGAGATCGCGGGTTCCGACCGATTGGCTGGATACAGATGGATGACCATCGCCCTGTTTGGTGAATCCATTGGCGCGCAATTTGAACGCGGCGTTGGGCAATACCCAACCGTAGGCGATGAGATTCACATCGTTACAAACGATGATCTCCAGATTATCTATGGATGGACAAAGTCCAAGAAGGGCACCGTACCTGTAGGTACCATCGCCGCGGCGTCTGGAATTTCTGCTGATCTGAATGTCGCTGGCTTGGTGAGCCGACACTGTGCCGTTGTCGGCTCGACCGGCGCGGGTAAATCAAATCTTGTCAGCGTTCTTCTCAATTCGATAGCTAGTGACGAGTTTCCTACTGCACGCGTAATTGTGATCGATCCTCACGGAGAGTATTCGACCGCTCTCGGCGACAAAGCATATGTATTTCGGCTTAGACCCAATGAGACAGTGGGCGAAAAGCCTCTTAGGGTGCCTTTCTGGGCTCTTCCATTCGATGAGTTGCAGTTGATGACACTGGGTGGGCTACAGCCCAATCATGAAGCGGCGATCCGAGAGCAGGTTCTCGATCTCAAAACAGCCTCGGCCTTGCTGTTGCAGACGCCACCGCCAGCGGAGACCTTGACGGCTGACATTCCCGTGCCTTTCAGCATTAAGCGCCTTTGGTATGAGTTGGATCAGGTGGAACGTAGAACATTTACCAGCACCGGAGCTAACCAGAAAGAAGAAGATGCGTATCCGGCCGAGCAGATTGGCAGCGCCGACACGCTGACCCCGGATAGGTATCCCATCGCAAGCCCATATAACCAGGCCCCGTACAAGAACCAGCGCAAGAGAAACATCGAGCGGCAGCTAGAGATGATGAGAACTCGACTGCGGGATGGCCGTTTCGGGTTCCTGTTTCGGCCGGGTGGCGGGTACGAACCAGCGCTCGACGGTCGCATAACAGCGGATCTGGATAGTCTTGTTCGCGATTGGGTCGGTCATGATCGCCCGGTCACGGTCTTCGATGTATCGGGCCTTCCGTCTGAGATCCTGTCAACAATAGTCGGGACAATGCTCCGGGTTGTGTATGACATGCTCTTCTGGGCGCAGGATCTTCCGGTTGGCGGGCGGCAACAGCCTCTTCTGATCGTCATTGATGAGGCGCACCGATTTCTTCCCGAAGGTGGAAACACACCGGCGCATCGGACTCTTTCGATGATTGCAAAAGAAGGTCGAAAATATGGCGCGGGTCTCATGCTGGTGAGTCAGAGACCTTCGGAAATCGACAGCGCGGTTTTGAGCCAATGCGGTTCAATGATAGCTTTGCGAACCACGAACACCGCTGATCGTGGAAAGATCGTCGCAGCATTGCCGGACGACCTAGGGGGACTTGCAGATCTGTTGCCGTCTCTTCGCACAGGTGAAGGGCTGTTCCTTGGAGAGGCAATGGCGATCCCATCGCGGGTTCGCGTGCACAAGGCTGCAAAGAAGCCGGTCGGCGATGACCCAAAACTTCCCGAAGCTTGGCAAGCTGCCAATCGACCGGCAGGGGAAATCTATACACAAGGGCTTGCAAATTGGCGGGCACAATCAACTGCCCCTGGAGCGCAAGCACCAGCACCAGCAGCGATACAAGAACCGGAGGGCAACAATGCCTGAGATGATCTTCGTTGACTCTACTAACGTGGAAGCAATAGGCTACGATCCCGCAAGTCGTGAATTGCATGTAAAGTTCGTGAAATCGGGCGATACGTATGTCTACTACGACGTTGAGCAGTGGGAATTCGACGAGTTTCAACGCGCGGATTCAAAGGGTACTTTTCTGAACACCAATATCAAGAATCGCCACAACTACGCGAAACTCTAGGTTCGACACGCCCCAACCTGGGCGTGATTGGCTTCGATCAGCAAAGAGAGAGTTAGAGCTGATTTCGGAGCTGCCCTAACCAATCTTGGTCCAATCGGAACCGAACTGTTCTCATCTGGCCATCTCGAACGGTGAAAGCCTGAAACTCTGCCAGTGCGGCTTCTTTGAGGTCGAGAGCGGCTTGTGCACTCAGCATCCCGTGTTTCGCATATTGGAGAAAGAGTTCTCGTGGGAGCTCAAACGAGAACAAATTTCTATTGGTGTCGCGGTCCCGCAAGAACCAGGTCCGGTCGATACCATCTCTGAAAATACGCACCGAATACTCGTCCTGAAGTCCGTGAATATGAACGTTCGGAGCGGGGACGAGAAAGACAGGAAATCTACTGCCAAGAACGGCAAGAAGAGCGAACCCTACATGCCGACAGCCTATAAAGAATGGCTCCAATCCGCGTAATTTTGCTAGATCATTAGGTGCAGGGTGCTGCGGCAGTATCTGTTCGTGTAGTCGGGCACGAACGTAGTGACGTAACCCCTTCATGCTCACAGCGATTTCGTCAGGTTCCTTCCTCCCCGGCGTCACCGATTCCACTTGCCGAATAGCCTCTATGACTGGCTGAAAGAATTGGGAGACGGCCAAGGGAATGAGATAGATGTCATGCGCAAAAGCGTATTTTTGCGTCTCTCTTGAGTACCCTGTCGCCGAGAACACCGCGTATTGGTAATGATATCTCTGTTGAGCTACCGCTCCTGGAATTGTCACCCAGTATTCGCTTACGTCTTTGAGGACTCCGACAGCACCACGGACGATATCCAGTCCCACAGGTTTTTTGCGGGCGAAACACTTGGCCTCCACCAACAGCCTCTGTGGGTAACTAAAAGGATGGTTGATGAGACTGTCGGCTATCGCATCGATTTGATGGACGCTTCCACGGCCCTTCACCGTCAGCCCAGCGGAACTGTTTCCAAGTGTTGGGTCGGTTCCCTTCACAAATACTGTTTTGTATGCCGTTCTGGACAGCAAAAACAGTACGGCCTCTTCAAGTAGCAGCCCTCGAAGATTTGACAGTGTGGCCATAACAATGGTCTCCGGTACTTCCTGCTTGGATCTAGATAGGTCATCATACGTTTTCAGCGAGGAGGAAGCGACTCGCGGTATCGAACCAGAATAAGAAGCTGCACGGAACGGAACCCAAGAGTGAAAAGCACTGTCATCTTTAGTTCTTGCGACAATCGTCAGAAGAGACCTAAGCTGAGAATGGTCTGATCTATTTGTTCAGTTTGGCGAGAGACGCAAATGGCTTTGCCTGAACCATCGGAAATCGTACAGCTAGTGCGCGGTTGGCTCGAAGCAAACCAAAAAGAGGATAGGCGGCTGGAGTTCAAGCTTCGCATTTCTTTATCAAAATCAGATGTCGGAGCGAGGGCTGAGTTCATTCGCGACGTGATCTCGTTGGCGAATTCGGAGGGAGAGTTCCCTCGCGAGCCCGGCTTCCTCGTGATCGGCTTCAAGAATGGGCAGTACCAAGATGTGCGGCCCGAATGCTACGACGGAGCAACGTTCAGCCAGATTGTGCAAGCATACGTCGCTCCAGAGATTAATTTGTCATATCAGGAGCTCGCTAACGGAGAGCAGGGGTCTGTCGGCGTTATCGTAATACCGTCTGATCCAAGCGTCGTTTATGTGGCCCGAAAGGAACTTCGCGATGACAAGGGCAGGGCAGAACTTCTTCCTGGCCAGTGCTGGGGAAGGAAATCTGCCGGCCTAAAGGTGGCGCTTGAGGGTGACATGATTCAGGCGCGGATACGCGACATCGTCAGTCGTGAGGTTGAGGATGCCAAGAAGCGCCTTCGGAAGAAAATTGAAAAGCTGGAACGCGAAGGAGGCGCGGCGCTCGATGTGAAACGCCTTCGCTTTGAGATAGAAGCGACCAATGATCCGGCATTGCTTCAGCGACTCGTGGATAAGCTCCTTCCATACGCGAGAGAATTCGGTCACGGCGTCAAATATGAAGTGCTCGATGCGCTTTCAGAGGTCACCGGCAGGGCGCAGCAAAGCATGCCCGCTGAGCTGGCATCTAGCGTGGACGAAGTTTTGTCGTTATTGATGCCTGTGGGCTGGGGAGGTATGCTCTATCCGGCGCGCGAAGAGATTTCAAGTGACGATGAGGAATTGCTGGAGCGAATCGAACATCTAAACTTCGAAATAACCTGGGCAGCGTGTCGATATTTGCGCGATGCAGCCGTCGTAAAAGTGGCAGCGAAGCGCTACCGGGACCTTATCAGATTTACTGGTTTGAATAAGCTACAACGCCTTTACCCCAGCTTCCTTGAAAACGCACAGCGGTGCCAAGAAAAATGCAACGAGGAGCGGCATGGGAACATTTTCTCCGAGGGGTGGGCGATTTTGGAGGGGGAAATCAAGGATGCGCTGGACCAAGGTGCACAAGACACTTTCGAAGGTCTGCACAAATCGAAGCCTCTCCACTCTGCAACACGAATGACAAAAGCGCGCACTGGGAAGAAAAATACCTAAAAGATGACTCCCCCTTGCCAAGCCTGCTTGTGAAAGGAGGCTATCATTCACAACGTAAGAAGGGTTACAGCGATAGCGCACGCTGGCTCCTCAATCCAGCACACAGCTGGCGCACAGCAGATCGCAATACTAGATTCAATGTGGGCTCTTCGGATCAGACGACTGATCGGCCGTGAGCCAGGGCGGGATCATGATGCACATCGCTTCTCGGATCGTGGACTACTAGAGAAACTGATAGCGCTTCACTGCGATACGGCTGTGGGATGCGGAGTCGGAATGTGGGGACTTTTGTGTCGCACGAAAAAGAGCGTGTTCGTAAGTGATTGAGCGCATTGAGCGTTCTGAACGCGAAATTTGACAGTCTCTGTGCGGGACGATGGTTGATAAGTTGTTTGTTTGTAACAACTAACAGCTAATTTGCCGCGTCTTCAAGCGGGAATTAAGAGTCAGTTGCTCTGCCAATTGAGCTACGCGCCCACAGCGAACGGCGAGGTGAGGACAACGGGTGATTATACCATCCGCTTTACGCCTCCCTCTGACCGAGAACGCATTCGGATTTCTGCAATCCGGTTTCAATCCCTATCGCGGCAGCGGCCCGGGCATGCTGGCGAGGGCGCATCCCATGACCGCCATGGCAGCGGCGTTTTCGCGCAGATCCTGCGGATCGACTTTGTCGAGCGTATCGGCGGCGGAGTGGTGATAGTCGAAATATTTGCGGCCGTCCTGGATGATGCCGATGCCGGGGACGCCGGCTTCCACGAGTGGATCAATGTCGGAGCCGGGACTCTGTTCGGTGGCGCGGAAAACCGTCGAACCGACGGGACGCAGAATATCGTGCAGCGGCTGCAAGGCGGCGATGGCGGCGGGCGGCATCTTCATATAGAAGCCGAGGGGGTGGCCGGCTCCGGAGTCGCTTTCGATGGCGGCGACGTGGTTGGCAAATTCCGCAGCGTGAATTTTGGCATAGGCCTCGTGTCCGCCGCCTCCATTTTCCTCGTCCATCCAGGCAATGACGCGCAGCGTGCGCAGCGGGCGGATATGCAGCCGCTGAAGAAGTTCAACCGTCGCCATGGAGATGACGACGCCCGCGCCGTCGTCGATGGCGCCGCGACCGAGGTCCCAGGAATCGAGATGACCGGAAACGACGACGATCTGCTCGGGATGCTCGCTGCCCTTGAGATCGGCGACGACGTTGTAGCCGGTAGCGTCAGGAAGGCTTTGCGGAGTGAGCGTGAGGTGCATGCGGACGCGGCCCTGGGCGGCGAGGTGGTCGACCAAGTCGGCATCCTCGGCGGCGAGAGCGGCGGCGGGAATTCCGGCGGGAACGCTGTACCCGGTGTGCGGCAGGCGATAGTCGGCGCCTCCGACGGAACGGACAAGCGAGGCCACGGCACCCAGTTCAGCGGCCGCTTTGGCGCCTCTTGTGCGATAGACAACGGCTTCGCCGTAGGCCTCGGATTCCATGCCGGCGAGGGCTTTGCGCTCGTCGAACGGAACGTTGAAGAGGACAACTTTGCCGGCAACGTTTTGGCGGCCGAGAGCGACGAGTTCGTCGAAGCTGTGGACCACGACGACCTCCGAGGTAATGCCTTCGGCGGGAGTCGCAGAGCTGCCGCTGATAGTAGTGAGAACAATTCGCTGAGTTGTCTCGGGCACCTGGCCGGGATATTCGACGAGCTGCGCTTTTTCCTCACCGCGAACCCAGTGCGAAACTTGCGCGGGCTCCAGGTGAACCTCGAGGCCGAGTTTGCGCATCTCGGCGGCGACGTATTCGGCGGCAGCCTGCGCTTGCGGCGATCCAGAGGGGCGGGGGCCTATGTTCTCGGTCAAGTGCGCGAGCTGATGCCAGGCGTAGTCGCTGGTGAGAGCGGCGTCCCGCACCGCTTGCAACTGGTCGCGCAGTTCTTTGGAAAAAGCCGGTGCGGGCGGAGCGGCCTGCGCTTTGGACACTGGCGTCTGGCACCACGCGGCAACGCTGGCGGAGAGCAGAAGAACGGAGAGCGGAATCAGGGTTTTCAAGTTGAGCTTGCTCATTCTCATTGTGGAAGTTCTCATTCTCAGTGCACTCGTCTTTCCTTCGGGAAACTCTGATTAAGTCGGTTCCTGGAAGCTTTGAAGGGGCACGGCTTCAGCCGTGCCCTTACAACCCGCCAAACAAGCGGCTTTACAGTTTGCTGAAAAACTCCGAGTCGGGCGCGGATCGCGAAGGGCACGACTTTTACAGGCTGCGGAAAAACTATCGTTTCGTATCAGGGCATCGCTTTAGCGATGCCGTACGTCTTCCTCAATCAGACGCCCCTTTAGGGGCTGGGACGCGAAGCTAGACTTTTTCCGCACACTGCTTTAGTCGTCCGTAAGTCATTGAAAATATGTTCGCGCCTTAGCGCCCGAGGTGAGCTTCCTGCACCCCAGACTAGTTTTTTCAGCAATCTGTTTAGCCGCTGAGGGTCGCTCCTTCACAGCGTCCAGTTTTGCCAACGGATGCTTAATCAGACCCTCATTAGTACACTCATCCTGCGCGCGCCGGTTCCTAAAACCGCGAGTGTACAGGAGCGCGAGAAACAAAAAAAGCGGCCCCATTTCGGGGCCACCCTTTTCAAAGAGGCGAAGTGGCGGGAATCAGAGGAAACTTAGTTTGGCGCCGCTCCGGGGACGGGAACGGACAGAGTGAGATGTCGAGAACATCGAGAGTGAAGTTGTTTCCAACGGTACGGCCTCTTCAGATGGATGGAAATGAGCATTTGCCGAACCAAAATGGCAAATGGGCACGCGGACGAGACCCATTTTGGGAAGCTGTTCAGATTCAGGCTCTTAGGGTGAATCCCTTAGTGACATGCTGGCGTCGGGATCACCGAGCAATGTGATGCCAGGTGCATAAAGCTGCACTTTGGCAGAAGTTAAGGTGGAAATTCGGAGTGGAAACGGGGCTTGGCCCCGTCTCTGCCCGCCGCCGGAGACGCAGCCAGCCGCGTCTCTACATAACCTCTTCTCCAAAAAGCAAAACCCCCTCGAAAGGGGGCTTGGCACAAAGCACAGAGGTTTTAGCTGTCGCCGGCGACGGTGCGCACCTTTCCCGGCAGGAAGTGGTAGGGCGGCCAGGGACCGGTCACGAACAGCTGGCAATCCTTGAATTGCTTAGCCGCCGTGCTGTAACGGTTCTGATACTTTTCGATCGACTTGGTATCGATGAGGTGAGCGATATCGAGAAGCATCCCGTCGCTATTGACTTTCTTGCAGCTGACTTCTTCCTCGATGGGATTGAAGAGTTTGTGCACCTGGACGGAGAGGGCGCGCGCTTTGGTCTGGCGTTCCCGCTCACGGGACGCCTTCTCGCGAAGTTTGGTAAGGTATTCGCGGCCGACCGTATCGGGCAGGACAATCTCTTCCATAGAGCCGCGGAGAGAACCATCGCGGACCACCAGCTTGATGCGCATTTCCGACTTGCCGCGGAGCCGGGCCACGCTCTCACAAAAAGTGCGGCGGTTGGCTCGGACGGCCTGACGGATGGCATCCTCGGTATCGAAAATCGTTCCGAAGCGGAAGGGCAAGACGGTGGCGGTTCGAAAGCTCTGGCTTACAACGCGGGCATGCTCCAGAACCGACTTTTCGTCGAGTTTGGAGGAGGCGCGGTCAAATTCGCTGACGATCACCGCGAATTCCCCGCTCGGGTAGCTCATGACGGGAGCGGAGTTCACACCCTGAAGCCCATCAAGCACGAAGGGACGGCGGGCGCGAACACCGTTCAAAAGGGCCTGGTGTTCCGTGAGGCAGTACGCGTACCACGACATGCATTCTCTCCGAATTGCACCGGGGCTTGGGCACACCCCTTTAGATTTTTTTCAAAAGCTAGGGCTGCGTTTCTACCTGGAAGTTTTGGTTTTGTTGGGACAAGATGAACGCGGAACGCTGCGTCCAACCGATTATAGTACTTCGGGTCCCTGTTATTTGCAACCTTTCTTATGACAGTTGCATCACCAATTTTGTCTCAATTTGCTACGAATCGATTCGGTGAGGCTAGCAGGGCGGTTGCAGCAATCCGCGCCATACTTTCGGTAGCGCTGGCTCAATTGAGAATTGGCCGTTCCAGGTTAATGCATTATGAAAGAGCGCCCTGCGGGTGCCCCATTCTAAATTTCGCGTTCTTTGCGAAATTTAGAGTGGGGATTTTCGCCGCGGCTTCGGCTTGCTCTTGCCCTTGAGATTGAGCGCCACGGTAGCGCGGATGAGATCCTTCAAGGCCGCCTCATCGACCTTGTCGCCTTCGTGGATGTCGATGGCGCGCCTGAATTCCCGTCGAGGCTGGAGTTGAATAGGCCGGAAGGGTCCTTCAACCGAGCGCCCTTGGCAAATGTCATCTTGACGACGTTCTTGTACGTCTCTCCCGTGCAGACGATGCCGCCGTGCGAAAAGACGGGAGTCCCCGGCGATGTGGTCCTGACCCACTTCCGCTCTTCGACGATCTCAGGGTCTGCCTCGTCTATGATCCCGCGCACTTTCGCGAGCGTCTTCCCGCGCCAGTCCCCAAGTTCCTTGATCCTCACGTCGATGAATGCCGAGGCAGATTCCACCGGGGCCCCCGCGAAGCCCGGTTTTTGGCTTCGTGGGGTGACTGACCGGGACAGTCCTTTTCATGTGCAGCTCCAACTCTCGCACCTAATTTAGCTGCGCTCGGCGTAGCCTGCAACCTCCGTACGTGGAAGCCTCTTCTGGTGAACATCCCCACGTCAAGCCAAAACCGGGTTTTTTGGGGGGGTACCCCCCTCCCCCAAAATGAGTTAAGTCAATGATAATACGGTAGTTATAGGCAAAGTATTAAAAAGATGGGACTTAGCATTGGATCTTGCTGTTTGGCGTGCACTTGCGAGTGTGTTGACCGGGACCATATGTTGTCAAAAGGCGGTGAAAACTTTGAGGCTGGAAATGCGTTCGTCTCTGGAGACGGGCGCAGTTCTCGATGGTGCACTGTCGAGGTATCTTCGCACCGATCGGGGTGCAAGTCTGTGATGAGCGTACGGGAAAAATGTGATGAAAAAATTGGGAGGAACGGAGTGGTTGGGGCGTCGAAGCGGTGACGCGGCGCACTGCCCGATGGTGACGAAAGAGGAAAGCCCGTCGGTGCCGATCACCCTCCACCCAGGTTAGCGTCCAAAGAACGGACGCGAACCTGGGGCACCGGGCAATTTTTCGCCAACGATCTATTTAGAACGTCTGACAAAACCCGATTCGCAGTGTTCCTGCCAACTTGAGAACTGCCAGCCTGTCTCCACCATTTTTCTTCGCCGCCGCAGTCGAGCAGCAGTACAATTGAGGCGGTACATTGCCTCGCCTCCCCGAAGAGCAGGTTCCCGCCCGTTGAGACGCAGCACCCCCTGAGGCGAATGACCCGAATAGGCCTTGGTCGATTCTCGTTCTTTTCGTGCTTCTGGACCCAGGCATACACAGACGAGTTCCTCCCCAATCGCTGCGGAGGTACAACATGAATCTCCAATTGAGGATCGTTTTGCGCTCTTGCGGGATCTGCGTATTTGTGCTCGGCATTTGCGGGTTCCTCTGGCCGCAGTCGTCCCCAGCGCCCGGCGGTGTAAAAGTGAAAGTGCGCGCCGCTCTCTATGATCGCGATCTCAACCTCAAACCGGTCCCGCACCTGGAAGTGAAGCTGATTCCGGCCCTCCCTGGAGCGCAGACCCTCACCGTCCAAACCACCCTTGACGGCATCGCCGAAATCGAGCTTCTCGCCGGCAAATACAAAGTCGTGACCGACAAGCCCGTCGAGCTGTTCGACAAGTCTTATCGCTGGGAGTTTGACGTCCAGTTCGCTAAGCCCGAGAACACGCTGGAGCTGAGCAATGACAACGCCCACACGACGCCGCTCGCCGGCGGACGCGAAGCGCACATCGACGAACTGGCGTTCCAGTACAAACGCGTGAAGGACGCGGTGGTGACGGTCTGGACCGAGCATGGCGCCTATGACGCGGTTGTGGTGGACCCCGCCGGCCTGGTGCTGACGGTGCAGCGGCCCCTCGAGCACAGTGCATGGCTGGCGGTGCAGGTCGATGACCGCCGCCGACTTCCGGCTGTCATTGCCGCCGCCGACAAGGAACATGACATTGCCGTACTCCGCATCAATCCTTTCGCCTCGGGTGAAATCGTCTCCGCCCAGCCTTCCACCGACCCCGGTGCCTTGGTTGAAGGCGAGCGCGTCTTCACCGTGGAAAATCCCGACTGGCAGAAAAACAGAAAACTCATCACCGGCGTGCTCAGCAAGGCCGACGCAGCCGAAATCGTGTCGGACGTGAAGCTCTCCTCCGGTGGCGCGTTGTTCAATTCCAGCGGGAGCGTGGTCGGTGTCGGGCACATCGTTCAAAAAAAGTCTTCCATTCAGCCCATCGCGACCGCCTCCGCCGTGCTCGCCGAAGCCAGGCAAAAACTTTCCGCCAGCGCGCCGCCCTCGTCGCAACTGCTGCCTTCTCCCCCAGTCGACAAGTTCCCCACCGATAGCCTGCGCGCCCCGGGGCGAGATCATTGGGAAAAAGATGTGTACAGTTCCCAGATCGGTGATTTCATTGTGGAGTTCTACACTCCTGTTTCGCGGTATGAGATCGCGACTCAGAATTATGCCCAAGACTTGAAGGAATACGGCAAACACTCCAAGGGCCGGTCGTCTCCGCCCGCCGAGCCGGAGAACAAGTATGATGCGGTCCTCATCGTGAGTGCCATGCCCAAGACCAAGGCCCCTTTCTGGGAGAATATGACTGCCAGTTCCGGCAATCGAGGCCTGATCCAGCGCTTCAAAACAGAGTTCGAAAAGATGCGCTTGCTGTGCGGCGAAAAAGAGTTGACTCCCATCTGGCCCGGCCGCGTGGCTTTGGATTTGGTTCGCCAGAACTCTTCTGTTGTTACCGACGAATCCTCAATGGGCCGTTACACGTATTCCCACGATGCCGTGTCGCCACAGTGCGGCAAGGTCACGCTGCAGGTCTTCTCCGCCAAAGACCCAGAGCATCCCTTCGAAAAAGTGCTCGACCAATCCCTGATCACGCGCCTCTGGCAGGACTTCGAACCCTATCGCAAACTCAAGGCCGGCGCTACGCCGCCACAATAGACCTGCGCTCTGCCCGTCAGGAGATTCCATATCTAAGCCTGTTGCATCTTTGCTGTTCCTTCGCCCTGTGCCATACTGCCGGGTGCCCCATTCTAAATTTCGCGTTCTTTGCGAAATTTAGAGTGGGGATTTTCGCGGGACTTCGGCTTGTTCGCGGCGGGTGGGCCACATCAACCAAGAGCGTAACCTGGGTTTGCCTTTGATCGTCGCCGGAAATAAACTGGGGGCGCGCCACTTCTCGCGCTTTTCGAGAAGCGGGCCCGCCGGACCGCCAGCCGCGTGGGATTCTACTCTTAACCCGCCGGTGGTCGAATCTTCATCTTGAGGACTTCCCACTCGCCATCACACGGTCAGGCTTTCTGCTTCTGGGCCGCGGCGCGCTCCTGCAGTGTGATGGTAACGGCGCGCAGCATATCGCCGGCGGGAGCGGGCTTGCCGGTCCAGATTTCAAACTGCCGGGCCGCCTGTTGCACAAACATTTCGACTCCGGGGATGACCGCGATTCCCTTGGCGCGCGCCACCTGCAGGAGGTGGGTCTCGACCGGGTCGTACACCATGTCGAAGACGACGTTGGCCTGAATCTCGTCGTCTTTGAGCGGGCAGTCGCGCGTGTTGCCCATTCCCACGGGAGTGGCGTTAATAATGACGTTCGAAGGCGATCCTGCGGAGGTCGGCGCGTTTGATGCTGCGCGCTTTGGCCTGGCGCGCGAGCTTCTGCGCCTTCGCGGAAGTGCGATTCAATATCCAGACTTCGGCGCCGCGCTCTTTCAGGCCGAAGACCGCAGCCCGCGCCGCGCCTCCGGCGCCGACCACCAGAACTTTCGCGTTCTCGATGGAGAGGCGCTGCTCCAGGGGACGAACCACACCGGCAACATCGGTATTGAACCCGTAAAGCTTGCCATCCTGTCCGCGGACAACGGTGTTGCAGGCGCCGATTTTGGCCGTGTGCGCGTCGGTGTTGTCGAGATATGGAAGCATGGCCTGCTTGTACGGCATGGTGATGCTGAGACCGTGCAGCGGAATCTCGCGCACACAGTGGATCAACTCCTTGAGCGTTTTGGCGTGCAGAGGAAGATAAACGCCGTTCACGTTTTCGCGGCGCAGCGCCGTGTTCATGATGACGGGGGAGAGCGAATGCTCGATGGGATCGCCGGCGACGCCATAGATGCGAGTGGCGGCGTCGACTTGATCGATACGATAGATGCTGCGCAGGTCCCGCGCACTGACCTGACCGGGAGCGGTTTTGAGATCGGCGCTGACTGCGGCAAAGGTGAACGCGCTGCCCGCGCGCACGCTGAGCACGCGGCTGATGATGCCTTGCTCTCCCATGCACAAGCCGATCAACGCATGCTTGCCGCTCTGCGGTCTGCAGAAATTTCATCATGGCCACGTTGTCGGAGAGCGTGGTGGCAGTGCTGACGACCTTGTAGAAGTCGGCCGGAATCTTCAGCATTTTCCCCAGCGTTTCATCGAGGTTGCGCGTGGCGCGGAAATCATGGAACGAGAGGATGAGTGCGGCGAGGCTGCGCAGGCGCGCGACAGCTTCGGGCTTCGCTTTCGACGCACTCTGAAGTTCCAGGTCGACAAGCTGACAGCCCGCGGTGTGGGCCTTGGTGAGCACCTCCAATTGAGAGGCCAGCGATCCCTTGAACTTGCCTCCGTTGTCGGCGCGGCGGCAGGTGCCGATGGCGGTGACGTACTGATGGGTTTCAAGAAAACGATGGATTTTCGGAAGCGCGGCCAAGGGCTGCTTCAGGTAGTCCAAACGGAACTCGATGAAAGGGTTATCCCGGGCCATGGACTCGGCGGTAGCGACCATGTCATCGGCAGTATCGCCGCTCAACGCCAGGCAGACCTTAGGCAGGCGCTGGGGCAAAAGGCGGGTCGCGGGAGTGGAAGACAAAGCCAAGGCCATTTGTTTTCAACAACGGCGCGATATTACAGGGGTGTAGGCGCAGATGCAACATAAGGATTGCCAAAGGGACTCAGGAAAGCACTTTGGGCCACAGGGGCCAAACACCCTCGTAACCTTGACCCCTGCCCGTCCGCTTGTTACTTTTTGGCTGTAACCCTTGTCTTCCGAGAGAGATAGCTGGGGCATCCCCGGAGCAGTTTGCAGTCGGAGGTAACATGAAGAAAACAGGATTGTTATTGCTACTGATGGTGACGGTGACGGTGACGGCGACCTTCGTCCTGGCCCAGCAGCAGTCGTCGACGGCGGCGGTCGCGCCCGATGCGTCGGGTATATTGCACACCGCGGTCAACGTGCCTTTCGTGCGCTACCAGACGCCTACCGCAGCGGACATCTACTGCGCAGGATTTCTTACCAAGGAACGGATTCCCGACGCCAATTACGTGAACGGCGGTCTGGAGACACCGACCTCAACCAAGTTCGAGAACGGCGAACTGGTCTACCTGGCGGGGAGCGGCTACCAGACAGGACAACTGTATTCGATCGTCCGCGAAATGCGGGACGTCAACGAGTATGAGATCTATCCGGGGCAGAGAAAAGTACTGGCTGCCGCGGGACGCCCTTACGGAGAAATTGGAAGGGTGCGCGTGGTCGATACACGCAGTCACAGCGCCATCGCCCAGGTGGAGTTCAGTTGCGATCCCATCAACCCGGGAGATATCGCCCTGCCTTTCGTGGAAAAACCGCCGGTTGCATTTCACGTGCCGGGGCATTTCGATCGGTTCGCGCCGCCGAATGGGAAACTGAGCGGACGGATCGTGCTCGGCAAAGACTTTGACGGCTTCCTGGGCACGGGCATGAAGCTTTATATGAACATGGGTTCGAACCAGGGCGTAAAAGTGGGAGACTATTTCCGCGTCGTGCGTTCCTACACAGCCACCATGGCAGATCCGGTGGACTCGCTCTCCTTCAAAGCTCAGATGTCTGAAGACACGCAGATGCGCCCGCCGGCTTTTGAGGCCAGTCGCTTCACCAAGCCCAAAGGGCCGAACATTCATGTGAGCGATCTGCCGCGGCGCGCCGTGGGCGAAGTCGTAGTTCTGAACGTAACCCCGACAGCATCGTCCGGTATGGTCGTCTTCGCGCTGGAAGATGTGCACGCGGGCGACACGGTGGAACTGGACGACCAGCAGTAAGAGAATAATAATTTGATCGTCAGAAGGGGAGAGCGAATCTCCCCTTTTTCTTTGTCCGGATAGGTGGGGATTTCCTATAGGAAGCAGGGCATCGCTTCACAGGTGTCAGGTCTCAGGAAAGGTCAAAGCTAACTCATAACCTGAGACCTGGCACCTGCACTATTCAGCGGAAGAAACGGATTTTCGGATTCCCGGGAATCATCGCGCCCGCGACGAGCACTACAACGATCACAACAGCGAGTTCCATATTGCCCTCCACAACATTGCCTGCTCAATCAAAACGCCAGCGCTTAGCTTACGTCCTTTTGCGGAGAAGGCAAGGGTACGAAAGTGGTGGGAGGCGCGGAGGAGTGGATTACGGAGAGTCCGCGAAAAAAATTCTCGGAACCAGACTCAGCCGGGAACTTCGACATCGGCGTCGGAAAAGACCTCGGCGGTAAAAGCCTCGATGGTTGCGGTTTTGCGCCAGGCATCCAGCGGCAGGCCGGCTTTGCGGCAGGTTTGCTCGAGAAAGGTTTCCCGGTCCCAACCATATTCGACCGGAACCTGGGGCAGCAGCAAGCCGCGGCGAACGCCATCGGAGATGAGCAGACCGTGGCGCCCGACTTCCACTGCCTCGGGAAGAATCGAGACCAGGCGGGAGAGCACGCTCAGAGAAACCTCCAGCTGAGAAGCTTCTTCCAGGGTTACCGGCAAGAAACGGGAATCGTCGAAAGCGGCGGCGCGGGCAGTTTCTGCCACGGCGCGATACAGCGGCGCGATGGGCAGGGCATAGCCGACGCATCCCCGCAGTTGGCGATGGAGTTCGAGATGACTTTCACGATGAAGTTCGCCGCCGAGTTCGCGATGAAGCTCGCCCCGTAGATAAAGAGTCGTGAAGACGCCGCGCGGCTCCGCCAGTCCGGGCGCAAAGGGCGGCGCTTCCGGAAAAGGCCGACGCTCCAGAGCGGAAAGAATCGCCTGGTGCGCGATGCGGAGCAGAGTCCGGCGTTGCTCGAGGGAAAATTCCAATTCCAATTCCGAAGACAGCGGGGCGGGGCGAGCGGCTTCGCGCTCAGACAGATTTTCAGTCGGCTTCTCCGCCTGCACCGACTGCGTTTCAGACAGCTTGGACATCGCGTTTTCTCCGCCGGGAGAGGACGAAGGTCCGGCGCCGCCGCTTTTCCGATTTGCGGTCGATCCGCGACCAGAAGGCAACGAAGTAATCGAGCGCGGAAACCAGCGACAGCAGCACCATGAACCAGATGGCGATCCAGGCAATCCAGTAGACCGGGAAAATGTAAATGCCGCCGACGGGCCATTCGTGCCAGCGGCGGGCGAGAATCACGGCCACCACCGAAATGATCTGCACCAGCATCTTGAACTTGCCCAGTTCGCTGGCTTGAATCGTAAAGCCTTCGGACGCGGCAATGGAGCGCAGCCCGCTGACCAGAAACTCGCGGCCGATGATGACCACCGCCATCCAGGCTGGCACCAGCGCGGGATTAAACTGCACCAGCGTGACGAAGGCGGCGGCGATCAGCAACTTGTCGGCCAGCGGATCGAGCAACATGCCCATGGTAGTGATCTGGCCGCGTCGGCGCGCGAGATAGCCGTCAATGCCGTCGGTGATCGAAGCCAGGATGAAAACCACCGAAGCCAGGATTTCCCGCTCCCCGGTCTGCTCGCCCGAGAAGCGCGGAGTGCACAGTATCCAGATGAGAAGTGGAATCGCAGCGATGCGGGTGAGCGTGATGTAGTTAGGAAGATTCACGCAATGACTGAGCCAAGGCCGCGGGTGCGGTAATGTGATTATCCTCCACATCCGAGGCCAAGGCAACGGAGGAAGGTGAGTGAGCCAATGAATCAAGAATCGAATGGCTCAATCGCGTTTTAGTTGTGCGCCGCTTTGTAGCCCGCGGCCTTGGCTTCGGCTTCAGTCATGAACTTTCCCGACTTGGTCTTGCCATACCAGCGGCCGCTCTTGTGGTAGACGCCGCTCTCCGTATTGACCCAGACCTTGCCGCTGGCTTTAGCGGCGGCGATCTCCGAACTGGAAGGCGTGCCAGCGGTTGCCTTGGTCGCCGTCTTGGGCGCAGCCGGAGTTGCGCTGGGATTAGCCGGAGCTGCGGGCTTTGCGGCGGCGGAGTTGGTGTCGGTCGAACCCGCCTGCGCCTTCGCCAAAGCCAGCGAAATGCCGATGGTGATTATCAGGAAGAAAGCGCTTAGCCAAAGAGTAAGTTTGTTTCGGGGGCGATTCATATTTCCTCTCACCTTTCATGAATTGTCATCCCGGCCCTGAGCTTGTCGAAGGGGAGGGATCCGCATTTTGCGGCGAACTGCAGATCCCTCGCTGCGCTCGGGATGACAAAATCTTGGGGAACAAATAGTTGAAATGAGGTGTTCCACTTGTGCCACAGGTTCCTAAGCATAGATCCCGCGCTGGCGGATGGTATACGCCACGCGGTCGATCGCCAGCATGTAGGCGGCGATCCGGTTGTTCACGCCATGAGTTTCCGCGTAGCGGACAACATCGTCGAACGCCGTGTTCATGATGTCCCCCAGACGGTCGTTGACCTCCGATTCCTTCCAGAAGTAGCCCTGGCGATCCTGCACCCACTCGAAATAAGAAGTGGTGACGCCGCCGGCGTTCGCCAGGATGTCGGGAATCACGAAAACTTTTTTCTCGGAGAGGATTTCGTCCGCGATTGCGGTCGTGGGACCGTTCGCGCCTTCGGCCAGGATCTTGCATTTCACCCGGTCCGCATTTTGGCTGGTGATCTGGTTTTCGGTCGCCGCCGGGATCAGGATGTCGCAATCGGCCAGCAAAAGCTCGGCCGCATCGTACTTCTCGGCGCCCGTGAAGCCGTGAATCGTACCGTTGCGCTGGCGGAATTCCACCAGCGCTTCCATGTCGATGCCGTTCCGGTTGTACAGGCCGCCGCCAACTTCGATGATGCCGATGATCTTGTATCCCGCTTCCGCCATGAGGAGGGCCGCGTTCGAACCGACGTTGCCGAAGCCCTGCACTATGACGCGCGTCGTGTCGCGATTCAGGCGCAGTTTCTTGATCGCCTGTTCGCACACCATGAGAACGCCGCGCCCCGTAGCCTCGCGGCGCCCGCGCGATCCGCCGATGTTGACGGGCTTCCCGGTCACCACCGCGGTGCAGGTCTGCCGCATGTGCATGGAGTAGGTATCCATGATCCAGGCCATGGTCTGCTCGTTGGTGTTGACGTCGGGGGCGGCGACGTCCTTCTCGGGACCGATGAACTCAAACAGCTCAGCGGTGTAGCGGCGGGTCATGCGCTCCAGTTCGCCCTGCGACATTTTGTGCGGATCGCAGATGATGCCGCCCTTGGCGCCGCCGAACGGAATGTTCACCACCGCGCACTTCCATGTCATCCAACTGGCCAGCGCGCGGACCTCGTCGAGGTTCACGTCGGGCGCGTAGCGCAGTCCGCCCTTGGCCGGGCCTCGCGCAATGGAGTGCTGCACCCGGAATCCGGTGAACACCTCCAGGTGCCCATCGTCCATCTGCACCGGGATGTGAACAATGATCTCGCGGCTCGGACTCCGCAGCACCTTCCACAGGCCTTCGTCGAGATTCAGCTTACCCGCAGCCAGGTCGAAGCGGGCGGCTTGCGCCTGCCAGGGATTAGTTTCCTGCTCGAGTTCCAAAGTCGTCGTCATAAAGTCTCCGATGATTGCAATTGACGCCTGCAATTGATGATTGCCCAATTACGCTTGCAATTGACGCTCGCGATTGCCGCCCAAGTCAGCGGGTGAGCCTCGCAAAGTATATTGCCGGGTAAGGAGGCGAAGCAAGCGAAGGGGAGCCACGGAGCCCGTACAGTAACGGACGGTGCGCGGCCGCCTGCACCGCCATTGCTCACTGATGATCTCCTTACGGTTTCCGCCAGTCCCAGACTACAACTGGTCTCATAAATGGTTTGGGGGGGCACGGCTATGGTTTCGGGAAGGGCACGGCTTCACAGCTTGCGGAAAAAGTCGGGGGGGAATCGAGTTTAGCGATGACGATGCACAAGCAAAGGTGCTAAGAAACAAGGATGCGTGGAGACGACGAGCAGCAAGGGACGGTATTCAGCTATGTGAGTGCCGAACAGCGGATTGCACCGGATCATCCGCTGCGGCGGATTCGGGCGATGACGGACGCGGCGTTGCGAGAGCTGTCGGCGGAGTTCGACGAACTGTACGCGCCGGGCGGGCGGCCGTCGATTGCGCCGGAGCGATTGCTGCGAGCGCTGCTGCTCCAGGTTCTGTACTCGCGGCGGAGCGAGCGGCTGTTGATGGAGGAGATGAACTACAACCTGCTGTTCCGCTGGTTCGTGGGGCTGGAGATGGACGACGAGGTGTGGGACGTGACGGTGTTCACCAAGAACCGGGAGCGGTTGATCGTGGGCGAAGTGGCGCAGAAGTTTTTTGCGGGGGTGCTGAAGCAGGCGAGAAGCGGAGAGTTGCTGAGTGACGAGCACTTCACGGTGGACGGAACGCTGATCGAGGCGTGGGCGAGTCGGCGCAGTTTTGAGAAGAAGCCGGATCCGCCGGAGCGGGGAACGGGAGCGCGGGGACGAAAGTTGCTGCGCGACACGCACGAGTCGAAGACGGACCCGGAGGCGCGGCTGTTCCGGCGCAGCCAGGCGGCGGAATCGCGACCGAGTTATCTGGGACACGTGATCACCGAGAACCGGAATGGGCTGGTGGTGGCGGCCTGTGTGACGCAGTCGGGACAGAGAGCGGAGCGGGAGGCGGCGTCAGCGATGCTGGAGCAAGTCAACGACGGAACACGAAAGATCACGCTGGGAGCGGACAAGGGGTATCAGGAAGAGCATTTCATCGCCGGGTTACGGGCGCGGCAAGTGGTGCCGCACGTAGCCGAGTACGCGGTGACCAGCAAACATTGGCCGAACTGGCTGCGGGAGGAGGAGCGGAACGATCCAGGATTTGCGCAGAGTCAGAAGCAGCGAAAACGAGTGGAGCAAGTGTTCGGCTGGATCAAACACGTGGCGGGGATGCGGCAGACGAAGTTTCGCGGGCGACGACGGGTGGAGTGGATGTTCCAACTCGCAGCCGCGGCGCTGAACCTGCGACGCATGCAGCGTCTGCTGCCGCAAGCCGTGTAGTGCGCGGGGATAAGTGTGTCCGCCGGGCGAAAAATAGTCGGGGAACACGCAATCCAGATGTAGTCAAGGGGCGGAAAACAACTCAGGGGGAAGACGAGACGGGAAAAATATCTCATTTTTCCGCAAGCTGTTCAGCCGTGCCACTACCGGCCAACAAAAATGCGGGCTTTAGCCCCTGAGGGCCGGATACCCTGCTCGGAAAACCATTTATGAGACCAGTCCTAAGTCATTCTAAGTCATTTCGGTTGAGTGCGTTGGGACTGAGTGGTTTGAACAGCGAGGTTGCTGCGCGAAATCGGAACCCCAGCCAATTACCCAGTGCCGAGGTTTATAATGCCCAAAGCGATGACGGAAGAGATCAAAAAGAGGCTTCGGGACGAGCTGAACACGCTCGAGCGTGAACTGTCCCACGATATCCCCAGAGAGCTCAAGAAGGCCGTCGCCATGGGCGACCTCAGCGAAAACGCCGAGTATCATATGGCCAAGCAGCGCCAGGAGTATCTGAAGGCGCGCCTCCGCCAACTCGGTAAGCGCCTGGCCGACCTGTCGCTGATCAACATGAAAAACATCCCCAGGGATAAAGTTGGCCTCGGCTCGACCGTAACCATTTACGACGGCACCAAAAATGAAGAAATGGAATACCAGTTGGTGACCAGCGAGGAATCCGACGTGGCCGCCGGCAAAATTTCCACCACCTCGCCGATCGGGCGCGCCCTGCTGAATAAAAAAGTTGGCGACATCGCCATAGTCGTCACCCCCGGCGGAAGCCGCGAAATGGAAATCCTGAAACTCTCCACCATGCACGATCTCGCCGAGGCCAAGCTGGAAGCGGAACTGGCGGCGCTGCCAGAACCGGAACGGGAAACAGAATGAACTGCAGCGTGGTGTTGCTAGTGGAGCGACGGGCGTCCTCGCCCGTCCCGCCGCGCCCTCCGGACGGGCGAGGACGCCCGTCGCTCCACTATTTTGTCGGCAAAGTTAGGAGTAAGGGCCTATGAGCTGGACCAGCGGAGTCGGACGCGCCTGCGGCGTTCTCCTCGACGCCATCGTGCGCCTGCTCGCTCTCGCGCGCATCAATCCCAACTTCCTGACCGTGATGGGACTGGTGGTCAACACCTACGCCGCCTTTTTATTTGGATATGCCAACGGCGACAACCAGCGCCGCATGTTTTTCTACGCTGGCCTCGTCATCATCGGATCGGGATTCTTCGACCTGGTGGACGGCCGCGTGGCCCGCGCCTCGAACCAGGTCACCCGCTTCGGAGGCTTTTTCGATTCCATCGTCGACCGCTACAGCGATGCCTCTCTGTTCTTCGGATTACTGGTTTTCTACGCGCGCGGCAACCGCTTCTTCTACGTAGTGCTGGCGGCGCTGGCCATGATCAGCGCCATCATGGTGAGTTATGCCCGCGCCCGCGCCGAGTCGCTCATCGGCACGTGCCGCGTCGGTTTCATGGAACGCCCCGAACGTCTGGTGCTGCTGATCATCGGCGCCCTGTTTAACGTCATGGCTCCGGTGCTGTGGGTGATCGCCGTGCTCTCGACCATCACCGTAATCCACCGCGTCATCTACACCTGGCAGCGGACCACAGAAATGGACGCTCCCGCCCGCGCCGCCTGAACGCGCCTGAACGATGGAGCGACGGGCGTCCCCGCCCGTCCACCGCGAACCATGTTTCCAAATCGCTGCTCATCGAAACTAAGACTTTTCGAGTGCTAAACTATCTCCCGCAACTTCCCGCAAGGACTGAAAGTGCCAACCAATCCTGTTCTAGTCGTTCACGGCGGAGCCTGGGCCATTCCCGACGACATGGTAGAAGCGCACGTGAACGGCGTCCGCAATGCCGCCGCTGCTGGATGGCACGTGCTGGAACGCGGCGCCTCAGCTCTCGACGCCGTCGAAGAAGCTGTAATCGTGATGGAAGACGATGAAACCTTCGATGCCGGCCGTGGCAGTTTCCTGAACCGCGATGGCAAGGTGCAACTCGACGCTTTCATCATGGACGGCGCGACCCTCCGCGGCGGCGGCGTCGGATGCGTAGAGCGCCTCCTCAACCCGGTTCGCGCCGCCCGCAAAATTCTGAGCGACAGCCCGCACGTCTATTTCGTCGCCGAGGGCGCCGAGCGCTTTGCCGCCGAGCACGGCATCGCTCTCTGCCGCAACGAAGACCTGATCATTCCTCGCGAGGTCGAGCGCTTGCGCGCATATCAGGCGCAAGACTCAACCCACGGCAACGATCTCTTCGCTCCCGAAATTTCGCACGACACCGTTGGAGCCGTAGCCCTTGATCGCCATGGCAATATCGCGGCTGCGACCTCAACCGGCGGCACGCTCAACAAAGCTCCCGGCCGCCTCGGCGACTCTTCGCTAATAGGCTGCGGCTGCTACGCCGATGATCTCAGCGCCGCCGCCTCCACCACCGGATGGGGCGAACCCATCATGAAACTGGTGCTCGCGAAGTGGGCGGCGGATCGCGTCGAATCCGGAAGCCTGCCGGAGTGGGCGGCGCAGGAAGCGATGAACTATCTCAAGCAGCGCCTCAACGGCCACGGTGGAATCATTCTGCTCGATGCGCAGGGCCGCTTCGGAATTGCCCATAACACCCCGCGCATGGCCTGGGCGCTCCGCACGCTCCAAGAACAAGACGCCGGAATTACGCGAAACGGTTGAACGCGTAACTGAGCTTCACCCGCGCACTGATCCCGGACATCCCTCCAGGCAGGCGCGCAGACCGAGTTGTAAGCAACCTTTCACAATTCCATAACCTACCCTTAACATTCCTCGTTTATTTATTCGGTGTTCCAGCCTCTCGATTTTTTCACGAAGTTCAGCCGTCTTGGCTTGGAGCTTTCAACCGAAACGATTCAGGAGGATCACCGTATGAAGATCAAAAGTTTCCTTCGCGGAGCGAGCTTCGCGGCCGTTCTTGCGCTGACCAGCTTCGCTTTTGCCCAAATGCTTCCAACCGGTGCGACCATTACACCGACCGCAGCCCCAGGCTCGGTGTTTGTGCCTTTGAGAACTACTTTGCCGGACTTTCCGTTCTATACGCCGGATGGCGCTGAGACCACAGCCATCAGCCCGGATGGAAACACTTTGCTGATCCTAACCAGCGGCTACAACGACATGGTGGACGCAAGCGGCATCTATACACCTACGGATTCCGGTGAGTTTGTTTTTGTTTATGACATCTCCACGCCCAGTACTCCGGTGGAAAACCAGGTAGTACAGATGTTGGGCAATGACAGAACCTTCGACGGGATAGTGTGGGGCCCGAATGGTTCCGCATTTTATGTTGGCGGCGGAGCCGACGACGATGTACACACTTTCACGCTGCAAGGCGGCAAGTGGGCTGAACTCGGCACACCGATCAACCTCGGTCATGGTTCTTATCCCAAATGCGATGTGATTTGCCAGGAGACCGAAACCGGTCCGACGGCTGCCATTCTCGGCATCACCGCCGATGGCAATACGCTCTTTGTAGCGAACCATGAAACCGATTCCGTCACCTCGGTTGATCTGGTCCACGGCAAAGTCCTACAGGAGTTCGACCTTCGTCCGGGCATTATCAATCCCGCGCAAACCGGCGTCCCCGGCGGAGAGTTCCCCTACGGAGTGGCGGTTGCGGGCGACAGCACCGTTTACGTCTCCAGCGTGCGCGATCGCGAGATCGACGTGCTAAATTTTGCCGGTGGTGTTCTCACCCTTTCCACCCGGATTCCGGTTGCCGGCAATCCGGAAAGGATGGTTCTCAATGCCGCCCAAACCAAGCTGTTTGTCGTGGCGGCGAATTCCGACGAGCTGATCATTATTAACACCGCGACCAACACGGTGTTGAGCGAGGTCAATGCCACCGCGCCAGTCGATGCTCTGGGCAATGGCAAATTGGTGCCGAAGGGGAGCAATCCCAACAGCGTTACCCTTTCGCCCGACGAGAGCACTGCCTACGTCACGACCGGCGGCACCAACTCGGTCGCGGTCATCAACCTCACTGGAAAGAAGCCAGTCGTCACAGGGCTCATCCCCACTGGCTGGTACCCCAATTCTGTGAGTGTCAGTCCGGATGGCTCCACTCTCTACGTCGTGAACGGCAAGAGCGTAGAAACTCCGAATACGGAGAACTGCCGCTACGCACCAGGTGGTACTGCCGGTGACGGCTTCGGATCTGCCTGCAACAACGTTTTCGCACAGGATGGCGCCGGCAACCAGTATGCGTGGCAGAACGAGTACTCGGGTTTCCTGACGCTGCCCGTTCCCAGCGCCACTCAGCTGGCGACGCTGACCGGCCAGGTCGCGCAAAACAACGGCTTCAACTTCCAGTTGAGCGCGAACGACATTGCGACCATGACGTTCCTGCAACAACACATTAAACACGTCATCTACATCGTGAAAGAGAATCGTACCTTCGACCAGATCCTCGGAGACCTAACCAACGGAGCCAACGCGGATCCGGCCTACACCCAGTTCCCGGCCTCCGTCACGCCGAACTTCCACAACCTTGCCAACAACTTTGTGACCTTCGACAACTTCGACGACAGCTCGATGGTGAGCATGGATGGCTGGCAGTGGTCCACCGCGGCACGCGCTCTCGATATCAACGAGAAGTGCGTTAAGGTCAACTACGGCAAAGGCGGATGCCAGTACGATAGCGAAGGCACGGCACGCAACATCAACGTTGCGGTAACCGGAGTCGCCGCTCGCATGGTGGAACAGCCGATCTATCCGGACGATCCGAACCTTCTGCCCGGGAACGCCAACGAAGTGGAAGCCGACGGTCCCACTGGCGAAGAAGGCGCGGGCTACATCTGGGATGCCGCGCTCAAAGCTCATCTCACCGTTCGCAACTATGGCTTCTACACCGATCTGGGCGCTTTGGACGTTCGCGAAGAGTTAGGCGAAATCAGTCCCACTCTCGCCTATCCTTGCTCCACGAAGCCTCCGACCCAGGTTGAGTGGCCGGCGAAGAAGGAACTGCTCAAACTCAGCGATCTCTGCTTCTGGCCCTTCGATCAGAGCTACCCCGATTTCTTCCGCTACGCGGAATGGGCGCGGGAATTCGACCAGCAGGTTAAGCGCAATACATTCCCCAATCTGACCTTGCTGCGATATGATCATGACCACTTCGGCGACTTCAGCACTGCTAGCTTCGGTGTGAACACGCCGGAACTTCAGATTTCCGACGACGACTACGCAGTAGGACTGACGGCCGATAAGATCGCCCACAGCCCCTACGCCAACAACACGCTCATCTTCGTGATCGAAGACGATCCCCAGGATGGCGCGGACCACGTCAGCGGCGACCGCAGTCTTGCGTTCATTGTTGGACCTTATGTGAAGCAGGGTGTGGTTGTCTCCGATCCCTACTCCACGGTCAGCATGCTCCGGACGATCGAAGAAGTCCTGGGCCTGCCCCCACTGGGAGTGCATGACGCGGGTGTTCCGCCAATGACCAACGCCTTCAACATCGCGCAAGCGGGCTGGACCTACTCCGCAATCCCGTCCATGTACCTCTACAACACCACGCTGCCGATCCTCAACAAGTACGTCATCAACAGGGACAACCTGCCACAGCCGACGCACGATGCAGCCTGGTGGGAAGCGCAAACCAAGGGCATGGACTTCAGCCAAGCAGACCGGATCCCTACGGAGAAATTCAACCGGATCCTCTGGAACGGCATAATGGGCGGCAAGCCCTATCCCGCGTTGAAGCCTGGCAAGACAGTGTCCGAGGCGAAAGAAGCCAACAAGGCCGGCTCTGAATAGATCCAAAGAGCCGCGATCCCGCAAGTACCCGGCTGTCCCTTTACTATCTTGGACAGCCGGGAATATCTTTGAATTATTCACCGGGCAGCGGCAGGTTCGACTACAAGCGTGAGTCCCAGAACCGGCGCGAACTCCCGAAAGAAGCAGAATGAGCGGGAAACCCATCGTTCGACCAACCGTGAGCATGATTCCCGTGGTCAATCGCCTCGCGGTCTGCGGCGTTTTGGTCGTGTTCGCGACCTGCCTGTTGCTGAGCGCCCAGAATGTGGTTCTGACGGGTTCGCTAGGCGGTCGGGTCACCGACCAGAACGGGGCGATAGTACCGGGAGCGTCGCTTGTTGTGCGCAACCTCGCAACCGGCGTGCAACAGTCTGCCGAGACAAATCATGCCGGACTTTATCGCTTTCCGGCGCTCATGCCGGGCGCCTACTCCATCACGGCAAGTGTCAAAGGGTTTCGCGATGTCCAGGCCTTGGTGCGAGTGCTGGTAGGAAATACTGCGTCGCAGGACATCAAGCTCCAGGTGGGAGCCAGCGCCGACACAGTTAAAGTGAGCGGAACGACGCCGCTGCTGCGGCCGGAGGAATCCTCCGCCAGCACCGTGATCGAGCGGTCGTACATTCAGGAATTGCCGCTCAACGGCCGAAAATACACCGACTTTATGATGCTCACGCCGAATACCAGCTACGACGGCGACACCGGCCTCGTGAGCATTGCCGGACAACAGGGCGGCGAGGACTCGGGCTACGCCAATGGCAATGGCTCCAGTGCCTTCACCGTGGATGGCTCCAATGCCACCAACAACTACTTTTCTGACATCGTCGGCCGTAATCGCATCCCGTATCTGTTTGGCGAAAACGTGATCCAGGAGTTTCAAGTCGCGGTCAGCCCGTACACCGCAGTCTATGGCGGTGGAGCGGGTTTCGTTAACGCGATCACCCGGTCGGGTGGCAACGCCTTCCATGGCAGTGCGTTCTATTACAACCGCAACTCCGTGTTTGGGGCCAACGACGCCCTCGATAAAGCCGCCGGCAATCCGAAACCGGAAGATGATTTGCAGCAATTCGGCGCCGGGCTGGGCGGCCCCATCCTGCGCAACCGTTTATGGTTCTTCGCGGATTATGAGCAGCAACTGCGCAACAATCCGATTCCCGTCATTAACTCGGCTTTGGCCACGAATCCGTCGAACTTGGATGCTTTTGTGCTCGCTAATTTTTTCCCGTCCTCGGTAACGACGGCCCCAGCGCTGCCTCCGCCTAACGGACCCTTGCCGGTACCGGGCATGGACACAGCGCCCGATCCGAACAATCAGACGTACCTGCAGCAAGTGTCCAACACCATTAACGCGTTGAACTCCAATCTGGGCCTCAAATCAAGAAAGCGCAACGATTGGGTGTTTACGCCACGGTTGGACGATCAGGCCACGTCTCGCGATGGCCTGTTCCTCAGCTTCAATGTGAACCGGTTCAACTCGCCCGGAGGCGTCATCACCGACCCTACGGTGGCAAATTATGGGACGCAAACCCTGGCCAACGCCTACGTCCATACCTTCCAGGCCACCCTGGGATGGACGCACACGTTCTCCCCCAATTTGCTGAGCGAATTTCACGCCGGCACTTCGCATGACAACGAGATCGCGACGCCGACCGGTGCGGCCCCGAACACCCCCACCATAATTCTGGACAGCCCAGCCGCCTTCATTTTAGGCAACGCTCCGTTCTCGATTGGAAGGGTTTTCGAAAGGCAGTATTCTTTGTCCGACCGCTTCGATTACGTGATCGGCAAGCACACGTTGCAATTTGGTTTCGATATGAACCGCACCTGGGATGCGGACAATAATGACGGCGGCGCCGACCCGAACGAGGCCGTCGATTTCGGGTCCTTCCTCGGCAGTTATGAATTTCCGAATCTGGAGCAGTTTGCGCTAGGCCAATACAGTTTGTTCAGCCAAACCTCGGGAAACCCAACCTTTTCCTTTCACGTGCCATACTACGGATTCTACGTGCAGGACACTTTCCGCGCCTTGCCGAAATTGACGCTCGAAATGGGCCTGCGCGAGGACTTCCAGGTTTACCCCCAGCCCGCGGAGAATCCGGCTTTCCCGCTCACCGGACAGTATCCGAACCAGTTTCGACGCCTGGCGCCGCGCTTCGGATTCGCCTGGCAGCCCGAATCGAAGACGGTAGTCCGCGGAGGATTCGGAGTGTTCTACACCAACATGAACGGACTGAACTACCGCAACGCGGTGGTCTCGAACGGACTGGCGTCACAACAGACTTCCGCAAGCGTCATGTACAACTCGGTTCTTCCGCCGAGCCAACAGGCGCCCCCGTTTCCGACTATCCTCCAACCTGGTTCAAACCTGTTCTCGGCTTCCGAGGACATTTCCCTGGTTTCTCCCCAGTTCAGGGTGCCCTATATCTTGCAGGCAAGCTTGCAGATTGAGCGCGAGATTTTCGAGAACACAACTCTAACTATCGGCACCATGTGGAATCACGGCGTACATCTGCTTTCCGGCAGCGCCTATGACGTGAACTTGAATCCGTTGCGAGGCACGACGACGTACATCGTTTGTCCTCCCAGCGCAATTACTCTGCCCTGTACAGGTCCAAGTCCAACGACCACCCTGCCCAACATGGACAACGGCCTGCTGACGGAAGGCCGCATCAACCCCAACCTGGGCCAGATCAACGAACTCATCAGCCCCGGGCAAAGCTATTACAACTCGCTTTTCGTGCAGGTGCAGCACCGCATGTCCCAAGGTTTTTCCCTGCAATTTTCCTACACCTTCGCCAAGAGCATCATGCTCGATGGAATGGACTTCAACAATCAGTTCGACTTCAGCAATACCCATGCTCCTTCGCTGCTCGACCAGCGGCACCGTCTTACTTTCGCCGCCGTCTACAGGCCCGGCATGGATAGGCTGACGACTTCCGCTACCGGGCGCAAGGTCCTCTCCGGCTGGACGCTGAGCAGCGTCATGGAGTTCTCTTCCGGCCGTCCTTACGCGGGTTTGTTGAGTCCCGCGTGCACCAGTCCAACTCTGTCATTTAGCAATTGCGGCAACCCGCCCCCCCCGCCCGGCGCGCCGCCCCTCCCACCGGGCAATGACAACCTGAACGACACCGCCTTTAACCAGGACACCGCGAACACCGCGGCGGGCATCAATGGCGGCGGCCCCACGCCAGGCATCGGCCTGAATTCTTTCTACGGCCCGTGGCTGGAGAGGATCGACGTTGGGTTGGCCCGCAGTTTTGCGGTCAAAGAAGGCAAGGAACTGCAATTTCAAGCGCAGGCGTTCAATCTGTTCAACCACGCCAATTACTACGTGCAGAACGGCGACGGGATCAACCAGTTGCAATACAACCCAATCGGGCCCAACTGTGGTGACGGTCTATCCCCCAAACAGACCTGTTATCTGGTGCCCAATTCGGGTCCAAACAATTTCGGAGCCCTGGGGGAAATTAGCCCCAACGGCCTTCCACGCGTCTTACAGATTTCCGCACGATTCACGTTCTAGTTGAGGGCTCAGGCTGCGGAAAATTTCCGATTAGAAAGCGGTTTTGGGAATGGCACGAGTTTACTCGTGCCGTAAGTCGTTGCAATTGGTTTGCGCTTCACCGCCTGAGGTGCGCTTTTTGTGCCCTCGGCGACTTTTCCCCGCAGCCTCCTATGCAATCACGTACGTTCCCCGACGTACCAGGGCGCAGTCACCGCAAAAATACGCTCATTGCCGCGGACCAAAAGCACCCATTCCAGGAGCCGGCCACGCTGATTGTGCAGGAAGTATTCATACCATTTGTCTTCCACCAGCTCGGGTATGACCACGATGATGCTGCGATCGGGATTTTTTTTCGCAAGGTCGAGAATGAACTGCACGATGGGAATGATGATAAAGCGGTAGGGTGACGGCAGGACGTGAAGCTGGGGCGGCTCCTTGCCAGCCGCGCGGAAGGGTTGCTCAACATACTGCTCCCAGTCGTCTTGCAGCAATTCGGAATGCTCGTTGGGCTCGACGTGCAAGGCAATCACTTCCGGGGAAAGCCGGGCGGCAAATTCAATTCCCTGGCGGGTGATGTTGCTCCAGCGATCGATGGCAATGACCGCAATCGGATGCTGGCTAAGACCTGCCGCGTTGACGGGAACCTTGCAACTGGTAAGCAGTTTCACGGAGTGATAGTGACGGCGGACGAGGGTGAAGACAAAAATTGTCAAGGGAATGAAAAGCAGCGTGATCCAGGCGCCTTCCACGAATTTCGCAACCAGCACAACGCCCGTGGTGATGCCGGTGACGAGGGCGCCAAGCCCATTCACGAGTGCGCTCTTCAGCCAATTCGGACCGCGCTTTTTCCGCCAGTGCATGACCATGCCGGCTTGCGAAAGCGTGAAGGCCATAAAAGCGCCCACCGCATAGAGCGGGATAAGCCGATCGGTGACACCGCCGAAAAGAATGAGAACGCCGCCACAGAGCACCGCCAGGACGACGATGCCATAGGTATAGACAAGCCGCCGCCCGCGGTATCCGAAGGCGTGCGGGAGGTAGTTATTTTGCGCGATGGCGCGGCAGAGACGCGGAAAATCGGCAAAGGCCGTGTTGGCGGAGAGCGAAAGAACAATAAGAATCGAGCCCATGGTCAGATAATAAAAAATGCCTTTGCCAAAAACCGAAGCAGTCAGCATGGAGAGAACGCTCTGATAGCCGGCCTGGCCCGGATCTGTGGCAGCAATTCCGTAAATCTTTACGAGATAGGAAATTCCCGCCAGCAGCACCGCCAAAAGAAAAATAATCACGGTGAGAGTGCGCTGGGCGTTTTTCACGGTAGGCTCCCGGAAAGCCTTCACCCCGTTGCTGACCGCTTCCACGCCAGTCAAAGCGGTGCAACCGCTGGCGAAAACCTTGAGCAGCAGCCAGTAGCTGACTGCCTGCGTCATAGGCAACGGAGGCGGAAGCGGAACTGCCGGCGTCGGATGCCCTCCGCTGACGAGAACCCGGAGAACGCCTGCGACGATGGTTATGAGAAGCGTGCCGACAAAGAGATAGGTAGGAAGCGCGAAGGCAAGGCCCGCATCGCGCACGCCGCGGAGATTGAGGATAGTAACGACGATAAGAATGCCGACGCAAATAGAAACCGTGTGCGGCAGCAATGACGGAACGGCCGAGACCAGGGCACCGACTCCCGCGGAAATGCCGACGGCGGCCGTGAGGATGTAATCGGCCAGGAGCGCCGCCGCGGCCAGCAGGCTGGCAGGCGCGCCCAGGTTGAAGCGCGCCACGGTATAGGAGCCACCGCCCGAGGAATACGCGGCGATGGTCTGGCGATAAGAGAAGTAAACAATCACCAGCAACGTGATGATGGCGGCGCTGATGGGAACGATATAACGAACGCCGAGAAGGCCCAGGGGAATCAGCAGGCTGAGGGCCGCTTCCGGGCCGTAGGCAGCCGAACTCAGCGCGTCCAGACCAAAGATCGGGATGCCCTGCACCGGACCGATCTGCTCGGCGCGTTCGTCACTGCTCTTGATGGGCTTACCGACCACCAGGTCAAGTATGTTCATAAGCGAAGAGCGATGAGCTCCACCGGACGGTTTACGCAGCAGAAACAGTGTGCGTGAGAACTCGTTTTCGAGCAACCCTCCGCAATCAGACGCCCCTTCAGCAGGACGAGGAAAAAGTCGAGTTTCGTATCAGGGTATCGCTTTAGCGATACCGTAAGTCCTCCGCAATCAGACGCCCCTTTAGGGGCTGGGCATCGAGAATCGACGCCGGAATCCGCTTCCAAGTTTCTTCACCGTGTGACCTCCGCCCTTGCTCTGTCTCCGCACCCTATGTTTGACTTCCTAATGGATCAGGAGGCTCGTCCATTCATGGCCGAAGTCGAAACCAAGTCTCTTCCCGAAAACGCGTATCAACCGTTGAAGCCCGGCGAATCCTATCCGCCGATCGTGCCTGCGGCAGCGCATTTGCCCGAGTTAACCACCCGATCCATCGGCTGGGGCATTGGGCTCTGCGTTATCTTCACGGTCGCCTCCGCTTATTCGGGACTGAAAGTCGGACAGGTCATGGAATCGGCAATCCCGATTTCGATTCTGGCGATCGGCCTCGCCCGTCTTTATCCGCGGCGCTCCAGCCTGCTGGAGAACGTGATCATCACTGGCATCGGCGGCGTTGCCGGGTCGGTGGTGGCCGGCGCGGTTTTCACCGTTCCGGCGTTATACATTCTGAAGCTCGACCCTCACCCCGTGCAGACGATTTTTATATGCCTGGCAGGCGGATGCCTTGGCGTTCTCTTCCTGATTCCCTTACGGCGCTATTTCGTGCGCGATATGCACGGCCTGCTTCCGTACCCGGAAGCGACTGCCATCGCGGAAGTGCTGGTCACCGGCGAGAAAGGTGGATCGCAAGCGAAGCTGCTGTTGCAGGCGACGGCGATCGCGGGCATTTATGACTTGTTCGTGACCACGTTTCAGGTGTGGAAGGAGTCCATCGATTTTCAGTTCCTGCCCTTGTTTCGAACCTTGTCTGACCGGGCGCGCATGGTGTTCAGTTTTGACGCCATCGGCTTCATCCTGGGACTGGGTTACGTGATCGGTCTGCGCAGCTCCCTGATCCTTTGCGCCGGCGGCGTGCTTTCCAATTTCGTGCAGGTCCCGATGATATGGTTCATCGGCAGCCACTTGGACAGTGCTGTCTACCCGGCGACGATTCCGATTTCGCACATGACTGCGGTGCAGATCTATCGCAGCTACGTGCGCTTTGTTGGCGTCGGAGCGATCGCCACGGCAGGCATATTCGGCATCGTCAAGTCATTGCGTATCGTGGCCGGTTCGCTCGGAATTGCGCTCCGAGTATTCCGCAAGAGCGAGGCGGCGACCGAGGAGCGGACCGATCGCGACATCCCGATGATTTCCATTTTCCTCGGAGTTGTCATCGGAGCCATCGGAGTCGCCCTGCTCCTCGGGCATCTGGCGGCTTCCTGGACCGTGGTCGCCATCGGCCTGGCCCTTACGCTCGTCTTCTCGTTCTTCTTTACGGCCGTGGCGGCAAATGCCATTGCCACCACCGCCCGCAATCCCGTCTCCGGGATGACGATGCTCACGATTATTATTTCCTGCGCCGTGCTGCTGCGATTCGGGCTGTCGGGGACGACCGGCATGTTCTTCGTGATGGCGATTGCAGGCATGGTGTGTACCGCATTATCCGTCTCCGGTCAGACCATCACCGACCTCAAGGTCGGATACTGGCTAGGCTCGACCCCATCCGCGCAGGAGAAGGTGAAGTTCCTCGGTGTCATAGCTGCCGCCATCGCCGCTGGACTCACGGTCGCGATGCTGGCTCGCACCTTCCAGTTCGGGGAAGCCTTGCCCGGCGATTTGCGCCCGGTTTTGGCCTCGCCCCAGGCGTCGATTATGAAAGCGCTGGTGCAAGGATTCATGAGTCATCAGCCGATCGCATATCTGCTGTTCGGCGCCGGCGCCATGGTTGCATTGATCCTGGAGATGCTGGAGCAGCCCTCGCTGATCTTCGCCCTGGGAATGTATCTGCCGCTCGAACTCAATACCCCCTGTCTGGTCGGTGGCTTCCTTTGCCACTATTTGAACCAGCGCTCCGAAAAAACCGGTGGCGAAACCGGCAGGACGATTCGCGAACGCGGCGTAATTATTGCTTCGGGGCTGATGGCAGGCGGCGCCTTGGGTGGGGTTTTGGGCGCGGCCTTTCGAATGGTTCCCGGATATCGCGAGGATCTGGTCAAGACGCCTTTCTATGCCAACGACGCAGTGTCCCAAACTGTTTCCGCGCTGCTGTTTGTCGGCCTCTGTGTGTACGTATGGTTCGGCTCATTAAAGAAAGAGTCCGCCGCAGAAAAATAAAAACAAAAGGAGAACCCATGGATTCGATAGACCGATTCGTCGCAGATGCAGTTCTCGGTATCGACACGCTTTGGGGTGGCGATGTCATGTGTCCCTCGGGCACGGGACGATTCATCGCCGACTCGTGGTTCTCGGATGAGCCACTGCCGCCGGCCTACACGGCGCCGGCGGCGGCCCGGGTGCGGGAGACCGGCGGCGTTTCCGGCAAGAACGTCGATCGTCAGGCAGTGGAGGAGTACCTGCATCAGGTGGATCTCCCGCAAGCCATCGCCGGAATTCGCGATGAGGCCCGGAAGATCGACGCCCGGAAGATCGACGCTCGGAAGACTGAGGCTCGAAAGATCGACGCCCGGAAGAGCAATGGCATGCGCAGTCAGTATCTCGAAGGCCTGTCGCTTTGCCTGGAGACGATGTGGGACCTGGCCATGGAAGTTCTCGGCAAAGGCAAGCCCGTTCCCTACGCCCGCTGTGTCGAGTCCTCGACGGGCCGACCACCGGAAGCCTCTAGCCCTGCAACCAAGCGCGAGCGTGCTGCCGAATTGTTGGGCCGCGCCGGTTACTCGACCTCCGGTTCTGCCGGCCTTCTCGGGGCGGTCGATGCCTGGCGGCGCGATCGGGTGATTCCGATGGCCGCTGTCCGTGCTCTGGGCGCGGCCATGATTGCCCACTTTGACCGCCTCAGCGCGGCCAACTTACTGCCCTATCTTCCCCATGATCTCGGGTCTGTACCGCGGGCCAATATTGAATTCCTGCCCATAAAGGACGCATGGTTTTCGGGCTCGATGAACTACATTGGGCGAGCGCGGAAGGCGGATGGCAGTCCGCAGTACGAAGCCACTTACGAAATCAACGCTTCGCTGCAGATCTCTGTACCGGAGTTCGAGCAACTGGTGAGCCACGAAGTTGTGCCCGGGCATGTTACGACATTTGCCTACTTACAGAATCTCTATGTCCGCGGGAAAGCCGGCTTCGAAGCCTCGGTATTGACCATGAACACTCGTGCCGCCACCCTGTTCGAGGGCATCGCGAACAATGCCATTCTAATCGCCCATGGCGTAACCGAAATCGAGCAACTCCCCGATGAAGATTTACAGATCGGCGTACTGCTGGCGTTACTGCAGGATGACGCCAAGAATCAGTCGTCGTATCTAACCTGGGGAGAAGGAGTCGAGCGCGAGAAAGTGGCTGCCACACTTCGTCGTGATTTCCTAGTGACGGAAGAGCGCGCAGACAAGCTTTCTGGCGCCTGGGGTCAACATCCATTACTCGGCCGAATGTATCTGCCGGCTTATCGGGCGGGAACGGACCGAGTAGCGCAATGGCGGCGCACTTACCCGGCAGATCGCATTCTACCGGCAATCTACGGCTGCTCCGGGTTAGCTGATATCGTGACGATCGACGAGATCTTGAAGCGAGAGTAGCTCAGGCCCAGTTTCGTCGGTGGAGTTTATAACTCGTGATTACTCTTCAGTCCTCTTCCTGAGGACGCATCTTTCCGCTTCGCAGATAACGGTTGTGCCAGCCCAGCGATTCGGTTAGCAGGTGCGGCGTATGTTTGCCGTACGACAGCCGCTCCGACCGGTTGAGATAGTCGCGGAGCAAAGGTTTGTAGTCCGGACTGGAGCACTTCTCGATGATGAGGTGCGCACGCTGACGCGGCGAGAGTCCGCGTAAATCCGCCAGTCCGTGCTCGCTGACAATGACCTGCACGTCATGTTCGGTGTGGTCGACATGCGAGACCATGGGAACGATGGTCGAGATGGTCCCGTGCTGCGCCGTCGATGGCGCCATGAAGATCGAGAGATAGCCATTGCGGGCGAAGTCGCCGGACCCGCCAATGCCGTTCTGGATGCGCGATCCCATGACATGCGTCGAGTTGACGTTGCCGTAAATGTCGGCTTCGATCATGCCGTTCATGGCGATTACGCCGAGGCGGCGAATGATCTCGGGATGATTTGAAATCTCCTGCGAGCGCAGAACGATGCGCTCACGGTAGTTGGCCATATCGGCATTCACCTCGGTCAGCATGTCGGGGCTAAGCGAGAACGCCGTGGCCGAGGCGGTAGTCAACTTGCCTGACTTCAGCAAACGAATCATGCCGTCTTGAATTACTTCAGTGTAGGAAGTCAGCCCTTCAAACGGGCCTTCCTCAAGCCCAAAGAGAACTGCGTTGGCAATGTTGCCGACGCCGGATTGCAGCGGGAGCAGATTCGCAGGCATACGGCCCTTCTGCACTTCCCAACTGAGAAATTCGAGGATGTGGCCGGCGATGCGCCGGGAAGATGCATCGGGCGCTTTGAAGGCGCTATTGCGGTCGGGAGAATCAGTGAGCACGATGGCGACGACCTTCTCCGCGGGAACTTCAAGATACGGCGTGCCGATGCGCTGGCCGGGACGCACCAGTGGAATCGGTCCGCGATTCGGTGGCGGCTCGAGGCCGTAGTAGATGTCGTGCATGCCCTCCACCGCAGCCGGCTGCCACGAGTTGACCTCGAGGATTACGCGCTCCGCTCGATCGATCCAAGTCTTGTTGTTGCCGACCGATGAACTGGGCACCAGCCGTCCGTCCTCCAGCACAGCGGTCACTTCGATGAGCGCGACATCGAGCTTGCCGAGGAATCCATATTCGACGAACTGCGCGACATGGCTGAGGTGAATGTCCATGTAGTCCATTTCGCCGGCGTTGATGCGCTTGCGGGTTTCCGGATCCGACTGATAGGGAAGGCGCAGATGGATGCCTCCCGCCATGGCCAGCGCTCCATCCAACTCAGGGCCGGTGGAAGCCCCTGTAAAGACGCTGACCTGAAACTTCTGCCCGCGAAAGTTCGCATCGGCTATGTGGCGTGCCAGCTCAATCGGAACTGCCTTGGGATAGCCAGAGCCGGTAAAGCCACTCATGCCGACCTGGTCGCCGGATTTAATGAGAGCCGCAGCTTCGTCGGCGCCCATGATCCTCTGCGCCAGACTGGAATTCAAAACCCGTGTAGTGGTCGGGGAAACGATAGCCATGCGCACAGCCCTTCCCTGGAGAATGAATGATTCGCTCTAACTGTACCGGCGCCACTTTCGCCCGTCTGTGAGCGCGGTCACGGTGGGAGGAATATCTTTAATGCCGCTATTGATCTTGTCAACCAATACACGGCGGGGGTTCCGGGAGCCGAACACAAGATGTCGAACTTAGTCTTCCAGCTCAAATAGAAGATACCAAGTCGGGCCAATCCCGTAGCGCTCCATAGCAGTGCCGTTCACGTATTTTGGGCGCTTGAGCCGTAGACGATATCCGAATTGAGCCAGCAAATCGGAACCACTCAGCCGCTTGCCGTCGGCCTCTGTGGATAGTAAGTGTTCATTCCTGTTGGGGACGATAAAGAGATACTTGACCCCGGCATTGCGGAGTATCGCCAACCACCACGAAATCGATTCCGCAGTACATTCCGAGAAGCTGTGAATATTTGTGGCCAGATCGATCCCGCCGTCTTTGACTAGGGATTCCACTTCGTCAACGGGTATGGCGGTCGCCCGCGTCTTTCGGTATCGTAGGTAGAAGTCGCAGATGAAGGTGGATTCTGCAACGGCATCGGTGCAGAACACCGGGTCGGCAGAGGGCATCGCTTCGGAAAGACGATGTCCCAAGCGCCCGTATCCCGCTCCAATGTCCAAGACAGCAAGCTTACGGGAACCGAAATTCTCCTGCAGAAAATTGATCTCCAACACCGAATCGATCAAATCGCGACTCACGACTTTCCCATTGAAGCGGAAAGCGTATGCGCCGAACATTCCGTCCTCAATCATTCGGTCGAAAATGCAAAGATGATCGACCGTTCTTGCATAATAGGCGGTCATCAGGTACTTGTTTTCGGAAAATTGAGGTCCCTGCCAGACATAAGCTCCATCCGCTCGGAACCTCCTTAGGTCAACGTGTTGTGCTATGAAATCCGGCGACCATTGGGAATGCACAGACGCCGGGTGGCGGGCGTAACGGCTCCGAAGCGCTTCGAGATACGGGTTACTCCATTGCAGGTAGGCTTCCGACTCCAGCGGAAATGGCGGAGGGGGTTCTTCGATAACATGGCGATTGGCACTCGCAAAAGTTGATCTGCGGACCAGTTGCAGGTCGAAAAGGGACAGGACTCCGTTGGCTGCTTTCCGCGCAAGAGAGGGGATAGAAAGATCGCGAATACTCCTCATGGATATACTCCCCTGGTTTTTTCCGGGCTCATCGACTCGGCATGCTGCGCAGCAGCGCGAGGCGCTCCGGTGCTACGGATTGACGAACCAATCATCATGCGTTTCAGTTTAAACCGTGGGCGCAGAGTGGTATGACCTTTGTGGTTCTCGCAAGTCCCTCGAATACAAATCCGCATAATCAGCGAGTGGGGGCTTCGAGATCAGAGGGATTTCGCACTTGTATGGTTGGCACACCGCAGAAGCGGCGTTCCAGAGTCCGCCCAAGTCCGAGATTTGGGTAAATTAATCCTTCAGCGGCACGATGGTTTGATCGCCACGGCAAAAGGTTGCCACTTTCACGAAGCCTCCTTGCGCCTGGGGCAAGGTCACCACCGGTCCGTAGCAATACACGGCGTGCCCGGTTGCAGCGAAGTACCATTGCCCTCCCCTCTTCTTTGCCGGTTGCTGGCTAACGGTGGGAGAGATCTGGGCCGGTGGTGCCAGCCTGGGAACGGGAAGAGACAAGATGAGGGCTAGGGCCAGGGTCTTCATGACTGTGTCTCGCTTGCGTTGCGGCCACCACATTAGGCCGCGTTTCACAGAACCGCTTCTCTTCTTCTTTTACAATCTAGGTGCAAAAAAATCTGATTCTGATAAATCTGGATCTAAAAAATCTGAATCTAAAAGCCCGAACCGCTTTCGCTGATCCGCACGTCACGCTAGTACGACCGCTAAATCACCCGCGTACAGCGCCGCACATCCTCCATATCCGCGGCCGGCCTCCCGGGAGCTTCTTTCGTGGAGTGGGCCGATTTGCCGGGTCGTTTTGTTTCTTTGTCAGCTCCTTTTGTCCCTCCCGCAGAATTGCCGGGATCCGCATTGCCGGAGTCCGCGTCTTTCTGCTCCGCCGGCGCAGACGCCTTGTCCTGCGACCGCTTGCTGTCGTCGCGAGCCAGCTTGCCTTTCAGCGTGGCCAGTTGGGTACTGTCCTTCAACATCTCGCGGATTAAACCGCGCTGCGATTCGATGGTCTTACCCTGCTCGAAAACCAGCAAGGTCAGAATGCCATAGGAGACGATGAACAAAATCACCAGCAGCGGCAGCATGACTGCTGGCCGCGTCGTCGTTTTAAGAGCTGCTACGCACTCAGCGCTGCGAATGACAGTCACAGTTTGCCCCCAGCTCGCCCCATACACTCCGGACCTCACAAAGGAGCACTGCACCCGTGAAACCATACGAAAAGGAAAGTGTAAGTGAGTGTTGTGAACGGAGTTAGTAGGCGGAGACGAAATCGGGCCGAGCCCGCGGATGCAAGCATCTGCACTTTATGAGTAACCAAACCATCGTACTCAAGCCGTCCTGCCCAAGCTAGTGCGCTCGAACCACTTGCCCCGAAACCCGCGCCGGCCAAGGCCTTTGGAGGAGAGCCCCCCTGTCGGCCGGAAAATTCGTTTGACCGCAACATTCGGATAGTCCGCGCCGCGCGACTGCCCTATGTTACCCGCATGGCCACCAATGCGATACTTTCAGAAGAAGAAACGATGAAACGAACTCCGCAACCAACCGCCGCGCCAAAGGCAGTTCAGATAAACGCCCGCCGCTGGCAAGCCGTCGTCGGGCGCGACCGCTCCCTCGACGGCACCTTCGTTTTCGCCGTTTCCAGCACCGGCATATTCTGCCGTCCCTCGTGTCCCGCCAAACGCCCGCGCCGCGAGAACGTAAGCTTTTTCGATCATGCCCTCCAAGCCGAGCAGGCCGGCTATCGCGCCTGCCTGCGCTGCCGTCCGAAGGCGGTGGACGGAAATCCTCAATCCGCGCTGGTGCGGTCGATTTGCCGCTACATCGAGCAGCACATCGAAGGTCAATTGACGCTCAGCCTGCTCGCCAAAGAATTCCGCCGCAGTCCCTTCCACCTGCAGCGCACGTTCAAATCAGTTCTCGGCGTGTCGCCCAAGGCCTACATGGACGCCTGCCGCCTCCGCCAGGTCAAACAAAACCTACAGGCTGGCCACTCCGTAACCACCGCCCTCTACGCCGCCGGATACGGCTCCAGCAGCCGTCTCTACGAGCGCACCGCCAAGCAGCTAGGCATGACCCCGGAGAAATACCGGCGAGGCGCTGTGGCCGCCGTCGTTCGCTATACCATCTTTCGCTATACCATGGTCCGCTACCCCGGCTCGCCTCTAGGACGCATGCTGATCGCCGCCACCGACAAGGGCATCTGCGCCATTCAGTTCGGCGATTCCGAGCAGCAGCTCCAACAAGGATTAATGCGCGAGTTTCCGTTCGCCGTGCGCCGCCGCGACGATGCCGCCATGTCTCAATGGCGAGAGAGCCTAACCCGCCTCATTCAAGGACATGAGCTTCATCCCTCGCTTCCCCTCGACATAAGGGCGACCGCGTTTCAACGCCGAGTCTGGGAAGCGCTGCAAAAAATTCCCCGAGGAGAAACCCGCTCCTACAGCGCCGTAGCGAAAAACATCGGAATGCCCAAAGCCACCCGAGCCGTAGCCCGAGCCTGCGCCACCAACCCGGTAGCAGTAGCAATCCCCTGCCACCGCGTAGTGCGCCAAGATGGCGAATTAGGCGGCTACCGCTGGGGCATAGAGCGCAAAGAACAACTTCTCGCGATGGAGAAAGAGGCAGGAGCGTAGAACGTTGTGAGTGCAATCGGGATTTTTCGCCAACAACCCTGACTCACGAGTAAGGCGACATACTCGCAAAGCAAAGCGCTACCGGTCCGCGATTTTGCACTCCCGTTACCGTCACTGATGAAAATCAATCAGCTTCGGTTCAGCGTCCGGGTTCTGGGATGAACTCACCGGCAGGGCGACGACCTGCGAGGTGGAAATTATGTACATATACACGACCGGGGCGCCGCTCTCGGTCACGACTACTCGTCCGTTGGACGAAACCTCGTAAGTCGCCGAGATAGCTGCCGATTGTGGCCCGCCGCTGCCGTTTTTGTCCGACGTGCCGGTGAGAATGCCGTTTCCATTGCAGTTTATGTAGTCGGCTTCCTCGCTCACGTTCGCGCTCTCCGGCGGCTGGCTCCCCCCCAGATAATTTCCGGACAAGGAGTCGTTCGCGAAGCTGCTCCCCGTCTGCGCCTCCATCACCCCAAAGTCAACGCCGGTGTTGGTACCGATCACGAAAGCCTGGTTCTGGGCGACCAAGTAAAAGACCGGTACGCTGCCCCCTCCGTTCGGGGTCAGCGTCACGCGTCCGTTCGACGACACAGCATAACTCCCCGAATCGCTCTGCGGGTTCATCGTGCCGCCCTGGTTCTGGTCGGCGCTGACGCTATACGTCGCGGAGGTGCCCGTTGTGGTGACCAGCCCGGCCGTGACTGTAGGCTCGCTTCCACTGTTGCCGAGCGATTGCAGCTCGAGCACGCTGACGCCGTCAAGCGACGCATCCGTGAACGTTCCGCTTTGTTGCAGCACCTGGCCGGCGAGTATCGCCGGCGGCGCATCGGTCGTGTCGAATGCCATCATCAGCATCTCGGAAGAGCTGACCACATAGAAGACGAAGTTCGTGTTCCCGGTGCTTGAAGTTATAGTTGCGGTTCCGCGACCATTGGACGCCACGCTGAAGTCGCTGGCACCAAGAGTCTGGGCGGTCTGAAGCAGTCCGCCATCGTCACTGTCATCTTCGCCGGAAAGGGTGCCTTTGCCGTTAGAGTTGAATTCACCCGCCATGGCGAAGCGGTAGCCTTGTGGATCGGCTCCGACAAGTCCAAAGGCGTAGTTGCCGTTGATCTTGCTGGGCGAAAATGCCGACGTGTTCTGCTTGCGTAGCCGCCCGGAGACCTTCAGGTCGCTGCTGTCGTAGGAGATGATGTGGCCGTTGCCGTCGCTGGAGTCCAGCGCAGCGACAAAGGTGTTGCTGCCGCTGAGCCCGCCGCCATAGGTCAGTTTAATCGTGGCAAGATTGTTCGAGTCCACACAGTACGTACCGGTGAACGTGCCGCTCTGCAGCGGTTTTGATAAGTTGCCCTGATCGGCCACGTCCAGGAGCCCACTGCTAATGTTCCCGTTGCCATCGGCGGCAAAACTGCCCGCGGCAGATGTGGCTGTCGTTGCGCTGCTCCAGCCGTTACTCAGCAAGGCATAGCTTCCTTGGAGGCTGGCATCATTTGTACAGTTGTTCGCGGCAATCGCGATGCTGAGACTGGAGCTGGCGGTGGCCTGCGGGCTTTCCGAGTCGGAGACCGTAACTGTAAAGGTCGAGGTGCCCGTCGCCGTCGGCGTTCCCGAGATGTTCCCGCTGCTGGCGTCAACCGAGAGCCCAGCGGGCAGGCTGCCGATGGTAATTTTCCAGGTGTAGGGTGTCAGTCCGCCGGTGGCAGTCACCGTTGAACTGTACGCCGTGCCGACGCTGCCGCCTGGCAGCGACGTCGTGGTGATCGATAGCACTGGGTTGACGGTAATGCTCAAGGCGGCCGTCGCAGTCCCCGCGGCCGAATCGGTCACCTTCACCGTGAAGTCGGAGGTCCCGGTTGCGCTCGGAGTACCTGTGATAGCCCCGCTGCTGCCGTTCAAGGTCAAGCCTGTCGGCAGCGTGCCGGCGCTGCTGCTCCACGTGTACGGCGGAGTGCCGCCACTGGCCTGCAAAGTCTGGCCGTACAGTTTGCCTATCACTCCGCCGGCGAGCGAAGTGGTTGCCACGCTCAGCGGCGCCACGGTGACCGTGATGCTCAGATTGGCGGTATTGGTCGCCGGCGTCGGCGTCTGCGAGTCGGTGACGGTCACGGTGAAGCTCGAAGGGCCGATGTTTCCGCTGGGCGTGCCCGAGATCACACCCGCACTGCTCAAGTTCAAACCGGCAGGCAGGCTCCCCGTCGTAAGGCTCCATGTGTAGGATGGGACTCCACCCGTGGCCTGCAGCGTTTGGCTGTATGCCACGCCCAGCGCCGCCCCGGGCAACGACGCAGTTGTAATGGTCAACGCTGGAGGTTTATTCACGGTGAAGAGAATGGCCTGGCTGGAAAAATTGCCCGCTGCATCAGCCACCTGGAAGGTCAGCGATCCGCTGCTCGCGCCGGCCGCCGTGCCCGCGATCACACCTGTGTTGGGGTTCAGAGTCAATCCCACCGGCAGCGTCCCGGAGGTCACGGTCCATTTGTACGGGCTTGTTCCACCGGACTCACCCAGGGTGGCGCTGTAGGCGACACCCGCGGTCGCGGCTGGAAGGGACGTTGTCGTGATGGCGGGCAGCGGGTTTACCTTAATCTGCACGCTGGCCGACTTCGTTGAATCTGTAATCGAGGTCGCAGTCACGGTCGCCGTGAATGCGCTGGCCACTGCGGCTGGGGCGTTGTAGGTGACCGAGGTCGTGGTCTGTGCGCTCAGCGTGCCACCACCCGAAACGCTCCACTGTACACCAGCGTTTTTCGCGTCGTTCGTGACCGATGCCGTGATCGAGACCGTCTGGGCTTGATCGATGCCTCTGCTGCTTGCGGTCAAACCTACGCCGATGGGCTGAGTCGAACTGCTACCGCCACATCCTGACAGACCCAGCGTAAGCAGAGTGGCCAATCCTGAAAGCAACACCACAACCGCGAAACGCTTCACAAGACACCTCTCAGGCCCGGGGGGTCAGAAGTCCTCCCGTTTCTTCTCTGGGGTATGATGCGGCTGCGAAGCGGTTACCTCAAGTTACCGAGGTACTTAGCCTCCGCCAATGCAAGCAGTTGCCGTTCAGCAATGTCAAATTACCAAAGGTATTCGCCTTTGAAACCTGGAAGGCGTGTGCTCACGGTAGGGACCCTCGCTTTGTTGCGGTGCATTCTAACGCGTAAGTAAAAAAGGAGTCATACGAGCCAACTGTTGTAAGCAGGCATTAGCGCTCACAACCCCTCAATGAGCGCTTTGGCGATGCTACGCCAGCTACGCCCTTGTTGGATCTTGCCGAAGTTGGACCTGCTTTTGGCGACTCGCGATCGAGTCGGCGACTACCCAAGCCGCTCCAATCAAAGCGAGGTTGATCGCGTTGCCACCCTATACGATATTCTCTCGGGCCAACCACAGTTAAATGGCGGGTGAGACCGCATGCGAGTTTACTTGCACACCTCGGGCGTAGCGCCGTTGCGCGCCTTAAGGTTGATTTTGAGAGCCTGGTAGCAGACTTGGTTATCCTGGGTGGGCCTCCTTATCCAGATGCCCAAGATGCGGTTTATTTCTTTAAGAGAAGCCTCTTCCGCAGGAGTGCTTGCTTCCACGTCGGCCTCATCCACATAGAAGGAGGCGCTCTCCGGAGCTATTCCGCTCTCATTCGTGTAGATCACGGCCCGCAGTGCTGCCTTAGCGTAGTCATCGCCAATCCTACTATCCTTGCTCTGGGACACAGCAGACGCGCTGAGGAGGACTATCAATGCCATGCAGACGTTCATTTTGTTAATCACCGGTTTGTTAATCACTGGTTCTCTCCCGCCGCGCTACTCCGCGCGGCTAATCTTTATGCCGAATCGCCGAACAACTCCAAGAGGAGGCTAAGTTTGTCCGTTCTTTTCAGAGAACGGTTGCCAAGGGCTCACTTGCGCTCTCTGACATCTTACTTCGTCGGTAGCAGGTCGCCGGCGGTGAGGACCCATCCTCTTTCGCGCCCTTTGCGAAAAGAAGGGTTATTACCAGATGAGGCAAAATGGAGGAGCCAAGGAGCTCAGAAGGAGCCTACTCCACCTGCTTCGTGATGTTCAGAAGCACCCCAACGCACATCAGGGTCACAAACAGCGACGAGCCTCCATAGGAAACGAACGGCAACGGGATCCCTTTGGTTGGCATGAGGCCGAGCACAACGCTGATATTGATGAAGGCCTGCAGCACGATCATGCTGGTGATTCCGACGGCCAGGTAGCGGCCGAAGCTATCTTGCGCGCGCAGCGCCGCCCGCGTGCCGCGCCACAGGAAGATCGCAAACAGAATGATGACGGTGAGCGCTCCGACCAGGCCCAACTCTTCGGCGGTGACCGCGAAAATAAAATCCGTGTGCGGTTCGGGAAGATAAAACAATTTTTGCTTCCCTTCCATCAGCCCGAGTCCGGTCACGCCGCCAGTCGAGACCGCAATCAGCGACTGAATAATATGGAAGCCAAACCCCTTGGGGTCGGCGTAGGGATTCAGAAAGGCCAGGATGCGGTCCTTCCTGTACGACACGTGAAATATCAGGAAATAGAGCGGCACAAGCGCGGCCGCAAAGGCGTATCCGAAATAGCGCAGGCGAATGCCGGCCACGAACAGGACGCAAGCGGTAATGCCCGCGCAGGCGATGGCGGTACCGAGGTCCGGCTGAAAAACAATCAGCCCAAGAAAAATTACGGTGGGCGCCACTGCGGGAATCAGCGTATTGCGCCAGTCGTCCATGACCATGGCCTTGGTTTTGTTTTCGAGAAACCACGCGAGAAACAGGATGAGCGCGGGCTTGGCCAGCTCCGAAGGCTGCAACGAAACTGGACCCACGTGAAACCAGCGGTGCGTGCCGTGGGCGCGGTCAAGAAAAAAAACCGAGAGGAGCAGAAGCGTGGTAGAGCCCAGAAACGAGAAAACCAGCGCCGGATGTTGCAGGCGTTTGTAATCCACCTTCATGGCCACGACCATCACGACGAGTCCGGCAACGGCCCATACCAGTTGCTTCAGCAGGAATTCGTAGGCCGACCCAAACCGCTCCTTGGCCATCACGGCGGAGGCGCTGAAGATCATGACCAGTCCGACAAAAACCAGGATCATGGTCACCGTAAACATCCAGCGATCGACGCTGACGCGCTTGGCCATAAACAATCTATTTCACCACGTACACAAGGAGACAAGGGTGAGTTTCGACCGTGGATTCAGGGAAGGTGATAACTGAGTTGGTTCCAAAGGAGATTGCAAGTGGAGAGCCGGGCGTCCCCGCCCGGCCGCCGAACTGCTGAGCCCTTCGACTTCGCTAAGGCCAGGCTTACGAGACGCCCCTCCCTCCACTGCGCTACGTAGATCGAGACATCGCCAGCGAATGCACCGTCTCCTTAAACACTCGCCCCCGATGTTCGTAGCTCTGAAACTGGTCAAAGCTGGCGCAGGCCGGAGCCAGAAGAACGACATCGCCGGCCACGGCCGATTCGCTGGCGCGTCGGATAGCGTTTTCCAGCGTTTCCGCATGATCGATTTCGGCAGCACCCTGAATCTGCGATTCGATCTTGGCGGCCGCGGCCCCAATGGTGTAGACGCGCTTCACCCGCTGTCGCAATAAATCAGCGAGCACTGTGTAGTCGCTGCCCTTATCCTTGCCCCCAAGAATCAGGTGCAGATGCGGAGGAATGTCCGCCGAGAACGCTTCTAGCGCCTTGATGGTGGCGTCAACGTTCGTGGCCTTGGAGTCGTTGTAGTAATCCACGCCCGCCACCTTGGCCACGAATTCCAACCGGTGCTCGACGGCTTTGAAATTCCGGACCGCCTGGCGGATCTGTTCCGGTTGGCAGCCGACAAGCATGCCGATAGAAACTCCCGCCAGCACATTTTCCAGGTTGTGCGCGCCCTTCAGCGGTACGTCCGCAAGTGGCATGATCTCGCGTTCGCTATGGCCATCCCGGAAATAGATATGCGTGCCACGGGCAAAGGCCCCTTTTTCAACCTCCTTGTTCCGGCTGAACCAGAACAACTGCGCGCGGGTACGATCCGACAAGCCAGCGGTGGTGGGCTCATCGGCGTTGAGGACGGCGTAGTCATCCGCACGTTGGTTCTCGAAGACGCGCGCTTTGGCGCCGACGTAATTGACAAAAGTCTTGTGACGATCGAGATGGTCGGGCGTGATGTTCAGAATCACCGCGATCCGAGGACGAAACTCAACGATCGTTTCCAGCTGAAAGCTTGATACTTCCAGCACGGTCCAGGTCGCAGGCCCGGCCTGATCCACAAGACTGATGGCCGGCGTGCCGATATTACCGCCCACCAGTGCGGAGAACTTTCCGGCGGCAATAATCTCGCCAGCCAATGCGGTGGTTGTGGTTTTGCCGTTGGCTCCGGTAATGGCGGCGATCGGACCGGCCAGAAATTGCGCCGCGAGTTCGATTTCGCCAATAACCGGCTCTCCCAGGTTGCGCGCCTGCACAAGTTGCGGCGTATCGAACGGCACGCCTGGGCTAAGGACGATCAAGTCTTGCCCACGAAAGGTGCGGTCGCCATGGCCCCCGGTCTCGACCGTGATCCCGTGCTCCAACAAAAGCAGGATTTCATTGCGAAGCTCGGACGCGGGCTTGGAATCCGACACCGTAACCCGGGCGCCGCGCGACTTCAGAAAAAGCGCGGAGGCCACGCCGGATTTCCCGAGACCAACCACCAGCACGCGTTTGTTGTTGAGTTCCATCAAAATCAATTGGTAATTGGGTAATTTGTAATTTGGTAATTTGAAGCCATCTGAGGTTCTAAAATCACCAAATTACCCGATTACAAAATTACAAAATCCTCTCTCATCGTAGTTTAAGTGTCGTCAGCGCAAACAGCGCGAATACCAGCGATGCGATCCAGAAGCGCACAATCACCTTCGATTCCGACCAGCCCAGCAGTTCGAAGTGATGGTGGATTGGCGCCATCTTGAAAATGCGTTTCTTGCGCAGCTTGTAGGAACCAACCTGCAAGATCACCGAGAGCGCCTCGATGACGAAAATACCTCCGATGAATGGCAGCAGGAGCTCCTGTTTGATCATAACGGCTATGGTGCCAATCGCGCCGCCCAATGCCAGCGAGCCGACGTCGCCCATAAACACTTCCGCCGGATGTGCGTTGTACCAGAGAAATCCAATGGCGGAACCGACCATGGCTCCGCAAAAAATAGTGAGCTCGCCGATCTGCGGCATCTTCTGCAATTCGAGGTAGGTGGCAAACGTAGCGTGGCCGCTAAGGTAGGTGAGAACCGCGAGCGCTCCAGCCGCGATCACCGTACAGCCGATGGCGAGCCCATCCAGGCCGTCGGTAAGATTCACCGCGTTGCTCGATCCGACAATCACCAGCACAACGAAGGCCAAGAACGGCAGGAAGGCCAGCGGCCAGAGGTGGGGATGAACCGCCCATCTTTCGATCACCAGGTCCGGGTGAAACTGCTTGAAGAATGGGACCATCAACCTGGTGGAGTACTCTCCGCGGTACTGCAAAACGATCAGTGCGACTGCAATCAGGATGCTGGCCACGGCCTGAAAGCCCAGTTTGACACGCGCGGTAAGACCGAGATTGCGGTGATGAACCACTTTCAGGTAGTCGTCGGCAAAACCGATCGCAGCGAACGCGAGCGTGGCAAACACGGCGATCCAGACGAACGGATTGCTCAGGTCCGCCCAGAGCAACGTAGGCACCAAAATAGCGATGGCGATCAGCAACCCGCCCATGGTCGGCGTACCCGCTTTTTTCTGATGAGCCTGTGGCCCCTCTTCGCGGATGTACTGCCCGATCTGGAAATCTTGCAGACGCCGAATCACCATGGGCCCGACGATCAGACCGGTAAAAAGAGCGGTAAGACTGGCAAAGGCTGTGCGAAAAGTCAGGTAACGAAAAATGCGGAACGGCGGAAAGTAATGGAAGAGCTTCAGGTAGAGCAGCCAGTAGAGCAATCCGCCTCCGACATCAGCTGTCAGCCGTCAGCTGTCAGCTCTCAGTGATTAGTTATTAGAGCGGATTCACCCCGCTCGTGTGGGGACGGGCGCCCTCGCCCGTCCAAGCCAGGTGCAACTCGGCAGACTGCCTGTGACCACGGCAATTCTGCACGCGCTCTAGCTCCCTGCGCCTAAGGGTTGGGAAGGGCGTCGGGAAGACCGTTGGGAATGCCGCTTTTCCGTCTCCACGTCTCCAGCGCTTTTTCCAGTGTCACGCCGCGGGACGCTTTCAGCAATACCACATCGCCTTCCCGAGTCTCGCGCGCCAGCCATTCGCCCGCTTCTTCCGGCGTCGCGACGAATTCCGCTTTTATACCCGCTTCGCCAGCCGCTTCCACCATCGCCTTCGCCAAGCCGCGCACGCCGAGCAGGAAGTCAAGTTTACTTCCGGCCTGATTTCCGGCCATGTAACGCCCGCACTCGCGATGCAGTTCCTCGCCGGTCGGGCCGAGTTCCAGCATCTCGCCTGCGACAACGATCCGGCGCCGGGCGGGCATGGCAGCCAGAGTATCCACGGCAGCCATAAGCGCCTTCGGACTTGAATTGTAGCAATCGTACAGCACGGTAATGTTACCCACTTGAACGACCTGTCCGCGCTTGTCGGCAGGCTGCAGCGACGGCAGAGCTGCGGCGATCTCGGACGGGGTAATGCCGTGCTCAAGCGCAACCGCAGCCGCGCCGAGCACGTTGTACACGTTGTGCCTGCCGAGCAGCGGACTCTGCACCACCTGGCGGGCTTCGATGCTAACGAGGCGGCTGACGAGATCGAAACGCGCGCCTTCCGGTCCAAGCATCTCGATGTTTTCCGCCCTCACGTCCGCAGGAACAACTGCCGTCGGCTTCAATCCGAACAGGATGACCTTGCCCTTGAAGTCGCGGCCGAACTGGCACACATATTCATCGTCGGCATTCAGCACGGCTGTGCCGCCGTGGGGAAGAGCCTCGATCAGTTCATATTTCGCGCGAGCGATTCCGGCGATGGAGTCGAAGCTCTCCAGATGCACGGGCGCGACGTTGGTGACCACGGCCTGGTTCGGCAGGGCGATGCGCGCCAGCGCGGAGATTTCGCCGGGGTGGGACATCCCCATCTCGATCACGGCAAGATCGTATTCCGGCTCGAGAGTCAGCAGCCCGAGCGGCAGACCAAAATGATTATTGAAATTCCCCTTAGTACGATGCACGCGGTACTTGATCGCGAGCAAATGGGCCATCGCTTCTTTGGTGGTGGTCTTGCCCATCGAGCCGGTGACGCCGATGGCAGTCTTGCCCCAAATTTTTCGGACCGCCGTCGCCAGCGTCTGCAGCGCGACCAGAGTGTCGTCGACGGCCAACAGGCCGGCAAGATTGGAATAGCGCGCCAACTCCTCTTTGCGAACCACCGCGGCAATCGCGCCTCGGCTCATTGCCTGCTCGACGAAGTCGTGCCCGTCGAGGCGATCGCCCCTGACTGCAAAAAATAGTTCGCCGGCTTGCACCGTGCGGGAGTCGATGGAATATCCCTGGGCCGTCGCGCGACCGTCGTATTGGCCGCTCGCAGACACGAACTCGGCGATGCGGGAGAGAAGAAGTTTCATGCCATCTTCCCCGCTGTGTCAGCTTTCGCGGCACTTGTGCAGTCGTAGCCGAGGGCCTTCAGGTTCTCGCAGGCAACGTCCACATCGTCGAAAGGAATCGTTCCCTCTTTTGTGATCTGCACTTTTTCGTGCCCCTTGCCCGCGAGCAGCACGATGTCGCCGGGCGCTGCCCGTTGCAGAGCGAAGGCGATAGCCTTGCGGCGGTCGGGCTCCATGGAATATTTTGCGCCCGACCTCTGAAGTCCAACCACAGCATCGTTCATGATGGCCAGCGGATCTTCCGAGCGCGGGTTGTCGGAAGTGAGAACGACGAAGTCGCTCCCCTTGCCCGCGGCCTCGCCCATCAGCGGACGCTTGGCGCGATCGCGATCCCCCCCGCAGCCGAAAAGCGTGATCACCTTGCCTTTGAGGCCGGCGCGAGCGACAAAATCCCGAGCCAGCGCGGTGAGGTTGCGGAGCGCGTCGTCGGTGTGCGCGTAATCCACGACCACAGTGAAGGGCTGCCCGCAATCCACGCGCTCGAAACGGCCGGGAACACTTGTAAGGTCGAAGACTCCCTTGGCGATCGCCTCGACGGAACAATCGCGCGCATGACCGGCAGCAGAAGCTGCGAGCACGTTGTAAACATTCACATCGCCGATCAGGGGAGTCCACATGGCGACCTTGCCCAAGGGCGTCACCATTTGAAAACGGGTTCCGCGCGGCGTGATTTCGACGGATTCGGCACGAAAGTCGCAGTCGCCCGAGGTCAGACCATAGGAGAGCACCAGCGCGCTCTTCTTTTTGCAAAACTTCCAGAGCTGCCGGCCGTATTCATCGTCAAGGTTAAGAACGGCGGCGCGCGGAGGATCCGTCCCGCAGCCTTCGAAAAGCACCTGTTTGGCGCGGAAGTAATTCTCCATCGTGCCATGGTAGTCGAGATGATCGCGCGTGAGATTCGTGAATACGGCCACATCAAAAGGAATTCCAAAAACACGCTGTTGCTCCAGCGCGTGCGATGACACTTCCATCACCGCATCGGTGACTCCCAGCGCCAAACCCTCCGACAAGAGCCGGTTTAACTCGAGCGCTTCCGGCGTGGTATGCGGCGCTGGGATAATCTTCCCAGCAACGTGATATTCGATGGTTCCGACCAGCGCGGTCTTGCGCCCGGCCGCTTGCAACATGGATTCGATCAGGAAGGCGGTCGTGCTTTTTCCGTTTGTGCCTGTGATTCCAGTATTCGCAATTCGCTCGGCAGGACGTTTGTAGAAATTCGCGCTCAGGCGGGCGAGCGCACGGCGTCCATGCACGACCTGCGCCCAGGCAACCCCGGGACGCGGCGCTTCGCTCGCGGAGTCGGTGACGATGGCAATCGCTCCGGCAGCGATGGCTTGATCGATGAAGCGGTTGCCGTCGCTGGTCTCGCCCTTCATGGCGACAAAAACAGTTCCAGGCCGCACCCGCCGCGAATCGTATTCCACCCCAGCAACGGCCGGGTTTCCGCTCTGCGAGAGAACCTCGGCGCCCTGCAGGAGTTGTTGGAATGTCATTGGAGTGATTATAAATAGCCTGCGTTGTGGTTCCCTGTTTACCTCTGTGTCCTCTGTGGTTCAGGCTTTACTTCTCAACCACAGGGAGCACAGGGGCCACAGAGGAAAGCAAAGCCTATCTGCCAAAACGCACTGTAATACGCGATCCCGCCGCGACGTGCGCGCCCGGCAAGGGCGATTGTTCGCGTGCAACGCCACTGCCGATGGCGTCGAGGTCGAGCCCCGCATCCTGCGCCGCCTCAATCGCAACGCGCAGATTTTTGCCAACGAAGGACGGGACCTGGATCCCTCCCTCTTCCACATCGAGAACCACTGTTCCACTCGTCGGCGCTTTCTGCGCGAGTGAATTCTCGGATTGCGCGGCAGATTGTGCAGAGTTCGCTGCCGCTGTCGTCAGGCCGCTCAGCGCCGGATGATCCGCATCTCTTGCGGTCAGCCCGGCGGGAACGACCTGGGCTCCAATCGCGCCGGGCTTGATCGCGGTTGGAATAATGGGCGTCTCATTGGCTTCGGCCATATCCAGGCTGGCCCCAAGGTGATCGGGCGAGCTTTCTTCCAGGCTCGCGTCAGGGACATCGCGGCGAGCCATCAACACCTGGCGGCTGGGCGGAAGCTGAACATCATGCGGAACGTGCAGATATTCGAGCACCTGCTGCGTGATCCGCTGAAAGACCGGTGCCGAAACCTGTCCTCCCTGGTGCAGGCCGACCGCCGAGTCGAGGATCACGACCACAGCAATTTGAGGATCGTTGATGGGAGCAAACCCGGCAAAAGACGCGACGTACTTCGTCTTCGAGTAAGCGCCGGTGGCTGGGTCCACCTTCTGAGCCGTCCCGGTTTTGCCCGCCGAACTGTAGCCCTCGAGAATGGCCCTGCGTCCGGTGCCGTGGAGCACCACTCCCTGCAGCATCTGCCGCATCTCGGCCGCCGTCAGAGATGAAATCACTCGCGTCCCCTCGGCCGGCTGGAACACGATCGTTTGGGGAGCATTCTGCGGCGCAATCGTGCCCGCCCCGATTGTCCCAGCAACGATGCGCGCCGGGACGCGCACGCCGTCGTTGGCAATCGTCGAAATCAGGGAAGCGAGCTGCAGCGGCGAAATGCCAATCTCCTGGCCCATCGAGATCGCGCCAATGGAAACTCTCGACCAGCGTCCCACCGGCTTCGTCAGGCCGGGCGTTTCGCTTGGCAGCTCGATCCCTGTCCGCTGACCGAACCCGTAGGCACGAATGTATTTGTAGAGCCGCTCGTCGCCGAGCCGCAGCGCGACTTTGATGGCGCCAACGTCGCTCGACTCCGCAATAATATCGGAGACCGAGAGCATTCCATGCGGCCTGCTGTCGCGGATGCGCATGCCATTGATGACAATCGATCCCATCTGGCAGTCAAACATTTCGTCCGGCCGCGTAATCTTCTCTTCCAGGCCGGCGGAGATAGTCACCATCTTGAAGGTCGAGCCGGGCTCGTAGATGTCGCTGACGGCGCGATCCTTCAGGGCGTCGTTCTTAATTTCCTTCCGAATATTCGGATTGAATGTGGGCCGGTTAGTGAGCGCCAGAATCTCGCCGGTACGAGGATTTTCCACGATCGCCGTGCCGGCAATGGCGTGGGTCTCTTCCATCCCGCGCTCCAGTTCCCGTTCGGCAATGTACTGGATGTTCTGATCGATGGTGAGGACGACGCTATTGCCGGCTTCGGGCTCCTTTTCAACACTGGCAAACCAGCGCTTGCGCGCGTCGACGGAAATCATCAGCTTGCCCGGCTTGCCCTGCAGTTGCTGGTTGAATTGTCTCTCCAGGCCGCTCAGTCCTTGATCGTCGGTGCCAACATAGCCCAGAATTTGCGCCGCCAGTTCGCGCTTGGGATAAAAGCGCTTGGGTTCTTTCTGGTAGTGGATACCTTGCAAATTCAGCGCGCGGATGCGCTCAATCGCTTCGGCGTCGGCCTTGCGCGCCACCCAGCAAAAGGTCTTGTGGGCGCTGCAGTCGGCGAGCACGACGCGCGGATCGTCTTGCGTAATGCGCGAGATCAAGCTGACAGCATTCGCCAGGTCGGGAGCTTCCGAAGGCACCACGAAAGCCGAGTCCACCTGGATGGACATCGCCAGCTCGCGCCCAGCGCGATCGTAGATAACGCCGCGCTTCGGCGAGAGGTCAAAACTGCGCTGTTGTTGATGCTGAGCGCGGCGTTCGAAATCGCCGTAGCAGAAGATTTGCAGATAAACGAGGCGCAGGCAGATGGCCAACAGCCAGAGGCACAGCCATCCAGACAAGGCGTAGAGCCTGAATCTTGCGTCGTTCGAAGAGGTACTCGCCACTGGTCAGGTCTCAGGTGTTAGGTCTCAGGTCTTAGGTGTGAGGTTTTGGGTAGGGCACGGCTTCAGCCGTGCCGTTCAGGACCGCTAACAATGCGGGCTTTAGCCCCTGAGGGACTGCCGATGGCGCGCCTTACACCAACTGCAAAAACGCTTTAGGGAAGTTCCGATTAAGTCCCCGGGGTCCTCCGTGCACCTCTGTGTACCCTGTGGTTAATGCCTTTTGCCGGCACTTAATCAGAGTTTCCCTAGGTCTCAGGTGTTAGGTCAGACATGTGTGCTTCTCCCTAAGACCTAAGACCTAAGACCTGCTCTACCGCGCCGATACCACCGCGACCGGAGCCAATCTAGCCATCACCGGCGCAGCCGCATCGGTGGCAGCGTCCATGCGCTGCACCTGGCCAGGCTGCGGCGATTGCAGGCCGAGCTTGCGCGCCATCATGTCAATTCGCTCCGGATCGCGCAGCGACGCCTCCTCCAGGCGCAGGGCCCGGTTCATTTCTGTGAGACCCTCGCGCTCCGACCGCAGCGTCTCGATCTTGTACCCGTATTCAATGGCGCGGAAATGCTGCAGCGCGTATCCCATCACCAACAGGAACAAGCAACCGAGCGCAAGTCCGAAGGATTTCATCTCGCGCGCGCGGCGCGGATCTTCGACTTTGACCAGGCGCGAGTTATCGATGGTCTTGCGAAAATAAATTTCCGGGGTCCCCAGCCAGCAGGACTTGCGCCGGCTGAAAGGAGCTGCGCTTTCGATGGCCAAGGCGCTCATGATTTATGCCGCTCCAATAAATTTGGAATCGTAGTCGGCGTTTTCCTGAACGGAAGTTAGCCAGGGTTGAACGACCGCGGGTTCGACCAGCCTGGGTTCGAGTGCCGATGCGTTGACGACCAAGGCTCTGTCCGCTCGCGCCCTCTTTTCCACGCGCTCGACCGTTGCCATCAGATCTTCAATAAGAGTGCCGGTGAATGTCATTTCGAATATTCCAGTTTTTCTTCTCCGGACACGGCCTTGTTCTGTCTTTTCTTGGCCGCTCCGGGAAAATTCCACCACAGAGTTGCGGCCTCTTCATACGGAACGGCCGCCATTCCCAAACTCTTTACCCGGCACGCCTTGATATCACCGCACCGGGCGCCCGGCAGTTTCTCCGGACAAACCCAAGTAGCGCCGGCATCTTGCCGGCCGGGTGCCCCACTCATTCGCGCACTTTGCGAATGAGTGGGCCCTTTCGGCGCTATACTCTTTCGGCGGCGCGCATCTTGGCGCTGCGCGACCGCGGATTGCGCTCGATCTCTTCTGCGCCAGCCGTCACCGGCTTCTTCGTCAATAACCGGTACCAACCGCGCTGAGCGCCCTCGCGAAGCGCATCCTTGACGATCCTGTCTTCGAGCGAATGAAAGCTGATCACCACCAGCCTTCCTCCCGGCTTCAGCACGCCGGGCGCCGCTTCCAGAAGTGCCTTCAGATCGTCCAGTTCACGGTTTACGAAGATTCGGAGAGCTTGAAAGGTTCGCGTCGCCGGATGAATCCGCTCATGTTTCCGATTCAGATTCATTGACCGGGCCGCGGCTGATATCACTTCGACAAGTTGCTTCGTCGTGCGTATCGGCCGCGACCGGACAATGGCTCTGGCGATTCTCCGCGACCTCCTTTCCTCACCGAATTCGTAAATCACATCGGCCAGCTCGCGCTCGTCGATGTGGTTTACCACTTGTTCGGCGGTCTCGCCCGACATCGGGTTCATCCGCATGTCCAGCGGTCCTTCCGCCTGAAAACTAAATCCCCGCGCCGGGTCGTTGAGCTGCAAACTGCTCACCCCCAGATCCGCCAGCAAACCATCCAAAGAAGCGGGAGCCACTCGCTCCCCCACTTCCGCAAACGATCCATGAATCAGCGTCACAGCCGGCCAATCATTCGCTCTGTCATCCCGCCCCACTCTGTCATCCCGAGCGGAGCGCGATGATTCGCGAAGCGAATCGTCGTGCGTAGTCGAGGGACCTTGCGTCACCCCTCCCTCGCTATAGCCATCACTGACGGCTGACGGCTGACAGCTGACAGCTGCTCTTGCCAGCGCCGCCGGATCCTTATCGAAGCCAATCAAATGTCCCGGTGCGCCGAGGCGTCTTGCGATTTCGTAACTGTGCCCGCCCAAGCCCACCGTGGCATCCAGATAAGTTCCGCCACGCTTTACGGCCAGAAAATCGATCGCTTCTTTTAAAAGAACCGGAACATGGCCAACTTCTCCATGCCCACCCCGCTCGGGGGTGTCTATCGAATCCGAATCCGTGTCCACCGTTTGCCCGATTACTAGATGCCCAATTTATCGAGCGTACTCGTGTCGTCATCCGTAAAAGCCTGCTCGTCGATCTCCTTGGTCAGCGCTTCCAGGTTCCGAACTTCCAGGTAGGTCAGTTGGCCGAGCACTGCCACTTCACCGCGAATCTGCGCCGACTCCCGCAAGATCTGCGGGATTAGCAGGCGCCCCTGCCCGTCCATCTCCACGACCTGCCCGTAATAATTTGTGCGCGTCAAGAACTTTTTCTTCGTCGGATTGAAAGTGGACAACGCCGCCAGCTTCTGTTCGATCCGCTCCCACTCCTCGAAGGGATACACTTGAGCAACAATTCCATCGAGACTTGTGATGTAAAATCTCTGGGCATATTTCTCGTCGATCACGCGCTTGAATTCCGCGGGGATCTTTAGCCGTCCCTTTTCGTTGACGCGCGTTGGATGATTTCCGCGAAACATATGCCGTGTGGGGACGGGCGCCCTCGCCCGTCCAAGCCGAGTCGAACTCGGCAGTCGTTACTGGGCTCCGTTTATTTATGGCTGCTACCACAGCCACTACCACGGGGGAGGTTAAAGCGGTCAAAAAAGCAGTGGATTCGGGTTTGTTGGGCCGGTTTTTTTCGGTGTCAGTCTCGGAAACCACTGGCGCCTCGAAAGTTAGCGTTCGTACCCACAACCTCTAATGCTTGGTCCACTTTTGGCCACTTTTTTCCACAATACGCCCAATTCATTTATTGTCAACCAGAAAGTTTCAGGTTGAGATTTGGCTAAGGGACTCAAGGTGTAAAACGCGAAATCTTGCGGTTAACCAGAAAGATGACCACTAGGGTTTGTGTTTAGAAGATTGGTTCACTGCCGGCGAAATTGTGCACCGTTCAGGCGGGCGAGCAATTTTCTTCAAGAAGATGGCGCCGAAACGAGAAACTAGAAGGTGCGGAAACCCTGGTTTTGACTTTGCTTTGAAGGGGTGCGGCTTCAGCCGCGCCGTAAGCGTCGCAAAATCAATGGCGGCCTTACAGAGTGCTGAAAAACTCGATTTTGTTCTTGCTTTTGGGTGGCGCAGCGGTTCACCGCTGCGATAATCGGCTTGTTTTCAGCGACGGCTTTAGCCGCTGAGGGCAGCCGCGGCCCGCAATGCGAGTTTCCGCACCCTGCTTGCTTCCGCAATTTCCCCGTTCTATTGACCCACTGGAGTACACTTGTGCCGAATTCAAGCCAAACGCAAACGGGGGGCTCAATGAAGCTGAATACGGCTCGGGTGTGGCTCGGAGGCATTGCCGGTGGAGTGGTGTGGAATGCATGGAGTTTCTTCATCCAAACGCGACTGGGCCCGTTCTACGAGCCCCTGCAGAAGCAAGGCTTGCTCCTCAAGCAACCGCGCTATCCGTTTTTCGTCGGGCAGTGGATTTTTCTCGTGTTCGTGATGTCGATTCTCCTGGCGTATCTCTACGCGTGGAGCCGCGCCACCGCCGGCGCCGGACCGAAGACGGCTCTCAAAATCGGCATGATCGTCGGCTTCTTCGCGGGAATGCCCGGCAACTTCGCGCAAGCCACCTGGTCGCCGGTTCCGCGCATGTTGCCGCTCGGATGGATGCTCGAAATGTGGATAGGCGCGATCCTGGCCGCGGTAGTCGCGGGGTTCTTGTACAAAGAGTAGAGACGCGGCCTGCCGCGTCTCCTCCCCATCCTCGGCCGTCTCTCAGTTAGTGCTATGGGGATATTTCGCCAACTGGCGCCCTGCTTGCCGGATATACTGGGGAACACAACTTGCGATGCGCGGCTGATGCGGTGCTATCCCATAAGTTTCGGATTTCGTAACAAGCTATCGATACTTGCTCAAGTCCTCGGTCCTTTTAGTAACTTGGGCGTCAATCCAACAGGGGGTTGATCCTATGGGCCGTGATTTCCGCTTTGCGCAACGAGCCGTTTTCTGCGTCGGAGGCTTGCCGTGGTTGGGTCTTTCGATTCTCGCCGTGCTGACCTTGTCTTCAGCTTTACTGGGTCAGACTTCCCAGGGTTCCCAGGCACGAGTCTCTCTGCCCACCGACTGGAGCCGCCACCATTTTGTCTTCTCCGAACCTGCCACTGCGGAACAGCTCAGACGTGTGCAGCAGGACCCTCGCTATTGGCAGCAGCTCTCTCGCCGTTCGCAGGCGGCGGCGCCAGCGGCGGATCTTGATGGTGCCCTTACGTCCGAGTTGCAGTCTGGCTCAAAAACCTCCAACGCAAGCAAGAAGCACACGAAGCGCGACTGGTCGGAGGACATGGGCACGGGCGCGACCGTGGGCGCTGGCCAGTATCCTGGGTTCCAGGTGGGGTCCTCAGGTAGCTGTTCCGACTTTGTGGTCTTCAATACCAGCTTGCTCGGCGCGTCCGGGCAGGCTAGCATTATCGCCTATAACAACGTGTATTCCGGTTGCGTGACGATCCCCTCGGTGTACTGGGCGTATAACACGGGCGGCACAATCAGCACTTCCGTGACATTTTCCGCCGACGGTTCGCAACTGGCTTTCGTGCAAGACCAGGGTGGCGTTGCGACACTCGTGTTGCTGACATGGGCCTCCTCCGGCGGATCCGCTACGGCTCCCACAACTCCCACCAGCGAGGCCATTGGCAGCTACCGAGGCTGCACTGCGCCGTGCATGACGACCATCACCTTAAATGGCAGTCCGACCGATACGTATTCCGCCCCCTTTTATGACTTTTCCGGGTCCGATACGCTTTACATCGGTGACGACGCCGGCTACCTCCACCAGTTCACGGGCGTGTTTGAGGGGACAACGCCTGCGGAAACCACAACTACAACTGTACCTGGAACTCCGTGGCCGGTATTGGTGGGCAACACAAACTTGAGCGGCCCGGTTTACGATTCGACGACCGGGAACGTCTTCGTGACGACCTTCTACCAGGCAAGCGGCAACAGCGGCGGGCAGCTTGCAGCAGTGTGCGCGGCCGCCCCATGCAGTCCGATTGGAACGGTGACGGCGTCTGGCGTGTTGGGTCCGTCAACTACTGGCCCCGTGTGTTATGGAAGCGGCGCTTCGGGAAGTGGGAGTAATCTGCGTCTGGATAGTCCGATTATCGATCCCGTCGCCGGCATGGTCTACGCATTTCTTGGGAATGACGGCAATGGCAACAGCGCTGTGATCCAGCTTCCGATGGGATTTCCGAGTGACGATTGTGGAACGGAATCGACGGTTGGCGCGGGCTCGACTACGGGAGTTCCGCTTTTCGCGGGTAGCTTCGACAATCTCTACTTCACCTCGTCCGGCAGCAGCCCAAGCGGCAATCTGTATGTCTGCGGCAACACAGTGGGTGACGCGACGCTCTACCAGGTTCCGATCAACGCCAATGCCATAAATCCGAGCACCGGCGTACTGGCCCTTTCGACCGCCGGCACCACCTGCTCTCCTGTTACGGAAGTGTATGACGGCACCAACGACTGGATCTTCCTCAGCGTGGAATCAAAAAGTAACGAAGCTAGCCCAGTGAACTGTCCGACCACCACGGGATGTCTGATGAACTTCTCTGTGCCCACAACTTCTGGCGGAGCACTCCCTACGGGCACCGCAGTCAAGCCTCTGTGGGCGAGCGGGGGTTCGAGCGGGATCGTAGCTGACACGCCGGCGGGATCAGAGATCTATTATTCGGGGCTCAAAGATAGGGTTTGTGGAACGTCGGGCGGCAAAGGAGGGTGCGCGGTGCAGGTGTCGGAGTCGGGATTAAATTAGCGAGCGGACGACTGTTATGGCCGTGAGTCATTCATCCAGTGAAGAGCCGCGCGTCCTCAGGCAATCGAAAGCGCAAGCTGGCGTTGCGACAGGACTGCCCCAAAGGGGAAGGCCGTATCATAAACCGTACCGATGCGGACCGTATATTGCCCTTTACAGTCCCGGCAGCGCCACAGGAACCGCTCGTTGCGCTTGCCAGTCTTCGCATCTGCCATCTTGTATACGTCCACGCTGCCGCAGCGGATGCAGGTCGGAGTATCGCCCCAACGTTGCTTCTCAAGAAACTCGACTGCTGCCAGTTCATCGGTGCCGGCCCGTGGAATCTCACCAATCACTTCGGACTGCGAGAGATTGTGTCCCTTTTTCATGACAACCTCTCATGCTCTATCATTCGCCCGTAATCAAGGATCGCCTCTGCAAGTCGGCGTAGTCCTTCAGGGGTTAACCGCTGCTTCATCCGCAGGGCTCTCCTTGAGAACGTCAACCAGCTGTCGCAGGTGCTCCAACCCCTTGCTCCAAGGCGTCAAATCCCAAATCATATATGCTTCCTGTCTTACTGGATTGGCAGCGGATTTTCTGTTACGAAAACCGAACAGACGCTTGCGGGGACGGCAAACCGGAAGTCAACTGCTGTTAACAGGCGATACACTTATTGAGAATTTCCAAGCCCATACCCAGCACTTCCGAGCCAACCGGGCACACCTCTTCTATCCGAGAGCACCCCTGCATTTCCCTGGCGGGCCAGCTAAGGGTTTCCCCTGGCCAGATCTCAGAGTCGAAGCCATGCCTAAAGCTGGTGGAACCTGGATTACTACGACCCTAGAGAACTGGCAACACTGGAGAAGGCGTTGTTGGCGTTGCCCCCGATCAGACGCACCGTGCCGATCACCAATACCAGGATGACGGCGAGCATGACGGCATATTCAGCGACATCTTGTCCTTGATCGTCCGTGCAAATATTGCGAAGTACAGAGAACACACGTTTCATAATGCCCCCTCAAAGAAATACTTTTCCAAAGCAACTTTGTATCGTGGCTCGAGCCAAGTAACAAGTTACGGGCGTACAACGAGGTACATGGTTACGCCTCAAAGAATTCCCCCGCAAAACTTCTCATAAATTCCCCCGAGGCCCCACGCCTCTTCCTGAAACATCAACCATAAAATTTTCCGGCCGATTGTCACAAACGTGCTCTTACCGTGCAGCCGACGGCGCAACCCTCCCCCCGTCGCAAATCTTGTCAAGCCCCCATTTTCCCGATTTTCCCGCTAAGTCCATGAATAGGATAGATTCAAAGCCTGCTTATCGAATTCCACTTCTGCCCTGTCACGGCGCTTCGATGCTGCCATTCTGCCTCCTTGTGTGTCAAGACGACATTCCCGAAAATAAAGTCGGAAACTTTGGCGGGTTACCCCCCACGAATTGATATAATAGAAATAGTAGAAGAAAAGGGTGCGGATCCACTCCCGCACCCTTTTTCCATTGGCGGCGGCCCACCCCGCCCACTACAATGAGTCTTGACCGTAGCTCCACAAAGAAACGAAAAAAGCATACCAGACGAGACCAAGTCGTAAGAGTCATGTGCGAGATCTTATCTTCGGGCAATCCAGCCGGCATGAAGTGCCGGAGAATCCAGCCCCGGAAGGGCGAACGAACTTAGCCCAGCGCCGGGGTCCCCAGCACGCCCGGTTTTGGCGTGATGGGGTGGAGCGCTTCAGCGTGTGCGTGAGAACTCGTTTTCGGGCAATTCGGGGGAACGAAAAGTTCGAGAATCAAGCCCCGGAGGGGCGTTCGAGCTTAGCCCAGCGCTTCAGCGCTGGGAAAAGTGGAGCAAATGATCCAAGTCCCGGAGGGACGACCCAGTTCTCACGCACACCCTTCAGCGCTGGGAAAAGTGGGGAAAATAATCTAAGTCCCGGAGGGACGGCCGAGTTCTCACACAGTCTGGTAAGCACCCAAACCTGAGACCTGAGACCTAACACCTGAGACCTAACACCTGAGACCTAACACCTGAGACCTAACACCTGAGACCTAACACCTGAGACCTAACACCTGAGACCTAACACCTGAGACCTAACACCTAACACCTGATCTAAAGGAGAACACCATGTCGACCTATCCCGTAACCATCCGCCGCTGCCAGCACATCAAAGTCAACGGCATCCAATGCGGATCCCCCGCCAAGCGCGATGAAATGCATTGTTTCTTTCACGAGCAATGCCGCCTCATGAGCCGCCAAATTAACATGAGATTCAGCGAGCGCGGCATCATCACTCTCCCCACCCTGGAGGACGCAAACTCCATCCAGCTCGGCCTCGCCGAAGTCATGCGCCTGCTCGTGACCCAGCAGATCGACCACCGCACCGCCTCTCTGCTCCTGCGTGCCCTTCGCATCGCCGCCGCCAACGTCAAGTTCACTTCCCTGGAGCCCAAGCCGACCCACATCGTAATCGACCCCAAGAGCGTAGAGAATCGCCCGCTGGGCGCAACCGCCTGGTCCACCGTCGAAGGCCGCGACTACGACCTCGTCGAAAACGACGCAGCGGACAACGACGCAGCGGACAACGACAGAGCCCACGCCGCCAAGAACCACGCCGACAAGAAAGAAGACAAACCGGATCAGGAAAGCCAACGCTGCCTGTCGGAATTGATGCGACTGACCGTCGGCGTAGCCCGCGATCCAAATTTTCTTGACCGGCCAGCACGCGACTTAGCGGCTGCGCCAGAAACCCAGAGCGCCCCGCCCTTTTCCGAGACCCGACAACTAAGCCCCGAGAACCGCCTCTAACCCCTTATTCCAGAATATTTTACAGGTAAGTCATTTAAACTCAAAGATTTGGCAGGAATTTCCGGTAGTGGGCTAATTCCGTGTTGCCAGTGACGGCGGAGTAGAATTGTCTCAACGACAATAGAAAAAGCCCTCGGTTCCAGCCGAGAGCTTCGGGTCTGCGTGCCTCAATTCAGATCATCGCATGAGGTGTGCCGATGGCGCAAGCAGTTGGCATTATCGTGTTGCCGATTCACTTCTCTAAACTGACCCAGTTTATCCGTGCTGGAGTTGTGAGCGCTGCTGTCTCTATCTGTGCTCTATTTGGATTTTGTGGCTCAACTTTTGGATGTGGACCTGGAATAGCGCCTACAAACTGGAGCACATGGAGCGTGTTAAGAGCCGCTCCTTGGAGGTATATCCCATTCCGTGAGGATATGGAGCAGTTTTCGCACTTGAACTGGCCCCCGGCATACGTCAGCAAGCTAACCTGCACCGTGCAACCTTTGCAGTCCAATCCGTCTAACTGTTGTATCCCGCCACTATTGTTGCCGGACATCTGGAACCATTTATCTGGAATCGCTGGTTTGGCTTCATCGTCAGCGGCCAAAAATGGCCCAAAGGCTTTTCCGAGCGCATCCGGCACAGATGGGACTGCGGGGAGTCGGCATGGCGGCGATGTTTGGGCGAACAAGCGCTGCACAAAAGTAGAACTTTGGATGCCCAACGTGCAAGCTGATCCCAGTGCAAACGACAATACCAACGGTGCATATATCCGCATAACTCCTCCATCCGGCAAGGCCGGAAATTGCAGCATTTGGGAATATCGGGACGGGGAGTCGCCTCCTTTAAAGACGCCCCCCAGCGAAAAAAAACAGCAACCGATTATACCGCCGAAGGGCAAGAAAGCAGTTCCGAAACAGCCCAAACGTGATCCGTCAAACCTGCTGCCATCGCGGGTGTAGCACCCTTGTGGGTTTGGTGTGCACGGCAGAAGTTGTAGAACGCAACGTAGAGAGTAACGGCGGCCTCAAGGTTCGACAGTTTCTTACTGAAAGCATTCGTCAAACGAGTTAATCGACGAAGGTGCATACGAACACTCAGATTGGCTCTCTCGATATGCGACGTGGAAATCCGGCTCCAGTCAGGCCGTCCAATTTTGACGTGTGGAACCGCTCCGATAACCTGACCGCCGCCGTACCATCCATCGGTATTTACGCGGCCATAGATTTTGTGGAGCTGGCCGAAATCGACGTTCTGTCCAAAGTGCTCACGCATCGCTCCCACGTAGCCGTTGTACTGATCGGACGTGACCTGATAGCGGCCATCCGTGCGTTTCCGAAGGTCGCAGACAAAGGCGTGAGCGTTGACGCCGTTGCGCGTACCGATGTGATGACTGATGAGCAGCTTCGTTTCGGAGTCGATTGCCAGCCAGATCATTGTGCTCCCCCATTCCTCGGGATCGCCTTCGTTCAGGTTCGGCTCTCGCGTGTGAACGTAGCCCCACATCTCATCGAGTTGCACGAATCGCGGAGAGATGTTCTGCACTTTGGCGTTCAATACTTGGCGGCCCTTCTCCGCCGCAGTCAGCATCAGCGAAAGAATCGTATGCTTGTGCAGTCCCGTAAACCGGGAGATCGCACGCACCGACATGCCCTCAAGCATGAGGCTAAGAACTTTTGCCGCAGTTTCAGGATCGGTGTAGTGCGTGCCCAGCTTGGGGGCGGGTTCGCAGAAAGTAGCTTTGCAGGAATTGCAGCGCCAGCGTTGAATGCGGCGCTTGCCGAAGTGCCCAAACTTTTTGCAGGTTTGGTGCTTGCATCTGATGCAGGTCATAGCTTTTCTCCGCTTGATTTCTGCGGGGAAAAGCCTCAAAATCTTCTTGGGTTCAGATCGTGGCTAACCCCGCGATTTGGATTAGCCCCGACTCCTGTTCAAGCAGAAGCCGGGGCGCTTACTCAGCGAGTTAGATTGGTGGCGGCGGCATCGTCACCTCCGATTTGCGACGGCTCAGCGTCTCTACACGTTGGGCCGTTCGTGTTTGACTCCACAAAGTCATTGTTTTTCCGATTCCGCCATCTGCGCTGGATGGAGCTTCCCTGTTCTCGTGTACTTCTTTCCTTCCCATCCCTCAACCCATTTATAGCGATTTTTCCCGGCTTCATGAGTAGTGACGATCGCTGCCCCTCGTTCTGCCAAGCGTGCAAGGACTTGGTAAATAGTAGCGAGAGGATTTTTCTGATCGAGCGACACTCCACGATTGAGAAGTTCTTCTCTTACCTCAAGAGCGGAGAATGCTCTACTCGAAGTGGATTTCAGTACATCGGAAACCGCTTCAGTAATGCCAACCTCGGGGCCACGCCAGAGAGCGGGCTGATTAACCAAGGGTGCGAATCCCTTTATCCCTGCTTCGAGAGCAGAAATTTCAGACTCAAGGGCGGCCTTCTGTTCATAGAGGGTCTCAAGCCTGTCCTGTGCTGTCTTGAGCCAGCCTTCATAGTCAAAGCTCATCATGGGAGGAGACTATCACAGTGACTATCACATGTCAAGTAAAAAGTGAGCGATCTGGATGGAATTTGGTGATAACTGATGCGGAGGCTGAAATTCGCCGAATGAAACAGCGCATTACCCAGCTAAAGTCCTCTATACGGCTGTTTCGGAAACGAGCAGAGGCGGGAGAAACCTCTTCCGGCGGGATTAGTCAAAAATAAGGCGGCAACACATTTTTAGCCCACTACCGAATTTCCGCCTAAAACAATGATTCTAAAGAATGGTAATATTTATTTTTTCAGTCTGATCGTAGCCTGTGTGGTGATGGCCTGCTGTGGTGCCTGTGTGGTGACGTGGCCTGTATGCTGACGTGCTCGTGTGGGGACGGGCGCCCTCGCCCGTCCAAGCCGAGCAAAGCTCGGCAGCCGCCAGCAGCCACAGCAACTCTGGGATTCGCGTCTAAGCCTTCGGCGCCGCTTCCACGACGACGGCCGTCCCATACGCCAGAACTTCCGTGACACCCTGCATCACCTCCGTAGCGTCGTAGCGGGCGCCGACGACGGCGTTGCCTCCCATCTCCGCTGCGTGCTGCAACATCAGGTCGAACGCCTCGGCGCGCGTCCTCTCGCATAGATTGGTCAGCAAGGTAATGTTGCCGCCGACCAGTGTCTGCAGGCCAGCTCCAATCGTTCCGAAGATCGACCGGGATCGCACCGTGATTCCGCGCACCACGCCCAGCGTGCGCACAACGCGAAAGCCATCGAGCTCAAACTGCGTGGTCACCATGTTATGAGCGACCATCCGCCCTGCACTCGCAGCATAATTGCCCATCGCTCCTCCGGAAAAGACTCGTCGCTATAACAACGCCGCTATAATAACGCCTCATTCTAATTCAGCATCGATCGCAAATCCTCCAGCGCCAGCATCCCAACTGACGCGCAGCACATACGGCGCGGAAAACGAGTAGCGCCGGGACGGCGGCGCTAAAACAGTAGAAATTATGCGGCCACGGTGCCAGAACTCACGCGGATGTGGAGCTCACTCCACCACCCACTCCCGCATCCGGCGCAGCAGCGAGGCAGGCGCTTCCGCGTCCAGGACCACCAGCCCGTCCTGATACTGGCGCGAATAGATGCGGGCGCCAGCTTGCAACTGGGCCAGCATCTTGCCCTCTTTTTGCGGGATGCGAAGGTGAACACGCTCGGGACGATCTCCTTCGAGTACGGCATCGACGCGATCGAGCAGAGTGCTTAGCCCGATCCCCTTGGCCGCCGAAACGTGGATGGTCTGCTCGTCATCACGCAGCGACTCGCGCTGCTTGGGAGGCAACAGATCGATCTTATTCATCACTCGCAGCCGGGGCTTCTTGTCGGCTTCGAGTTCCTTGAGGACGCTTTCGACTTGCGCGTCTTGCTCGGCAGAGACCGGGCTGCTCGCATCCGAAACCTGCATGATCAGCGTGGCGCGCTGCACTTCTTCGAGCGTGGCGCGGAATGCCGAAACCAATGTGTGAGGAAGATGCCGGATGAAACCCACCGTATCGGAGAACAGAACCTTGCGTTTTGAGGGCAGGTCAGCGCCGCGGATGGTCGGATCGAGCGTGGCAAACATACGCGGCGACGCCACCACGTTCGATTTGGTGAGGGCATTGAACAACGTAGACTTTCCCGCGTTCGTATATCCCACCAGCGCCACCGTAGCCACCGGAACCGATTCGCGCCGTTGCCTCTGCTGCGCCCGGATGCGGCGCACATTTTCAATTTGCTGCTTGACGTGCCGCACGCGGCGGAAAATCTTCCGCCGGTCGGTCTCCAGCTGAGTTTCGCCCGGTCCGCGAGTGCCGATCCCGCCGCCGATTTGCGACATTTCCACGCCGCGTCCCGCCAGCCGCGGAAGCAAATAATCGAGCTGGGCTAATTCCACCTGCAACTGACCCTCACGAGTGCGGGCGTGGCGCGCAAAAATATCGAGAATCAGTTGCGTGCGATCGATGACGCGCGTGTGGACCACGCGCTCAATATTGCGCTGTTGCGAAGGCGAAAGGTCGTGATCGAACAGAATCACGTCCGCGGAAACCGAGGCCGCCGCGCCCGCAATTTCCTCCAGCTTGCCCTTGCCGATGAGCGTGGCAGGATCCGGCCGGTCGCGGCGCTGCGTGAATTCTCCGGCGATCTCGGCGCCCGCGCTGGTCGCCAGCGCCCGCAGTTCGTCGAGCGATTCCTCTGACGTAAAATCGGAGCTGAAATCCGGGGAATCCGCCGGCAAGAATGAGGACGACGACGAGGCGGCCACGCTCCTGGCATGATCTCGCGCCGCCTGGGCACCCGGAGTGATGGTTGCCGAATTTGTCTTTCCTGCGCCGCCAGCGCGGCCCCCAGCGCGGCCCTTGGTGCGAAACTCCACCCCCACCAGGAACGCCCGTTCCTGCTGTTCCGACGGATTCAGCACCGCCTTGGGCTCATTCCGCGAACTATTTCGCGAGCTATCGCGGCTGCTCAGTCTGGAGTCATCTCGGCGCAAGCAAACTCACTTCATCCTTCGGTGGTGCCGGAAGCGGAATTCGCGATCGCCGCATCCCCCTGGGACGCCGCCGCCGCCGACTTCGCATCCGTGTGGATGTGGGCTCCGCGCGAAATAACGACAGTCGAAATCGCATGTTTGAAGATGAGTTGCTCCTGGTTGCTGGTTTCGAGGACCACCGAGTACTTGTCGAACGATCGGATACGACCTGTCAGTTTCACGCCGCTGACCAGATAGATCGTAATATTGTGCCGTTCCTTTCGTGCCGTGTTGAGAAAGGAATCCTGAATATTCTGTTGTGCCGGCTTGGCTTCCATTTGCCGATCTCCTTCTTTCGGGTTCGATGCTGCGCCATGAGCTTAGGGAGGGCAATTGGCGGCAGCTCTCTTCCTGTCGGCTCCTACGATACGGCCTTGTCTCGCGCTTTTCAACTTCCCGCCCAATAATATTCTCCGGAGCCGTCCCGCACCGGGCTCGCCCAACGGCTCATTCCCGTCCGCTCCAACTCCGTCCGCCCCAGAAAACGGCCGGTTTCATTTCCCTCGCCAGGCATCTACAATCGTCACTTCCAGAACAGATCGCCAGAACTGATTGTCAGAACTGATCGCCAGAATAGGAGCCCTGAACTTGATAGAAATCAACTTGCCCACCGACTTCAACACTAACCTTCTGATGCTGTTTCGTTGGCTGCATTTTGTCGGCGGCGTGACCTGGCTCGGCCTGCTGTATTTCTTCAATCTGGTCAACGTTCCTTTCATGCAGGGACTGGATCCCGCCACCAAAGGCAAAGTCCTGCCCAGCCTGATGTCGCGCGCCCTGTGGTGGTTTCGCTGGTCATCGGTGCTCACCGTGCTGATGGGCCTGGCATACTGGGGGAACATCGTCGGCTCCGACGCCAGAAACGGCGGCGCATCTTCCGGCGGTCCGATGGGAACGTTCTTTGGGATCTGGACCGTCGCCTGGGCGCTCATGTATGCCTGCACGATCCCCGGTAAGGGCGCGCTCGACAAAGGTCCGGTGCTCGCCGTGATTTACACCGTGATCGTGGTCGTCGCATCGTGGCTCTTCTTGCGCTTCAACGCTCATGGCTGGGAGAGCAATCGCCTGCTCGCCATCGGCATCGGCGGCGGGATGGGCTGGGTGATGATGCTGAACGTCTGGGGCGTAATCTGGCGCGCGCAGAAGAAAATCATCCAGTGGACCGCCGACAACGCGGCCAACGGCACACCGATGCCAGACAAAGCAAAATATCTGGCGAGGCAAGCCTTCCTTACGTCGCGCGCGAACTTCGTGCTGTCTTTCCCCATGCTGTTCCTGATGGGGGCCGCGAGCCACTATCCCATGTTCGGTTAATAATGTTTGGCAAATAATGTTTACAGCATGTTCCAAAAATAGGTTTTGGGTAGGGCACGGCTTCAGCCGTGCCGCCAAGGATCAACAAAAATGCGGGCTTTAGCCCCTGAGGGACGCGCCGTCCGACCTGGAAGGCATTTTTGAAACACGCTCTTATTGGGAAGCAGCCACTACAATTGCTCCAGCATGAACGAGTTTCTGGAGTCAATTATGAAATGGTCCGGCGCCCGGGAAGACTGGCGTCCCGTCTCGCGCTGGGCCATCCTGGCGTGGCTTGTCTTCTACGTTCTCTTCCTGATCTACATCCTCAGTATGCATGGCGGCTTCCTTTTCATCGACTCCGCTAACCTTGTCGTCCACGAAGGCGGCCACCTGCTCTTCGGGTGGTTCGGCCCAACCCTCGGCCTCTGGGGAGGAACCATTCTGCAGTGGCTGGTCCCGCTGATGCTGGCAGCCTATTTCTTCCGCGAACGCCAGCCCGCAGCCTTCGTGTTCTGCATGTTTTTCTTCTTTGAGAACTGGCTCTACACCGCAACTTACATGGCCGACGCTCGCGCCATGGCTTTGCCCCTCGTTACCACCGGAGATTCCGATTACGTCGAGCACGACTGGAACACGATTTTCTCGAGTCTCGGGCTTCTGCCCTACGACACCAGGATCGCCGCGATCGTCCGGGTCATGGGATGGTGCGGGATGCTGGCCAGCACCGCATGGCTCGCCGCGCGCGCACGGACACAGCTTCGGAGGGACGAGTGAGTTTGTCACGCACGCTCGCCAACCATCGGATCGAGGCTCGTCCGCTATGACGCTGCCGAGCACCCTTTTGCACGAGGACTTCAAGCGAGGCCTCGACCTCTTCAACCGCGCCCATTTTTTCGACGCTCATGAAGCTCTCGAAGACGTCTGGCGCTCCCTGCCTCGCGACCAGCCCTCGCGTCGGCATCTCCGTCTGCACGTCCTCCGTCTCCACGTCCAAGGTCTGGTTCAGTTGGCCGTCGCTTTCCACCACGAGTCCACTGGTAACCATGTGGGCGCACGTTCGGTTCTGGAGCGCGCCCTACGCAATCTCAACGGCGCGGACAACTCGTTTCCCGAGGTCGATTTCGACCGGTTGCGCGCTGAGTTAATGCCCTGGCGCAAGTATCTGGATGATGCCGAGAGCGCGGACGAGGAAAAAGACGAGAAGAAATTGGACGAGAGGGAAGTTCGTCGCCACACTGCCCCTGCCCTGCCGAAGATCATGCTGCGCCGCTAGATCACAGGTTGCGCACGGGAGCGTTAATAGTTGAACTTCACGCCAAAACGAAGACGCGAAGAAGGAGCGGGGCAAGGTAAAGTAGGTTCTGTTTGCTGGCTTCCAGCTTTTCGACTCTGGCTCTCCCTATTGCGATTGCTAGCCGCACGAAAAAAAGGCGTCCCAACCTTCGGGACGCCCTTTGTTGCAAAAACTTGCTACTGCCAACCTCTAGAAGTAGAACTTTGCACCCAGTTGCAACACTCGGCCATCGCCGTTGGTTGATATCTGCCGGACTCCGAAAAGACGGCCGAAATTAGCCGAGGACAAGTCTTCAACAGAAAGTTGGGTTATTCCAAAGTTTGCCGGAGGCGCAAAATTCGCGTGGTTGAAAGTGTCGAAGGTTTCGAGGCGCAGTTGGAAGTACCGCGACTCGTCGATGTGAATATTCTTCTCTAACGCCATGTCGCCGTAGTTAAGTCCCGGGCCATAGAGCGGGTTGCGGCTTGCGTTGCCCACACCAGTCCCCGGGGCGGGAAGCGCGAAGGCTGCCGGATTGAACCAGAGGTTCCCATTGGCGGAGTTTCTAGGCGTGGGGGGGCCAAAGGGAACACTCGTGCGGTTGGTGCGGTCCGGACACTCGAAAAAAGCGGCGCCAAAATCGCACGTCAGAGAGGTCTCCGCGAAGATGTCGGCGACCGGAATCGGAAAACCGTGCTGGAGTGTGTAAACGCCAGCGAGGTTCCAGTCGTCGGTCAGCCGCTTAAAGCGGTGGGTCAACTTAAAGAACGGAAGAGTGTAGGTGTAGCTCACCACGAAGCGCTGCGGCGCGTCGTTGGCGGAAGGAGCGTAAGTGGAGCTTCGGTTAAAGGGGTTGATTCCGGGACCGTTGAAGGCACTGTTCTCCAGGTTCGAAGTGTCGTCAAAGTCACGCGACCAGGTGTAGGCCGCCAGCACCTGCAAGCCATCGCTGAAACGCCGGTTCAGCGTCACTTGCAAGGAGTTGTAGTTGGAGTTGTAAACCGTGTTCTCAAGGCCCGTGTTTCCATATACGCCTAGGTTGAATGGAGTTGCGCCTGGTACGGGAGTCTGGACCGTGCCTGCAACATAGGGAGTTTGAGGGCAAAGAGGCGAGGCCAAAGCGAGCCCGGAGGTACAGGTTCCTCCGTTGAATGCCGCAGCCGCAGGGTTCACGCCGGGATATTGGCCTGCCACATTAAGGATGGTTCCGCCCTCCTCGTGACGTCCGAGACTTCCGACGTAAGCCACGGAAAGAATGGTCGATCTTGAAAGTTGCCGCTCGACCGTCAAGTTGAAGTTGGTCAACCTGGGCGCCGTGAACTTTGGATCCTCAACGGTGAAGCCAACGCCAACGGGGTAGTACTGGGAGACGTTAAAACTCGTGGTGCCGGGTGCCGGCGGCACATAGGGAAACGGATTGGTCGTACCGCTAATTAAGTTGTTGCAGGGGGTTATGGCGTTGGCGGCGCCCACAAATGGCGTGGCAAAAGCAGGGGAACCGCAGGCTGTCGTGGCCCCTGTTGAAGTAAGGGCAAAGGGAGGAGTCAACAGCGTCTGCAGCGCCAATTCCTCTTCGGAGCGGTTGTAATAAAGTCCGATGCCGCCATGGATACTCCAGTTTTTGTCGCTTCCCGGGCTCCAGGCAAACCCGATGCGAGGACCAAAGTCATCATAGTGTGGGCTCATACCTCCGTACTTGTTGATTCCCGCGTCGCCCGGATAAACAAATCCGATGGGCATGAAGGGGAAAATGGTGGACTGCTGGCCCGCCCGGAACGCCGCCATGATCCTCCCGTCGCCGTACCCGTTCACCCAGGGTTTTTCGAGGTCCCAGGCGACGCCATAAGTGATCGTCAGGTTAGGCCGCACTTGCCATTGGTCCTGCGCATAGGCATAGTACTCGTATCCCTTGGCTTCGACGATGGATCCGCTACCCTGTAAGTAGGTGTCCGGCACTCCCAGCAAAAAGTCCGCTAATGTATCTGACGTTGAATAAGGTCCACTACCCCCGTAGTTATACGTACCCGAGAGGTTAGCTAAAAACGGGTTATTGAGCTCTATGCGCTCAAGGCTGATGCCCGTCTTGAAGGAGTGGTGGCCCCAGACCTTGCTGAAGTTGTCGACTATCTCATAGTTGTTTTGTTTGCGGGGCTGAGGACCGTCGGAACTAAACCCAATGCTGAAATACCCAGTAACGTTCATGACCGGGAGAGAGGCATATCCGGGGAACTGGGGATTAATGCCGGTGAACCCATAGCTCGTGGGATTGATGGGAGTCACAGGATCCACAGACTGGAGATTCAAGCGGGTATAGCCAAGGCGGAATTCATTCAAAGTGGTGGGCGACAGAGTATGCGACCAGGAGACGGCATATTGTTGGGTGTGCGCCTGCTGCTGGCTCGCGAAGCCGGGAAGCGTCGCACCAGCAAACGGAATCGTATCGGTCGCGGGATTGGTTTCATAAAACCCATAAAACCAGAGCGCATCCTTGTCGCGGATCTTCTCGTCGATGCGGTAGATATACTGCTCTAACTTTTTCGGGACCGGATTGAAGTGGAAGCTACTCCCGGAATTAGGCGGAGGAACAAACTGGGCCATCAGCTTAAGAGCTAATGGGCTCCCATCAATAGGCGCTGCGACCGTACCCAAAGGAATTACGCCGCTGGGGAATCATCGCAGCAGAGGTTTCCGCACCGGCGGTACGCACTTGACCGGCCGCGGGGCGCTCACCGGACAGGTGTCGCCGGCGCTGTCGTCGCTATACATCGCGAAAGGAATGAGATGGTCGCCGAAGGGCCGAGAGGGAAGGTGCCACCTCGATCCGGGGTGCTGACGGGAACCGACAGGTAGCGCATCGGGATCCGGTCTTTGACACGCTGGACCCGAAGGAGAAGAAGAAAAACGCGTGATTTTTGATGATCGGCCCACCGACCGTGCCGCCAAACACGTTTTGGTGAAAAACAGACGGCTTGGGCTCAAACCAGGCTCCCGCATCCATGAAGGTGTCCCGATAGAATTCAAACGCATCGCCGTGGAAGGAATTGGTTCCGTTCTTGATGGCCGCATTAATGATCGAGCCGGAATTGCGGCCGTACTCGGGATTGAGAGTGCTGGTGACCAAGCGAAACTCGCCAATCGCGTCCGGGCTGGGGAGGAAGAGGGCGTTATTCAAGGCAGCGTCATTGGAGTCGTTCCCGTTGATCAAGAACGAGTTCTGCTGTGTTTCCTGTCCGTTGCCGGAGTAACCCCCGTTCCCCCCGTTACCGGCGATGGTAAACCGGTCGGAGCTCCCGACAATACCCGGCTGAAGCTGCTGCAACTGCGTCCAGTCGCGGCCGTTCAACGGCATGTCAACGATCTCCTTCCCTGTAACGACGGTGCCCAGCTGCATATCCGTCTGTTGCACCTGCACGGGGTTGGCCTCAACTGTGACTACTTGGGCGATCGTACCTACTTCCAGCTTTACGGCCAAGTCGTACACTTCGTTGAGATCCAAGCGGATGCTTGAGGTCTGGAACGTCTGGAACCCGGTTTGCTCGGCGCGGACCGTGTAGTCACCGATAGGCAGTTGCAGAAAAGAAAAACCGCCGTCCTTGTTCGAGGTGAGGGTGTAAACGAGTCCCGTGTTCACGTTCTTAGCGGTCAGCTTCACGCCGGGCACCACCGCTCCGGTCGGATCCGTCACCGTACCCCGGATGCTGGCGTAGAGGTTGTCGGCGCTGGCGGGAACCGCGCAGATCACTGTGAACACAAGGAGGAGAAGAACAACGATGCCGAGAACCGGGAAGGATTTCATGTGCAATGACCTCCGTGGTAAGTTTCCTTACTTCTAAACCGGATTTTCACCCTGTTGTCATCGAGAACGGGCGCTCACTGCACACGTCCCCCAATCATGCGAACAGCAACCCTAGTGCAAACGTCACTCCGTACCAAAATTCTCATTTCGATCATTGCTTTCAATGATTTACAAGTGTGGGTCAGCGCTGAACTACCAAAATCCATAGGCAACAACTTAATGAAGTATGGTTTTTGGTAAACGGCTGTTCCCTCTTGAAACTGATCCACGACCCCAAACAAGCGTCCCCTGCTAAAATCTGTTTTGAGTGAAACCCAGTCCTACGCCACCACGCGACATCGCGCCCGAGTCCGTTCCTCTGCTTGACTTGTGCCGCCAGTACGATGGCATCCGCGCAGAAGTGCTGGCCGCCATCGCGCGCGTGTGCGATTCGCAAAGCTTCATCCTTGGTCCGGAGGTCGAAGCGCTCGAGCGCGAGATTGCCGCCCTGACGGGCGCAGCCTGCGCCGTGGGTTGTGCGTCGGGAACGGAAGCGCTCTGGCTGGCGCTCGTCGCCGCCGGTGTAAAGCCCGGCGACTCGGTCATCACGACCGCATTCAGCTTCTTTGCCTCGGCCAGCGCAATTGTGCGGGCGGGCGCAACGCCGGTCTTCGTGGACGTCGATCCCGGCACCTTGAATCTGGATGCGACGCTGGTTGGCCGGCGACTCCGCGACCGGCAGGCCGCTCCAACCCAACCCGCAAATGTTCGCGCGATTCTTCCCGTGCATCTTTACGGGCAGTGCGCCGATATGGAACGGTTCGACCGTATTGCCCAGGAGTTCGAAGTGGCAATCGTCGAGGACGCTGCTCAGGCGATTGGCGCCGAGTGGAGTGGGCGCGGCGCGGGCTCGCTCGGTGTAACCGCCGCCTTCAGTTTCTATCCCACCAAAAACCTCAGCGCATACGGAGACGCGGGCATCGTCACCACTAGCTGTCCGCAGATGGCCGAACACATGCGACAGCTCCGCAACCATGGCAGTCCCCGGCGCTACTACCATCACGAATTCGGCTGGAATGGACGCATGGACGCCATTCAGGCAGCGGTGCTGCGCGTGAAGCTCGGACACATCGCGGACTGGAACCAGAGCCGCCAGCAGCACGCCGCAACCTACGGCAGGCTGTTTGCCGAGTCCGGGCTGACTTCCAGCCGGACTTCCGATCAGGCTTCCGGCCAAACTTCCAGCCCCAGCAGCGCGCCGGTGCGCGTACTCTCGCGAAGTCCGCAAGCCAAACATGTGTTTCATCAGTACGTGATTCGCGTCCAGCGCCGCGACGAACTGCGCCAGTTCCTTGCGGATCGAAAAATTGGGTCGGAGATCTACTATCCACTGCCGCTGCACTTGCAGCCGGTGTTTTCGTATCTCGGGCTAAAGGCAGGCGACTTGCCGGTCGCCGAACAGGCCGCGCGGGAAGTGCTGGCGTTGCCCATGTTCCCGGAGTTGACCGAGGCCGAGATTCAGTGGGTGGTCGAGAGCATTGCGGAGTTCTACGGTTGATTTAACGCAGAGATCGCAGAGAAAATCTTTACGCAGAGGACGCGGGAAAAGGAATTTCTAAAAACTCTGCGCGCTCAGCGTCCTCTGCTCAGCGTCCTCTGCGTTAAAGATTTGTCGCTCTTACCGTCTCCGCTTAGCTTTCCGGCTCACAGCTTTCCTGCTCACGACCCGTACCGGCTCTTCTCCCGGCGCCAGCACGCGACGCACAATTGGAGTGTTGAGCTTGTATTTGCGCTCGGTGACGTTGCCGCTGTCGTCCTGCACGCGAATGATGAACACGGGCAACACGCCTTCCTTGTCGAAGTTTTCTTGCGTAACGGTCACCGGCAGGACACCTGCCATGCGCTCGCGATAGGCCGTCTCATAGCGATGGCGCTTGACGTTCCAGGTGAAGACGCGAATCTGGTTGAAGTCAAACGGCAGGCCATCCTTCGGTTCGGTGACGACGGTCAAGTACTGCGCGACTTTCTTGTCTCCATCCTGCACCTGATTCAGCACGAAGTATGCGACGATGCGCTGCCCCTCCGCGTATTGCGCAACGTCAAGCGGGATGTCGAGATCAATCATGCGTCCCAGCACCCAGCCGACACGGTTGTGGGAGTCGCGCACCAGCCACCAATCCTCGAGCACAGGCTGAGACTGCTTATCAAACGGTGGCCCCTCGTTGAAATTCCGTTTCGGCGGGGTATTTGCCCGCGGAAGCACTGTTACCGGCTTCTCCGCGCTCGCTCGCTTCAACAGCGACAGCTTTTCGCCGGACGAAATCTGATAGAGATGTTCGGTATCCCTCCCCGGTTCGACGTGCAGATTCGTGTCGTTGCGCGCCGCGCCTTGCGCCTGCACGGGATCGTTCTGGTTGTCCGCGGTCAGCTTCTGGATCCGATCGAAGACTTCCTGACCGACGAGGTAGCGCTGCTCCACCCATCCCGTGACGCCGGCTGCGGTGCGCACTTTGACGAAGCGGCGGTCATGGTCGAGCACCTCCACGCGCTCGCCGTTCTTCACCACTCCGGTTTTTTCGTACACCGCCGCCACCCGGTCGCGCAGGATGGCCTGGACTCCGGAAACGTAGGCGATCTCCAGCACGCGTCCGCCGTTGCGGTGGCAGGCGGAGAGAAGGACGAGGCAGAGAATTGGGATTGACGGCAGGAATCGCTGGCGGATGTGTTTCACGGCTGGCTATTCAAATATAGCGCGAGTCCCGTTTCGCCGGACTTCATTCGATTCACCCACAACATTGGGACGGGCTCTCTCAACCATGCTTCGAACGCAGCTCGGACTTTGGGGGTTTCCGCGCCCCGTGACGGATGTGAAGAACCTCGATTTCGCGCTTGGCTTCGCGGATTTGATAATAAACGAGAAACGGGCTGTGCAGCAGCTTGCGGGACCGATGGCCGCTTTCGAACCAAACCACCCATCCGCGGAAAGCGAGCCAGTAATTCGACGTGGGCGCTCCGGGAACTGCCAAAACGAAAAGCAGCCTGCGTGTCCTCCTCGGCGATACGACCGACGATTTCGGTGAGATCGTTCAGCGCTTTTTGCGCGTAGAGGAGACGGTAGTCCACTTCGGTAAGAGGCGACGGACTTCCTCGGCGGGCACAGTTCGACCGGCATCAGCGTCCCGCATTCCTTCATCGATAGCCGCGAGGGTTTGCTGATCCTCTTCATCCAGAGCCGGAGCGGGATTTTCCAGATCTAACTTCTTCGCCTTGGCCATCGCGTTATCGTAGCACGAGCACCGCCGTCCGAACAGGGCCCGAGCTTTTACGCGGCGGTGGAAGCGCAGGCCTCGAAAAGCGCGAGACCTGGGCACCCGGCACCCTCTTTCGTGGTTGTGCTAGCGGAAGGCTGGGCCAGCCCCCATCCCAGGGCTCGAAAACCCCGCGAGCGCAGCCGGCGGGCACGCTGAAGATGGGGCGGTGCGCACTCCCACACATTCGCAAAAAACGCGAATGCGTGGGGCACCCGGCTTGGGCCAACAGGCGGGCCTAAGGAGTAGTGTTGACGATTATTGTGGCCCCGGCCGTAAGCGTCGTACCCGAATAGCTCGCAACCGCCTGATATGTGTCCGGAGTGGCGCTGGAGGACGTGCAAATCTGGTAGAGACCCGACCCAGGATAGGAGCAGGTGGGCTGGAGCACAGTAGACCCCAAATAGGACACCGTAATGATCGCCGTGGCGCTTAGGTTGTTCGCCGGAGTGTTGTCATTGTTCGCATACACCGTAAGTTTACAGCCAACGGTGTCGGTTTCGTCCAAAGTGCAGGTTGTGGGAGTTATGGAAATTGCCGAGATTTCAATGTATGCAGTGGCGTTAGCTGTGGAGGTGACAGCTTGATCGCTAGCGGTGATGGTCGTTGAGCCGCTGGAGACCCCAGTCAGCGAGGCGCTGCCATTGCCGGTGATGGTCGCGACCGAGGGGTCACTACTCGACCAGGACACACCGCTGGTCAAGTAGCCCCCCGTGGTGTCGCTGTTAACACCATAAGCCGTCAACGTGATCGAAGTTCCCACTTGGACGGCGGGAGCACTCGGACCAATCGTGATCGAAGTCAACGTCGGGTTGACAAAGAACCCATTGCAGGCGGCTCCAATCGCCGCTGCAACAAGCACGCCAAAAGCCAGCGTCAACGGCAGTCTTTTCCCGGCAAACCTGCGTCTAGTACTCATAAGTCATCGCCTCGAATAATTCTAGCAGAACGCCTGCCGCTTGCTCGACTGCCGATAGTGCATAGCTGGGGGCGCACCCTCGCACAGCTCATCGCGTGCCGGGGGCGTTCTCGAAATAAAGAACGGGGCGGGAGCCTGAACTTGCGCTGAGTTTTCTGGGAGGCCGGGCATTTTCCGGCGCTGCGAGCGAGTGCATAGGTCCTTCGCTTCGCTCAGGATGACAAAATTCTTGGGTAGCCCGTGCGGCTAATCGTCACAATTTCACCGCCCATCCCTCACTGAATTGCGGGATCTCCGGCGGCACAATCTTAATGTTGTCATCCTTAATGTTGTCATCCTGAGCGAAGCGAAGGACCTATGCACTCCTCCGACCGCCGGTGCTACTGCGTTTACATTCTGACAAATCGTTCGAAGACGCTCTACGTCGGCGTTACCAATAACCTTCACCGCCGCGTTTGGGAGCACAGGTTTGGAAACGGATCGGAATTCTGCAAGCGGTACAAGATTGATCGACTCGTTTATTACGAGAGCTTTGACGATGTGCGCAACGCGATTGACCGCGAGAAGCGCATCAAAGGCTGGCTCCGGATTCGGAAAATTCAGCTGATTGTTTCGGTGAATCCTACGTGGAGCGATCTGAGCGAGGGGTGGTACGAACGGCATCTCTACGCGCCGGAGAGTGCATAGGTCCTTCGCTCCGCTCAGGATGACAACATTCGGGGGATGACAATATTGACAGGATGACAACGTTGAAGACTGACAGCTGAGAGCTCTTCTTACTTCGGCCGCTTCTTGCCCGCGTTCGCGATTCGCTGGTCAATCGGCTTCCGTGCTGCGTAGCCCTCGCTTGTTCCGTGCCAGTGCTCGATCGTTGACTCGCCCAGCTTCCAGCACAACAGCAGGATCTCGCCCTCCACCTTGCAGGGGAAATCGAGCAATCCGATGTCGAGGTCTTTCACCTGCACGCCGGTCGCGTCAATTTCGGCGAGAGCATCCTTGATGCGCCGAATCGCTTTCTCGCGCTCCGCCTTGCGCCGCGCCAGATGGACCACATTCAGCAGCATGCCGCCGCTAAGAAAAACCCGGTGCGCCGTCTCCTGCAACTCGGCGTCCACGTCTTCAATCAGCTTCTTGCCGTTGATCGCCTGCCGGAGCAGCGACTCCAAAATCGGCAGGAGCATCTGCGCTTCATCGAGGGTAAAGGTGCGGTCGGACATGTGTCTCTATTCTACTGCACGTCTTCACCTGCCGGCAGATCCAATCCGCAACGTACTGGCGTATTTCGTGACCGAGCGATTCTGCAGATCAAGCGCAACCTGGAGTAGGCTGTTTGGTATCTTAAGAATAATTCTGGACAGTGAACCTTCTGGAGACCAAGCTTGTGGATGTGACCAACTCTGCGCTGGACAATGGTAGCCAAGACAACGGGCCGCACAAGCCCGAGCTGGTGATTAGCGAGAGTCTGCGCTTCGCCTACGACACCTTCCTCACCAACCGGGTGCGGTTTCTGCTGACCGCGCTGGGCATAATGATTGGGACGGCCTCGCTGGTTCTGGTGGTCACGATCGGGCTTACCGGGAAGGAATACATCCTGGACCAGATTCAGGGCATTGGCTCCAACCTAGTTTATGCCAGCTACGCCGGCGCGGGGCAGCGCATCACGGCGGTGGCGCTGGATGAATTGACCGTGGAGGATCTTACGGCGGTGCGGCAGCAGGTGTCATCGGTGGTGGCCGCGTCGCCGTTTGTGACGCTCAATGACCGCATCAGCGTAGGCAACGGTAAAGAGCAGGACATTTCGATCCTTGGGGTATTCCCGGAATACCGTCAGGTGCGGAACCTGGTGTTGCTGGCGGGCCGGTTCTTTGACGCGGAGGACGAGCAAGGGCGCGACAAGGTCGGCGTGATTACCGAGAAACTGGCGGTAAAGCTGTTCCGGACGCCCGTGAACTCAGTGGGCCAAGTGATCAAGCTGAACGGTCTGCCCTTTACGGTGATCGGGGTGTTCAGGGAGCGGGTGGAGACGTTTGGGCAGTCCGAAGTAGAGGACAACACGATGGCGATCCCGTATTCGGTGAGCCGGTTTTTTCTGCCATCAAATGCGGTGCGGCAGATTTATTTCACGGTGGCGAGCCCGGATGAAGTGATAGCAGCGACGGCTCAGATCAAGTGGGTGCTGCAGTCGCGGCACCGGCCGGAGTCGGTCTACAACGTGGAGAACCTGACGCCGCTCGTGAACTTGGCGAAAAAGACAGCGAACATTCTGACGGTGGTGCTGCTGCTGGTTGCGGCGGTGGTATTACTGGTCAGTGGCATCGGGATCATGAACATCATGCTGGCCACGGTCAGCGCCCGTACTCGCGAGATCGGAATCCGCAAGGCGGTCGGCGCCACCAAACGCGAGATTCGCTTCCAGTTCCTCTCCGAGGCCATCCTCATCTCCCTCATCGGCGGCGTCCTCGGCATCGTCATCGGACTCGCCATCCCCTTCTCCGTTCGCTTCTTCACCGCCTATCGCATCCCCATTTCCGGTCTCTCCGCCATTATTGCCATCGGCGTCTCGTCGCTGGTCGGCATCCTGTTCGGCACCGTTCCCGCCATCCGCGCCGCCCAACTCGATCCGGTCGAGAGCCTGCGCTACGAATAGCGTAACTAGGAACCGCGTTGGCACAGCCAGAGGGCGCTTCTGGAAGTCGCGTTTGCCGGCGTCTTCACGTGCCTGCGGAAAGATCTGCGGCGGGTGTTCTGGTTGGTGCGGCCTGCGGTTGAACTTCGGGACGGGACTGATAGAGCGACCAGGCTCCCATCGCGAAGATGGCCAGCAAAAGCACGAGTCTCACGGGTTCCTCCGGGACCCAAGTTGGGCCGGCCACCATTATGACATTGGGGACCAGGAAGCATGCCGATGCAACCAGAATCAGCGTGCGACTGTAACGCTGCTGACCGGCGCCATGTGTATTGTCGCCCAGCCTCTCATCGTCTGGGCCATCCAAAGCCCAGCGCAGCGCTCGCCAGCCGATCAGCAGCATCGGCACGGTGATGGCGGCGATATCGTATTTCATAATGCGCGGGTTCAACAGGAATGTACCCATCAGTGCGATGGGGATCCAGGTCTCGCGGGGAAGGTCCCATTCGCGGACGCGACGGGCAAGAAACAGAAGGACAATCCCAATCACGCAGGCAAAGACTAGGTACATGATCGTGGTCGCGGAAGAAAAAGGCAGACCGCGAATCCACAGAGATCTGCCAAGAGTACCTGCAGGACCGAATCCAAAAGAGTTTCCCGTGTCAAACATAAGCCGGAGAGTCAACAAGTACTCGCGGAACATACTGGGCCAGAGCCGCATCTGCGAGGCGAAGATCAGCACTGCCGCAATTGCGGTCATGCCGGATCGGACCCATTGCCGCCTGTCACTATCGATCAGGACCGGAAACGCAAGCAGCGCGAGAAACGGCAGCTTGAAAACCGAAGCGGCGAGTACGGCGATGTAATACCAGGACCAACGGCCACGCTTCCAACCGGCCGGAGCGGCGGCGAGCACCACCCCGTAAAGTAGGTAGACCACGTTGCCGCTCAGAATCGCATCGTCGGTGATCAGTCCGGGAAAAAAGATAATGGCCGGCAGCATCAGTGCCAGCCAGCGGCGTTCGCGTCGATCCGCCATCTGGAACCCCACCCAGAGTTGAAGCCCGGCCCCGGTTGCGATCGCAGCCCCACAGAGCAGGCCCAGAAGCCAGCCCGGAAACACCGCCAGCATCCGCAGCAAAGGCAGCGTCATCGGAGAGTAGCCATAGACAAAGGGCGGGTGCTCCGCCGGGTTGAACGCTGAGCGGTTGTGAAACCACGCCTGCAGCGCCACAAGCTCCTCGGCATAGGGATCGGAACCGTGGTGAACAGCTTGAATAGCCTTCCAACGAGGAGGGACATCCCATCCAAACGGACCGACACAGGCCATCACAATCAGCGTAATGACCGCTCCCATCCAAAACAAAGCGATAAGCCGCGGGCGGGAAAACCAACGTACATGCTGGATAAGAGAAGAAAGGGCCACCGCCCAGGTCTGTTTAGGCAAACACTTCCCCTTGCGCACGTAAGAGGCGTGCATATTTATACTTATGAAGAATAACAAAGCGCTGGACGCGATACAAATAACGCGCCGGGGCGGGAGCGGTTACGATCGCTCCGCTGAATCACGCAAGCACCAAAATCGATGCGGGAGGAAAAACCATCCACCTCGACCCGGCCAAACCGGCGAAGTTCGCCGGATCTCTACACCGGCTCGGCCAATTCGGATTCGAGCCGGTCTTCCGCACACGTTCGCAGCCGATCCTTCTCAGCCTTGTCAACCTCGACAATCGATGGCGGCTCATCGAGTTTCTTCGTGGCCATCTATTTCAGTTAAATTACTTGGAGGACTCGATACAAACAGCGAGGTCAAATGGAAGCATCGTCCCGGCACCGATTGAACTACCAACAACTTGGCCTTTTTGTTTACGCTTTGGCCACGCTTGTGGCCATATCGTTCTGGTTTCTGGCGGTTCGAGCACCCCTATGGCTGGATGAAACCGTTTCGTATTGGAGCATTTCTGGCGGCTTCCGGCAGATCTGGGCGAGATCCGTCGAAATTAACTCCTTCCCCGCATATTTTTACATTCTGTGGCTCACGAACGCGATCTTCGGCGGCAAGGAAATTGTGCTGAGGATTCCTTCGATCCTCGCCATGCTCGCTGCCTCATACGCTTTCTACCGGTGTGCGAGGGAGTTGTTTGCCCGGGACATCGCTCTGGTCGCGACCGTGGTGTTCATCCTCGACGGTCGAGTTGGGTTTGCCGCCATCGACATCCGTCCTTACGCATTCGCCCTGCTGATCACCAACCTAGCGATCTTCAGTTTCATACGCTGGTCGAAGACAAAGCAGATGTCATACGCTGCACTGCTGGGCGTCACGTCCGCCGGCATCTTCTATTTTCATTATTTGTTCGGCTGCATTGTTATTGCGTTTGTGATTGCTTACTTGGCTGATGCTGACTTCCTGTATCGGTGGCGTTCACCCTTTGCGGAACTGCGACAACTCGGTGCCGCAGTGGGCTGCTTCGCGCTCCTCATGCTTCCAGTGTTGTCGAGGCTCTGGTACCTGCACCAGACGAGAAACACACATGTTTTCGCCGGCGTGCCTGAATTCACAGATTTCCTGCAAGCGCTTTGCCCCGGCGTTGTCCCATTTGTTTTTGTAGGAGTGGTCCTCGTCGCAGCGTTAAGGCGCAAGCTCTCAAAACCTGACAGCCAGAATGTCCGGCAATTCATAATGTGTGCGAACTTGGCGCTGGTTCCGACTGTGATCCTATACGGGGTCTCGGTCACCACGCCGCTGCATATTTTTATCGAGCGCTATGAAGTCGTCGCCGTTCCCGGTGTCGCCTTGTGTTGGGCTTGGATTTTCAGCCGGATCGATTCTCGGCTTCTTCGCGTCATGGGTTGCGCTGCACTCGTGACCTGGAGCGCGTACCGGAACTACACTTCGCCGACGGCCACCAGTCATCTCTATTCCTGGAAGAATGCACTAGAGTTTGCTGATACTAACGCCGCTCGGGATGGCTCTCCCCTCGTGATCTGTAGCGACCTGCGGGAAGCGGACTTTTGGAGCATGCCCACTGGACCGGCTGGCGAAAGCGTTTTGTTCGCACCGTTGAGCTACTACAAAGTCCGTGCCACCGTCGTTCCAATGCCTCGGGCCTTGAATGAACAGGCCCAGCTTATCGGCAAACGTTTTCTCTTAGAGGCCGTACTCCAGCACCGAAGATTCCTTGCGCTCGCTCACAAGCCGTCATATCCCACTCTGGACTGGCTTGAAAGCCTCACTTCGATCAGCCACGCGACCCACGCTCTGGGTGACTTTGATGGCATTAGGGTGATCGAATTTGTTCCACGAAACGCGCCTGGCGGCTGAGAAGCAAGCCGGTTCAAAAAATGACCCAGCGAAGCCTCGGTTCAGCCGCGATCCTCGGGAAGCGAGAATCCCAGGACAAACTGTTAAACACCGGGAAGCCGCAAAAGCACCTTCCCGGTTTAGTTCGCTATCTCGCTGGTACTCCTGCACCTCAGCTGGGTTATTCCAGGACATTGATTCTCCGGAGTGAAGTGTTGTTCGCAAAATGTTACTAGACTTCCCGGCAGCCCGCGTAACGACCTGGTAACGGCAATGTAACTGGCAAAGGCAATCTAAAAGGTGTTGGATGCTCATCCGCTCGCCCCGTGTGCCTCCGTGCCCATGCTATTTTCATGGACAGACATGGACGCGCCGCCCCCACCACTTTCCCCGTCTATCCCGCGAAATATCCCCCGAAACATATACGTCTTTGGCCTGACCTCGTTCCTCAACGACACGGCCAGCGAAATGGCGTACTGGGTGCTGCCCGCCTTTCTCGCATCGCTCGGCGCCGGACCCGCGCAACTTGGGATTATCGAGGGCATCGCCGAAAGTGTGGCTTCTTTTGCCAAGTTTTTCTCGGGCTACCTGGCCGACAAAGTTGCGCACCGCAAGCCTATCGTGGTCGGCGGATACTTCGTGGCCAACGCGGTAAAACCACTCCTGGCGCTGGTTTCTTCGTGGTGGCAAATTCTGGGAATTCGTTTCTTCGACCGCTTTTCGAAAGGCGTCCGTGGCACCGCCCGCGACGTGATGGTGGCCGAGTCGGTCAACAAGTCAGCGCTCGGCTCAGCCTACGGCCTGATTCAAGGCATGGATTCTGCCGGCGCCATCGCCGGCCCGCTGCTGGCGCTCGGAATTATCGGACGCTTCGGCATGCGTGCCGTATTCGCGTCCGCCGCGATCCCGGGAGCGCTCTGCGTGATGGTGGCCTGGGTGGGGATTCGTGAAGTTCATAGGCTAGTGGAGACACGGGCGTCCCCGCCCGTTCCGGTTGAAGGCAGCGCGGCGGCTGCCGAGCTGCGCTCGGCTTGGACCCTTCGACTTCGCTCAGGGCAGGCTCTCGAGGGCGCCCGTCCCCACACGAGTGAATCCCAGTGGCTCCCAAAATTGCCGGGCAGCTTCTATTACGTGCTGGCCGTGGTCACACTGTTTTCGCTGGGAAATTCCAGTGACATGTTCCTCGTTCTGCGCGCCGGAAATATCGGCATTCCAGTATCTAAAGCGCCACTGCTGGGATTGGTCTTCAACATCATGTTCACATTGCTCTCCTGGCCGGCCGGCAAGTTCAGCGACCGCTTCTCGCGTTCGGCCATCGCCGCTGCAGGATACTTCGTTTTCGCCATCGTCTATTTTGTCTTCGCGCTCGCGCCTTCTCAACTGGCGATCTGGCTGACCATGGCCTTCTACGGACTCTTCTATGCGCTGACCAATCCCGTGCTCAAGGCTCTGGTCGCCGAAAGCGTGACCGCCGATGTCCGGGGCCGTGCTCTTGGAATTTATTTTTTCCTCACCAGCGTAACCACGCTGCTCTCAAGCGTCATCACCGGTGCGCTTTGGAAGATTTACGGCCCAGCTGTCCCGTTTTATCTTTCCGCGGGGATCGCGACGGTCGCGGCGTTCGCCCTGCTCGCCCACCGTTCGCCGGCCCGACCCGCTAAAACCTGAGCAGCCTCAGCGCGCATAGATCGCTGCTTGCGGACCTCACTCCTGGCGAACTCAGCCTCCCGACTCAACGCGGCTTTTCGTTTGCCATTGGAAGCGCAAAAGGAAAACGGCCGGGAAAACTCCCAGCCGTTACATGGGGAAGGCTGCCACAGCTCAATTCCAGAACGTTTGGATCTGGCCCGGCCGAAGAACTCCCCGGCGAAGCTATTTCAGCGTTGTTTGGCGCCTGAGCGCTGGGGGAGGGCTAGCTCCGCGCGTACTCAGAACTCTCAACCTTTGGCGAGTTCTTTGCAAGTACCCACGCGGCTTAAGTCAAAAACACTATGGTCCGGAAGCTACTACTTATAGAGTAGTTCCCCAACCGGCACATACGGTGAGCAATTTTGCGGGAGGGCGGGTGACCCTTGTCTTGCTGCGGCTTTTCTTTTGGCCACCTTCTTTTGGCCATTTGGAAGCGAAAAATGAAAACGGCCGGGAAAAACTCCCAGCCGTTTGTTGGGGAAGCGCCGTAACAGCACTATCCCGAGATGTTTGGATTTGGCCAAGCCAAAGTCCCGACAAAGCAACTTTAGTCAGGCCCTACAGCCCTTCAAGCCGGAAGACTAGAAGTCGTAGTCTTCTGGCGTGCAGAGGCAGAATCCGAAACCGCTGCCAAGCGTTCTCCCAAAGGAGCACGTCTCCCCCAGGTTAGCCAGTTCGGTCGCCGAGAGGTTCGAATCGGCTAATGCATCTTCAGTAACGAACCACGGCCCCTTGCTGCTATCTAGCCCGCCAGGTGTTGTTGGGATGCCGTTCGTCGTTGCCTGGACGTGCGTCATCCATCCCCGCAGTCCAGTAAGCGGCGCGGGAGTGAATTCATCACTGCTCGAAGACGAAATGACCTTGATAGTGCCGCGCTGAACTTCGCCTCTGCCGGTGATATTGATGGAAAGGTTCACGAGCTCTTTGTTCACGGATTCCGAAAGCAGACCATCTGACGTGATTGGGCAGGCGCAGCACGTCTGCATCTCCTGGCTGTCATCGAACACGTAGATAGCCGCCCACAGGGTTCCGTTTTCCACTCCCTCTGATTCATAGGTTGCCTCGCCGCCATCATTGATGATACGCAAGGTTCCATCCGGAGCCCCACTGGTATTTGCATTGGAATAGTAGGTGACGAAATAGTAGCTGCCGTCACCTGGTGCTGGCTGAGCGAAGGCATTCCCCCCCAGCATCAGGGTGATTGCCAGTATCGGAAGCAGCAACAATCCGAGCTTTTTCATTTTTTGGATCCTCCTGTTGGTTGGCGCCCTGAGCGCTGGGGGGAGGGTCAGCTCCGGGCGTAGACGAAACTTTCAACCTTTTGTGAGTTCATTGCAAGTACCCAGTTGGCTTAACCCACGTCCTCGGCTACTACTTGTGGAGTAGTTCCCCAACCCGGCCATGCCGCGAGCAAACTTTGCGGGAGGACCGCTCGTTTGCCCGAAGCCTTTGGGATATATAGACTTATTTTGCGTACCAAAAACTACGGCATCGCCAAAGTCGCAAAGCCGACGCGATGCCCTAAACGAAACCCGAGTTTCCAGCCGTTCAGGCTGTCTGCTCTGCCCCTTCAGACCGGCGCAACCAGAAATACGCGACCAGCAGAAACAGCAAACCCGCCATGCTATCGAGCACGGCGTCCCGCCAGGTGCCGCTTCGCGATGGAATGTAGCTCTGGTGCCATTCATCCATCGACGCGACGAAAGCCGTCCCCAGCCATGACAGCAGTGATGTGCGCCACAATAATGCTTGAGTTTGACCAAACGTTGCCCGCCAGGCACGCAGCAGCAGAAGGCTCAACATGCCGTACCCGACCACGTGTCCGGTCTTGCGCAGATAGTGATGAAAGATGAGAAAGTCATAGAAATTGATCTGGCCGAACAGGCGCGTCAACAACGCATACAACATGCTGCCGGTGTGCTCCGACGAGAAGGAATCTGTGGACTCAAGCGTAATGAGACCGATCCAGACGATCGCCGGCCACCAAGCCCGCACAAGGTTGGGCCGAGACGCGGTCAAATCGGTCGTCAAATGGGTCGTCAAATGGAACTATTCCCTCACTCCGCCGCGTAGTTCGGAGCTTCGCGCGTGATCATGACGTCGTGCACGTGGCTTTCGCGCAGGCCAGCGGCGCTGATGCGCACGAATCGCGCCTTCTGCTGCAGTTCTGCCACCGTCTGGCATCCGCAATAACCCATGCCCGACTTCAGCCCGCCCACCATCTGGTGCACGATCATCGCCACCGAGCCACGATACGGCACGCGGCCTTCGATTCCCTCCGGCACCAGCTTACCCAGGCGGTTCGACTCTTCGCCCGTCATCGTCATTGGCGCTGCCGTCAACGCATCTCCATCCGAGTTCTGGAAATAGCGCTCGCTCGAGCCCGCCGCCATCGCTCCGAGCGACCCCATGCCGCGATACGCTTTGAAGGTGCGGCCCTGATACAGAATCTGCTCGCCCGGGCTTTCATCCGTTCCCGCAAACATCGATCCGATCATCACCGCGGAAGCGCCCGCCGCCAGCGCCTTGCTGATATCGCCGGAATACTTGATGCCGCCGTCGGCAATCACTGGGACGCCCGCATCGCGCGTGGCTCGCGCCGCTTCCGCAATCGCCGTGATCTGCGGAACGCCCACGCCGGTTACGATGCGCGTGGTGCAGATCGAGCCCGGCCCGATGCCGACTTTAACCCCGTCGACTCCGGCGCGCACCAGGTCGCAGGCGCCATCGAAGGTCGCGATGTTGCCGGCAATCAGTTCCACCTCCGGCAACATCGCTTTCACTTTTTTGACCGCGGCGAGCACGAGCGTGGAATGCCCATGCGCGCTGTCAATGGCCAGCACGTCGACCTTCGCCTTCGCCAGTTCGTGGGCGCGTTCCAGGAAGTCGCCGGTGGCGCCAATTGCAGCGCTGACCCGCAAGCGTCCTTTATCGTCCTTGGCAGCGCCCGGATATTTAAGTTTCTTCTGGATATCTTTAACCGTGATCAAGCCCTTCAGGTTGTACTTATCGTCGACGACGAGCAGCTTTTCGACGCGGTGCTCGTGCAGGATCTCTTCCGCCTGCTCGAGCGTCGTTCCGACGGGGACGGTGATCAGGTTGTCCTTGGTCATCACCTTGCTGATCGGAATATCGAAGCGCGTCTCGAAGCGCAGATCGCGATTGGTCAGAATGCCAACTAGTTTTCCATCTTTCAGCGTGATCGGCACACCGGAAATTTTGTACTTTTGCATCACGTCGAGCGCATCGGAAACCTTGGCATCCGGCGACATCGTGACCGGATCGACGATCATGCCGCTCTCCGACCGCTTCACCTTGTCGACCTCATTGGCTTGCTGGTCAATCGTCAGGTTGCGGTGAATAATGCCGAGGCCTCCCTGCTGCGCCATGGCAATCGCCATGTGCGACTCGGTCACCGTGTCCATGGCGGCGCTGATGATCGGAATGTTCAGCCGAATGTTGCGCGAGAGCTGAGTCTGCGTGTTGGTGTTGGCGGGCACGACTTCAGAGCGCGCCGGCAGCAGTAATACGTCGTCGAATGTGAGGGCTTCGGGGACGGGAAAATGGATCATAGGATTTTGGATGAAAGTTCTATTGTAGGGAGCGCGTACAGATCAAGCAAATGCGGTCGATCTTGGGCAGTGGGCCCTTTTGATTTACTGGGACGCTTCGAGTTGCAGATATTCGGGTTCGACCCAAATCGTTTGAAGATAAGGGGCTTCTCCGAGTATGTGTCCCACGTCAAGCTGCACAAGCTGGTGCGGTAGCCCCTCCACAGTCTCCAATCCGGCGACGGCGAAGGTCTTTCCTAGGCATTTCTCGAACAACGTGCGAGTTTGCAATTCTTCGTCATCGTGGGTGTCCGGCGGAATACCGATGAGTCTGACCTTGTCCCCGATTTTCAAGCCGCCGCTCCTCTCGGTTCTTTCTCCAATAATCCCACCAATTCTTCCAAACTCCAAACGTGATCGGCGACGGCGGCCTCATTTAAAAAGGCGTCCGTGTCGGACGCCTTTCTTGTCTTTCGAAAATATTCCTTCGCTAAATGTCGAAATGCGGGCGGCTACTCTTTCTTGTCGCTGCCCTCAGTCTTACCCTCAGCCTCATTCGCAGCCATGTCCTTCTGCGCCTGCGCTTCGGCGTCGGCATGTTCCATCGCCTTGCGGTTTTCCTCGGCACGTTTGGCGCGGATTTCGGCGCGCTTCTGGCGCTTTTCGTCGATTACCTGCTCGCTGCCCAGCAGTTCGATGAACGCCTTTTCGGCGCCGTCGCCCTTCCGCCAGGCGGTGCGCACGATCCGCAGATATCCGCCCTTGCGGTCGCCGAAGCGCGGAGCCACGGTATCGAACAGTTTGCGGACCACTTCATCCGTCATCAAATAAGACGCCGCCTGCCGCCGCGCCGCCAGATCGCCCTGCTTTCCCAGGGTGATCATCTTCTCGACCTGCGGACGCACCGCCTTCGCCTTGATCACGGTCGTCTCAATGCGTTCTTCCATGATGATCGACGTGACCATGTTACGCAGCATGGCGCGCCGATGCGAGGTGGTCCGTCCTAACTTGTAGCCTGCAACTTTGTGACGCATGTCTCTACCCCTGAATGGTTCTCAGTTCTTAGTCGAAACGGGTCGTTGGTCGCTAGTCGTTGGTCGTTAGCGAACGACTAGCGACCAACGACTGATTTTCTCTACAGATCGTTGTCGCCGTACGCCGACGCGGGCAGCACCTGGTTCGAAGTCGGGCCGGGCACGGCGTTTCCGTGCTCGTCGATCTTCATGCCCAGGCTCAGACCCATCGAGTTGAGGATCTCCTTGATTTCGTTCAGCGACTTCCGTCCAAAATTTTTCGTCTTCAGCATCTCGGCTTCGGTCTTCTGCACCAGTTCGCCGATCGATTGAATGTTGGCGTTCTTCAGGCAGTTATAGCTGCGCACCGAGAGTTCGAGTTCCTCGACCGAACGGTTTAGGTTCTCGTTCTTGATCTCGGGCCGGCGCTCTTCGCTCGCCGCCGCCGTCTCGATTTCTTCTTCGAAGTTGATGAAGATATTCATGTGGTCCTTCAGCAGCTTCGCGGAGAGGCCGAGCGCATCGCCGGGAGTAATCGAACCGTTCGTCCAGACTTCGACCGTCAGTTTGTCGTAATCGGTGATCTGCCCCAAACGCGCCGGTTCGACGGTGTAGTTGCACTTGCGCACCGGCGTGTGCACGGAATCGATGGGAATAAATCCGATGCCCAGATCGTCTTCGAAATTCCGGTCCGCGGAAACGTAACCGCGGCCGCGCTTCAGGCGCATTTCCATTTCGAGTTTGCCGCCCTCGCTCACCGTCGCGATATAAATTTCCTTGTCGAGTATTTCCACATCGCCATCGGCGTCGATCATGCCGCTGGTGACCACTCCCGGCTGATCGGCGTGCAGGTAAATCGCCTTCGGACCGTCTCCCGCAAGTTTGAACGGGACCTGTTTCAGGTTGAGGATGATGTCGGTTGCATCCTCGACCACACCCGGGATCGACTGGAACTCATGCAGCACGCCTTCGATCTTCACCGCGGTAACGGCCGCGCCTTCGATCGAACTCAGCAGCACGCGCCGCAGCGCGTTTCCGATGGTGGTGCCAAATCCGCGCTCAAACGGCTGCGCCCAGAACATCCCGTATTTGTCGGTGAGCGAAGTGGTATCGCTCGCCAGCCGCTTCGGTTTTTGAAAACCTCTCCATAACATCGTGTGTTTCTCCTCTCGGCCATGTGGCTCGATCCTGCTCGCTGAGCGGCCCGGCTCAGGTCACAGCAGGAAAGGCTGATCTGGCACGAAAAAGTGGGCCAAAACCCGCTTTTCGCTATTCGCGGACCGCCGGTCTCGGCGAAAAGCGAACAGCGAACGACGTACGCTACTTACTGTACAACTCCACAATCAGCTGCTCATTCACCGGCAACTGGATGTCTTCGCGCTTGGGCAGCGCAATCACGCGCCCCTTGTAGTTCTCGCGATCAATCTCCAACCACACCGGCGCCGGCTGATGGCTGGCAAAATCCCTCGCGGTTTCGAGAATCGGCACCTTGCGGCTACTCTCGCGAATCGCAATCTCTTCGCCTACGCTGACCTCGTACGAAGGGATATTCACCTTCTTCCCATTCACCTGCACGTGCCCGTGACGCACCAGTTGGCGCGCCTGGCGGCGAGAAATCCCGAAGCCGAGGCGATAGACGACGTTGTCCAGACGCCGTTCGAGTTGTTCCAGCAGCTTCGCGCCCGTCACACCCTTGAAGGTAACGGCCTTCTCGAAGTAATTCCGGAACTGGCCTTCCTGGGTGAAATAGATGCGTTTGGCTTTCTGTTTTTCGCGCAACTGCAGACCGTAGCCTACAACTTTGGTCTTCTTGTCTTTCCCATGTTGTCCGGGAGCGAAGTTGCGTTTCTCAATAGGACATTTGTCGCTGAAGCATTTCGTGCCTTTGAGGAAGAGCTTGATCCCTTCCCGGCGACAAAGACGGCACACTGCATCGGTATATCTTGCCAAGTTATTCTCCTTGTTAGATGACCGGTTTACAGGTTTGGCTTCACCCTTCATCCCGGACAAAATTCAGGTCTCAGTTGTTAGGTCTCAGGTCGCAGGAGGGTCTCGATCCTCCTGAGACCTGACACCTAAGACCTGACACCTGTCTTCTACACTCTGCGCCGTTTCGGCGGCCGGCAACCATTATGCGGAATCGGAGTTGTGTCCTTAATCGACCGCACTTCGATTCCCGCCGAGGCCAGCGCGCGCACCGCCGATTCCCGGCCCGATCCCGGACCGCTCACGCGCACATCCACCGTGCGCACGCCGTGATCGCGCGCCATGCTGGCCGCGTTCGCCGCGGCCTGCTGTGCCGCAAACGGAGTCCCTTTGCGGGACCCACGAAAACCGAGCGACCCCGAACTCTTCCACGCCAGCACATTGCCGGTCATGTCCGAAATGGTCACGATGGTGTTATTGAAAGAGGCCTGCACATGCACCAGTCCGTGGGGAACGTGCTTGCGCTCTTTCTTCTTGAACTTCTTCGTCTTGCCTTTTTTCTCGGGCGCCGCGGCGCCGCCTGCTGCTGCTGCTGGTTTTGCCATGTAGTAGGTCTCAGTTCTTAGGTCTTAGGTCTCAGGAAGGTCTCGATTTCTCTGAGACCTGACACCTAAGACCTGACACCTGATTCTTACGCCTTAGCTGTCTTCTTCTTCTGCGCCACCGTACCTTTGCGCGGGCCTTTGCGGGTACGAGCGTTGGTATGCGTGCGCTGCCCGCGAACCGGCAGGTTCCTGCGATGACGGAATCCGCGATACGATCCGATTTCGATGAGCCGCTTGATGTTCATCGAAACGTCTTTGCGCAGATCGCCTTCCACCGAGCCTTCCGCCTCGATGACCTGGCGGATGCGATTGACCTCGTCTTCCGCAAGGTCCGACACTTTCTTCATCGGGTCCACTTTCGCCGCGTCCAGAATGCGCGCCGCGCGTGAATTGCCGATGCCGTATATGTAAGTGAGCGCGATATTCGCATGCTTGTTACGCGGAAGATCGACGCCTGCAATACGAGCCATAAATCTCCTAAATCCTTCCTGCTAGCTTTCGGCCGCTACGAGCTTCGAGCCGCGAGCAACCCGTTTTGGCGCGCAGCTCATAGCTCGAAGCGCGCAGCTTCTTCACCCTTGACGCTGCTTGTGCTTCGCGTTCTCGCAGATCACCCGCACTACTCCCTTGCGGTGGATGACCTTGCACTTGTCGCAAATCTTCTTGACCGATGCTCTTACTTTCATAAACCGGTTCTCAGTTCTCAGTTCTCAGTTGTCAGCAACTGCAACTGCAGATCCCTCGCTTCGCTCGGGATGACGCCTGCGGGCTCCCGCTTCGCTCACGCCCGCAAAACGGCGTCATTTGTAGCGGTACACAATCCGCCCGCGATTCAGATCATAAGGAGAAAGTTCGACCGCGACTTTGTCTCCCGGCAGTATCCGTATGAAGTTCTTCCGCATCTTGCCGGAAACGTGCGCCAGCACCTGGTGCTTGTTTTCCAGCTCCACCTTGAACATGGCATTGGGCAGCGGTTCGACGACCGTTGCCATCACTTCAATCGCGTCCTCTTTACTCATCGACTCCTTGAAAAGCTTTTAGCTGTTAGCTCTTGGCCTTTAGCTAAAAGCCAAGAGCTAAAAGCTAAGGGCCTCTATTGCGTCAAAATCATCGGCCCTTTTCTGGTTACCGCCACGCAATGTTCAAAGTGCGCGCTGTAACTGCCGTCCGCCGTCACGGCCGTCCACTTGTCGCTCAAAACTTTCATCTCGGGACGCCCCGAGTTCACCATCGGCTCAATCGCCAGCACCATGCCTTCGGTCAATTCCGCGCCCTGGCCCTTCTTGCCAAAGTTCGGAATCTGCGGCGCTTCATGCAGCTTCGTCCCGATGCCATGCCCAACAAAGTCTCGCACCACGCTGAACCCGTTGGCTTCCACGTGCTTCTGGATCGCCGACCCAACGTGTCCAACCGTGTTCCCGATCTTCACCTGCTCGATGCCCTTGTACAGCGAAGCCTCGGTCACTTCGAGCAGCTTCTTCAGTTCCGCGGTCAGTTCCTCGCCCACCGGCACGGTGATGGCAGCGTCTCCATAATAGCCATCGCAGACCACTCCGCAGTCGATGGAAACGATGTCTCCCGTCTTCAGCGCCCGCTTTTCCGACGGGATCCCGTGCACGATCTCTTCATTGATCGAAGTGCACAGCACACAGGGATAGCCGTAATATCCCTTGAACGCCGGCGCGGCCCCGAGTTCCGCTATCAGTTTCGCGGCGGCCTTCTCCAGGTCCATCGTCGTAACGCCGGCGGCCACCAGCGTTTTCAAGTGGTTCAGAATCTGGCGGACCATCTTCCCGCTCCGCCTCATCTTTTCGATCTCTTCCTGCGACTTGCGGATGATCCGATCTTCTCCAAAACTCATAATTCATTCTAGCGTCGCCGACTCTATTTCGATTCTAACTTCGCCGACTCTAGCTCGCTGACTCTAACTTCGCCGTTCCGCCACCAGCATCCTGACCATGTCTGTCAATCACGCCGAAAATCTGCGCCGCAATCTCGTCCATCGTCCGATCCGCATTGACCGCTACCAGCCGCCGCTGCGCCCGGTAGTAATCCGCTACCGGCTTGGTCTGGCTCTCATAGGCCGACAATCGCTCCGAAATAACGTCTTCGCGATCGTCGCTGCGGAGCAACAGCTTGGATCCGTCTACATCGCACAACTCGTCGACGAGAGGGGGCTGAAAGTGAATGTTATAGAGCCGTCCACAGGTGGGACACGAACGCCGCCCGGTGAGCCGTAACAGTAATTGATTATAGTCCACGAGCAACTGGATCACAATCGGCGGCGGACACTTCCCCGATTTGTCGCTCTGCGATTTATCAAAGATCTCTTTTTCCAGGACACCGTCCAGCCATCGTGCCTGGGCGGCTGTCCGGGGAAAGCCATCCAGCACAAATCCGCGTTGACAATCGGCTTCCCGCAGCCGGCTGGCCACGATGCCGTATATCAACTCGTCCGGAACCAGTTCGCCTCGCGCCATGATCGCCTTGGCTTCCAGGCCGAGCTTGGTGCCACGCCCTACGTGATCCCGTAAAAGATCACCCGTCGATATCTGCGGAATACCGTAACGGTCGACGATCCGTTTGGCCTGTGTGCCCTTCCCGGCTCCCGGAGGCCCCAGAATAATCACGGGGCCAATATTTCGTGCGGTCTCATTCTCATTGGCCATCAATAGTGATCCCTTTTACAATGATCCCTTTTACTCGTATTTCCCTTCGCTCACCAAGTCCGGCGTCCGCGAATTCGTCCGCTCTTCGGAGTGAATCCATCGTAGTGCCGCATGATCAGCTGCGCCTCAATCTGCGTAACCGTATCCATCGCAACTCCGACCACGATCAGCAGCGAGGTTCCGCCAAAATAAAAGTTCACGCCCAGGCCGTTCGTGACCCAGGTTGGCAGGTTCTCAAAGACCCGCCCCAGCAGCGGAAGGTGATTGAGCTTGATGCCCGCAATCATCCACTCCGGAATCAGCGAAATCAAAATCAGGTAGAGCGCGCCCACCAGCGTGATGCGGGTGAGAACATCGTTGATAAAGTCCGAAGTCCGCTTCCCGGGCCGGATGCCGGGAATAAAACCTCCCCACTTCCGCATGTTGTCCGCAACCTCGTTCGGATTGAACACGATCGAGATATAGAAGTAGGCAAAGAAAACGATCCCTGTGGCATAGAGCAAGGTGTAGAGCGGTTCGCCCCATTTCATCGCGTCCAGAACAGGGCCTACCACCCGGTTGTTGTGGAACGCCGCACCCAGCATCTGCGGCAAAGCCAGAATCGACGACGCGAAAATCACCGGCATTACGCCACCGGCATTCACCCGCAGCGGCAGGTGCGTCGATTGCCCTCCCATTACCTTCCGTCCAACCACGCGCTTGGCATACTGCACCGGAATCCGGCGCTCGCTGCGCTCGACGAATACGATGAAGGCGACCACTGCGATCATCAGCACCAACAGCATCAGGATGGCCGGGGCCGTGAATACTCCCCAAGCCGAGGTCTGCGCCTTCTGATAGAGATCGATGACGCCGCGCGGCAGACCGACCACGATGCCGGCAAAAATCAAGAGCGACATGCCGTTGCCGATGCCGCGCTCGGTGATCTGCTCACCCAGCCACATGATGAAAGCGCTGCCCGTGGTCAGCGTCAGCATGGTCATCAGGATGAAGCCCGGCCCGGGAGTGTTGACGAAATCCCCCGCTTTCTGCAGGCTGATGGCAATGCCGAACGACTGTACCGCGCTCAAAACCACGGTGAGATAACGCGTCCACTGGGTGATTTTCTTGCGGCCCATCTCGCCTTCTTTTTGCAACTTGGCGAGCGGTTCATAGACCACCGTCAGCAACTGCAAAATGATCGACGCGGTGATGTACGGCATGATGCCCAGGGCGAAAATCGTGAGCCGCCGCAGGTTGCCGCCGCTGAACAGATCCACAAAACCCAGCACCGAGCCCCGGTTCTGCTCGAAGAACGCCGCCAGCCGGTCGCCGTTGATTCCGGGCGTCGGGATGTGGCCGCCGATGCGATACACCGCCAGCAGGCCGAGCGTGAACAGCACGCGCTTGCGCAGGTCGGGAACCCGGAAGATGTTCGCCAGCTTATCCAGCATTACTGCAAGACCTCACACTTGCCGCCCGCTTTGGTGATTTTTTCCTGCGCCGACTTCGAAAACTTGTGCGCATGCACGGTAATTGCCGCCGTCAATTCGCCATTGCCCAGGATCTTGACCGGCTGCTTGCCATTCACCACACCCGCCTTCTTTAGCACCTCGGGCGTGATTTCAGTTTCGCCGAGCGCTGCCAGACGATCGAGGTTTACGACGTCGTATTCCTCGCGGAAAATGTTGGTGAATCCGCGCTTCGGCACACGCCGGTGCAGCGGCATCTGGCCGCCTTCGAACCCGCGTATCAGACGCGCTCCCGAACGGGACCACTGCCCCTTGTGGCCGCGCGTCGAAGTCTTGCCCATGCCGGACCCCATGCCGCGTCCGACTCGCTTCTTCTTCTCCGTTGACTTCTTGGGTGCACGTATCGTTGATAAATTCATAATAAATCCTAGGTGTCAGGTCTTAGGTCCCAGGTCTTAGGAAAATCCAAAACCACGTTCCTGAGACCTGAGACCTAACACCTAAGACCTTACTTCACGATTTCCACCAGATGCGGGATCTTCTTGACCATGCCGCGGATCGCAGCCGTGTCCGGACGCACAATCACCTGGTTCAGCCGGGTGAAGCCCAGCCCCTTGACGACTTTCCTATGTTTCACCGGAGTGCAGATCATCGACCGCACCCACTTCAACTGGATCTTGCCGCTCGCCACCGATTTCGATGTCTTGGTTGTCATTTCACTTCCTCGGTCGTGGTCGTTAGTCGTCGGTCGTTCGCGAACGACTAACGACCGACGACTAACGACCGACGACCAACGACTAGCTTTGCTACAACTCCTGTACCGACTTGCCCCGCAACTCCGCGACGCGTTCCCGGTTCTTGAGCTTCTTCAGCGCCTCGAACGTGGCTTTGATCACGTTGTGCGGATTGTTCGTGCCAATCGACTTGGTCAGCACATTCTGAACGCCCGCCGAGGTCATCACCGCCCGCACCGCTCCGCCCGCAATCACACCCGTGCCTTCCGGAGCCGGCTTCAGCAGCACCATGCCCGAGCCAAAACGCCCCAGCACCGCATGCGGCACCGTCGTCTGCGTCAGGTTGATCCGCATCAGGTTCTTCTTCGCCGCCTCGATCCCTTTGCGGATCGCCTGCGGAACTTCCTTCGCTTTGCCCGATCCGAAACCAACCACCGCCGCCGAAGGATCGCCCACTACCACCAGCGCCGCGAACGACATGTTCTTGCCGCCCTTAACCACTTTGGTCACCCGGTTAATCGAGACCACCTGGTCTTTTAACTGGAAAGAACCTGCATCGAGTTTCTTAGTAACTCTTGGCATTCTGAAATCTCATTTCCATTTTGTAATTTTGTAATCGGGTAATTTTGTAATTTGAAAGTCGTCCAAGTTTCCAAATCACAAAATTACCCAATTGCCAAATTACCAAATCTAAAATTGCAGTCCCGCTTCGCGCGCCGCATCGGCCACCGCTTTGACCCGGCCATGGTAGATGTAGCCACCACGATCGAATACCACCTTGGTGAAGCCTTTCTGTTTGGCCAGTTCGGCGATCTTTTTCCCCACCATCTTCGCCGACGCCACGTTGCCGCCGGTCACGCGCGCACCCTTGCGGTCGTCCGCCGTCGAAGCCGCCGCCAGCGTGACGCCCTTCAGATCGTCAATCAACTGCACGTAAATGTGGTTCAGCGACCGGTAAACATTCAGCCGCGGACGCTCCTGAGTACCCATTACCTTCTTCCGGATACGATCATGCACCCGCTGGCGGGTCTGATTCTTTGAAGCGATTCTAAGCATGTTAAAACCTCGTCGTTCGCTATTCGCTGTTCGTCGTTTCGCAAACCGGCTCGATCAACAGAGCAGCGATCAGCGAAGGACGAATAGCGAGCAGCTTTACTTAGCTCCCGTCTTGCCAACCTTCTTCTTCAAGCGCTCGCCGGCGTAGCGCACGCCCTTGTTCTTATACGGATCGGGCGGACGCAGCGACCGCATCTCCGCCGCCACCTGGCCGACTTTCTGCCGGTCAATCCCGTTCAGCGTCAGCTTCGTCAGTTTCGCATCCACCGCGCAATCCACGCCGCTCGGTAGCGGATATTCGATGGGGTGCGAATAGCCCAGGCTGAACACCACCGTCCCCTTGCCTTTCATCTCCGCGCGGTAGCCGATGCCGACGATTTCCAGATCCCTCGTCCAGCCCTTGGTCACGCCATCGACGGCGTTATTGACCAGTGCCCGCGCCAGTCCGTGCACCGCCGCCTGCGAATCGTTCTCGCGAATCGCCACCAGGTTGCCGTCCTTCTGCTCCATCTTGATGCCGGGCGGAAGAGACGTATCCAGCTTGCCTTTCGGCCCCTGGACCATCACCGTATTGCCTTCGATCTTGACCGTGACGCCCTTCGGGATCGCGATCGGCTTTTTTCCAATTCGTGACATAAGTCAGCTCTTCGCCTTTAGCTATTCGCTGTTCGCCATTCGCTTGCCGCCCTTAGCGAACAGCTAAGAGTGAACCGCGAACAGCGCCCTTCTACCAAATTTCGCAAAGCAATTCGCCGCCCAGGCCTTGTCGCCGCGCCTGGCGTCCTGTCATCACGCCCTTCGGCGTGGTCAGGATATTGATTCCCATCCCGCCGAGGACCCGCGGAATCTCGGTGCGGCGCACATAGACGCGGCAGCCCGGACGCGACACGCGCTCCAGGTTCGTAATTACCGCCTCATTGTTGTTGCCGTACTTCAGATACACGCGCAGGACCTTGTGGCCCTCTTCTTCCGCCGGCTTGAAGTTCGCGATATAGCCCTCTTCCTTCAGGATGCGGGCAATCTCCGTCTTCAGCTTGGAAGCTGGTATATCAACCTTCTGGTGCCGGGCGCGGATCGAGTTGCGGATGCGCGTCAGCATGTCTGCGACCGGATCGGTCAACCTCATCGTTTGCTTCTCCTCGAGCCACCCGTTCGCTCCGCGTGCTGCGGAGAACCTGCGGCAGCTTGCTTGCTTCGTCGTTCGCTTTTCGCAGTTTGCCTTAAGCGAACGACGAACAGCGAAACGGAAGATCTTCTACCAGGACGACTTCGACACTCCGGGGATCTCGCCCCGCAGCGCCAGTTGCCGGAAACACAGACGGCACAGGCCAAACTTCCGCAAATAGGCCCGCGGACGTCCGCATATCTTGCAGCGGTTATGCTTGCGCGTCGAGAACTTCGGCTTCCTAGCGTCCTTCACTCGTTTTGCTGTCGTGGCCACTTAGCTCTGAGCTCCTGGCCGCTAGCTTCTAGCAGCCCATTTGTTTCTGGTCTTACTTCTGCAATCTGACCTCTTACCTCTGACCTGCGCCTCACCTACGCTCTAAACGGCATCCCCAGGTGCTTCAACAGCGACCGCGCCTGGTCATCGGATCTCGCCGTCGTCACAATGGTTACGTTCATGCCTTTCAGTTTGTCTACCTTCGCGTAGTCAATCTCCGGAAAAATCAGCTGATCGTGCAGGCCCAGCGTGTAATTGCCGCGTCCATCGAACGACTTCGTAGAGACTCCGCGGAAGTCGCGCACTCGCGGCAGCACGATGCTCACCAGCCGGTCGAAAAATTCGTACATGCGGTCGCCGCGCAGCGTAACCATCGCCCCAATCGGCATTCCCTCGCGCACCTTGAAGGCCGCAATCGACTTCTTCGCTTTCGTCACCACCGGCTTCTGTCCCGTAATCTGTCCCAGTTCATTCACCGCCGGGTCGATAAGTTTCGCGTTCTGGGTGGCTTCGCCCACGCCCATGTTCACGACGATCTTATTCAGTCGCGGCACGGCCATCGGGTTCTTGAGTTCGAGTTCCTTCATCAGGGCGACGGAAACTTCCTTCTCAAACCGCGCCCGCAGCCGCGGCCGCTCTTTCGCCGCATGCCGCGGAGCCTCCGGACCAGCCTTCTCCTCAGCCGGCGCGCGCCCCTTCTGCTCGCCCTTGCCCGGCTTCGCTTTCTTTTGCTGCTGCTCGCCTTTTTTCTGCTCGTCTGCCATTTTCGTTGCTGCCTTCTCCGCCACGGTTTCGGAGTGGTTACCGGTTCGTGAGGTATTTTGTAATTTCGTAATCGGGTAATTTTGTAATTTAAGAGCTCAAGGGTTTTAAATTACAAAATTACCCGATTACCCAATTACCAAATCATTTGTCCAGCGTCGTCCCGCACTTCTTACACACTCTCACCTTGCGCTCGCCGCGCACTTCATGTCCGATCCGTACCGGACCGCACGTCGCACACACCAGGGCCACGTTCGACAGCGGAATCGCCCGCTCCTGCTCGGCAATTCCACCCTTGATGTTGCGCTGCGGATTCGGCCGCACGTGCTTCTTCACCGTCATCACGTGCTCCACCAGCACCTTGCCCTCGTCGGGAAACACGCGCAGCACGCGCCCTTCTTTCCCCGTATCCTTCCCGGTCATCACCTTCACGGTGTCATTCCGGCGGATATCCACTCGCTTATGTTCGGCAGTAGTTGCAGTTCCCATCTCGAATCCTTAATCCTTACTTGTTTAGCAGGCTCGCTCTTCCTGAGACCTGAGACCTGAGACCTGAGACCTGACACCTAAGACCTAAAGTACTTCCGGCGCCAGCGACACAATTTTCACAAACTTTTTCTCGCGCAGTTCGCGCGCTACCGGACCGAACACGCGCGTGCCCACCGGTTCGCCGGTTTCGTTGATCAGCACCGCCGCATTCTGATCGAAGCGAATGTAAGTGCCGTCCCGCCGCCGATGCTCTTTCCGCGTCCGCACGATGACCGCCTTCACCACTTTGCCCTTCTGCACCTGACCGTCCGGCGCCGCTTCCTTCACGCTCGCCGTGATCACGTCGCCCAGGCCCGCGCGCAGACCGGTCGAGCCACCGAGCGGCAGGATCATCTGCAGCTTGCGTGCGCCGGAGTTATCGGCGACCTTGAGCATGGATCTCATCATTACGGCCATGTTCGTCTCCTCTCCGCCTATCTCTCAGCGGAAATGCCCGTACCGGCATCGATGTCGACTTCCGGCACCAGCGCCGTCTTCCGCACAATTTCCTTCAGCGTCCAGCGCTTCAGCTTCGACAACGGCCGCGATTCTTCGATGCGAACCGTGTCGCCGGTGTGCGCTTCGTTCTTTTCGTCGTGCGCGTAGAACTTTTTCCGGATCGAGATCACGCGCTTGTACATGGGATGCGCCTTTTTCCGCGTCACTTCGACCACGATCGTCTTCTGCATCTTGTTCGAGACGACCGTGCCGATCAGTATCTTGCGGCCCGAATGTTTTTCCGCTTGGCTTGCGATTTCCGCCATTATCGTTTCTCCGTCCTGCTGAGCTGCGTCTCGGCGACGTCCGTCTTGCGGGCGGCCAGCTCCTGCTCGCGCAGCACGGTCTGGACGCGCGCAATATCCCGGCGCAGCCCGCGAATCTTTTTCAGGCTCTCGCTCTGTCCCATATTCATCTGGAACTTCAGCTTGAAGAGTTGGTCCGCCAAGTCCCGCTCCTGGTGCTTGAGCTCGACATCGGTTAAGTTGCGAATCTTTTCTGCCTTCATAAAATCAGCTCTCAGTTCTTAGGTCTCAGGAAAAACTCTCTTGCTCACGAACTTCGCTTCTCACCCTGCGGTACGCTCTTCGCTGCTCGCTATTCGCTTTTCGCGAACGACGAACAGCGAACGACGCTCTTCATCTGACCTCTAACCTCTGCAATTCCTACAGCACTTCCCGTTTCACGAACGTTGTCCTTAACGGAAGCTTGTGCGACGCGAGACGCATGGCTTCTTTCGCGTCCGTGATCGTAACGCCTTCCATTTCGAACAAAATCTTTCCCGGCCGCACCACCGCGACCCAATGGTCCGGCGCCCCTTTGCCTTTGCCCATACGGGTTTCGGCCGGCTTCTTCGTCACCGGCTTATCCGGAAACAGCCGGATCCAGATCTTGCCGCCGCGCTTCACAAAACGCGTCATCGCGACCCGGCTCGCTTCGATCTGCCGGTCCGTGATCCACCCCGGTTCCAGCACCTTCAGCCCGTATTGACCGAAAGCCAGCGTGCCACCGCGCCAGGCCTTCCCCGTCATGCGCCCGCGCTGCTGCTTGCGGTACTTAACTTTCTTCGGCATCAACATAATTCAGCTCTCAGCTCTCAGTTGTCAGGTCTCAGGAAAATCTTCCCGTCAGCTGCTCTTAACCTCCGCAATCTGACCTCTGACCTCTGCATTCGTCTTGCTTTCTAAAACGCTCCCGTGGTGCTCACTTCCCGCGCGGGTGTCGCTTCGCGCTTCTTGGCGGGCAGAATCTCGCCTTTATAAACCCAGCACTTCACGCCAATCACGCCATAGGTTGTGCGCGCCTCGGTGAAACCATAGTCGATATCGGCGCGCAGCGTGTGCAGCGGCAACCGCCCCTGCAGATACCACTCCGAACGCGCGATTTCGTTGCCATTCAGCCGCCCGCTCACCCGCACCTTGATGCCCTTGCATCCGAAGCGCAGCGCCGAATCCACCGACTTGCGCATTGCCCGCCGGAAACCGACGCGCTTTTCCAGTTGCAGCGCAATCGATTCCGAGACGAGCTGCGCATCGAGCTCCGGCTTGTGCACTTCCTGGATATCGACATGCACCTCGCGCGTCGTCTTCTTCTGGAGATCCTGCTTCAGCTTGTCGATTTCCGCGCCCTTGCGCCCGATGATGATGCCGGGGCGCGCCGTCTTAATGATGATCCGCAGCTTATTGCCCGGGCGCTCGATCTCGACCGAGCTCACACCCGCCGACTTGAGTTTTTCCTTCAGCTCGGTCTTGAGCTTATAGTCTTCGAGCAGCAGCTTGTCGTAGTCCCGCTCGACAAACCAGCGCGATTTCCACGGCTTGGTGTAGCCCAGCCGGAACCCGTAAGGATGAACCTTCTGTCCCATCTTGTGTGCTCCTAAATTCTCGCAGTGTGCTATTCGCTGTTCGCCGTTCGCTGTTCGCTTTTCGCGAACGACGAACAGCGAACGACGGTCTTACTTCTTTGCCTTCGCCTTCTTACCGACCGCCTTCTTCTTCGCTGGCGCCTTCGCTTTCGCTTTCGCCTTCGGCTTTGGCCGAGCCGCCGGTTTCGCCGCCTTCTCGCCTGTCGCCGCCGTCCCTACCGGTACGCCATTCCTGTTCTTCTCCGCCAGCACGATTTCAATATGCGCGATGCGCCGTACGTAATGGTAGGCACGCCCCATCGGCGCCGGACGAATCCGCTTCATGCGCGGACCATCGTTCGCTACCGCCTGCTTCACGTACAGGTTATCGAGATCGACATCCAGGCCCTTTTCGGTGCTCAGGAAATTCGCGTTATCGATCGCCGACTGCAACAGCTTCGCGACCGTCGCCGCCACGCGCTTCTTGGTGAAGGCCAGCGTGTTCCGCGCCTCTTCCACGCGCCGTCCCTTGATCAGGTTCAGCACCAGCCGCGCCTTCTGCGGCGAGACGCGCATGTATCTTGCTTCCGCTCGAAATTCCATAATCTCTTTGCCTTTAGCTCGCAGCCCGAAGCTCGTGGCTCGAAGCTGTCCTTATGCTTTCGGTGCCGCCGGCGCCGACGGCACTATGGCTCCAGGTCCGCCGGGCACGCCCGCCGGTTTGGCCGCGACCTCGGTCGCCGCTTTCATCGAGTGCCCCTTGAACTGACGGGTAAAGCTGAATTCGCCCAGCTTGTGCCCCACCATGTTCTCGGTCACATACACCGGAATAAATTTCCGTCCGTTGTGCACGGCAATCGTGTGTCCCACCATCTCCGGAATGATCGTCGAGCGCCGCGACCAAGTCCGCAGCACCTTCTTCTCGTTACGCGCGTTCATGGCTTCCACTTTCGTCGCCAGCTGCGCGTCCACGAACGGTCCTTTTTTTGTCGATCGAGCCATAATTTCCTTTGTAGAGACGAGGCTTGCCTCGTCTCACTTGCCGACGGAGACGCGGCAAGCCGCGTCTCTACCGGACTCTTATCCTTTCTTGCGACGGTTCACGATAAACGCATCGGTCCGCTTATTGTTCCTCGTCTTATATCCACGCGTCGGCTGGCCCCACGGCGTCACCGGATGGCGTCCGCCGGAGGTCTTACCTTCGCCGCCGCCATGTGGATGGTCCACCGGGTTCATCGAAACGCCGCGGTTATGCGGACGTTTTCCCACCCAGCGCGTGCGCCCCGCCTTGCCCCACGTGACGTTTTCGTGGTCCGTGTTGCCCACCTGCCCGATGGTTGCCAGGCAATCGAGCAGCACCTTGCGGGTCTCGCCCGAAGGCAACTTCACCAGTCCGTAGTCGCCTTCCTTGGCGATCAACTGCGCTGAACCGCCAGCTGAGCGCACCATTTGCGCGCCCTTGCCGGGCTTCAACTCCACATTGTGGATGGTCGTGCCAGGCGGGATGTTCCGCAGCGGCAGAGCGTTCCCGACCAGAATATCGGCTTCGGGTCCGCTCAAAATCTTTTGCCCAACCTTCAGTCCATCGGGCTGAACAATGTAACGCTTCTCGCCATCGGCGTAGCTCAGCAGGGCGATGCGCGCCGAGCGTCCGGGATCGTATTCGATAGTCTCAACCGTCGCCGGAATCCCGTGCTTGTCGCGCTTGAAGTCAATCGTGCGCAGCTTGCGCTTGTTGCCGCCGCCCCGGAACCGCATGGTCGTGTCGCCGGAATTGCGCCGCCCGCCGGAACGGATTTTGCCCTCCACCAGCGCCTTATGCGGCGTGGACGAAGTGATATCGTCGGTCGTAACCGAGGTGCGATAGCGCAGCGTCTGCGTTGTCGGTCTGTAGGTTTTAATCGCCATAATTGCTCTCTGTGTAGAGACGAGGCTTGCCTCGTCTCATCTCGCCCAGAAAGACGCGGCAAGCCGCGCCTCTACTAAAGGTTCTGCGCGTACTCCGGCATCTTCTCGCCGCTTTTCAATCGCACGTACGCCTTCTTCCAGTCCGGACGGTAGCCGGTGAACTTGCCCCGCCGCCGTTCCTTCCCGGGATAATTTGCGGTGCGCACCGAAGCCACCTTTACCTTGAAGATCGCCTGCACCGCTTCCTTGATCTCGGTCTTCGTCGCCTTCGGCGCCACTTGGAATACCAGCGTGTTCTGCGTCTCTTTAATGCCGAGGCCCTTTTCGGTGATCACCGGCTTCTGAATAATCTGATACGCGGATTTCATCAGGCCACCTCCGCCTTAGGCTTCGTCTTGCGCAGGTGCCGCGCCGGTTTCTTTTTTTCCTCTGCCGGCTCAGCCTCGTGCCGGCGACTCTTGGCCGTCTTCTTCAGCGAATCCTGCAGCTTCTCGAGCGCCGGTTGCGCAAACACCACGTGGGTGTAGCGCATGATGTGATAGGGGTGCACTTCGTTCGCCTTCACCAATTCGAGGCCGTCGATGTTGCGCGAACTCAACTCCAGGTTCTTGTTCTCCGCCGTCGAAATATCCACCAGGAGCGTCGTACCTTCCAGCTTCAGCTTGTCGAGCGCTTCGCGAAACAGCTTCGTCTTCGGCTCTTTCACCTCGAACGACGTCACCACCATCAGCTTGCCGTCGGCAAACTTCGAAGCCAGCGCCGAGCGCAGCGCGCCCAGCAGCTTCTTCTTCGGAAAGGCGTAATCGTAGGAGCGCGGCTGCGGCCCGTGCACCGTGCCGCCGTGGCGCCACAGCGGCGAACGGATGGAGCCGATACGCGCCCGCCCCGTGCCCTTCTGCTTCCACAGCTTCTTGCCCGATCCGGAAACCCGCCAGCGGTTCTTGGTGGCATGCGTGCCCGCACGCGCCGCGGCGCGATAGTGCGTGATCGCCTCCCAGAGCAAGTCTTCGTTGACCGCGCCGAAAACTTCTTCGGCCAGTTCCATCGTCCCGGCCTTAGCTCCGCTCAGATTGTAAATATCAATAGTTGCCATATCTCTCTCACCATGTAGCGCCGGCGTCTCGCCGGCTGTCCGGCGGGCGGCTCGCCCGCCGATCGGCCACGACTTACACCTTCTTCGAAGCGCGCTTCGCCGCCTTCAACGGATCCACCGTCGCCGCGCCCGCAAATCCACGGCGCTCTCGTGGCGGTTTCTTCGCCTTGTTGATCACGATGTAGCCGCCGTTCGAACCCGGAACGCTGCCCTCAACCACCAGCAAATTCTCTTCTTTATCCACGCCTAGGATCCGCAGGTTGCGCGTCGTTACCCGGACATCGCCCATGTGGCCCGACATCCGCATTCCCTTGAACACGCGCGAGGGAAATGCCGACGAACCAATCGAACCCGTAATCTGAAACATCGAACCGTGCGACTTCGGACCACCCGCAAAGTGATGCCGTTTCACCACCCCCTGAAACCCGCGACCCTTGCTCACTCCGACGATGTCAACGAAGCGCTCGTTCTCGAAAATATCGACCAGGATGCGGTCGCCAGGTTTCAGCACGCCCTCGGTCGTCTCGCCCGGAGCGTCAACTTCGACCGCAACTTCCCGCACAAATTTCACCGGCGGCAGGTTGTGTTTGGCAAAGTGTCCGCGCATCGCCTTCGTTAACTTCTTTTCTTTTACGAACTCGACGAGGCCGATCTGCGCCGACTCGTAGCCATCTTTAGTCTGGGTCTTGTGCTGCGTAATCACGCACGGCCCCGCTTGCAACACGGTCGCCGGCCGCACATCTCCCTTCGAATCGAAGAGCTGCGTCATGCCGACCTTCTTGCCCAGAATTCCCGTAACTCTCGCCATTTCCCTCTCCGTTCCCAGCGTGGCTCGTCGATAATTCAACGGCGGCTATTGGCTGGGACTGTAGCGCCGGCGTCTCGCCCGCCGACTACAGCGCCTACTTATGTTCCTTGCCGAACGCCTTGATCTCCACGTCCACGCCCGCCGGCAGATCGAGCTTCATCAGGGCATCGACCGTCTGCTGCGTCGGCTCCAGAATATCGAGCAGGCGCTTGTGGGTGCGGATCTCGAACTGCTCCCGCGACTTCTTATCCACGTGCGGCGACCGCAGCACGCAGTACTTGTTCTTCATCGTGGGCAGCGGAATCGGCCCCGCGATCTGCGCGCCGGTGCGTTTTGCCGTCTCCACGATTTCGCCTGTCAACTGGTCCAAAATGCGGTAGTCGTAGGCTTTCAACCGGATGCGAATTCTTTCTTTTCCAGTCACTGTTTTCTCTCTTTACCCCTCCCGGCTCTCCCGGAAGGAAAGATCTGGCGGCGAGTTACGAGCCGCGAATTAACTTCCACTACTGAAAATCTTGTGTGGGGACGGGGCTCCGCCCCGTCCCGGCGGGGCAAAACCCCGCCACCACACTTAACTACTGCACAATCTCCGCGATCGTGCCCGCGCCCACCGTGTGGCCGCCTTCGCGGATGGCGAACCGCAATCCCTTTTCCATCGCCACCGGCGTGATCAGCTCGATCACCAGGCTCACGTTGTCTCCCGGCATCACCATCTCCGTCCCCGCCGGCAACTCCGCCACTCCCGTCACGTCCGTCGTGCGCAAATAAAACTGCGGACGGTATCCCTTGAAGAACGGCGTGTGCCGCCCGCCTTCTTCCTTCGTCAGGATGTAAACCTCCGCCTTGAACTTGGTGTGCGGCGTGATCGATCCCGGCTTCGCCAGCACCATCCCGCGCTCCACGTCGTCTTTCCCGATGCCGCGCAACAACAGGCCGGCGTTGTCCCCCGCCATGCCTTCGTCCAGTTGCTTCTTGAACATCTCCACGCCTGTCACCACCGTCTTGCGCGTCTCCCGGAAGCCGACGATTTCCACTTCCTCGCCCACCTTGACCTTGCCGCGCTCGATCCGTCCCGTCACCACCGTGCCCCGCCCCTGAATCGAAAAAATATCTTCGATCGGCATCAGGAACGGCTTTTCCAACTCGCGCACCGGCTGCGGCACGCTTTTGTCCACCGCCTCCATCAAGGCGTCGATTTGCTTCTCCCACTTCTCGTCGCCGTTCAAGGCGAGGAGCGCGGAGAGTCGAACGACCGGCACATCGTCTCCCGGAAACTGATAGCTCTTGAGTAACTCGCGTACTTCGAGCTCGACTAAGTCGAGTAACTCGGGATCGTCGACCGCGTCGCACTTATTCAGCGCCACGACAATGTAAGGAACGCCCACCTGGCGCGCCAGGAGCACGTGCTCGCGCGTCTGCGGCATTGGACCGTCGGTCGCCGCCACAACTAAGATGGCGCCATCCATCTGCGCCGCGCCCGTGATCATGTTCTTGATGTAGTCGGCGTGGCCGGGACAGTCGACGTGCGCGTAGTGCCGGTTCGCCGTCTCGTACTCGACGTGCGCCGTGGCAATGGTGATGCCGCGCGCCTTCTCTTCCGGAGCGTTATCGATCGAATCGAACGACCGAAACACGATCTTCGGGTTGTGCTTCTGCAAGACCTTGGTGATGGCCGCCGTCAACGTCGTCTTGCCATGGTCGATGTGACCAATCGTCCCTACGTTGCAGTGCGGCTTATTCCGTTCAAATTTTTCCTTCGCCATTTGCTATCTTCCTCTGAGGCCAATGCCAATAACTTTTGACTCCCGCTCAACTTCTCTATTGCAATCTAAAACCCGCTGCCGAAGGCGCGGTCGGAGCTTCGGGCTCGTATTCCAGCGTTGCAGTCGAAAAACCTTCCCACTTCAACAGCACCACCGTGTTTGCCGTTTGAAGCTGCGGTAACGAAACCCAAACCCCGAGGTGGTTCTCGTCCACAACCAGCCCGTCCACATACTCCGTTGCCGAAGCAACTTCATTTAAAGCTTCGCGTCCCTCCGGGGACAGACGAAATCGAACGCTCCTGCCGGTCAAATTCATTTGCGCCCTTCGAAAATCAGGTCGCGGCGCCCTAACCCGAAAAGGACCATATTGCGCAATCGCCGAATCTCAGTCGCAGTACCTGAATCCAACACATCATCGACAAAAGTCCAAGGCAAAACCACATTGTGCGGGCCTTGGGGCGTTCCGATCTCCAATTTCCAACTCAGCGTATTTCCACTCCATGTCACGCTGTTTACCTGGTAGGGTTTACCCAACTCCTGCATCACCTCGTGTACCAGCTCTCCCAAAGCTTTTCCGCGCTCTCGCCGTTGCTCCTCGGTCTGAAGATACTCAAATTTGATCCGGCGAAACTGCTCTTCCGAAAAACCCAGCATCCCGGCGGCGGCCCTCTCCGTCTCGGAGAGATTTCGCGCATCGGGACTGGAAAACCCCGACCTTACATATACCGGGCCGCTAAAACCTGCCATAACAACCTCGCCTCCCCTACCTCGACGCCGTCTTGCCCTGCGTCTTGGCAATAATCTCTTCCGCCACGTGACGCGGGGCTTCTTCATAGCGCGCAAAATGCATCGAGTACTCGGCGCGTCCCTGCGTAGATGAGCGCATATGCGTCGCGTAGCCGAACATCTCCGCCAGCGGAACGATGGCCTTGATCACCTGCGAACCGGCCCTGTGCTCCATGCCTTCAATCCGTCCGCGACGCGAACTCAGGTCGCCCATGATGGTCCCCGCGTAATCTTCCGGCGTCACCACCTCCACCGCCATCACCGGCTCCAGAATCACCGGGCTCGCCTTGCGCGCCGCTTCCTTAAACGCCATCGAGCCGGCGATCTTGAACGCCATTTCGTTCGAATCGACATCGTGGTAGCTGCCGTCGTAGAGCGTGGCCTTGATGTCGACCATCGGATAGCCGGCAAGAACGCCGCCTTCCATGGCCTCTTGCATGCCCTGGTCGATCGGCTTAATGTATTCCTTCGGCACCGTGCCGCCCACGATTTCGTTGATGAATTCGTAGCCCTTGCCCGGCTCGTTCGGATCGAGGTAAATCTTCGCGTGTCCGTACTGACCGCGGCCACCGGTCTGCCGTATGTACTTGCCTTCGGCTTCCGCATGTCTGCGAATGGTCTCGCGATACGCCACCTGCGGCTTGCCGACGTTGGCCTCGACCTTGTACTCGCGCATCATGCGGTCGACGATGATTTCCAGATGCAACTCGCCCATGCCGCTGATGATCGTCTGTCCACTATCCGGATCGGTATGAACTTTAAAAGTAGGATCTTCCTGCGCCAGCCGCGCCAGCGCCATGCCCATCTTTTCCTGATCGGCCTTGGTCTTCGGCTCGACGGCAACCGAAATCACCGGCACCGCAAACACGATCGACTCGAGTGTGATCGGATGCTTTTCGTTGCAGATCGTGTCACCCGTGCTGACGTTTCTCAGGCCCACCACGGCGCAGATGTCCCCGGCGAGAATTTCCTGGATGTCTTCCCGCTTATTGGCGTGCATCTTGAGCAGGCGGCCGATTCGTTCGTGCTTTTGCGTGCGCGAGTTCATCACCGATTCGCCTGACTTCAACTGTCCCGAGTACACCCGGATAAACGTCAACTGGCCGACATACGGGTCGGCCATGATCTTGAATGCCAAGGCCGAAAAAGGATCATCGTCGTCAGCCTTGCGCGTGATCGTCTTCCCGGTGTCGGGGTCGAGACCATGCGTCTCTTTCGTGTCGAGCGGCGAGGGCAGGTAATCCACCACCGCATCCAGCAACGGCTGTATGCCTTTATTCTTGAACGCCGTTCCCACCACCACCGGAAACAACTTCAGCCCGATCGTAGACTTGCGCAGCGACGCCTTGAGTTCGTCCGCGGAAATCGCTTCGCCTTCCAGAAACTTGTGCAGAATCTCGTCATCGTTCTCGGCGACGGTTTCGACCAGCTGCGTATGAAACGCCTCAGCCTTTTTCCGCAGGTCCGCGGGAATGTCGGTGGTCTCATACTCCGCGCCTATAGTCTCGTCTGCCCAGATGACGGCTTTCATGGCGACCACATCCACCACTCCGCGAAACTTGTCTTCTTGTCCGATGGGAATTTGAATCGCGACCGGCTTGGCGTTGAGGCGCTTGCGCAGGGTGTCGATGGCCCGCTCGAAATCCGCACCCATCTTGTCGATCTTATTAATGAAACAAATTCGCGGAACGCCGTACTTATCCGCCTGCCGCCATACTTTTTCCGACTGCGGCTGCACTCCGTGCACCGCGTCAAACACGGCGACGGCGCCGTCGAGCACGCGCAGCGAGCGCTCCACTTCGGCCGTAAAGTCGACGTGGCCGGGCGTATCGATAATATTGATGCGGATGTCGCGCCAGGTACAGGTCGTCGCCGCCGACGTAATGGTGATGCCGCGCTCCTGCTCCTGCTCCATCCAGTCCATGGTGGCCGTGCCTTCATGCACCTCGCCGATACGGTGCGTCTTTCCCGTATAAAACAGGATGCGCTCCGTCGTCGTGGTCTTCCCGGCATCGATGTGGGCCATGATGCCGATGTTCCTGCAACGCTCTAATGGGACTGTTCTAGGCACGGCTTATAACTCTTTCTGGGGCTCGAACTACTTAATTTCGTAAATTTGTAATCGGGTAATTTGGTAATTTAACGGCAACTGCCGCGCGGGTTTTAAATTGCAAAATTCCCCGATTACCAAATTACAAAATCCCTACCATCGGTAATGCGCAAACGCCTTGTTCGCTTCGGCCATGCGATGCACGTCTTCTTTCTTCTTGATAGCAGCGCCTTTGCCGTTCGAGGCGTCGAGCAACTCGTTGGTCAATTTCTCGATCATTCCCTTTTCGCCGCGGCCGCGCGCATAGCTCACGATCCAGCGGATCGCCAGCGACGTCCTCCGGTCCGGACCTACTTCGATCGGCACCTGGTAGTTCGCGCCGCCCACGCGCCGCGTCTTCACTTCCAGCAACGGTTTGGCGTTCTCGACCGCCTTGGTGAAGAGCTTCAGGGCTTCATCGCCGCCTTTTTCCTGCAACTTCTTCGAGCGATTTATAGAAAATGCCCTCGGCAGTCGATTTCTTTCCCTGCCACATCATCGAGTTGATGAACTTCGTCACCAAGTCCGATCCGTAGATGGGATCGGCCTCGACCGTGCGTTTCGGAGTGTGTCCTTTGCGTGGCATGTTTCGTTAGCTCTCAGCTTTCAGTTTTTTGTTTTGCCGCGGTCACTGGCAACTGGCCACTGACCACTGACCACTGATTTACCCTTTCTTGGCGCGCTTCGTGCCGTACTTCGAGCGCCCCTGGTTACGGCCCGCGACGCCGGTCGCGTCCAGCGTTCCGCGCACCACGTGATAACGCACGCCCGGCAGATCCTTCACACGGCCCCCGCGGATCAGCACAATCGAGTGCTCCTGCAGGTTATGGCCGACGCCCGGGATATACGTCGTGACTTCGATTCCATTGGTGAGGCGAACGCGCGCTACTTTGCGCAGCGCTGAGTTCGGCTTTTTCGGCGTCTGCGTATACACGCGCGTGCACACTCCTCGCTTCTGCGGACACGATTGCAGCGCCGGACTCGCCGTCTTATACCGGGTCCGCTCGCGGCCAAACTTCACCAGCTGATTAAAAGTAGGCACTCTCGCCACTCCCAGACGCAGCACGCCGCGTCTCTACCACACATTTTAGTAACCCACGGTCGCAACACACGATCCCGTAGAGACGGGGCTTGCCCCGTCTCCGCATACTTCTCACGCCCGAAAGACGCTTAAGAGACGCAAACTGCCCTTCGTCTCCAGGTCTGGCACAGGCTGTAGCGCCCAGCCATACTCTCCCGCGCAGCATTTACTAATGCCGGGGAGAATTCGTTCAGTTCCCGCTCAGGCTAAATCGCCGACGACGGTGACGCCACGCCTCACCCGGTCAGGTTCGGAGGCGTTCCGTTTCGTCTGCTTTCCCCCCTGCATAGCCTCGCGTGACCCCAAGCCTCTACCTCTAAGCCCGGGCGCAGAGATTTTCGCAGGACGTTTCAGCGAGGGCGTCCCCGATTCCAATTCCAACCGGGTACGTATTTCTTCAAAGCTCAGCCGAGATTTTCCCGGAGCCTGTCGCCAGCGCAGGTTGCGCATCCGACAGGACTGCCGTACACAGGCAAGCCAGACTTAACTCGCGGAACCGTTTGATAATAACAACTACCTTGCACATCGTCAACCGGTGTTCGGCGCATCTTAAAAAGGCGAGGTTTCAAGGTCTCAGGGTCGCTGGTGGAGGCCAAGCGTCCCCGCCCGGCTGGACGGGCGAGGCGCCCGTCGCTCCATTGGATCAAGGTCTCAAGTCGCCCGCGAGCTTTCTGTCCTTGAAACTTTGAAACTCTGAAACCTTGAAACCTTGAAACCTTGAAACCTTGAAACCTTGCACTTTACCTTCTACACTGACAGTTTTCCGCCTGACCACATTATTATGCTCGCGCCTGGCAAACGGACGCGAGGAGGGTTCATGCATCGTTGCGGTTCCGGTCTTCTACTTACGTTGGCCATCGCCTTCGTCGTCGCCCTCACTGGCTGCCTCGGCAAGAGCAGCACCAACTTCGGCAACGGAGGCGTGCAAAGTGTTACGTTGAGCCCCGCCAACACCTTCTCCCTCGAGGTGGGTGGCACCCAAGTCTTTAGCGCCTCCGGCAAGGACGCCTCCGGCCACGCCGTCTTCGGCATTAACATTCAATATGTTGTTGGAGTTCCGCCGGGCACGATCACCCCGCCACCACTCACGATCACCGCCAGTGGGAACGCTTGCGCCGGCACCTGGGACCAGACTGGCAGCCAGTGCAGTGGCGGCAATCCCGGGATCGCCACCGTAAACGCTGTCATCAATGGCGTCTCCAGCCCGACCACTACCGTCTACGTCCACCCGCACATCGATAGCATTGTGATTAAAAACGCTGAGACCCAACCGCCTCTCTATGACTGCTTCTCGCAGGGTCAAACCTGGGACTATGAGGCCATCGCCTTCAACATCACCTCTGGGGACATCACCAGCAGCGTCGGCCCCATAACCTGGTCGTCGAGCTATAGCGGTGTGGTCACCACAACTCCCATCGTGCCCGCAGGCCAGCCCAACGTGCTCAATCAGGTTCAGGTCACCGCCAAATCCCCCGGCATCACCAATCTTGTGGCCAGCGTCTCCGGGGTCAGCAGCAACCCCTATCCCTTCACCACCTGCCTGATCCAAGCCATCTACCTCCAGATCGGAGGCCAGAACCAAGCAGGAAACTCGATCGCCGTAAACAACGGAGCCAGCATACCCATCACCGCCATTGCGGTCGATACGTTGTGCGGCGTCGCCAATAACACCCCCCTGACCAGCGCGCCCCTCACCTGGAGCACGACCAATCCTGAAGTGGCGGCCTTCAGCACCGCCAGCAGCAGCGCGGTGACCAACAATGCTGCCGCTCGCGACAATCTCGGCGGCACCACCCTCTTCGCTTCCTGCACTCCTCCGTCCTGCAATATCGGAGTTCTACCCAGCCTCCCCATCTACGCCACCGACTACAACGTGACCGCCCCCCCCCCCAAATGCCAGCCGCCGAACGTGACGAACGCTTATCGCACTATCTCCGTTCAGGTTACTTCTACCGCCACGACGCCGCCCACCTACACCGCCTGGGCGGCAACCACCGACTGCGGGGATGCCCTCGGCTGCACCAGCTCGTTGTTCGCGGTGACCCCTGGAACCACCCCCATCAACTCCATCGTATCCATCATAAGCGTGCCCCGCACTCCCAATTCCATGATGTTCAACCATCTGTCGTCGTCGCGTCTCTACCTCGGAAGCGATCAGGGTCTGATGTACCTGGATGTCACCGCCAAAAGCGGCTCGACCGTTTCCTTGGTCTCCAACGTCACGACACCGTGCAACATTGCCTTGTGCGGCCGAGTGCTCACCATCTCCAACGATGGCAAACTGGTGGTCGTTTCCGACACCGTGTCCACTCCCAGCCAGGTCTACATCTACAATGGCAGCGCCGCCGCGGACCTCATCATCCCCGGCGAAACCGCCACCGCCGCCGCCTTCTCTCCCGATCAGCTAAAACTCTTCATCCTTACCAACGCCGGCAATATGTACGTCTACTCCACAGTCGACGCGCTCACCGTGGTTCCGCCTCTCACAACGGGAAACGCAGCCACCTTCGCAGCGCCAGCAAACGCAGTCAACTTTTCGAGGGACGGCAGCTTTGCCTACGTAGCGGTACAGCCCGTAACAACGGTGTATCCCGCGACACCGATTCCCGGCTACGTTTCCGGCTTCGCCAATTGCGACACTCCCACCAGCGAGGTTCTGAATGACGTTTTGGTCGCGAATTTATCGAACCCAACGGCCCCAACGATCAACGCGAACCCTCTCGCCCTCTACCCGTTGCCTACCCTGCAACTCGACTCGAACGGCAATCCGACCGAGGTCGTGCTCGCACTGGACACTCCGGAAGCGCAGAAAAGTAACCTCCCGCCAGCCCCCCAGGCCCCGCCGCCGCCCCCCACTACCATCGATATGTTCGGCGTCAACGTGGAGCAAAATCCACTGTTGTACAATCAGTTCGTCTGCAACCCTCCGACGGTAGCACTCGACACCAATTTCCCCCAGAAATCCTTCAACCTCGGCCAGGGCAATTTCAGTCCTCTCTATGCGCAGCTCGTGGCCGACGGCACCGAGCTCATCATCGTCTCCAAGACTATTCCCGCTGTACTTCTCTTCAACGTGGGTAGTGGGACCACGACTTCCATCCCGCTCGTCGGCGGCAGCACCCCGCTCTCCGCCTCCGCTTCCACCGACGGAAGCCAGGTCTACGTCGCCGCCTGCGATGTGTATGACGGAACAACCTGCACCGCTGGCTCCGTGCACATCGTTTGCACCGGCGCCTGCACCAAAGGTCAGGGCGACTTCCAGCAGGTCCCCTATGTCAACATCAACGACGTCAACAACCCCAACATGTGCAATAGCCAGGGCGGCACGGCACCGCTCTGCCTCCCCAATTTAATCGCCATCAAACCACAGTGATCGAAGACGGTTTTACTGACAGCTGAGAGCTGACAGCTAACATGGATTTTGGCTGACGGTGTGCGCCAGGAAGTGGTGCACACGAAAAATGAACCACCTGACTTTCAACTGACAGCTGAGAGCTGACAGCTTTTCTACGGCCCTACCTCTTTCCCCACACTATCCAGCACGCCATTGATAAACTGCACCGACTCCGGCGTCGAAAACTTCCGCGCAATTTCGAGCGCCTCATTAATCACCACCGCATGCGGCGTCGCCGGATACCCCAGAAACTCGGCCACCGCTCCCCGCAGCACATTGCGGTCCACCGTCGCCATCCGGTCCATGCGCCAGTGCTGCGTGTGCTTCCCGATCAGCCCGTCAATTTCTATCAGCCGGTCGCTGGCCAAGCGAAACAGATCGTCGGCGAACCCGCGCACTTCGTCTTCCACGTTGGTGCGCTCGGCCCAGAACGTCTTCCGGACCAACTCCGGCGTCTGCTTCCCCATGTCCGCCTGAAAGAGCATCTGCAGAACCAGTTCGCGGGATTTGCGTCGAGTGCCCATGAGTCGTCGTTCGCTGTTCGTCGTTCGCTATTCGCTATTAGTGTATAGGCTGGATTGCACTATGAGAGGAGTCAACGCTTCGCCTTGTTGCGCTTGCTTTTGGTTTTGCTTTTGCGAACAGCGAGCGACGAACGACGAACGACAGTTTCCTTCAGATTCGCCATCTCCACCGCCGCCAGCGCCGCCTCCAATCCCTTGTTGCCCATCTTCAACCCGGCGCGATCAATCGCCTGCTCCAGCGTCTCGCACGTCAGCACTCCAAACGCATGCGGCACTCCAGTCTCCTGCGCCGACTGCCCGATCCCCCGAGTCACCTCGTTCACAAGCACGTCGTAGTGCGGCGTGTCGCCGCGCAGCAGGCAGCCAATGCAGATGATCGCATCGTACTTCTTGGTTTCCGCGAGCGTGCGGGCGGCAGAGGGAATTTCAAACGACCCAGGGATGCGGACCAGCGCGATGTCGTCGTTCGCCGCGCCGGCGCGTCGCAGGCCGTCGATAGCACCCCGCAGCAGCCGTTCGGTGATAAAAGAGTTGAAGCGCGAGACCACGATGGCAAAGCGTTTTCCCGCCGCGTTCAGCCGCCCTTCGATCGAGGCCCCAACCTCCTCGGGCCGGCCATGAATCGTGAGGACGATTTCCCCCGGCAACTCCAGCGAAAAGGTGCGTTCATTTGTCGTAGGGGCCGTAGGGGTCTTAGGCGTCGTAGAACTGCTCAAGTCGGCCAGCAGCCTGAACTTCCGTTTCTCGGCAATCTCAAACACCTCGTCCGGATTCGTGACCTCGATCACCAGCATCCGGTTCACATCTTTCAAGCGCTCGCGCACCTCGGCGGGATATTCCTTCGCCAGCGAGTTCAGGCTGAGCAGCGCGAGCGGCGCCGACAGGATTGCCGACTTTCCATCTTCGCCGTCCACCGCTTCGAATCCAATTGCATGCAGGAACTCCCGGAGCACCCGCAGATCGTTCGGGTCGCCCACATACCGCCCAATATGTAATGACTTCAGCATTGGATCCCCTGACGATTGTCTAATTCTACACTGCTGACTTTCAGATCACCCGATGACCCGATCACCCGATGGCCCGATGATTCACGGCCCGACGAATCACTTTCCCCTGAACTGCGCCGCACGTTTTTCCAGAAACGCGGTCGTGCCTTCTTTTCTGTCTTCGGTGGCACAGCAGACACCGAAGAGCGTCGCCTCGAGATACAATCCCTCGGCCAGCGTCATCTCCATTCCCTTGTTGACCGCTTCCATGGCATACTGCACGGCCAAAGGAGCGTTGGCGATGATCTTCGCCGCAATCGCCTCCGCGCGCGGAATCAGGTCCGCCGCCGCCGTCACTTCATTCACCAAGCCAATCCGATGCGCTTCCTGCGCCGTGATCATCTCCCCGCCCAGCACCATCTGCATCGCAAGCCCCTTGCCCACCAGGCGCGGCAGCCGCTGCGTCCCGCCATATCCCGGAACCATCCCCAGGTGCACCTCCGGCTGCCCCAGCTTCGCGTTCTCGCTCGCGAGACGCATTGAGCAAGCCAGAGCCAGTTCGCATCCACCGCCCAGCGCAAACCCATTAACGCAAGCAATCACCGGCTTGCCCAGGTTCTCGATCAGGTCGAGCACCGCCTGTCCCCTGTGCCCATACGCCTTGCCGGAGACCGCATCCAGTTTGGCCAGTTCGCCAATGTCGGCGCCAGCGACGAAAGCCTTCTCGCCCGCCCCGGTCAAGATTGCCACGCGGATCGAGGAATCGGATTTAATGTTGGTGAACGCCGCCCGCAGCTCTTCCATGGTGGCCATGTTGAGCGCGTTGAGCACCTTTGGCCGGTTGACGGTGACGTAGGCGATGGCGTTTTTCTTTTCGAGGAGAATGTTTTCGTAGGTCATAGACTTAGGTTCACTTGATTAGTTTGACACGGCGCATGTCGGCGTCGCTCCATCCAATGTCCGCGAGCAAGGCTTTGAGCAATTTCGGGCCGTATGTCTTGCGGGGATGATAGTGAATGACGATGCGTTTGCTGGGATTGCCCGCTTTGATATAAGCGATCGTTGCGCCGGCACTCGCGGGATCTTGTCGGTAGCCATCGCGTTTTAGAGCGGCGATCAACTCATCCGCAGTAAGGGATTTTAGCTGATTCCAGACGTGCTGTGCGAAGGCCATTGCAGCTCAAGATGACGCAAAAAGGCCCCCGGAGGAACCGTTGGGATTTGCTCCTCACGGTCTAACGTGCAATCCGGCCCGATGGGTAAAGGTTCTCCATGCGCTACTAGAGAGTCCACATAAACGCGCGCCGCCTTCGTGGCATTGCGCAGAGCTTCATTCTCCGTTTTTCCATCCACGTGAAGACCTTTGAAAGCAGGGCAGAAGGCATGGAACGAACCGCCGTCCGGCTCCACGATGACGGTGAATTTCAAGCGCAGGCGCACAGCCTTGGCTGGCTTTCGAACCGCACGTTTCGCTGCTGTGGTTCTCACGACGGATGCCTCTCTTCGCAAGCTTTTATGATACACAGTCTGCCCTCTGGTTCGGGAACAAATCTCCTCAGCCCGGCCTGTTTCCGGGGTGTCGAATGTTGAGCGCGTTCAGCACCGTGGGACGGTTGACGGTTACGTGGGCGATCAAGTTTTCCCTCGGAATTCATACCTGGGAAGAGTTCCTTGCGGTGGCGTCTAGCCAGCCTCAAATGAACCATCGCCGCTCGAATGCGTATTCGTGAATCCGTCTTTCTGAAATGTCTCAACTAGGCGCGCAGGTCAGATCGACAGCAGATCGAAATCTCGCATCCTGACGCGCTTCTAAGGAGCTTGCCGGCGCGCTCGTCATAGTCGGCAAACTGTTCCGACGGTATGAACCTCGTGCCGCGCACAATCTCGTTGGCTTGGGACCGACAGCGAGTTCCAGAAGCCATCCCACTCACGGGGATTAAGAGAGGTCTGCAGAATACTTCTTCTCTGCCGCGGGCATGATCAGGCTCGGCAAGAAGCCGCCCGAACCCCTAAACTGGGTATCTACGAAATTGGCACCCAGATATTCCAGGTCGTGCGTAGGGATCACTGGCCGACAGCCAAGCGATTCGTTCGGTGGCCCCATTGCGAATCCCCGCACCAGGCCGTCGAAAATTTGCGCTATCCAGTTCGTGCTGACGTGGAGCTTGAGCAGCTTACAGGCGGAACGTTTCTGGAGAGAGCGATCAAGCGAGAACCCATATCCGTCGAGCGCGCTCCATTTGCGCGATTTCTGAAGCTCTCGGTCAAGCGAAAGGTCGCAGTTAAACGTGATGACTGTATCGTCCGGAGTCAAGACCTCCCGAGCAAAGAACTCGTACAGCATCGCGTCATGCGAGCGAAGGGAGTCAAAAAATCGGCAGACGAGAAGCCGAATTTGACCTCGGCGCAGCGGCAAACATGCTTTCTCCGTGAGGTTTCGTGGCGACTGAATCCGTTTGTCGAGCTCCGTGAGCAGCAGATCAAATGGAAGGAAGTGTCGAACTCCTCGTTCATGCTGTTGACGGCACCGGAACAATAATCGGGCTGATCGAAGGCCTGCCCCCGCTCCCACTGCTGCAACGCCGGCCACAGAGCCGATGCGAGGGGGTAGCCAGCATGAACCGAAGCTCCCGCGCCGAAGACGAATGTCTTCATCCTCCTCGTGTCTCCGCACCTTCGTGAATCGGCGGCGAAACGATCTCTGCGTTCACCCGCGCAGCTCCGCAGAGCCAAGTCTAAACTTCCCCGCCATCGGCTTGCTCGGGTCCGAGTAATCATAAAACCCCCGTCCCGTCTTCCGCCCATACCACCCCGCCATCACCAGCCGCTTCAGCAGCGGGGGCGACGCGAACCGCCGCTCCTTGAACTCGTCATACATCACATGAGTAATGTAGTAAGTCGTATCAAGCCCGACAAAATCAAGCAAAGTAAACGGCCCCATCGGATACCCGCAGCCCAGCTTCATCGCGTTATCGATGTCCTCAATCGACCCCACGCCCTCTTCATACGCCCGGATCGCATCCAGCAGATACGGCACCAGCAGCCGGTTTACGATGAATCCCGTCTTGTCCGACGTGCGTACCGGAACCTTGCCCAGCCTCTTCGCGAACTCGTAAGCCGCGTCGTACACGGCGGGAGCGGTGGCAATCGTCTTCACCACCTCCACCAGCTTCATCAGCGGCACGGGATTAAAAAAGTGCATCCCGATGAATCGTTCCGGACGCTTCGTAGCCGTCAACAGCTCAGTCACTGAGATCGAAGAGGTATTCGAGGCAAAGATCGCGTCTTTTTTCACGATGCCATCGAGCGACGCATACATCTTCTTCTTTTCCTCGACGTTCTCGATGATGGCCTCGATGACGATGTCGCAATCGGCCAGCTCCTCTTTGGAAGTGATCCCCTTCAGCCGCGCCCGAATCTCGTCCTTCTGCGGCGGAGTGATCCCACCCTTCTCCACCGGCCGCTCGGCAAACTTAGCCAGCGACTTCTCAATCCCGGCAAACCCCTTGTCGAGATACTTCTGCTCGACTTCGAGCACAGTAACGTCAAACCCAGCAGTGGCGCAGACCTGCGCAATGCCGGAACCCATCAAGCCACAACCGAGTACGCCGACTTTCTTGATTTCCATGAATCAACTCCTCACAAGGACCTTTCTTTGCATGACTAATCTCCCCGCAGCCCAGAAAACGACCAGCGGAAGCGCCCACCCAACTACATTGATGAGGAAAAGAGTAATCACTCGTTTTCCGGCGTTCAGTGGAAGCCAACTCGAATGATGTTGATAAACCAACAGCAGAGGCCAGTGCAAGAACTTTGGGAGACTCCGCCATGTGGGCAGGAAAAACGGAGCGAGGGTCAACGCGACGCCAACCCCGACTGGCAAGAAAACATGCTTCAGCAAGTTTGTCAAGATTGCCACGGCTCTTCTAACTCCTAGCTATTTGTCGGCCGTCTCAGAACGCGCCCTTTGCGGTTAAAGCTTTCCTCCGTGTCTCCGTGCCTCCGTGGTGAAAGACCTACTGAAAGCTCTCCACCACCATAGCAATCCCCTGTCCCCCGCCAATGCACGCCGTGGCCAGCCCATACTTCTTCTTCCGCCGCCGCAACTCATAGAGCAGCGTGATCACGAGGCGCGTCCCAGTCGCTCCCAGCGGATGCCCCAGCGCAATTGCTCCGCCATTCACATTGACTTTTTCGCGATCGAGTCCCAATTCTTTCTCCACCGCCAGATACTGCGCCGCGAACGCCTCGTTCACTTCAATCAAATCGATGTAATCCAAAGTCAGCCCCGCCCGCTGCAATGCAATCTTCGTCGCCGGAACCGGACCGCGCCCCATCAGCTTCGGCTCGACGCCCGCAATCCCCCAATTCACAATCCGTCCCAGCGGAGTCAGATTCCTTTTCTGCGTCTGCTCCAGCGACATCACGACAACCGCCGCCCCGCCATCCACGATGCCGCTAGCATTCCCCGCCGTCACCGTCCCATTTTTCCCGAATGCAGCGCGCAGCTTCGCCAGACCTTCCATCGTTGTCTGCGGACGCCGGTGATCGTCCTCGGTCAGCATCTCTCCGGTCGCCTCGCCCTTAGAATTCCGCAGCGGAACCGGCGTCAGCTCTTCCTGCAAGCGCCCCGCCTTATATGCCTCATCGGCCACTTGCTGCGAGCGCAGCGCGAACTCGTCCTGAGCCTGCCGAGTGATGCCTTGTTGCTCGCCATACAGCTCCGCCGTATTCGCCATGTACAGCCCGCAATAGGAATCGAGCAGCGCCACCATCAGCGAATCTTCCAGCTTGCCGCCCGGAGCCAGCGTGAAGCCATCGCGCCCCCGAATCACAAACGGAGCCTGCGACATCGATTCCATCCCGCCCGCCAGCACCACCTTCGCTTCCTCGGTCTGGATCATCTGCGCCGCGCTGACGATCGCCTGCATTCCCGATCCACACAGCCGATTCACGGTCAGCGCCGGAGTCTCAATCGGCAATCCCGCCCGCAGCGCCGCGTGCCGCGCGCCATAGAGGGCGTCGCCCGAAGTCTGCTGCGCGTTGCCGAACACGGCATGATCGAAATCCTTCGCGTCGATCCCCGCGCGCTCGATCGCCGCCTTCGCGGCCACCGCGCCTAGTTCCTGCGCCGTGTAATCTTTGATCTTCCCGCAATAGCGTCCAAAGGGCGTGCGCGCCCCACTGACAATGGCAATGTCTCCAGGTTTCAACATGGTTGCTTGTGAGTTTAGCAGGAGGGGCAGTCGTTGGTCGTTAGTCGTTAGTCGTTCGCTCTTCGCTATTCGCTAAACAGTTTGGGCTCGCACTCATCGCAGGACGCCGGGCGGCAATCCGGAAGAATCCGCCAAGATTTTTTCCGCGAACTCCGCGTAGTATTCTGCGTACTCTGCGTCGAAGGTTTGGACGTTCTCGGAGTCTCGACGGTGAAGCCTACGCCACGGCCGCGGATGCAGCAAACTGCGGCGCCTGACTCACAATCTTCCCCGCGCCCTGCGCTACCGCCAACTCCAGCGCGTGATCGGCGCGGTTGGCCACTTCGGTCACAATGTCCACCGGATCGTAATGTTGCCGCAGCACCGCCTGCGCCAGGCCGGCGCTGAACTCGACTCCCTGGTCCTTACCTGGGAGACGTACTTCCCCGAGCAGCCGCCGCAATTTCTCCACCGCCAGGAACGCTTCCTTTTCGCCCGTGTCGCCGAGCACCAGCGCAACCGTCGTCGCTTCATAGCGGAACGCCAGATCGTTCGTCCGGATGTTCGCCGAAATCCGCTGCCCGATCTGCTCCATCACCGCCGTCACCGCCGCCTCGCCATACTCCTTGATCAGCGCGTTACGCCGTCCAAACTGCATCAGCAATACCGTCACCGCCGTCCCCTGCTGCAACCCGCGCCGGGTTTCCGCCTGGAGAAGATCCAGATACGAAGCCCGCTTCAGCAGCCCCGATTTCTCGTCGGTCACGGAAAGATTCTTCACCAGCCGCCGCAGCCCGGCGTTGTTGAGCGCGATCAACACCTGGTCGCTCAACGTCCGGATCACCAGCACCTCCGTAGCCTGCCACACCCGGCCGGAGTTCTGGGTCAGGATGAGCACTCCGATCTGGTCGTTGTTATTGTCATTGCCTTCGGCCAGCGGCAGAGCCAGCAGCGATTCGATCTGCAACTCTTCGACCGCGCTGCGCACGTCCATTAACTCCGGAGCGTTTGTCGCATCGCCGATCGTCACCGTGCCTCGCGCCACCGCCAGATCCTGCAGCGTTTCCACCAGGCTGACCAGCGCCGCCGAACTCGCCGGAATCAGACCCTCCATGTGATATTCCTGCACGCTCGAAGGCGGCAGGCCCGGTTTGCGCAAGGCCGCAATGCAGCGCGCCGTCCGCCAGTTCGCGCCGATTTCGTTCGCCGCCGTTTTCAAGACTCCTTCCGCATTTCCCTGGCGATAGAGCGTGCGCGTGATTTCAGCCACTTTCGCCAGACTGCTGACGTCGGCCGCCTCGCTCGCCGCCGCTGCCAACCCGGCCTGATCGCCACTCGCCGCCGCCGATGCCGGCGCCGCCGCCGCCAACCCGGCCTGATCGACACTCGCCGCCGTCGGCGCCGCCGGCGTTACCGACCTGGCATACTTTGGTTGGATGCCGGCCGAAATGTATAACTTCTGCAGCTCCTGGTTGTGTTCTTCCTCATGCGGAAACAGTTCGTGAATGCGCTGCAAACGCTCGATCGCCTTCGAGCGCATCCCGTACTGCACCAGAATCTCGGCTTGCAGCATCAGATCCTGCAGCGCGGCCGCTCCCAACGTCGGTTCTTGGACCTTAACTTCAGCTTCCTGCTCTTCTTTCTTCGCCGGCGCGAACCGCGATGCGATCGCCCTGAAGCGCTGATCGTCGATCTTGCCCCGCAGCGACTCCAGCCGTTTCTGATGTCCCGGCTCGTACGGATCCACTTCCGCCGCCCGGTCCAGACACTCTCCCGCTTTCTGGTAATCGTGCTTCAGGCAGTACAGATCAAACAGCTTCAGCAGCGCCTGGGCGTAGTCGGTTTCACGGTTCGACGCATTGAACAGCTCCGCCAGAAACTCCAGCATTTCCGCCGACGGACGGTGCGATGCCAGTAGTTCCTGCATCGTCGTGATGAACGATCGTCGTTCCCCACGCCGCCGCTGGAAGGCTTCCAGCTTCCGCGCCAGCGCCACCGCCTCCGCATCCAGTTCGGAATCGATCATCTTTCCGATCAGGCTGACCACCTGGTGCAAGCGCGCCGGGTTCTGCTCGAACATCTGCCAGACCAGCGGCTCAACATCCACGCACCGCTCCGCCAGCAGCAGCGCCTGCGCATACAGGTCGCGCAGCTCCAGCGATGCATCTCCCGATTGCACCAGCGGCTCGAATATAAAAATCGCCGCCCCCGCCTCGCCCCGCGACAGCAGGCTCTTGCCATAGGCCAACGCGATCTTCGAATCCGTCGGATTCTCCGTGTAGGCCCGCTCAAACCACGGGCTGGCGTTTCCACCCGAAGTTTGCATCAGTTCCGCCAATTGCAAAAATGACTGCGCCGCCAGCACGTGCTCGCCCAGTCCCGCCGCCCATTCCGCCACCCGCAAATGGTTTTGCTGCGATGGTTCCAGGCTCACAATCTGCCGCAAAACCAGCAACCCCTCTTCTTTTTGTCCCTGCCGCTGCAAATCCTCCAGCGCATTTTCATACGTCCCGATGGCCAGCTTTTTGTTCGAATGCTCCAGCAGTTGTCCAAAGTGCACTTTCTGTTCCCACGTCGGGGTAGCATAGCGCGCCAGCTTCTTATAGGTCAGGCTCGCTCGCGTCGCGTCCGTCGACGCCACCTGCCGCTCAAACAATTCTCCCAGCAGCCGCACCGCCTGCGCCCCCTTGTTTAAAGAGAGACACAGGTCCGCCGCCACCTGCCGCACATTGTCGTTCTGCGGATCGCTTTCCAGGATTTGCAGGTATTCCGCCAACGCGTCGGCCGTTTTCCCCTTCTGTAACAGCTTCTCCGCCTTTTCTACGCGGCGGGCTACTTCGGCACGATTAGGATTTTCCGGCATGGGCGGTCTTACAACGCGGCTCTTGGGACAGAGAGTCCCTCCTTGATTCTAGGATTCACCCTCTGCACCGGCAACGCGGTACCCCCGCTCCGCGATTACCAAAGTCATGCGTTCCGCTCGCGCTCCAGTCTTCGCGACGCTTGTTGGAGGACGCTGGCATCATCCTGTATCCGACCAAGGGCGCTCAATGGTTCTAAATCAGTTCCAAATTGGGAAAAATCGCGCCTCCCATTTCCATTTATTTGCCCGATTCTGCATTAATCGCTCTCATTCTTTTGATATCCTGATTGAGTTTCGGGCCCATCTGAACGGCGGGACGACCCCTGAAAGTCCCTATCCGCGCGCGACTTCCTGTCGCGATTAGTCCCTGGCCGCTCTGTTCCCCCGAAACGAAGGAGCGTCTGTGACATCTGCACGAAAATTCAACATTCTTTCAGGCACTGAACGCCAGCCCGTCCGTGGTGCCCGCCTGATCCACAATTCGCATCCGGACCAAACCATTGAAGTCTCAATACGACTTCGCTCTAAATCGGGGGTAAAGCATCGAGAATTAGGAACTGCCCTGGAAAAACCCGGTTTCAAGCAAATGTCGCGCGTCGAGTACGAGAACGCCCACGGCGCCGATCCTGCCGATCTCAGCCAAATTAAGAAGTTCGCCCAGGAATTCGGCCTCAAGGTTCACGAAACCGGAACGGAATTCGCGCGCCGGACCGTGATGCTGTCGGGCACCGTAAGCAGTCTCGAAAAGGCCTTCCACGTGGAACTCAAAGAGTACCGCCACCCCAAGGGAAATTTCCGCGGCCGGGTCGGCGCCATCAGCGTGCCAGCCGAGTATGCGGACATCATCACGGGAGTGTTTGGGCTCGACAACCGGCCGCAGGCAGAACCGCATTTCAGGCGCCTGCCGTCAACCGGCGGGCTTAAGGCCGGCGTCTCTACCAGTTCGTATGATTCCAATGAAGTGGCGCAAATCTACGACTACCCGGCTGGCGACGGCACGGGCCAGTGTATCGGGATCATTGAATTAGGTGGAGGCTTTCAGCTCGATGACCTGAGCAACTATTTCAGCTCGCTCAACATCAACGAGCCGCAAGTCATCTCCGTATCCGTCGATGGAGGCACCAATAGTCCAACCAATCCGAACAGTGCCGACGCCGAAGTGATGCTCGACATTGAAGTTGCGGGCGCGATTGCTCCGGCTGCCAAGATCGTCGTCTATTTTGCCCCGAACACGGATCAGGGCTTTCTTGACGCCGTCACCACCGCCGTGCACGACAGCACCAATCAGCCCTCGGTCATTTCCATAAGCTGGGGCGCTGCCGAATCGCAATGGACATCTCAAGCACTCACCAACTTCAACGACGCCTTTCAAGCGGCCGCGGCCATGGGTGTAACCGTCTGCGTCGCCGCCGGTGACAATGGTTCTTCCGACGGAGTCAACGACGGCAACAACCACGTTGATTTCCCGGCTTCCAGTTCGTTCGCACTGGCTTGCGGTGGCACCACACTGCAAGCTTCGAACGAACAAATTGTCAACGAGACAGTGTGGAACGACCAACCCAATGGAGGAGCAACGGGCGGCGGTGTAAGCGACATTTTCCCGCTTCCAACCTGGCAAAACGGCTTCGATGTCCCGGCGCCCACAGTCGAGGGTGGCGGACGAGGCGTACCGGACGTCTCCGGCGACGCCGACCCCAACACCGGCTATAACATTCTCGTCGATGGCGAGACCGAAGTCGTCGGTGGCACCAGTGCGGTTGCTCCCTTATGGGCCGCGCTAGTAGCGCGAATCAATCAACAGATCGGGAAACCGATCGGTTTCGTGAACCCGTTGATCTACGCGCAAGCCGTCGAAGCAGCGGGATTTCACGACATAACTGAAGGCAACAACGGCGCCTTTAGCGCGGCCCCGGGATGGGATCCATGCACCGGACTTGGCAGTCCCGATGGAGCCCCGTTAGAGGCAGCGCTGACCGGAAGACCTGCTGTACAGTCAACTGGATCTGCGCGGTCTGGCCGATCCAAAAGAACTGCAGCAGCCTAGCACCACCCGGGGGCGAGCCTTGCTCGCCCCCAATTTTCTCCCCGCATTGCTGCCGTCTCGCGGTCTCATTCATATGGGAACCAGCATAGTGAGAACCAGCATAGTGAGAACCAGCAACTGAGAACCGGCAACTGAGAACCGGCAACTGAGAACCGCAACTGAGAACCATGACAACAGAAGATCTCTTGCTGGCAGGCAAGCACGTTCGTCTCGAACCGCTTGACCATCGCCACGTTGACGGCTTGGTAGCCGCGTCGGCAGTCGATCCCTCCCTCTATCGGGGGAGTCCCGTCCCGCAAGGCAAAGCCGAGGCTACCAGCTACGTTGACACCGCTCACGCCTGGCAGGATGCTGGCAGCGCCGTGTCGTTCGCGACCGTCCGCGCAGATGATGGCGTCGTCATCGGGTCAACCCGCTTCTGGAACCTGGAGCGATGGTCGTGGCCGCCGGGCCACGCGCGGCACGGACGCCAAGCCCCCGACGCCTGTGAGATCGGCTATACCTGGCTGACGCGCTCAGCGATCCGGACACCAGCCAACACCGAAGCTAAGCTGCTCATGTTGACCCATGCCTTCGAAGCCTGGCAAGTGTTCCGTGTCTGCTTTCACACGGACGCGCGTAATCTGCGTTCCCGCGCCGCGCTCGAACGCATCGGCGGAAAATTCGAAGGCATCCTCCGAGCCCATCGCATGGCCGCCGACTACATCCCTCGCGACTCGGTGCGCTATTCAATCGTAGCTGCGGAGTGGCCAACTGTGAAACAACAGCTGCATAAGCTCTTGGATCAAGCCCAGGGCTGAAAAGCGTCCTCCACAGAGTCGGACGCTTCTCTCTTTAGCTCTTTGCTCTTCGCTCTTTGCTCTTTGCTCTTCGCTCTTCGCTCTTGGCTTTTGGGCGCGACGTTACAGGCTGCGGAAAAACTCGGGCTTCGTATCAGGGTATCGCTTTAGCGATACCGTAAGTCCTACGAGATCAGACGCCCCTTTAGGGGCTGGGCATCGAGAATCGACGTCTTTTTTCGTCCCGCGAACCCGGTAGCTAACTGCTCAACGCCAGGGGTGAACCGCTAATTTAGAATGTCCCTTGTGAGCGAACCCCTCCGGATCGGTATTCTCGGCGACTTCAATCCCGAATTCCGCTCCCATCACGCGACCAACGATTCGCTCCAGCACGCGGCTCGGAAGCTCCAACTCAAAGTGGAATCAGCCTGGCTTCCGACGCCTTCGCTCCTCGAGCGCGGAGCCGCCGCTACCCTCGATTCCTTCGACGGCCTGTGGGCCTCCCCGGGCAGCCCCTACAAGAGTTTCGACGGCATGCTTAAAGGCATCGAGTTCGCTCGCGTTCACGACCGGCCATTTCTCGGCACCTGCGGCGGCTTTCAGTACGCGCTGATCGAGTGCGCCCGCAACGTGCTCGGCATCGCCGATGCCACCACCGCCGAGGAAGATCCGAACGCTAAAAACATCGTCATCTATCCCGTCGCCTGCGCCGTTCCCAACCGCGATCCGAACGCGCCCAAGCTCTCCGGAAAAGTCGGCCAGATTCGCCTCCGTCCCGGCTCCTACCTCGCGGCGCATTACGGAAAGGAAGTAATCGAGGAAGAATTCTTCTGCAACTACGAAATGAACCCCGAGTTCGAATGGATGGCTATGGAAGCGGGCTTCCCGGTCGTGGCCCGCGGCTCCAACGAAGAATGCCGCGCCATCGAATCGCCCGCGCACTTGTTTTACATCGCGACGCTATTCCAACCGCAACTTTCGTCACGCGAGGACAATCCGCATCCGCTGATCATGGCCTTCGTGCAGCAAGTCGCCGACTTCCGCCGCAAACGGCTCGACGACTCCATACTCACCTGAGGGTGCCCGTCGCCTCCGAAGAAGCGCTTCACCCCCTAGCAGCCCGTGTCTAAAATCCCCTTAGAGAGTCTTTATTTCACGACCAGCGCCAGACCATCAGGAAGCAAAAAAGGTACTCCACAAGGTTTCCGACGTTGTGGCCGATGATTGAGGGAAGCAGGCTGCCCGATTTCTCGTACCAGTAGGCATATATGACGCCCCAAACGAAGGCATAAGCCTGCTGGCCGGCGGCGACACGGAAGGATTGCGTCCAAAAGGATCCCAGATGTGCCAGGCAGAACAGCACGGCAACAATGATGCCGGCGACGTGGAGATCGAAGCGACCGAGGCGGAGGCGTCCCGACATGCGCTGGACAAGGAAAGTCACGAGCAGACCGCGAAAGAGGATTTCCTCGACCGTGCCGGCATATAGACCTTCGAAGGTCAACGAGCCGGCTAGGTTGGTGGAGGATAAGGAAAAGTTCTCCGGTGGCAGATGGACGATGATGTTGTGCGCGTAATCGGCGACCGTCATCACGATTCCGAAGAGGACGCCGAAGAGCAGGGCGGCGTAGATATATAGGTTATCGGCCGGAGCTTTGAAGCCGAACTCGCGGAAACGGCCGTGGCCGAGGAGCGCGATGCAAAGCAGCGCAGCCAGGAGCATTCCAGTGTGTCCGAAGTAAAGGACAGTCCACGGCATGGCCGTGAAGGTGGGTCAACCGATGAAGTGGAAGGCTACGACATTGACGGCACCGTCGACCACGAGAGCAAAAACGAGCAGGCCGACCGCGGCGATGATCGGCCAGAGCTTCAGAGGCGGCAGTGAGAGTGTTGCTTGTGTCGTGGCCAGTGGGGCAGCGCTGTCGTCTTGCAGTGCACACATGATGTCAGGAAACTCGTGGCGCAGATGCTACCTTCGGCCGTCATTATACGTTTAAATCACTTTGCGTCGCGGGTTTTGCAGTTTTGATTGCAGCTATGGCGATGGGAACGCGCAAGCGGCGTCAGCGGCAAGAGAGTTGTGGTATCGCAGGGATCTGGCGGAAGCTCCTAGCCAAGGGCATGCGGGGCAATTACTCCGAAGTCGGCAGTCGAGTCAGCGAACGGCGAGCGCCCCGCCCAAACTTTGGGCGGGGCATTCGTCAGACTTAGGATGGAGGCTAAGCCCGGGATGCCAGGTGGCCGAAGCCTGCCACGCACCCCCAGGCGCCACGTTCTAACGCGCTGCGGCCAGTACCGACGCGCGTTTCTCCGGCGGCACAAACTGCCGCACGTCGTGTCCGGTATAGACCTGCCGTGGACGCGCGATCTTCTGCTCCGGATCAGTGACCAGTTCCTGCCATTGCGCCAGCCAGCCCGAGGTACGCGGGATAGCAAAGAGCACGGTAAACATTTCCGGTCTAAAGCCCATCGCCTGATAGATGATCCCCGAGTAAAAATCCACGTTGGGATACAGCTTGCGGGTGACGAAATACTCATCCTCAAGGGCGATTCGCTCCAGTTCCAGCGCGATTTCAAGTTTGGGATTTCCGCCCGTCACTGCGAATACTTTCTCCGCCGTCCACTTGATGATCTTGGCCCGCGGATCGTAGTTCTTATAGACGCGGTGGCCAAAGCCCATCAGCTTGCCCTTGCCTTCCTTGATTTTCTTGATGTAGGCAGGGACATTCGCCTTGGAGCCGATTTCGTCGAGCATGATTAGAACGGCTTCGTTGGCGCCGCCGTGCAGAGGTCCGGCCAAGGCAGCCGCCGCGGCTGCGGTTGACAGGTACGGATCGGTCTGGGCGCTGCCCACCGCCCGCATGGCGTTGGCGCTGCAGTTCTGCTCGTGGTCGGCATGCAGAATGAAAAGAATGTCCAACGCCCGCGCTAACACGGGGTTGGCTACGTACTTCGGCTCCACCATCCTCCACAACATGTTCATGAAATTTTCGGGATAGCTGAGATCGTTGTCCGGATACACATACGGATAGCCGAGACTGTGCCGATACGACATGGCCGCGATCGACGGCATTTTGCCAATCAGCCGTTTGATCTGGTGCAACCGGTTGGCGGGATCCTGAATCTGTTTCGCCTCGGGATAGCTGGCGGACAAGGCTGCCACCGTGCTCACCAGCATGGCCATGGGATGGGCATCGTGGCGAAAACCCTCCATGAACTGTTTCGTGTTTTCATGCAGCATAGTGTGGTGGGTGATCTCGTTGATCCAGGTTTTCAGATCCGCTGGGCTGGGCAAATCGCCGAACAGCAGCAGGTAGGCAACCTCAAGGTAAGTGCAGTGTTCCGCCAGCACTTCGATGGGGTAGCCGCGGTAGCGAAGGATGCCCTTGTCGCCGTCAATAAAGGTGATGGCACTGCGGCAGGACGCAGTATTCATGAACGCGGGATCGTAGGTCATGAGCCCAAAGTCCTCAGGGCCAGTCTTGATCTTCCGCAAGTCCATGGCCTTGATCGTGCCGTTTTCAATCGGTAGTTCATAGTTTTTGGCGTTGCGATTATCGGTGATGGTGAGAGTGTTTGATGCCATTTGTGAATCCTCCTTGATGCCGGTGCCCTTGGAGTCAATCGTGGGAAGCTGAGCAGGGCACAAAACTCAAGCCCTCCCGAATGCCTGAACTGCAAACCTCTCAAGCGTGCCGCGAGCATTTTCCGCTGTTCTGGGAAGTGCCGCAGTGTCCATTCTCACCCCATCTGGTGATAAAAGTCACGCGCCCGCTGCCAGTACCGACCGGTGGGACCTCGGCGCGGGCCTACATACCGAGGCCGGAGCCGAGCAGGCTGTAGAGCAAAATGGCGAGCACGATCAGGGTGAAAGCCACGTACATGCGATCGCGTTCGATGGCGAATCCCACGATGGAGATGGCTACACGGGCGATGGGCGTCGCGATGAGGAGAAGCAATCCGAGTTGGATTAAGCCTCGGCCTCGGCCGTTGAGGACGCTGTGGATGACTCCGGCGATGGTACGGAACTCGGAGGGCTCGCCGCGAAAGATGCGGTAATCGGCGGCCTCGTGCGCATGACGGGAGAGGTAGACACACGCTCCAGAGAGGACGACCGCCGCCGAGAGCAGCACGCCGGAGCGGAGCAGGTTGCCGAGGATGACCTCGATGCGGCGATCGTCCCACGGTTGCGGCTGCGGTTGATGCGGGTGCGTCTGTGGATCGGGCGCGTCGGCGGAAGGCATCAGATTTTCCCCCAGAATCCCTTGTAGAGCATTTGCAGTGCTAGAACCAGAATCACCACGCTGAAAACGAGGCGGAGCGGCCTGGTTTCAGCTTTGACCAGGATGCGGGTACCGAATAAGGAGCCGGCCAGGACCCCTAACATGACGGGCATGGCGAGGCCGGGATCGACGTATCCGCGGCTGAGGTAAACACCGGCGCTGGCGGCGGCTGTTACGCCAATCATGAAGTTGCTGGTGGTGGTGGAAACCTTGAAGGGGACCCGCATGGCCTGATCCATAGCCAGCACTTTGACAGCTCCGGAGCCGATGCCAAGCAATCCGGAAAGCGCGCCCGCGCCGAACATGAGGCCGAAGCCGGTGGGAACGTGCTGGACGTTGTAACTGCGCGGGCCTGCGAGATCGGGGAAACTGCCGTTCATCCGCAGACGGGTGGCGAGCGGATCTGGGGGCAGGTTGCGCTGGTCCAACGGGCGCGGCTTGCGGGAAAGATACGCCGAGTAGAGCAGGACGGCGCCGAAGATGATGGCCAAGCCGCTGGTCGGAATGCGGGTGGCCAGGAAGGCCCCGAGCAACGCACCGAAGGTGGTCGCGATTTCCAAAAACATGCCGATGCGAATGTTGGAGAATCCTTCTTTCACATACGCCGCGGCGGCGCCGGAGGAGGTCGCGATCACGGAGACGAGCGAGGCTCCGATGGCGTAGCGTATATCCACGTGGAACAGCAGGGTGAGCAGGGGCACGAGCACGACGCCGCCACCGAGGCCGGTGAGCGATCCGAGAAGGCCAGCGACGAAGGAGACGATCGCGACGACGGCGGTGAATTCCAGGATGGTCATTGAATTTCTTCGCGAATTTCTCTTAGCAGCCCGCGGTGTAAAACAAGATTCGTATCTAAGATTCGTATCTAAGGTTCGTATCAGGGCATGCCTTTAGGCATGCCGCAAATGCATTGGCATTGCGCCTTCAGGCGCTCGATTCCGCTGGACTTCGAAATTAGAGTTCCATCACAGGTTCATAGGGTAACATTTCTTTTTTGAATAGGATCGGAGTGCCATCGCTGGCGACGGGCGGAATTTATATGCAGGGTTGCAGTTTGCGGAATCGATGTTTCGCGGGAAGGGGGCGCGAAGTTTGTCGGCGTCGCGCCCGGCCCGCGAGTAAAACGGCGGGCGTTTCACTCTAAGATTGCGGCAAAAGACTGCAGCTCGAGATCGCGCGAAGAAGAGCCTCCGCCGCCACCCGCTACTGGTTCACCCAAACGATGCGGGCTTTTTTCACCTGGGCGTGCTGCTTCCTGAATTCGCGGGCAAAGACGCCGAGAGAGACAGCCTCTGCCTGCGGGAAATCCGAAGCCGGACGCTCTCCCTGGGCGGACGTGTAACTCGCGGTGCCGAGGACGCTCCGTTCCTGAGACATGGGCGCATAAGCTGCGTGTCCCGGATGACTCTGAAACTGTAAGACCATTGGTTCAGTGTTGAGACTGCCCCCGTTAATGTTGTTCTGCGCAAATGCCGCAGTGGCGGAAAGCAGGCAGAGTACGAACAGAATTTTTTTCATCGCAGGGTCTCCCGATTGCGGAGAAAGCGAGGGATCATCCGCGGTCGAAGCTGCGGATGTGGACTCCTCCAGGCACAATAAGAGCAAGCCCGGTACCAAACTTTGAGGGTGTGAAATGGCGGCTTACGGCGCTTGGCGGGGAGTAGTGGCAATTGTTTGCACAATTGTGGAGAGCACATGGAATCGACGCAGGGCAAGTCTCTAACTGCCGGGTTTGGTTGGCCTTGGCGTCTTTCAGGGATTTTTCATCGAAGTTGCGATAAGGTGATAGACATGAAAATGCGAACCGGGCTACGACTTTCTCTGATCTGGCGAGCAACGATCGTGCTGGCCACCATCTCGCTGGCAACCCTGGCAGCGGTGGCGGCCGGTGCCGACTACAAGGTCATTAAGACGTGGAAACTCGGCGGCGATGGCGGATGGGATTACCTGACTGCGGACAGCGATGGGCACCGCTTGTTCATTGCGCGGGCGACGCGGGTGATGGTGATTGATACCGAGTCGGGTAAGCAGGTGGGCGAGATTCCGGAGACGGAGGGCGTCCACGGGATAGCGCTGGATTCGGAAATCGGGCGCGGATTTACGAGCAATGGCCGCGAAGATACGGTGAGCGTTTTCGATCTGAAGTCGCTCGCGGTAGAGAAGAAAATCAAGGTCGGCAGCGGGCCCGACGCGATTCTCTACGACCCATTTTCAAAGCGCGTGTTTACTTTTAACGGAAAAGGTCATGACACGACGGCCGTGGATGCGTCCCAGGGCGAGGTGGTGGGCAGGATCGAACTGGGCGGGAAGCCGGAATTTGCCGCGACTGACGAAAAGGGCACGGTGTTCGTGAATATTGAAGACACGTCGGAACTGGTGGCCTTCGATCCCCAGAAGCTGACGGTGAAGTCGCGGTGGAAGCTGGCGGACTGCGAAGAACCGACAGGCCTCGCGATCGACCGGAAAAATCGCCGTCTGTTTGCCGGCTGCGGCGGAAATAAGAAAATGGCGGTGGTGGATGCGGACACCGGGAAAGTGGTGGCGAATCCCGCTATCGGAGAGGGATGCGATGCGACCGCGTTCGATGCCGATCGGAGCCTAGCGTTTGCGTCGGCGGGAGACGGCACGATCACGGTGATTCGGGAAGATGGTAGCGACAAGTTCAGCGTGGCGCAGACCGTCGTGACCCAGAAGGCAGCGCGCACCATGGCGCTCGATGCGAAAACGCATAAGCTGTTCACCGTAACAGCGATCGTGACGGGCACTCGGCAGGACAGAAAAATCGAGCCGGATTCGTTCGTGGTGCTGGTGGTGGAAGCAGCCCACTAGTCTGCTGAGTCGGAAACTTCATTTAATTAAATGAACGGCTTTGAAAGGGCGCGGCTTCAGCCGCGCCGTGAAGCATCCTTCAAGACATGGGCTTCAGTGTGTGCGTGAGAACTGGTTTTTGGGCAATCCGGTGGAACGAAGAGCTCGAGACTCCAGCCCCTGAGGTACGCGACTCATGAGACCAGCTAAACCACAGCGATCTGCTTGCGCAGGTCGGCAGCGAAAAGGTTCTTAGGGATCATGGCATGGACCCCGCGCACGATGTCCACCACCTGCGTTACCCGGAAACTGACGGCGATGCTGCATAAAGCGTAAGCGTCGAGCTTGGTGAGATCGGCTCGCATAGCCAGGAAGTTGATGGCATTTCGCGCCGCCAGGGTCATGGCCACGTTGAGATCCTTATCGAGGCCCAGAGTGATCCAGTGGGTCTCAGTCTCGGCCACCGGCCAGGCAAAGTTCTTCTGCTTGTGCAGGACCACCTGGATGCGTAATTCCTGCATGCGCGTTTCCAGTGCGGTAAGGCAGATTTCGCCATCGCCTTGCACCGCATGGGAATCGCCGGTGTAGATCAGCGCCCCCGGTTTCCACACCGGGATAAACATGGTCGAGCCTTCGGCCATTTCGCTCAGGTTGACATTGCCGCCATGAGGCCCTGGAGGAACGGAACTGGTCACTCCCGGACTCAGCGGAGGATAGAAACCGTCTGGAGGAGCCAGGCCCAATGTCCCCTGAAACGGCTTGAGGGGTACATGAATGTCTCGCTTAAACTCCGCCGTCATGTTGGGCAGATCGAGCTTCAGATATTTCACCTGTCCTTCGGGGAAATCCTGGGCCAACAATCCGGTTCCGAGCGACCCCGGATTATTGAATACCGCTCCCCAATCGAACGGACGAATGCGCTTGTAGCGGACCTCCAACACGTCGCCGGGTTCGGCGCCGTTGACGTAGATGGGGCCGATGATCGAATGCGGCCCGTGTCCCGGATTGCTCACGCGCAGCTTAGCCAGGGTCTCGACCGGAACCCCCGGCTGCATCTGGTTCAAAAAGTGTGACCATGTGTTGGGATAGCTGATGGTGTCGCCGGAATCGACTTTCAGGATGGGCTCGAGTGTGGTGTCGTAGACGCCCAGACGCACGGTCTTATCATTGCTCTCGACCACGTGGACGCGACCGTGATCGTCTTTCTCCGGCGCCACTGCGGAGCCAGTCCCAGACCTGCCGCCCAGCGCATCCGCGGCATGAGCAAGTTTGCTAAACCAGGGTCCGATGCCCGCCAGCGCGCCCATGAAGGTGCTAGCGCGCAGCAGCCGGCGACGGGCAAGGCCGCGGGCGGTTAGATAGCCGTCGAGCTGCTCCTGGTTCATCTCGTCCATGTGCAGAAGCCGGTCTGCGGCTCGCTGGGTGAAGGCGGCGTCCTTGATGTCTTCGCGGAGCACTCCAGTGCCCTTCTCTTCGCCGCATCCGAAGAGGTTTCCGCAGTCGTGATGATGGGGTTGAGGCGAGCTCTCCTGATCCTGCTGGTGATCGAGATCGTCGGGCATTGCTTCCTCCTCTATCGGTCTACATATTGGTCCACGTATTGGTCCATACGAGAAGTTCGTTTGCGACAGTACAGCGCGTCACAAGGGCAAGCGTGCGCATTATACCTCACGACATTCGTCGGCGAGGCGTGCGCTTTTCACCTGGATGCGTCCCCGCTTGACCGGCCCACGGGACATTCCTTTAGTAACTCCCCTCTTCACCACCCTGTAACAGTTCGCCGCTTACAATATCTGTAGACAAGTGAATTGTGGGGTGTTAGCAGTGGACAGCGTAATAAGAACTCGCGAACGGCAGAAACTGATGATGGAATTGCTGGAGAGAAAAATACGGCTGCGCGCGCGACAGCTCTACGATGAGCGCGGACAGGTCGAAGGACAAGAGCTGGAAGACTGGGTGAGAGCCGAGTCGGAAGTTCTGCGATCGAGTATTCTTGCGCCGCTGTGGAACGCCCGCCAGCAGAGGGAGTCAGTGGAAGTAGAGTAAGAGCGTCGGGCGAAAGCGTCGCGCGTTGCCAGCCTGTAAACTCAAACCATGTCCGGGGCCGAACCACAGCGTAACTCCAGCCGGACTGCTCTTAGCGTCGCCGCGCTTCGAGCAGTCCACCAGCTTCTGGACGGCGATCCCAAGATTCTTGACGATCCGATAGCCGCCCGCTTGCTTGACGCCGACGCGCTCCAGCAGATTCAGTCGAATCCTGCGCACACGCATGACCCCCTCGCTAGAGGATTGCGCTCCCACGTGGTTCTGCGAAGCCGCTATGCGGAGGAACGCATGGCCCAGGCAGTAGCTCGGGGCGTGCGTCAGTGCGTGATCCTCGGTGCGGGGTTCGATACATTTGCCTATCGCCAGCCCGGCTGGGCGCGCGGCTTGCGTATTTACGAAGTCGATCATCGAGCCACACAAGAGGACAAGCGCCAGAGATTGCAGTCGGCTGATATTCCCATTCCAGCAAATCTGGAATTCGTGGCCATTGATTTCGAATCGGTCTCGTTGCGCGAAGGGTTACAAACCAGCACACTCAACTTCTCCGAGCCCGCCTTCTTTTCCTGCCTAGGCGTGTTGCTTTACCTGACTCGGGACGCGGCCAGCGCAGTCTTCCAGATGATCGCGGCTTCCCCCGCGAGCAGCGAGATTGTTTTTAGTTTTTCCCTGCCGGAGTCCTCGCTCTCCGGCATTGATGCCGAACACCGCGCAGCTTTGGCGAGCCGGGCGGGCTCCCTGGGTGAACCATGGCAGACGTACTTCGAACCTCAGACGCTCCTGCGTGATCTTCGGGCCCTGGGATTTTCCGCAATCTCGTTCTTGAGCTCGGAGGCCGCGGAACAGAAGTATTTTCAAAGCCGCAGCGACGGACTGCGGGCGCCTCGTCTAGGAGGCATTTGTGCCGCTATCGTAGGCCATCGCGAACCATGATCGGAAAAAACATGATCGGTAAAAACATGATCGGTTAAACTACGCTCCGACAGCGGATCCGGCCGACGTTCGCAGCAGAAATAACGCAGATGACAGGCTAAGCACCGGACCGGCGATGCTGAAGAGCTCTCGGCCCCAAGCCGACCCGGCTGCCGGCGCTCCACCAAAATACGCGTCCAGCACAAATGCCATGGCGCAAGTCGCGCCGACCGGAATGAGCCACGATTTTGTAAAGCGTTTCAGGTTCGGAATTGCGGTCGGCAAGAGCCACAGAAAGATGTACCACAGATTTCGATCGTGCAGCGAAACAGCGAAGTGGTAGCCGCCGCCGCGATGAAGTGCGAAGCCAAACTGCACCGGACTTACATACCTTCCAGTGATCGACCATTGCAGGCCGATCATCGCGGCAAAACTTAGCACCCAACTGGTCAGGATCCAGGCTGCGTCCGGAAAATGTTTTCGATCGTCATTTCTTTCGCCCCGGGTTGAAACCCACCACGCGGACATGAACACGATGCTGAAGGGGATGAACGATTCTTTCGTCAGTGCTCCCAGCACGGCGATCGCGGGCAAGGCCCACAGTTCCAACTCCGACAAACTCCAGAGTAGTGCCAGCAGGAAGAAGCCTTCGCCCGCATCCACCAACCCAACCAGGCGAAGATTCGGAACGGCAAAATTGACCAGATAAAGCAAAGCTCCAACCACCCCTGCGGCGGAACTGCCCAGCTGCCGGTTCCCAAGAATGACAATGAGCACGCCGGTTCCCGCAACGAAGAGAGAGTCGGTAACCAGGAGTCCGAACATCACCGGGTCCCACGTTCCGACGCGTCCGCGCGCGAGCCAGTAGAAAGGTCTGGCGAGCCACGGAACCAGCACGCGGAAGCGGCGGTAGCGCATGTCTCCGGCGTCGACGATAGCCGTTCCCGTCACGATTGAGGCGTAGGTTTTGACGTCGGAAAGCCCCGGCGTCTGCCGCGGGTCGAATCGGTTGAGGACCGGGTAGCCCAGGCCGCACGCGATCAGAAAAAAAATGCCAAAGAGCAACGCCACTCTGGCGGTCGCGACCTTCGCCCGGTTGTCATACAGGCTCATCATTTGCCGGCCGTCCGTCCCTCTGCTTGCCAAAACCAATTTGCCTCATCTCCCCGTGGCGAGCCTGGTAGCCAGGCGCTGCGGCAGGTTGGCGGCAATGATTTTTTCTTGGGCTATTCGGAGGTTGTAGGGCACGCGGTGGAAAGTCACGATCCAGGAGTCGGAGTCGAACACGGCGAACGCGGCGCGCCAGTCGCCATCGCGGGGCTGGCCCACGGAGCCCGGATTAACCAGATAGCGCCGATTTTTGCGGAGCGGCCAGTCGGAGGACTCGGGCTGGCCCACGGTGCGATAGCCCGGGCGGTAGGCTTCGCTGACCGCGCCCGAGAGCACGAAGCCGCCCTGCAGATGAGTGTGTCCGAAAAACGTAATTGGGGAGGGACTGGTGATGAGTGGTTCGATGGCGTCGCTGGCGCTAACCGTGTATTCATCTTCGTCGAGCGAAGAGCCGTGGACGAACTGGATGCCGGGGAGTTCGTCGATATGAACGGGACCCTGCGGCAGCGAGCGGAGCCACGCGAGATTTTCGGGCGTGAGCTGGTCGCGCGTCCAGAGAGTAGCGAGTCCGGCGATGGGGTTGAAGTCGTCGAGCTTCATAAGGCCGCACACGGCTCGGTCGTGATTGCCGCGGACGAAGACGTGTCCCAGAGATTGTGCTTTGGCAATGACTTCGTTGGGATTGCCGCCATAGCCGACGATGTCTCCGAGATTGACGACAAGGTCGTAGGCGGGAGCGGCGGCCAGACAGGCGTCCAGCGCTTCGAGGTTACTGTGAATATCGCTGAGAAGAAGGATGCGCACGGCAAAGGGAGGATTATAGCTTCTCGGGAGAGAAAACGACGAGGCGGGGACGGCGACGGGGGAACGCGACGGGGGAACGCGACGAAGACTCCGCAGTTTCCCCGATTCGTACCAGGGCATCACTTCACAGCTTGCGCAAGAACTCGGCCTCGGACGAGTTTTGGGGACTTGGACGGGTTTTGGGGACTCGGACGGGTTTTGGGAAGGGCACGACTTCACAGCTTGCGGAAAAACTCGGACTCAAGCGGGTTTTGGGAAGGGCACGAGTTTACTCGTGCCGTTAAGTCGTTGAAAATGTTTCCGCGCTTTAGCGCCTGAGGTGTGCTTGCATCAGTGGATAAGCGCGACGTCCGGAGTCACAGACTTTCCATCCAGGTAAAAGCTGACCGCGCCCTCCTCGTCGGTGCGGTAAGTCTTCACGCCGGCGTGCTGTAGCCGCTCCAGCACCTCGCGCCGGGGATGTCCGTACACATTCCGCGCTCCGACGGAGATGACGGCATAGCGCGGATGAACGGTCGAGAGCAAATCGGCAGAAGTTCCGCTGGCGCTTCCGTGATGCGCCACCTTCAGCAGCATCGCCTCCGGATGCTCTTCCACGACGCGCCGTTCCGCCGGACGTTCTGCGTCGCCCTCGAGCAAAGCGGTCGCCCCGCCGAAAGTAGCCGTGAACACCAGGCAATCGTCGTTCGGCCGCATCGACCCGGTGATCTGATCGCGTCCGGGAGCGAGCATGTTGAAATGCGCTCCGCCGTAATCGAATTGGTCGCCTTCTTTTTTTACCGAAACATTCATCCCCGCTCTCTCGGCCTGCGCAACGATCGGCGCCAATTGGCCGACCGGCTTGTCGATACTGATCCAGAGTTCTCGCGGGTGGAAATTTGCAATCACTGCGGGCATTCCGCCGAGGTGGTCGGCGTGAGGATGAGTAATCACGACCACGTCGAGACGATCGATGCCTCGATTCCAAAGATAAGAAGAGACCACCTGCTCGCCAAGATCGAAGTCGGAATGCATCCACTGCGGCAGCCCTCCGGCATCAATGAGCAGGGCGCGGCCCTCGGGCGTGACCAGCAGAATGGAATCGCCTTGTCCAACGTCGATGGTCGTCATCTCCATCACGCCGGGGCGAAGGTGAGGTCGAGAGGGGACAAACGCAATCCAGCCCGCAACGCTGAAGAGCAACACCACAGAAACGAAAACTGCCAGACGCGTGCGACGGAACTGCGCCGCCAGCATGGCGAGCGCCAGCGCGGCGATTGAGGCCAGGATCATCGCGAGCGATGGCATAGCCACCCGCAGGTCGGCGATTGATGTTCCGCCGATCTTCATTCCGCCGATCTTCATTCCAACGACCTTCATTCCGACGCCCTGGGCGCCGCCGAGCCAGTGCACCGTCCCAGCGATCCCCTCAAGCGCGAGCCCGGAAATCCAAACTGCGGGCTTAGCCAGCGCAATCGAGATGTATCCCAAGCCGACGGCGGCAGCGGCGGTGGGCATCAGCACCTGGGTGAGTGGAATCACCGCCAGGTTGGCCGGCATTCCCATGGTGGTCGCACGATGAAAGTGGTACGCCATGAGCAGCGCCAGTCCCGCCTGCATCAGCGCCGAGATGAAGATCAATTCCCCCACACCGACCGCCACGCGTAATAAGATCGCGGGCACTGCCAAGCCGAGGCGGTCGCCGATGAATCTCGCTAGCCGCCCTCCGATCAACCGCACGTCGATCCGAAATTGCGCCACCTCGGGAGCGACGTGCCAATCGTAGCTGGCAGCTCGCAACAGGCGTAAACCGCGAGCGTAGGGCAAAGTTGTCCGCTCGAGAATCGGCGAGCCGATGCCCGCGATGATGAAGACCGCAAGAAACGTCAGTTGAAAGCTGGCGCCAAACAGAGCGTGCGGATCGACGATCAGAACTCCCAGCGCCGCCGCTCCAATCGCGTTCATCATGTTGCGTTCGCGATACAGCAGGCGAGCGCCTAAATAAGTTGCCAGCATCAGCGCGGCGCGCCACACCGGTGGACCGACCCCCACCACGAATGCATACGCGAACGAGACCACGACCGTGGTGATGGCCGCCACCGCCGGATCAACGCGAAACTGGCGCAGCGCCCAAAAAATGGCGAACGCCAATATGCTCAGGTTCATTCCGGAAACAACCAGCACGTGATACGTGCCCGACCGCTGGTACTCGGTGCGGGTCGCATTGCGCAGAAACGATTCTTCGCCAAGAACCATGGCGTCCATAAGCGAGGCCTGCGACGCGGGCCACAGCTGGTGAATTTTGGCAATGATGCTGGCGTGAACGCGCGTCCGCCAAAGTTCAATCCGGCGGCCCGAAAAACCGGGAAGGCGCTCCATGTCCTTTGCCTCCGCCGAACCCAGCACGCTGATCCCGTTGTCGCGCAGATAGCCTTCATAATCGAAGGCTCCGGGATTGCGGTAATTGCGCGCCGGATGCAGCTTGGCGGGGATGCGCAGCCGCGTGCCGTAGGTAAGAGCAAATGGAGCGACGGGCGTCTCGCCCGTCCCGTTTGCACCATCCGCAGCATCGAGGCCGGGCGAGGACGCCCGGCGCTCCACCATCTCAGCGTTCTCTAACTTCTCATAGATGGACAGCCGCACCCCGGCCCGCAGCGGCCAGCTTTCTCCCTGGCTCGCGATCTCTTCCGTCTCCACATCAATGGATTCACGAATCGACCGCGGCCCCGCGGTCCGTGCATATCCTTCCCGCATTACACGCGCTGTGAGCGTGACGGCACGCCCATCCGCCAGGGCAAGAACTCGAGCCTCATCCAGCTGACGTTGGTCGGGACGCTGACCGCGAATCTGAATCAGAAAAGCGCCCAGAAGGAACCACGCGCCCAAAGAGAGCGCCTTGGCCAGCCAGACTCGCTTCGAAAGAAACCATGTCGCCGCGAAAACGAAGGCCACGACCGCGATCACCCACCACGACGGCGGCCGCCAGGCGCGCACTCCTGTCCAAAGACCGAGCGAAAATGACACCGCGGCCCAGAACAACGGCTGCCGTGGCGGGTTCTGATCGCGTGTCATTCTCTAGCCCGCTTCCACCTCGGCACAGAAGAGTTTCGAAGTAGCCCTGTAAAGAAGTCGGCCCCTAAGAAGGGAAGGGCACGACTTCCACAGGTTGCGACTCCGATCGAAGCGGGGTTTGGGAAGGGCACGAGTTTACTCACGATTATACACTTGACAAAGGGTAACGGTTTAGATAAGATGTGTTCATGGTCGCCGTTACGCCTTTCCTTTCTTTGGTTTCCTTGAATTCTCCGACTCAGCAGAACGCAGCATCCGGCGTAAATCGCGCTTTATGCCAGCGACCAGTTTTCGTGTCGGTATTCGCTCTAGCGGGGACTTCGGTTTACGAGGTGCTGCCATGACTCTCCCTGACGTGAATGAGTTGTACGGAACTGACGAACGATGCCGCCAATTGCTTGAGCGGTTGCGTTGGCCAGAAGGTGTCCAGTGCCCACGCTGCAAGGACACGCGAGTTTCCCGACTGAAAGATTACAGTCGGTTTGAATGCGTCGGCTGCGAGTACCAATTCACTGCGACTAGCGGCACGATCTTCCATGACTCCCACTTGCCCCTGACGCGCTGGTTTCTCGCTGTTCTGTTGCTCGTAGAAGCCCGTAAGGGAATGAGCGCCAGCCAACTCAAGCGTACTTTGTGGGGACAGCACAAGGGATCGTACAAAACCGCGTGGTATTTGTTCCACCGTATTCGTGCTGCGATGGCATCCGCAGAGCGGCCACTGCTCGACGGTACTGTCGAAATGGACGAAACCTATATTGGCGGGAAGCAGCACACCTACAGCAAGGCCGGGTACGGAGACTCCAACAAGCAGATCGTGGTCGGGATTCGGCAACGTGGCGGCGATCTGCGGTTCTTCCACGCGACCGACGTTAAGAGCGGCACGCTGGCGAAATACATCCAAGAGAACGTGAGCACCGATGTGGAAGTGATTGTGACGGATGAACTCAACGCCTATCCCACGGCCATGAAGAACATCGACATGACTGAGCGGCACAAGACGATCAAACACAAGGCCAAGGTTTACGTTGATGGAGACATTCATACCAACACAGTCGAATCGGCGTTCTCGCTCTTGAAGCGCGGCATCGTGGGATCGTGGCACAAGATTAGCGCGAAGCACCTCCCCGCGTACTTGGCAGAGATGGAGTTCCGCTTCAATCGCCGGAAACGCTCCGATCTGTTCATCGACACTCTGCGTCATATGGTCACTGCTGATCCTCTGACCTTTCAAAAACTCACCGCGTAGGCGGAAACAAAACTATGGCCGTGGTCTTACGTGCAACCTTTGGGTCTTCTGGATTGCACCAATCGCGAAATTGATTCATGCGCTCGTTGAACTGCTCCACTGATACAGGATTGTCCTTGTCCGTCAGTTTGCTAAAAAGAACATCCATCCAGTAGCGAATGAGATTCGTTTGCTCTTCCCATTGTGGAGTTCTTCCTGCATCGAGCACGCGCACGCACCGCTCTCCACTCTGGCCGCTCGTATCAACCGAGTACACATCAATTGGTCCGCCCACGAATTGACCGTCATACTTCTTAGCTTGGGAAATGAAGTAGACAGCGTAGATGCGTGCTTGATGGACGCTCACTCCGTGCGGCACATCCTTAAACGTCCCGAGCAAGAAACGCGCCAAGGGCGAATCCCCATAGCCAATGACTTCGACCTCATCCACCTCTACAATCCTGTCTGTCTTAATTGATTGCAATAAGCACTGGAATTCGTTGTCCACCATAAAGCCGAAAAGAGTATAGAATTCCTCTTTTTTCTTTAGCACGGCTGCCAGTGCATCTTTCAGTAAAGGCTTTACCCCAGAGCGGGTGATCGTTGTGGCGGGCGTAAATCGCGCGTGCATCTCTGGTTCTAGATCGCGGTACGTATCGTGGTTCCCGGAATACGCCATGATGCCATGACCGTTTTTCCACTTAACCGTAGACAGCTTGCACTCAGGGAAAGTGTAGTTTTGTCCGGTAACTTGTCGGTCTGCGCCAATCACCACTCCATCGCGGCACAAGAAGCCAACAGCCATCGTCATAAGCAACTTCCTTCTTGGAAGCCGCTTTACTCGCAGGCGAAGGGTGCGCGGCTTCGCGCTAATCATAGCACGCACCCTTGGTGAAGTGAACAATCGTGAGTTTACTCGTGCCACTAAGTCGTTGAACAAGTGTCCGCGCTTTAGCGCCAGAGGTGAGCTTCTCGCGCCCTCGAAGACTTTTTCCGCAGCCTGTTCCAGTCGTGCCATCACTCCGAAGAAAGAAGTTCGGCTTTACAGTTCGCTGAAAAACTCCGGGTCGAGCGCGTTTCGGGAAGGGCACGACTTTTTAGTCGTGCCGCTAAGTCGCGGAAAATACGTCGCGCTTTAGCGCCCGAGGTGAGCTCTTTGCACCCCAGATTAGTTTTTCATCAATCTGTTTAGCCTCTGAGGGCCATGGATCCAACTTGAATCCCGGGAACGCCGAGCAATAACGAAACTCGGGCGGCTCCATAACCAACTTCCTTTCAACCGGATTCCGATGAATGTACATCCGATGATGAGTGATCGAGGTCACGAAATAAGTCCCCGGCGGTGAGATTGCGCGTGTCGGTTTCAAAAGCTCACCTCGGCGGCTGAAGCCGCAGCGGTTTTGCGTTGCCTGCGGCACGACTGGAAC
>CAVVNA010000034.1:0-40396 GCA_963749275.1 uncultured Acidobacteriaceae bacterium
GCCATCCAAATGATCTTCAAATTCTTTTCTGAACTTCTTCACAAACGCCATGGTGGGCATTGCCGCCGCGTCTCCGAGCGGACAGAAAGTCTTCCCCAGCATGTTTTCGGCGAGGTAATAAATGTTGTCGATATCCTTCTTCATTCCCGCGCCGGCATGAAACCGCGTCAGCGTCTTCTTCAACCAGTCCGTGCCCTCGCGGCACGGAATGCACCAGCCGCAGCTTTCATGCTGATAAAACTTGATGGTGCGCAGGGCAAACTTCACGATGCAGGTCGTATCGTCGAGCACGGTAACACCACCCGACCCAAGCATCGAACCGGCTTTGGCGACCGAGTCGAAATCCATGGCGACATCAATTTCCTCCGGCAGCAGCACCGGCGTTGACGATCCGCCCGGAACCACGGCTTTCAAACTGCGCCCGTTGGGAATCCCGCCGCCCACCTCATAGATCATCTTCTTGAGGTTATAGCCCATCGGAAGTTCGTAGACGCCCGGCTGGTTGAGATGTCCAGCCAGGCAGAACAGCCGCGTTCCGCCATTCTTCGGCGAGCCAAGTTTCGCGTACCAGTCCCCGCCGCCCAAAATGATGTGCGGCACGGCGGCAAGGGTCTCCGCGTTATTAATCACGGTCGGCCCGCCCCACAGTCCAACCACGGCCGGAAAAGGCGGGCGGATGCGCGGAATGCCGCGCTTGCCTTCGAGCGATTCCATCAGCGCCGATTCTTCGCCAACTTCGTACGCTCCGGCTCCACCATGCCAGTGGATATCCAGATCGTATCCACTGCCGAAAATGTTCTTGCCGAGGAACCCTTTCGCGTACGCGCCCTTGATCGCCTTCTGCATGATCACCGACAGGTAGCGATACTCGCCGCGAATGTAGATGTACCCCGTATGAGCGCCGACCGCCAGCGAGGCGATCATGACGCCTTCAATGATCGCGTGCGGATCGTGTTCGAAAATCAGGCGATCCTTGCAAGTACCGGGCTCGCTCTCGTCCCCGTTGCAGAGCACATATTTCGGCTTGGCCGATTGCTTCGGAACAAACGACCACTTCATGCCCGCACTGAATCCGGCGCCGCCTCGCCCGCGCAAGCCGGAGTTCTTCACTTCATTGATGATGGCATCCGGTTGCATGGCGAGCGCCTTCTGCACGGCTTTGTAGCCGTCCAGTTGGAGATAGCGATCGATGTCCGTAGCGCCCTGGCCAAAGCGCTTCGAAATCACGCGTACCTCGTCGGGATGGGAAACCAGCGAAGCCATTTTGTAATTTTGTAATCGGGTAATTTGGTAATTTGAAAATCTAAACCCACGCAGTTTTAGATTACAAAATTACCCGATTACCAAATTACAAAATCCCTACTGCGTTCCCTTTTTCTTATACTCGTCCAACAGCTCGTCCATCTTCGCGTTCGTCAGGTTCTCGTGATACTCGTAATTTACTTGTACAGCCGGAGCCCAGCTGCACGCGCCAATGCATTCCACTTCTTCCAGCGAGAACAAACCATCCTGTGTCGTGCCCTTGTGGCCTATGCCCAGCTTCTTTTTGCAATGGTCAAGCAGTTCCTCACCGCCGCGGAGCATGCAGGCGATATTGGTGCACACCTGCACGTTATACTTTCCGCGCGGTTTGGTGGTCAGCATCGAGTAGTAACTGATCACGTTACGGACCTCGAGTTCGGTGAGTTCCAGCCGCCCCGCCAGTTCCGCGATCACCTCGTCAGTCAGTGCGCCGGCCTCATCCTGCGCATAGAGCAAGGTCGGCACCAGCGCCGAACGCCGCGTCGGATAGTGCGTCAGCATCTCGGTGAAGCGAGCTTCGAATTCCTCGGAAAATTTCATAAGCTGAACGATTTCGTAATTTTGTAATCGGGTAATTTGGTAATTTGAAATCCAAATCCGCAAGGTCCTAGATTACAAAATTACCCGATTACCACATTACAAAATTGCAACTTCCCTACCGGTCGCAATCACCCAGCACGATGTCGATGGACCCGATGGCCGCGACCACGTCGGCAATAATCCCTCCTTCGCACATCTTGGCCAGTGCCTGCAGATTCGCGTAGGACGGCCCGCGCATGTGCACGCGATACGGCTTGGCCGTTCCGTCACTGACGACGTAGTATCCCATTTCGCCGCGCGGCGATTCGATCGCCTCGTAAACTTCGCCCGCCGGAACCGCGAAGCCCTCGGTGATGATCTTGAAGTGGTAGATGAGGGCCTCCATCTGCGTCTTCATCTTTTCGCGGTCGGGCAGCACGACCTTGGGCGCGTCGGCTTTTATGGGTCCTTCCGGCATTCCCGCCAGCGCTTGCTGCACCATGCCAATCGATTCCCGCAACTCCTCGACGCGGCAAATGTATCGCGCAAACACGTCGCCTTCGGTACGTACCGGCACGTTGAACTTGAAGTTCTCGTAGCCGCTGTAAGGAGCGTCGCGGCGCAGATCAATGTCAACCCCGCTGGCGCGCAATGTTGGACCGCATGCGCCCAGAGCAATCGCGTCTTCCGCGCTCAGGCGAGCGATGCCCTTGGTGCGCATCGTGAAAATCGGATTCGCGGTCAGCAGGTTTTCATATTCATCCACGTTCCCAGGAAAGCGGTCGGCGAATTTTTTGATTTTCTCAAACAACCCCAGCGGCGGCTCCAGCGCCAAGCCGCCAATGCGGAAATAAGACGTCATCATCCGCTGCCCGCTGACCATCTCGAAGAAGCGCAGAATGTCTTCGCGCTCGCGGAAGCAATAGAGAAAAACCGTCATCGCGCCCAGGTCCATGGCGGACGATCCCAGCCAGACCAGGTGCGAATTGATGCGGGTCAACTCGTTCATCAGAACCCGCATCCACTGCGCTTTCGGCGGAATCTCCAGTCCCAACAGCCGCTCCACTGCCAGGCAGTAGGCAAGATTGTTGGTCATGGGGCAGAGGTAATCGATGCGATCTGTCAGCGGCACCACTTGCTGGTAGAACTTGGCTTCGCAGGTTTTCTCGATGCCGGTGTGCAGGTATCCGATCTCCGGCCTGAGCCGCACTATACTTTCTCCTTCAATTTCCAGCACCAGCCGCAAAACCCCGTGCGTCGAGGGGTGTTGCGGTCCCATGTTCAGGACCAGCGTGCCATCCTGGCCGGGCTCAGCGACAGTGGGGGGAAATTGCGCCATGACCTAACGGTAACCTTCCACCGGGTAGTCCTTGCGCAGCGGATGGCCTTCCCAGTCATCGGGCATCATGATGCGTTTCAGGTTGGGATGTCCGGTAAAGCGCACGCCAAACAAATCGAACACTTCACGCTCAAAGAAATTGGCCGAGGGCCAGACCGAAGTGACCGATTCGATCGCCGGGCTGGAACCGTCCAGTCGGGCTTTCAAACGCACTCGCTCTTTATGGGGAATCGAAAGCAGATGGTAAACCACCTCAAAGCGCGGCTCTGAGGGATACCAATCCACGCAGGTGAGATCGCATAAATAATTGAAGGGGCAATCCGCGGAGTCGCGCAAAAGGGCGCAAGCCTCGCGGATTGCGTCCTTCTCCACCCAGATCGTAAGCTCTTCGCGATCGAATTTCGCCGCCTGCACGATGGAGGCGTTCCACCCCACCAGGCGGCCCAAGGCGGGATGCGACTTCAACTCCTCGATATTGGTGATGGGGGGAGCCAGCGGCATCAGACATCTCCCCGCTTGGCGGCCGCGGGCCCCCAGTCGATGACGCCTTTTTCCCATACATAGAAAAGCCCGACCAGCACGATCGCGATGTACACCATCATCTCCCAGAAACCAAACATCTTCAGTTCGCGCAGGATGACCGCCCAGGGGTAAAGGAAAACGGCCTCCACGTCGAACAATATAAAGAGCATGGCAACCAGGTAAAACTTGACGGAGAATCGTCTGCGAGCATCGCCGATGGGCTCGACCCCGCACTCATAGGGAGACATCTTTGCCAGACCTGGCTTATGTCGCCCAACCAACTGGGAAAGGATCACAATCGCGCTCGCAAGGGCTGTGGCAATGCCGAAGTGCATCAGGAGAGGAAGGTAGCGAGCGAAATAATTGTCCGGCATAGGAGGGAGCTATATATAATTTCGGTCAAGCACAACAGTAGACGTTCTAGATTAGTTTTGACGGGCGGAAGTGTCAAGCTAAGTACGCGTTTTAACAGTAGTTTTATCCGGTGGAACCTGTCTCTTGGACACGAAAACGACAGCACCGGGGAGACCCTGTATCGCATGATCTTTGGGTTTAATACCGACATTCGGCACGAAGACACGATCTACCACGTGCAGAGCGAAGCGCGCGAAGGCGAGCAGTTGCTGCAGACGCAAGTCTTCGTCCGGGGCCGCTGCATCGGAAAGCGCGCCGTTCCCTATGGCTCCGGCGCGGAAGGCTCGATCAGACCTCAGGACATCGCTCCGAACACGCCTCCGAACATATTCCCGAACCTATCCCCAAAAAACGATCAGGATAAAGAGAAAATGCTGCGCGAGCTGCATCGCGAGGTCGTCAACGCCATCCGCGACGGCAAGCTCGATTCCATCTTCGACAAGCGGGAGACATCGGAAACGCTGGCGGCGGTGAAAGAGCTTGACCTCGAGTGGATCAATGCCAGGTCCGTGCATTCGAGCGGCGCTTTGACGATACAGATCCGAGTTACCGACGGCGGCGCCACGGTCCAAGGCGCTCGGCTCACACTTCGCCTCGCCCGGCCTGACTCCGCGCCCTACTACGCGCAGGTTCTCACCGACGCCCAGGGCAACGCCGAGATGAACGTTCAGGTAGATGAGAAGTCGCTCGCTGATTCCTCCGTGCTCGTGCAAGCGAATTTCGACGGACGAACTGCGACCCGCAAGTTCCAGCTCCGCGCCGCCGGTTAGAGCTGATCGCGCTCGTGTAGGGACGGGCGCCCTCGCCCGTCCAAGCCGAGCGCACCGGGGCCCCCGTCAAGCCCGGTGTTGGCTTGACGGGGTGGAGCAGCTCGGCGCTTGTCTGCGGCGAAAATGGATCCAATGAATCTGACGATCAACGGCGAGACTCAAATCTCATCCGCCGAAACTCTGGGTGCGCTCGTCGAGCGGCTCGGCATGAAGCCGGACCGGCTGGCGATCGAACTGAATCGCGAGATCGTGCCCCGCGACCAATGGCCGCAGACTCCACTGCACGATGGAGACCGGCTGGAGATCGTCCACTTCGTCGGAGGCGGATCGGAATTCGCTCGGCGTAGCTCAAGCGCATCCAGCCCCTGAGGGGCGAACTAACTTGGCCCAGCGCTTCACAACTTGCGGAAAAACTCGGATTCGGGCGGGCTTGGGGAAGGGCACGACTTCACAGCTTGCGGAAAAAGTCGGGGGGGAATCGAGTTTAGCGATGACGATGCACAAGCAAAGGTGCTAAGAAACAAGGATGCGTGGAGACGACGAGCAGCAAGGGACGGTATTCAGCTATGTGAGTGCCGAACAGCGGATTGCACCGGATCATCCGCTGCGGCGGATTCGGGCGATGACGGACGCGGCGTTGCGAGAGCTGTCGGCGGAGTTCGACGAACTGTACGCGCCGGGCGGGCGGCCGTCGATTGCGCCGGAGCGATTGCTGCGAGCGCTGCTGCTCCAGGTTCTGTACTCGCGGCGGAGCGAGCGGCTGTTGATGGAGGAGATGAACTACAACCTGCTGTTCCGCTGGTTCGTGGGGCTGGAGATGGACGACGAGGTGTGGGACGTGACGGTGTTCACCAAGAACCGGGAGCGGTTGATCGTGGGCGAAGTGGCGCAGAAGTTTTTTGCGGGGGTGCTGAAGCAGGCGAGAAGCGGAGAGTTGCTGAGTGACGAGCACTTCACGGTGGACGGAACGCTGATCGAGGCGTGGGCGAGTCGGCGCAGTTTTGAGAAGAAGCCGGATCCGCCGGAGCGGGGAACGGGAGCGCGGGGACGAAAGTTGCTGCGCGACACGCACGAGTCGAAGACGGACCCGGAGGCGCGGCTGTTCCGGCGCAGCCAGGCGGCGGAATCGCGACCGAGTTATCTGGGACACGTGATCACCGAGAACCGGAATGGGCTGGTGGTGGCGGCCTGTGTGACGCAGTCGGGACAGAGAGCGGAGCGGGAGGCGGCGTCAGCGATGCTGGAGCAAGTCAACGACGGAACACGAAAGATCACGCTGGGAGCGGACAAGGGGTATCAGGAAGAGCATTTCATCGCCGGGTTACGGGCGCGGCAAGTGGTGCCGCACGTAGCCGAGTACGCGGTGACCAGCAAACATTGGCCGAACTGGCTGCGGGAGGAGGAGCGGAACGATCCAGGATTTGCGCAGAGTCAGAAGCAGCGAAAACGAGTGGAGCAAGTGTTCGGCTGGATCAAACACGTGGCGGGGATGCGGCAGACGAAGTTTCGCGGGCGACGACGGGTGGAGTGGATGTTCCAACTCGCAGCCGCGGCGCTGAACCTGCGACGCATGCAGCGTCTGCTGCCGCAAGCCGTGTAGTGCGCGGGGATAAGTGTGTCCGCCGGGCGAAAAATAGTCGGGGAACACGCAATCCAGATGTAGTCAAGGGGCGGAAAACAACTCAGGGGAAGACGAGACGGGAAAAATATCTCATTTTTCCGCAAGCTGTTCAGTCGTGCCGTTAAGTCGTTGAAAATGTGTCAGCGCTTTAGCGCCTGAGGTGCGCTTCCCGCGCTCTCGACGACTTTTTTCCGCAAGCTCTTCAGCGCTGGGAAAAGCGGGAAGAATGAACTAAGTCCCAGAGAGCCTGCCCTGAGCGAAGTCGAAGGGACCCCGTCCTCACGCACACAAGCGCTGCGCTAGCTGGCCTGTTTTCACCCTACTTGACGTCTCCGCAGGCCGGGCCCAGGTATTTGGAGCTGAAGGTGAAGTTCATGTTCATGGTATGGCCGTTGGCGTTGGTGACAGACTGCATCGTCCCCTTGACGCGATCGGAACCGACAGCCTCCAGCACCAGCGTCCCATCGGTCGAAGTCTGCTTTTCTTCACAGTGAATTTTCACTTCGAGCTTGCTGCCCGTGGAATTCACGACGGTGCGGGTACAGTCCCCGCGGTTGTTACTGAAAGCAGAGTGCTTTTCAAGCTTCTCTTTCGTGATGCATTCTTTGCGGACGTCGATGCTCGGCCCACCCTTCAACGCCGCTTCTACGCGGGCGCGCTGCTCCGGCGGCATCTGGGCAAGAACGTCGGGAGGGATGTTCGGAGTGGCTGGCATTCCGCTCATGGAATGAGTTACGGTCATTTCCCAGAGACCCTCCTTGACGTTGAGCGGTGTGATACTGTCGGCGGCCCAGAGGGTCAGCGAGGAGAACACGATCATTGCAAGAAACAAACTGGCAAGAAAAAACTTCGTTCGCATCAGGACTCTCCAGTTCTGTTTGATCTGATTGCGCTGAACAAAATTACACACTGCAAGTTTCTAGTATACAAATGAATGGGGCGAGAGCAACCGTGCGTTGAGTTTTGTCACCCACGGAAAGAATGCGTTGCAGGCATCGACGTCAGAGAGTGGAATGCGATCTCGCGACTTTATCTTCTGGGAAGTGGACGTGCAGGCGGATTTCATGCTGCCCGGCGGCAAGCTGTATGTACCGGGCGCAGAGAAGTTGCTTCCGAATATCCGCAAACTGACGGATGCGGCGCGGCGCGATGAAGTGTTTCTGGTTTCACATGGAGACTTTCATCCGCCCAATGATCCTGAGTTCAAGCAGTTTCCTCCCCATTGCCTGAAAGGTTCACCCGGAGCGGAACTTCTGCCAGAAGCTCTGACCGATAACTACGTCAGAATTGAGAATGACCCGGACCTGAAGCTGCCCGAGGATCTTTCCAAGTATCAACAGATCATCCTGGAGAAACAGACGCTGGATATTTTTGAGACTCACCATGCGGATGAGTTGGTGGAGCGTTTAGGCAACACTGCGGAATTTGTGGCGTTTGGAGTGGTAACGGAATACTGCGTCAGTTGCGCAGTTAAGGGGTTGCTGAAGCGCAAGCGGCGGGTAGCTGTGGTCCGAGATGCGATTGAAACCCTCGCGCCGGAAACTGGGAACAAAACACTCACTGAATTGCAGCGTCTGGGAGCGACGCTGGTCACGACCGACGAAATCCTCCACCAACTGGAAGCAGCCTCCTGATAATCTGCCCTATCCATCAGGGGCTAAACAGGTTGCTGAAAAACTCGACCTTGTTCTTGCTTTTGGGTGGCGCAGCGGTTCACCGCTGCGATAAGTGGCTTGTTCTTAGCGACGGCTTTAGCCTCGGAGGGTGACTGCGGCACGCGCCACGAGTTTTTCAGCAATCTGTAAATTCGTATTCATTGGCGCTGGGCGGCATGGCGGAAGCCATGCCCTACCCCAATCGATTTCAGTTGGAAAAAGCTTCCTCACAGAAGCATGCCGGCAATCGAAGCCGACATCAAGTTGGCCATGGTTCCGGCCAGCATGGCGCGAATTCCCAGACGCGCTAGCTCGCCGCGCTTGTTGGGAGCAAGTGCTCCGATGCCGCCCAACTGAATTCCAATCGAGCTCAGATTGGCGAAACCGCAGAGCGCGAAGGTCGCAATCGTAAACGAGCGGGGGTCGAGCACCGCCTTCTGCGGTCCGAGCATCGAGAACGCCACCAGTTCGTTCAACACCATGCGCGTGCCCAGAAGATTGCCGATGGCGGAACAGTCGCGCCAAGGGATTCCGATGACCCAGGCGACGGGGGCAAACAATGTGCCGAAGATCTGCTGCAGGCTGGCGGGAAACCACACTACTCCGAGCCGGTTGTGAATGCCGCCGAGAAGGCCGTTGGCCAGGGCGATCAGCGCGAGGAATGCAATCAGCATGGCGGCGATATTGAGTGCCAGGCCTAAGCCGTCGGTGGTGCCGCGCGCAATCGCGCCCAGCAGGTTTTCACTTTTCTCGGCGCTCACTTCTTCCTCGCTCATGACCACACGACCGGCCGTCTTCGGAACTTCCGTCTCAGGCACGAGCATCTTTGAAATCAGGATGGCGCCCGGGGCGGTCATGATGACTGCGCTGAGAAGATGTTTAGGTTCGATGCCGAAGAAGATGTAGGCAGCCATGATGCCCCCGGAGACGTGGGCCATGCCGCTGGTCATTACGGTCATCAGCTCGGAACGAGTGAGGTCGGGAAGAAACGGGCGGATGGTAAGCGGAGCTTCCGTTTGGCCCATGAAGATGCTGGCCGCCACGTTCAGAGACTCAGCGCCGCTCGCGCCCATGAAGCGGGTCATCACCTTCGCGGCGAGTTTGATGATGAATTGCATGATCCCGTAGTGATAGAGCACGGCAAAAAAGGCGGCGATGAAAATCACGGTCGGCAGCACCTGGAAGGCGAAGAAAAATCCCATTGGCTTTTCTTGTGCACCGAGCCCACCGAAAACGAACTTCGATCCCTCGAATGAATAGCCAAGCAAGCGATTGACGGCGTCTCCGGCCTTCTCGAAAAGCCGGCGTCCGAACTCAATCTTCAGGACGAAGATGGCGAACACAACTTGCAGGCCCAGGCCCCAGGCAATCGTCTTCTTGTTGATCGCGCGGCGGTTGGTGGAGAAGGCGAAGGCGAGGCCCAACATGGTGAGCAGACCGAGGATGCCAGTAAAACGTCCCATCTAGTGTTCCCCTTTGCAAATCACACGATGAACCAAGGATGTTTTGTGCGCCGGCGCAGTGGCCGCAATCTGGCAGAAACCATTTCGCTAACGATCAAAGATCGAGGGTGGGCCATTGTAACGCCTGACCAGCTTCGGCAGTAGAGATTTTAGCGGCCTGGGATGCTGCAGCAAGCGATCACACCCATGCGGGTTTGTGAGAGCCTGGAACCTCCCAGTAACTCCCAGGCTCGGGACAGCAACCGAGCCCCCTGCCAACCGGCGGCAGCGCGTTGACTTTTGCCCGCTCTACAGGCAAACTCTCAATTCGCCCGTGCACCGTGGTCGGGCCAGCACTTTGAGCCTGGCGTCACCGTGGCGAGCGAGGTAAACGCCGGCTCAGGAACCGTTATGCCCTCAGACCGCGTCTCCTATACGCTCGATTCGACGCTGGAGACGGTGAACAATGCCGAAGAGACGGCGACCCGCATGGCCGCCGAAGCCGGCTTTGACGACGAGGAGGTCATGAAGATCTCCATGGCGGTGCGAGAAGCCGCCGTGAACGCGGTTTTGCATGGCAATGCCTACGACCCGAGCAAGAAAGTTACATTCGCGTTTGAGCGTACGACTCGGGACCTTGTCATCGTCGTCCGCGATCAAGGCAAAGGGCTCGATGTCAGCAGAATTCCGGATCCATTGGCGCCGGAGAACCTGCTCAAGACATCGGGGCGGGGCATTTTCCTGATACGCTCGTTCATGGATGTGGTGGAAATTAACCCCTCCCAAACGGGCACCGAACTTATAATGATCAAGCACGTCCACGGCAACCCCGCGGACTCCAAGGAGGCTCCCCAGTGAGCATGAAGTCCAGTACCCGTCAGGTGGATGGCGTCACGATTGTCGACCTCAGCGGCCGGATCACCCTCGGCGAAGGCAGCGTGGTACTGCGCGAGACGGTGCGCGACCTGCTTTCCAAGGGGCAGAAAAAAATCCTGCTGAACCTCGCCGACGTGAACTATATAGACAGCTCCGGCATCGGCGAACTCGTCAGCGCCTTCACCACTTGCAAAAACCAGGGTGGCGAACTCAAGCTGCTCAACCTCACCAAGAAAGTGCACGACCTGCTGCAGATCACCAAGCTCTACACCGTCTTCGATGTGAAGGAAGATGAAGCAGCGGGCGTAAAGTCTTTCAACATGTAGCGCGCTCGCGCTGCTTGTGGCCGCGAGAACTGTGGCAGACCGGGGCCGAGCCCCCAGCGCTCCACCCCATCACGCCAAAACCGGGCGTGCTGGGGACCCCGGCAACTTCCCTTTTCGGGAAGTTTCCGCGATAATTTTCTTCCGGCTCCGCGTAGCGCCTCTCCTCCACGCATAGAATTAAAACTGCAGGCGCGCTTTCGAGCGCCTCAGTTATTATGCGTGTTCTTACTCTGATTTTCTTTTTTTTCGGAACTGTTCTTGCCATGAGCGGAGTTTGCTCCGCGCGCAATATCTCTCCCAGTAACTGCGTTTCATTCGCCGAGGCGAGCAAGCATGTGGGCACGAGCGCTTGCGTTACTGGAACCGTGCTGCACGTGCAAGATGGCCGCAACGGCGCTAAGATCCTGAATTTCTGCAAAGACAAGGCGTGTCCTTTCACCGTGGTCGTCTTCCCGTCCGATCTTAAAAAGATGGGCGACGTTCGCCAGCTCGAAGGCCGGCAGGTTGAAATTAAGGGAACGGTCCAGGACTACGACGGACGCGCAGAGATCATTTTGCGCCGCGCCCAGCAACTCGGCGAAGGCGCTTTTCTCCTGTTTCCGACGGTACCCACGGACTACGACGTCGAGCGCCCGGGCCACTACAGCGCCGGAAAGTTCAAACACCCGAAAGAGCCCAAGAAGAAGGATACAAAGCAGCGCGACCCGATGTCGATCGAAGATCCAGACGAGCCATAAAAAAGGCTGCTTCAAACCTGGCGGCTTCAAGCAGCCCTGCGTCAATTTCATCACACCATTCCCTTGCGCAACTCTTCCAGCGAATACTTCGTCCCCCGCCACACGATGCCGTCATTCCAGAAGGCGTGGACCATGGAGCGCAACAGGATATACATGAAAAGAATGGTACCGACCGGATGCAGAAAAAAATAATATGGCGGGACTGCCGACCTGAGTGAGATTCCGCAATAAACCGCAAACAGCGAAGCGAGCGCGATGGCATAAGGAACGCACGCCCATCCCTGTGCCAGCCAAATGCCAATAAAGGGCCCAAGATTCAAACAACCCAAACCCACTACGGTGACCACCGTTCGCCACCACTGGAAGGAAAGCACGGCAAAGAAATTCTTGGTCAGACTGTCGACGATGCCGAAAGCGCCCTTTGCCCAGTGGAGGGAAATCAGATCCTCCCCGGAAACGTTGCGCTGTGCGAAGCCCGCGTTCTTGATCACCTTGCCCAGTTTCATGTCGTCGATCATTTCCATGCGCAACGCGCGATAAGTACCGACCGCGTCATAGACCGGGCGCCGGACCAGGTTGAAAGCGCCCACCCCCATGTGGTCGCGCGCTTTGGGATCGGCAACTCTCCACGGTCGATGTCCGAAAACGAAGAGCACCTGGAAGAAGGCGATCATCATTCTCTCGCCCGGTCCCTTCATGATCATGCGCGGGAAAAGAACGACGTGGTCGGCGCGTTCAGCTTTGGCATAGGCGACGGCGCGCCGCAGAGAATCAGGCTTGAAGAGTACATCGGCATCGGTGAAGAGCAACCAGTCTCCGGTCGCTTGCTGGCCGGCCATCCACATGGCGTGCGTTTTGCCCAACCAGCCCGCTGGCAGTTCCGAAATGTGGATTACCTTCAAGCCCAGCTTCAGCAAACCCAGGGATTGAGAACTTGCCGCAACCTCCTCCATGATCTGGCCGGTGCGGTCCGTCGAGCGGTCGTTGACGGCAATAATTTCGTAGTTGGGATAGTCGAGGGCGAGCAACTGCACGAGCGTCTCGCGAATGCTTTCTTCCTCATTCCGCGCCGGAACAATAATGCTGACTCTCGGCTCGCCATTCCGGACCGCTGGCCTGCGATCCCATTCGGGCCGCGCAATATTGGCGACATGCGGCATGCCGAGGGCCGCTTCCACGATGCGCGAAAACCAGGCCAGCGCGAGGATGGCGCCTGCAATCCAGTAAACTGTTTGCCAATGCATTCTGCTTAGGAAGATACTCCCGGGGAAAATTGCGCTGCCGCCGATTCATCTTGCAACCGTAATGGCGGGGCAAAGCGCATGCCGTAAAACAGTATGGCAGAAGACAGCGCGATCGCAATGACCGGTCCGAGAAAGGCAAGTTGCAGCGAATACTTGTCCGACATGTAGCCGATGAGAGCAGGCGATGGCACATCGCCGAGCAGGTGATAAACAAAAATGCTTGCTGCCAAGGCAGCGGCGCGCACATGGGGTCCGACCGAATCGATAATCGCTGCGTTCAGCGGGCCGGTGTTCAAGAGCAGCAAAAACTCGGCGACAAAAATACCCACGACCATGGTCCTGCCACTCGCAAACAAGGCGACGCACATGGCTGGAATGCCCAGCCCCAGGCTGACTGCGGATACGAGGTAGTGGGCAGATCGGGTTCGACGCAGCAACCAATCGGAGATCCAGCCGCCCGCGAGTGACGCAACCAGGCCGTTAACAATGGTGCTCAAACCAAAAATTATGTTCGCATCCAGCAGGCTGTAACCGTGGGCGCGGTGCAGAAACGTCGGCATCCAGACCTGGAGCCCTCCGAGCGCGAAGACCATCATCGCCATGCCGAAGGTTGCCGTGAGGAATGCGGGATTGTGGATCAGGCTTCTCAGCGTGTCCCGGTCTTTAGTTTTGCTTTCGGGCGTATCGAATTGGCCGAGCGGCGGCTCCGGAAGCAGCAGAAGCAGCATTGCCAGCAGCACTCCGGGCGCAGCTCCAGCATAGAATGGAGCCCGCCAGCCGTACTTTGGACCCATGACTCCGCCGAGCAGATACCCCAGCGCGGTTCCGACCGGGAGCGCGAGATAAAACACCCCCATGACGCGCCCTCGTTTTTCCACCGGAAACAAGTCTGCGACAAAGGTTGGAGAAAGAATGACAAAGCTGGCTTCGCCGATGCCCACCAGGGTGTGACGAATGAGCAGTTGGTTAAAGTTTGTCGTGACGGCGGTGAGCAGAGTGGCCCCACTCCACACCAAAGCCCCGGCAACGATGACGCGCTTGCGCGAGAAGCGCAGTGAAAGCGGCCCCATGAAGGGCGCCGCGCACATATAAAAAATGAAGAAGACGCTGGTGAGCAGGCCGAAGGCCGCGTCGCTGCGATGGAACTCCGCTTTAACCAGATCCTGTACCGCGAACAACACGGAGCGATCGATGTAGTTGAGCAGGTTCAGCGCCGTAAGGAGCGCCAGTGCCGTGCGCGGATAGAGTTTCGCCGGGGTCACAGGTCGAGCGAATATAGCACGGCGAGGAAGAGAAACGCGGAATCCGGGCTATCATTACTGAGCATGAACATTATCAGAAAAGGTACACGCGACCGAAATCAAACTTATCACGCCACGAGCGGAGGCGGCCGTGCGCTAACTTGCAGGCGGAACAACTCTACGCGGTTCCAGAAGACCCAGTCACTTCCGACTTGTCTTCTCTCGCGGCCACCTCGCGATCACGACTGTCGAAATCCCGCCGCGCGGACGGAACTCACCTTTCACCTCCGCCCACACCGGCTTGGCCCAGCGCACGACATCCGCGAGCACCTGATTCACGATGTTCTCCTGGAAGATGCCGAGGTTTCGATATGCCTGAAGATATTGCTTTAACGATTTCAACTCCAGGCACCGGCGATCCGGCACATATCGGATCACGATGTTACCAAAATCCGGCAAGCCAGTCTTCGGGCAGACGGACGTGAATTCAGGATCATTCACCACAATCTCGTATCCTGGAAATTGATTCGGCCAGGTTTCAATTCCCGGAAAATCGTGATCGAGCCCGGCGCGCGCGTGCTCCGCGGTGTAACGGGGAGAAGCGTAACGGAGAGATCGGGAACGGGGAGATTTCGGCATTCGCCTATTGTACCCAGCCCCTTGTCACGTTCGGAGGGTTTCCCACGACTGACGACCCAACGACTGACGACTGACGACCAACGACTCCCCGCTGAGGCAAACCGTCGGCCCCGAGCATCTAAACAGGTAAGTCCCAAGCATTCATTTGCCTGCTCCCCGTAGCGCGGGGATGATATACATTGAAGCTTGCGCGTTTCTCTGCATGCCATTGAATGGAAACAGTTCGGGACGCCGGCCGCGGCGATGGTGGATAACGGCGCTGGCGATTTTGGCGGCGGTGATTGTGCTGGGTGCTTTCGTCTCCCGCCGCGATAACCCGGTGCCGGTGCGAACCGCCGTCGTCGAGCAGACCACGATCCGCAGCCTGGTTTCCACCAACGGAAAAATTGAGCCCGTCAACAACTTCGAGGCCCACGCTCCGGTCTCGACGAATGTGCAGCGCGTTTTCGTCAAGGAAGGCGACTCCGTCAAGCAGGGCCGATTGCTGCTGGTTCTGGATGACGCCGACGCACGGGCGCAAGCCGCCCGCGCCCAGACCCAGTTAAGAGCGGCGCAAGCCGACCTGAGCGCAGCGGAACGAGGCGGGAACCAGGAAGAAGTGTTGAGCCTCGAAGCGCAACTGGTGAAGGCGGGCACCGACCGCGATTCGGCACAGCACAATTTAATCGCGTTGAAAAAACTTGAGCAGCAGGGCGCGGCCTCGGCGGGAGAAGTGCGCGAAGCGGAAAACGCTCTTGCCCGCGCCGATGCCCAACTCACCTTTCTCCGGCAAAAGCAGACGAAACGATATTCGAATGCGGAGTTGGCGCGGGTCGAGGCGCAACAAGCCGAAGCGCAGGCCGCCTACGATGCCGCGCAGGACGTTCTGGCGAAATCCAATGTCCGCGCTCCTTTTGATGGCATCGTGTACTCTCTGCCCGTAAAGCAAGGCGGCTTCGTCGCGGCCGGAGATCTCCTGCTGCAAATGGCGGATCTGCGAAAAGTGACGGTCCGCGCTCTCGTCGATGAACCCGACGTGGCCCGACTCGCTCTCGGAGATGCGATTGAGATTACCTGGGACGCCGTCCCGGGACGCGTCTGGCGGGCCACCGTGACGGACATCCCATCGACGGTGAAATTGCACGGTGCGCGCAACGTCGGCGAGACCACCAGCATCGTAGATAACAAGGATTTGAAACTCTTGCCCAACATCAACGTCGGAGTAACCATCGTCACCGCCGAGCACGATAAGGTGCTGGTGGTGCCGCGAGAAGCTCTGCGAATGGACGACTCCAAGCCTTATGTTTTGCTGGTCTCCGGCCACGAACTCAAGCGCCGGGATGTGGAGACTTCCCTTTTCAATCTCACACAAGTTGAAGTAACCCGCGGCCTCTCTGCCAAGGACGTGGTGGCGATCGGTTCGTGGAATGGCAAACCGATCGGCGAACGAACCCAGGTTACGTATTAAATGATCACACGCGCTTTTTTGCTCGTTCTGCTTACTCTCATCGCCGCCTTGACTGCCAGCGCGGACTCCGCCAAGGACCTGCTGGCGGCCGGCCGGGTCGATGAAGCCATCGCCGAATTGAATGGACACCTCTCCTCTGCCCCGGCGGACGCGGAATCCTCCAACCTGCTGTGCCGGGCCTACTATGCGCTCGAAGATTGGGAGCGCGCGGAATCTTCCTGCAAAAAAGCGGCCGCGCTCGACCCGGACAACAGCCGTTTCCATCTGTGGCTGGGGCGCGTGTACGGCGAAAAGGCGGATCGCGCAAATCCTCTAGCCGCCGGGGTTCTGGCCGAAAAGGCTCGCGGAGAATTCGAGCGCGCGGTGCAACTGAATCCGAATGACGTGGATGCCCGGCTCGATCTGGCGGAGTTCTATGTTTTAGCGCCCCGCATCCTCGGCGGCGGTGAGCAGAAGGCCCGCGAACAAGCGCAGTCCATTGCAACTCTAAACCCGGGCCGGGAACACTGGGTTTATGCCCGCATCGCCGAACAGAAAAAAGACGCCGCCACCGCCGAACGGGAATATCGCCAGTACATCGACCTCAGCAAAGGTGAGGCGGAAGCGTGGCTCAATCTGGCTTTTTTTCTCCGCCGCCAGCTGCGCATAGACGAAATGGAGCAAGCCGTCGTCAAGCTCAGCCAAGCGCCTATCGCCAGACTCGATGCACTGGTTGAAGGGTCCGAGATACTGTATCGCACCGGTCGTAGCTATCCTTTCGCCACGGAACTGCTGCGCCGCTATCTCGCCGCCGGTCCGGTTGAGGCAGCGCCGGCATTTAAGGCCCACTATCGGTTGGGTCTGTTGCTGGAAAAACAAGGCGACAAAGCAGGTGCTGCGCAGGAGTACCGTGCGTCGTTGTCATTGGCCCGGAACTTCGGTATGGCCCAGCAAGCGCTCAACCGAGTTGCCCCCTGAGGATGGCGAGATTCCCTTTTCGCCTGGCGGCGTCCCCGATAGCTTCCAAAGCTACTGTCCCGCTCGCCTCTGGCGCACTACAATTTGTGCGTCGCGGCGCAGCCGCGCCGCAATCCATGTAGTGACGAGATGCAGGTGATGAGATGCAGGTGACGAGATGAAGCTTCGATTGCCGCGGCGGTTGCGCCGCACAAATCTGCTCGCCCTATTTACTGCCGCACTGATGATCGCAACCCGCGGCCAGGCTGAACCGCTGCCTCTCGCGCGCGCCATTCGGCTCGCGCTCGCGCACAGCACGACTTCGGCGATTGCGAATGCCGACGTGCAGCGGACCTTTGCCTCCTACCGGGAACTCCGCGACAACTACCTGCCGCAGCTAGCCATGGGTTCGGGCCTCGGCTGGTCCTTTGGATTCCCGCTCACCATCGAAGGAGCGGCGCCGGCACTGGGGAATGCCGTCGCACAGAGTACGATCTTCAACCCGGCACAGCGGCAGTTGATAAATGCTGCGAAAACGGACTGGCATGCTTCTGAGTTTCAGGACAAAAATCAGCGTAACGCCCTCATCCAAGACGTTGCGATGACCTACGCTGAACTGGCAAAGTGGGAAGCGCGACTTGTGCGCTTGCAGCAGGACGAGGCCCAGGCGCAGCAAATGGAACAAGCGGTGGCCGAGCGCTTGCAGGAAGGCGTGGACAGCGCCGTGGACTTAAACAAAGCCAAGCTCACCGCAGCCCGCGTGCGCCTTCATCGAGCCGAGGCACGTGGCAATGCCGACGTCCTGCGGCGCCACCTCTCAACCCTGACCGGTTTGCCGGCTTCCTCCATTGAAATCGCGCCCGAAACAATTCCCGTCTTGCCGCCCGTCGCTCCGGAAGAAGATCTTTCGGAAAAAGCGATTGCCTCCAGTCCCGCCATCAAGTTTGCCGAGCAGCATTCGCTGGCGGAATCGATGCGGGCTTTGGGCGAGCATCGCGCTTTGTACCCTTCCATGGATTTCTCCGCCCAGTATGCGCGACTTTCCACCATCAATAACTACAACGACTACTACCGGAAATTTCAGCCGGACAACGCCACCATCGGCCTAGCCATCCGGATCCCGCTATTCAACGCCAGCCAGCGCGCCCGAGCCGACGCGGCTGACGCTGAAGCCCTCAAGGCCAAGAAGCAAGCGGACGCGGCTCGCAACGAGGTGGCGGAGGAAACGCTAAAGCTGCAGCGCGCCGCCGAGCAACTTGAAGCCGCCCGCGAGGTGGCGCAGTTGGAATATCAATTGGCACAGTCGGGCCTGGAAGCGGCCCAAACGAGGATCGACGCAAAGACGGGCACCTTGCACGAATTGGCCGATGCACGGGTGCAAGCAGCCGAACGCTATCTGCTCTTCCAGGATGCCGATTTTGAATACCAGCGCGCCCGCATGAACCTGCTGCGGGCTACCGGAGATTTGGAGAAATGGGCGCTGCCAGGCACCGCTTCAACCAACCCGGCTTCAAAATGACGCATAAAAGATCTCATCCAGCCAGTACCCGATTCTCGCGTCCCAATGCGCAAAAGCGACGTTCGGCGAGGTTCTCTTGCGGCTTGAGCCCCGCTAAGGCACACTTGCACAACGGTTTCCACGCTTTCGACACAGTTTGGCACGTACCTGAATGGTAGCGTCGGATGGGGTGTGCGCGCATCTAGTAATGTTAAGATAGAGATTCCCAATATGCCATCAAAAACACTGTTCTTGAATCCGCCTTCGTTTGAGAATTTCGACGGAGGCGCAGGCTCGCGCTGGCCCGCGACGCGTGAAATCGAATCGTACTGGTATCCGGTCTGGCTCGCTTATCCGACCGGGATGCTCGAGGGCGCGCGCCTGCTCGACGCCCCGCCGCACCACGTCACGGCGGAAGAGACGATCCGCACCTGCAAAGATTACGAATTGCTCGTGCTGTTTACGAGCACACCGGGGTTCGCCGGCGACGTCCGCATAGCCGAGGCCATCAAAGACAGCAATCCTCACATCAAAATCGCCTTCGTCGGACCTCACGTCAGCGTGCAGCCTGAAAAATCATTGATGGAGGCAAACGTAATCGACATAGCCTGCCGCAAGGAATTCGACTACTCCATCGTCGAATACGCCCAAGGCAAGCCCATCGAAGACATTCTCGGCGTTTCCTACCGTAAGAATGGGCACGTGGTGCATAATCCCGACCGGCCAACTATCGAGAATTTGGACTCCCTGCCGCACGTGACCGATGTTTACCGGCGCGACCTGGATGTCCGCCGTTACAACGTGCCTTTTCTGCTCCATCCCTTTGTCTCGCTCTACACCACCCGCGGATGCCCGGCGCAGTGCACCTTCTGCCTCTGGCCGCAGACCCTCAGCGGACACCCCTGGCGCAAACGCTCCACCGACGACGTGGCGCGTGAAATGGCCAAGGCAAAAGACTACTGGCCCTACGTGAAGGAATTTTTCTTCGACGACGATACCTTCAACCTGCAGAAGGCCCGCACCATCGAATTGTGCGCCAAGTTGAAACCGCTCGGCCTGACCTGGTCGTGCACCTCGCGAGTCACCACCGACTTCGAAACCCTCAAGGCCATGAAAGACGCGGGATGCCGGCTCCTCATTGTGGGCTACGAATCGGGTGATCAGCAGATTCTGAAAAACATCAAGAAAGGCGCAACCATCGAGCGCGCCCGCCAGTTCACCAAGGATTGCCACAAGCTGGGGCTTGTGGTCCACGGAGATTTCATCATGGGCTTGCCGGGAGAAACTCCCGAGACCATCAAGAACACAATCAAATTCGCCAAGGAACTCGACGTGGAGACGATTCAGGTTTCGGTGGCGCATGCTTTCCCTGGAACTGAACTGCACGAAGCCGCGATAAAGAACGGCTTCATGACCAGCGACACAAAAATGGTGGACGACCTCGGACACCAGATGGTGCAAATCGAGTATCCCGGTCTGCCCGCGACCGAAATTCTCGCGGCAGTTCATGACTTCTACGACGCGTATTATTTCCGTCCCAAGACTGCCTACCGCATTTTGAGGAAAGCGATGTTCGACAACTCCGAACGCAAGCGCTTGTACAGGGAAGCGCGAACCTTCCTTAAACTGCGCGCCCAGCGTCACAAGTGGGTCAAGGAAAACCGCAAGGAAGAAGCCCCGGCGCCGGCCAAGGCCTAGTGGCGACATTGATTCATTAAGGCATTAAATCATTGAGACATTCTGAAAACCCAAGAGCGTTTGACCCCTAATGATTCAATGTCTCAATGATTCAATGCCTTCGGAGTTCAATCAGCCGTGACATTTCGAAAATACCTCGTTCTAGCGGGAATCACCGTATTCGCCACGGTGGGCGATTCCCTGCTGGCTCGCGGGATGAAAAATCTCGGCAATGTAGATGTCTCGCTGCACAACCTTTCTGCCCTGCTGCTGGCCATCCTCAATCCCTGGGTAACGGCCGGGATCCTGTTATTGCTGGCGTTTTTCGCCTGTTACATGTCAGCGCTTTCGTGGGCTGACCTCACCTATGTACTGCCTGCCACATCGCTCTACTATGTTCTCGTCGCGTTGATTGCTCGCTTCAGTTTTCATGAAGAAATCTCGCCGACGCGCTGGTTGGGCATTGCGCTGATCACCGCCGGCGTGGGCTTCGTGGCCGCCGGCCCCTCGGTCACGCCCAGTCGCCAACAGCTTAGTTCCCACGAAGTTTCCCGCGACCCTGTTTCTCAGGAAGTGAAATTATGAAAGACGTCTACGCCTGGGCGGCGATTGGGCTCATCGTTCTAACCTCGACCACCGGCGACGTGCTGCTCTCCCACTCTATGAAACGAGTCGGTGACGTCGGTGAACTCTGGAAGCGGCGCGGGGTACTGGCGGTGGTTGCGCGCGTGCTTCGAACGCCCACGTTCGCTCTCGGCTTGATGGCGATGGGGATTGCCTTCTACAGCCTGCTCTTTGGCCTTTCGTGGGGCAATCTGAGTTTGGTCGTGCCAGCTTCCGCCTCGCTCACTTTTGTCGCCAACGCGGTAGCCGCGCGCATTTTCCTGCACGAACGCGTGGGGCGCCGGCGTTGGATTGCGGCATTGCTGGTAGCGGGTGGCGTGGTGCTGATGGCGGTCTGAATGGCCCTAACCGAATAAGTCGACGGTCATAACGAGTGGCTGCGCTCCCACGATCCGATGCTTACCGGCGGATGCAACCTGGTCCGCTTCCGAACTTTCTTCTGGGCTTTCTCCCGAACTTTCTCTTGAGCTTTCTCTTGAACTCTCCGCACGCAGTATTGTCCCTAAAAAAGAAAACCGCTCGCCCAACATCGCCGCCTGAAGTTTTCCCTCCTCCAGTTGTTTTCTGAAGGACTCCGCATCTATCTCGCGGCGGGCTGCCTTGAGTTTATTCATGACCGCTTGCAACCTCGCCAACTCCGTGACCAGGTCCGCGAGCGTGTGTTTTCCGCCAGCACTCAAGTGGACGAACTGTATGCCGGCTCCAAAGCGGTCCCGAATCCCCCTCACCTCACCTACGGCTCGGAACGAAGCCGCGTTGACGCGCACGACAATTTCAGTTCGCACGCCGAGATCAACGGGCAGAGTGGTATCGACGCAGCACCCGCCCAGGCTCAAATCGAATATCTTCCCCGGAACGAAGATGCCGTCCGACGGGAGGCGACTAATCTGCGCCTCACCACCGCATTTGAATCGCGCGCTGCGGCGCCGATCCTCCTCTGCGGTGTTGCGCTCAGCCATGTTGATAAGATCGTATGCCGGTCAAGGTTTCTTTAGGAAGCTGCGCAAAAATCGACATTGCACTTGATTTTGGGTGGCGCAGCGCTTCAGTGTGTGCGTGAGAACTTGTTTTCGAGTAATCCAGTGGAACGGAATGCCCAAGAATCCAGCCCCGGAGGGGCATCCGAGCTTAGCCCAGCGCTTCAGCGCTGGGAAAAGCGGAAGAAATCAATAAAGTCCCGGAGGGACGACCGGGTTCTCACTTTCTGCGGGAACTAGTTTTTCCGCAACCGGTTAGACCGGCATCAACGTAACCCAGGGTTGGAAACCGAAGTAATTGAAGTCGTCGAAGTAAATCTCATCCAAACAGCCGCATCAAGCCACTCGGGGCCAGATCGGGGACGAGAAAGCTGGCGCTCTTGCCGCCCGGAAAGACGAACCGCGTCAGCGCTTCCGCCGCAAGATAGCCGCTGCGAACCGCGCCCTCCATGGTGGCTGGCCAGCCGGTCGCGGTCCAATCGCCGGCCAGAAAGACTCGCGGCCATGCGGTCTCTGGCTTAGGCCGATGCTGGTCGATTCCCGGCCGCGGCGAATACGTCGCATGCACTTCTTTGATCACGGTCGATTTCAGCAGTTTTGCCTCGTGCGCAGCGGGGAAAAACTCTTGCGCTTCTTTCACCGCCATGTCCACGATCTCTCCCTTCGACTTTTCAATCAGGCTCCGGGAGCAGCTTACGACCAGCTCAATGTAGCTGCCGGTGCCGCTGCCGTCATCCCTAGCTCCGTTCTCGCGCGATTCGTTGCTGCGACTTTCAATGAGCCGCGATTTGTGAAACATCCACTGGATCGTGCGGTCGAGCAGAACGGCGTGATCGAGGTCGCTGATCTGACGATCGAACCAGAGATGGATGCCGGTGATCGGCGACGTCGAGAACTGGCCGAGTGCCGCGGCCAGCGGCACAGCGGACTCAATCTCAGGCAACATGCGCCCCAGTACATCAAAAGGAACAGCCAGCACCAGATAGTCGAATTTCTGTTCCTGTCCGTTCGTCGTCACCCTTACCTGAGACCCTTCGGCTCGAAACGACTCCACGCTCGCGCGAAATTGGATATCTCCGCCACGCGCCCGGATGTAGTCGCCGGTTGTGCCGTACAAGTCGGTGAGCGGGACGGTTGGAATTCCCATGCGCCCGGCAACGGCCGATTTAAGAAACGACTCGCGCACCACCTGGGCCGCATAGTGGACGGAAATCCGATCAAGATCTTCATTCAAGGCGCTGACCAGAATCGTCTTCCAGAAACGCTCGATGGCTTGCCCGGTTTGTCCGTGACGTTTGAGCCAGTCGAGGAACGACTCACCACGATCCGCCGGAATACCAGGAGCAAGCGCCGCCATGGCGCGGCTGATTGCCATCTTGTCGCGAAAATTCAAACAGTCGGCCCGAAGAAACGCCAGCGCGGTATGAAGCGGAGCGGGCAGGCCTGACGGGGCGATCACGGATGCGCGCCCTCCAGGCTCGAGGAAGGTTAGCTTCTCATACCACCGAATCTTGTCCTGCACTCCCGCGCGCCGATAGAAATCGAGCAGGTTGGTGCAGCAGCCGAGCAACACATGCTGGCAATTGTCGACAATTTCGCCGGTGCCGGGATGCTGATAAGAAGAGGCACGCCCGCCCAGATATGGTCGGCGCTCAAAGAGCGACACGCGAAAACCCGCTTCAGCCAGGGCGCATCCAGCGGCGAGACCGGCCAACCCGCCTCCGGCGATAGCGACTGTAGGAGGATGTGTCGTATCACGATAGATCGAATTAGGATCGCTCGACTTAGAAACGTTCGAGGGCGGCATCACACCAGTCGCTTCAGAATTCCTTTTCCGAGGACACTGAGCTTTTCGGGAACGGTTAATCGGACGCGCTCACTGAAAACGTCGTACTGATTCGAAGCAATCTTTTCGAGCAACCGGCGATAGATCGTAATCAGAACCCACAGAGCGGGCTGACTATCTTCATTCACCAGCGGGATCAGCTCTTCTCCGGCGCTGTAGCACTCGCGAGCGCGCTCGGCCTCCATCGCCAGCAGCGGACGGATGCGGGCAACATCAATCTGCGGCGCAACCAGATCGGCAGCCGAGAGCCCGCACTGCGCCAGGTCCTCCTGCGGAAGGTAAACCCGGCCCATGGCCACGTCTTCTTTGACGTCGCGAATAATATTCGTAAGCTGAAACGCCAGACCGCAACGTTCGGCCAGCGGCTCCGCGGCCGGATCGCTATACCCAAAGATCTTGATGCACACTAATCCGACGACCGATGCCACACCGTAGCAATACTGGCGCAACTCTTCAAAAGTCTGGTAACGCGCGGCCAGCGGCGCACCGGCGGAGGGCTCTGATTGGCCGCAATCGAGATCCGCGGCCGTGCCAAAGGCGAGTTGGTCGAGAAGCCCAAATGGAATCTGGTAAGTGCGCTGCGCATCGGTCAGCGCCAGCAGTACCGGATCGTCCGTTGGCTGTGCCGCCAAGGCGCGGTGGACTTTATTCAGCCATTCCGCCAGCTTGTTGCGGCGATCGTCAGGACTGAGCGTGTTGTCGTCGGCGATGTCGTCACACCGCCGCATGTAGGCGTACACCGCGCTCAACGCATTGCGTTTCCCCCGTGGAAGCACCGCAAACCCATAGTAAAAATTTTTCGCCGCGGAGCGGGCGATACTCCGGCAAACGGAGTACGCCATATCGAGCTGCGAAGCGGTAGGCGCAAACTGCACCTGCGCATTTCCCACAGCGCTGCTCATCTTTCATTCTCCCGCGGCTTTCGCTGCAGTTTCCCCAGCGCGGCGCGAGCGACCAGGGCCAGCCTCCGGGCTTTCGAGATTGCAGGACGCCTGCCCAGCACGGCGAAGCCTTGGCGTTCGATTGCGTTCAGAATTTCCTGCCCACCGCGGCTGAACAGCTCGATGTCGGTGGCCAATGCGCGCTCGACTTTCGCAATCAGCGGCACGCCTTGCGCAAACCATTCGCGCGCGCGCTCGACCTCAAACTTCATCATCGCGCAAAACGCGGAAGTGTTCTCGCCGTCGCGTATTACTGCTTCGCTCACGCCGAAGCGGCGCAGGTCTTCGAGGGGAAGATAAATTCGTCCTTTAGCAAGATCCGCGCTCACGTCTTGCCAGAAGTTCGCGAGCTGCAGCGCCGTGCAGGTGTAATCGGAAAGCAGTTGGCGCTCGGAATCGCGGTATCCGCAGACGTAAAGCACGAGGTGGCCCACCGGATTCGCCGAATACCGGCAATAGCCCAGCAGATCGTTGAACGTTTCGTAGCGGCCTACACTTTGATCCTGCCGGAAAGCGGTCAGCAAATCCGCAAACTCATGTTTCGGAATCTCAAACTTGCGCACGGTTTCGGCGAGCGCGACAAATACAGGGTGCCTGGGGTGCCGGGTATGATCATCGTCGTAGCACGCGTTTAGCTCGTTCTCCCACTGATCGAGCAATTGCAGAGATGCGGCGCTGTCGCCGACCTCGTCCCCCAAATCGTCCGAGATGCGGCAATACGCATAGACGTTGAAGAAGTGCTGGCGCAGCCGCTCCGGAAGAAACCAGGACGCCACCGAAAAATTCTCGTAATGCGAGCGCGCCAGGCGGCGGCAATATTCGCGCGCTTCGGCCTCCGAAGGAGCATGGTCAGGGATGGCGTACTCCGGCGGCAGTGCACTCCAGGCAGAGGAGAGCGGCGCAGTCGGGGGATGGCTGGCAGCAGTCATTATCAAAAAATACTGTCATCCTGACCCTGAGCTCGTCGAAGGGGAAGGACCTTATACGAGGTCCTTACGCTGCGCTCAGGATGACAACTTAAATGTGGGTCCCGAATTTACGGACGCGACGCTAGTGACCTGGGATAATCGCGGTCTTGATATCCCCGTTGCGGTTCAGCATGTGGCGCAGCACATCGTGCAAACGGGAAAGCGGCGCTTCGCCGGTAATGTAGTCGGTGCCGCAAACTTTCTTCTCGGCAATCAAACCAAAGGCCCGGCGCACCGTCTCCGGGGTGTGATGGAAAGTCGCCTTCAAAGTGATTTCCGAGTAGTGCAAGCGGTTGGTGTCCAACTGCACCTTGGTTCCCGAAGCGCACCCGCCGAAGAAATTCACCGTGCCCCCCTTGCGCACCATCTGCACGGCCCACTCCCAGGCTTCCGGTCGGCCTACGGCTTCGATCGCCACATCGGCGCCGCGCCTCTCCGGGCTCAACTCGCGCACCGCCTCCACCGGATCTTTCACCTTGGTAATCTGCACCACCTCATGCGCGCCCTTTTTGCGCGCCAGCGTGACCTGCGAGTCGCGTTTGACGACCGCAATCACATTGCAGCCGATGGCCTTGGCCACCTGCACAAACATCAGGCCAATCGGTCCGCCGCCAATCACCGCCACGGTGTCGCCGATCTCGACTCCGGTTTCATGCAGGCCGCGCAGCACGCAGGCCAGCGGCTCGGTCATCGCCGCATCCTCGAAGGTGACATTCGTAGGCACCACGAGCATATTGGTTTCCACAATGCGCCGCGGAATCCGGATGTACTCCGCGTAGGCGCCATTGTTGAAGAGCAGATCTTCGCAGAGATTTAACTGGTGCTTGGAGCAATAGAAGCACATGCCGCACGGAGCCGAGTTGAGCGCGACCACGCGCATCCCCTTCTTGAAGCCGCGCACCCCCTCGCCGACTTCCTCGACCGTGCCCGCCAGTTCATGCCCGAACAACGCGGGCGGCACAATCATGCGGGCGTGATAGCCGCGCTGATACACCTTCAGATCCGTGCCACACGTGAGCGCCACGTGGACCTTCACCAGAACTTCGCCGTCGCCCACACGCGGGATCGGTACTCTTTCAATCTTGATGTCTTCTTTGCCGTACAAGACGGCAGCCGTCATCTTGCCAATCACAGTTGATGTCCTTCCCACGCGCTGCCCGGCTGGATGACGATCTTCATCGAATCGGGTCGAGGATGGGCAGCCAGATTCAGTGCTTCCACACCGCTTTGCAGCGGGAAACGGTGGCTGATAAGCCGTTCCAGATCCATTTCACGGTTCATGACGAAGCGCACTGATTCCTCCTGCAATTCAAAAGATGCGCTGTAGGATCCCAACAAAGCCTTTTCGTCCACGCACACCGCCCCCGGATCAATCGTGGCCTCGCCCCGCACCGTTTGCGCAAACAGCAACACCCGCCCGCCCGGACGCGTCGCATCCATAGCAGGGCGGATCAGCCCACTCCCGCCGACTGCCAAAATCACGGCGTCAGCCCCCCGCCCTTCGGTCATTCCGCGCACCGTTTGTCCGGCGTCAGCCTTGGAAGCGTCAATTGTCAGGTTGAGGCCGAAGCCCTTAGCCATTGTAAGCCTCGCCGCATACAAATCGGAAGTAATCACGCGAGTCCCCGCCCGCTTCGCCAGGTTCGCCAGGATCAGGCCAATTGGACCCTGCCCAATCACCAGCACCGTCTCCCCAGCTTCGAGACGAAGGGTCTCAATACCTTTGATGCAAGTATTCACCGGCTCGACAAAGCAGGCTTGCTCGAAACTGATGCCGTCCGGGATGCGCACCGTTCCCTTCTCCACAATCCAGTCCATCACCCGGACGTATTCCGCAAATCCTCCACCCGACGGCTCGAACCCAGCCGTGCATCCGACCTTCTTGTAAGTTGCGCACTGGGCGAAGGTCTTGTTGCGGCAGTAAAAACAGTTTCCGCAGGGGATGTGATGGAACACGACTACGCATTCGCCGACGCCGAACTGTCGAACCCCTTGCCCCACTTTCGCGACAACCCCCGAAGTTTCGTGACCAAAAATACGAGGCGCGGAGTGGGAGCCAGTAGCGATCTTCTTGAGATCTGTCCCGCAGATTCCGCAGGTGTGGACTCGAACCAGAATCTCCCCAGGCCCGACTTCAGGCACAGGCACTTCCTCCATGCGCACATCGTTCACGCCACGGTACACCGCGGCCCTCATCGTGGAAGGAATCTCGTGCCTTTCGCTTTCAACGGCTAATGTCGATGTCGGTATCGATGTCCGAACAATTGCCATAGCAGACCTTATTGTTTCCCCTCAGTCTAGTCGCGATCGCGTGACTGTCACAGCCGTCGATCCAAGCGTGCCGGTGGAGGGCGGGGCGTCCCCGCCCGGCTGGACCGGCGAGACGCCCGTCGCTCCACCCAGGGTCTCACGACCGAGATAATTCCCGATCGCGCCGCAAAGAGCCCGGCTTGCCTTGGAACTGTTCCGCGCCAGCACAATGGTAGTCCCCCACAACCAAGGGCGCAGCGCCACATGACAGGCAAACCTGACGGAGTGAAAACTCCCATCCTTCGCCACAAAGCGATCCAGCGCGGGCAGGTTGAAGTCGGCGTCGTCGGAGATGGCTTTCAGAGCTCCGAACTCGACCCCTCGTGCCTGTGCTCCTTGCGCCACGGCTGCAGCTTCCATGTCCACCGCAATCGCCCCATACGCTTTGCCGAATCGAATCTTCTGCGCCTTATCCGCAACGGTCGCGGAACTCACCAGGATGCCGTCACCCGAGCCGACTTCTGTTCGGGCGCCGTCGGCAGAGTTGATCACCGTGCGCGGCTCAAGAACATGCCCGACCTGCAAAGCACCATCCAGCGCTCCGGCAAAGCCAACTGAGATCACCCGCCTCGGGCTGACCTCTCGAATCACCGCTTCGGTAGCGCGGCGCGCAGCTTCGGCTCCAATCCCGCCGCACACGAGAACTGCGTCTCCATTTTCAAAAAGACGATATCGCCGCCCGCCGTGTTCGATCGTCCTGACCTTAGTCCTGCGCCCCCAGTTTCGGATCAGCGGTCGCACTTCACGTTCCATCGCGGCGATAATGGCGATTCTAGCCATCCGCAGCCACTCCAGCCCCTAAAGGGGCGGTCTGTGGAGCGACGGGCGTCCCCGCCCGTCCCGCGACGCCCTCTGGACGTGCGGGGACGCCCGTCGCTCCACCAGCGCGTTTCGCAACGCTTGCGGCATCGCTAAAGCGATGCCCTGATACGAAGCCTGAATCCTCAGGCAAATCGTCGGGCCGAATTTTCCAGCGCGTTAGACATAGCCGTTTGCCCGGAACCACTCTACCGACCGCCGCAGCGCCCCATCGACTGGAACCGTCCGCCAGCCCAGTTCCCGCTCTGCTTTCGCTGAACTCACAAACATCATCTTGCGTCCCATGCGCACGGTGTCAATGGTCGCGCGCGGCTCGCGGCCCAGAACCCGGCCGGTCACCATCTCGTCCACAACTCCAGCCGCCAGCGCAAAAATGTAAGGCAGCTTCACCGTCGGCGACGGCAAGTTCGTAATCGCGGCCAGCCGGTCCAGAATCTGCTTCAGCGTAAGATTCTCTCCGCCCAGGATGTAGCGGTCGCCCGATCTTCCCTTCTCCAGCGCCTGAATATGACCGCGGGCACATTCGGTTGCATCCACCAGGTTCAATCCGGTTTCCACGTACGCCGGAAATTTTCGTTTCAGAAAATCCAGTACGATTCTCCCGGTCGGAGTCGGCTTGATATCGCGCTCGCCGATCGGCGTCGTGGGATTCACAATCACCACATCGACTCCCGATCGCGCCGCCTCAAATGCCACCTGCTCCGCCATGAACTTCGAACGCTTGTAGTGCCCGATCATATCCGCGAGGCCGACCGGGCTCTCTTCATCCGCTACCGTGCTCGTGTAGGGACGGGCGCCCTCGCCCGTCCAAGCCGAGCGCAGCTCGGCAGCTGCGTCGTTCGAGATAAAGCCCATGGTCGCTACACTCGACGTGTACACCACGCGCCGCACGCCCTGTTTCCGCGCCGCTTCCAGCACGGCACGCGTGCCCTCCACATTCGAGCGATACATCTCGTCGGAATCTCGCCCGCGCACCCACAGCCGATAATCCGCCGCAACGTGAAATACGACGTCGATGCCGGAAAGCGCCTTCTCAATCGAAGCCGGGTCGCGGAGGTCGCCGACCACTCGATCCGCGTTGAGGCCGTCAAGGTTGCGCAGATCGCTGGTCGGCCGCACCAGCAGCCACAACTCGGCTCCCTGTTCCGCCAGGACGCGCGCAACATGACTGCCCAGAAATCCCGTGGCGCCGGTAACGAAAGCTTTCAATGTCCAGCTCTTAGCTCTTAGCTGTTAGCTCTTCGCCGATCAAACCCAGTGCAGGAATCCGCCAAATCCGTTGACAAAACTGGGCAAGCTAAAAAGCTAAGAGCCAAAAGCTAATGGCTGCCCTTCTCCGCCATCACCTTCGCATAAGTCGTGAGCGCGATCAGCGGAAAATACTCGCGGTACAGGTGATATATCAGATAGAACACGCGCGGGAAACCGGTTCCGGTGCAGAAAGGCTCGTCCCACGAACCGTCTTTTTTTTGCGTGCGCAGCAGATAAACCATGCCGCGGGCCACGCATTCGCTGCGCGTGTCGCCTACGGCCAACAGCCCCATGATTGCCCATGCGGTCTGCGAAGCTGTGCTTTCGCCCTGCCCGCGAAGGTTGGGATCGTCATAGGATGCCACCGTCTCCCCCCAGCCGCCATCGGCATTCTGCACCGATCGCAGCCACTCCGCCGCCTGCTGGATCATAGGATCGTTACGATCCACCGCCATCGCTTCCAGACCGCGCAACACCTGCATCGTGCCGTAGATGTAGTTCACGCCCCAGCGCCCGAACCAGCTTCCGTCGGGCTCCTGCTGTTTACGAATAAACTTGATCGCCCGCTTCACCGCCGGATGGTTCTGGTCGTATCCATAGGTCGCAAGGCACTCCAGAATCCGGCCCGTAATGTCCACGGTTGCGGGATCAAGCATGGCGTTATGATCGGCAAAGGGCACGTACTGAAACACCATGCGGTCGTTGTCTTTGTCGAACGAGGCCCAGCCTCCATCCTTGCATTGCATCGACAGAATCCAGTCAATCGCCCGTTGCACAGACTCGCTCTGGTAGCGCCCATTCGGATGCTCGACTTGGCTCAGCGCCAGGCAGACCATGGCCGTGTCGTCCACATCGGGATAAAACTCATTGTTGAATTCGAAGTACCAGCCGCCCGGCTCGCCTTTCGGATTCTTAATCTTCCAGTCTCCGGGCTTGCGCACCTGCTTCTGCAGTATCCAATCGGCGCATTTCACGAGGCGCGGATCCGTCGCCGGAACCCCCGCCTCGCCCAGGGCAAACAGCGCGTATGCCGTATCCCACACCGGAGACTTGCAGGGCTGCATGCGGAAAGTATCGCCCTCCTCGATGCCCAGCTTTTCAAACTCATCAAGCGCTCGAATGACCTGCGGATCGTCAACGGAATACCCCAGGCAGCGCAGAGCAATGGTTGAATTCAGGAGTCCGGGATAAATCGCTCCCAGCCCATCGCTCATCTCGAAGCGATCCAGCATCCATTTCTCCGCCTTCTTCAGAGCCAGCGAACGCAGCGGACGGATGTGCACACGCTCCGCCCAGTGGGTAATCCGATCCAGCACTAAAAAGAAGTTGCGCCAGGAAATCCGCTTCTTGGCCCAGTGCAAATGCATGCGCGACTTGTCGCGTCCGCCGACGAAGAGCTCTTCCACGCCCATTTCGTCGGGAATTTTCTTGAACGGCTTCTTCGCGTAGCAGATCGAAAGCGGCACCAGGATGGCGCGCGACCACGAAGAAATCTCGTAGATATTGAACCAGAACCAGTTGGGAAAGAGCACGATCTCGGGCGGAACCGCCGGCACCGCATCGTAATCGTACTGCCCAAAGAAACAAAGATAGATCTTGGTGAATGTATTGACTTCGGTCACGCCACCCATTTCGAGAATCTTCTTGCGGGCGCGCGCCAGCGCCGGGTGATCCGCCGAGAATCCAGCCAGTTTCAGCCCGAAGTAGGCTTTCACCGACGCGCTGATGTGAGATGGACCGCGGGGGTAGGTGTTCCAACCGCCATCTGCATTCTGCTGGTTCAGGATGTAGCGAGCGGCCTTGTCGATGCGTTTCTGGTCGCCCGTGCCGAGCAGAGCGTGGAGCAGGATGTAATCGGACTCGAGCGTGGTATCGGCTTCCAGCTCTCCGCACCAGTAACCTTCTTCGTGCTGCTGCGAAAAAAGATGGTTGCGGGCCGCATCGACGGCGACCGCGACCCGGCTCCCCAGGTCGTCTATCTTTCCAAATCGCATCTGCGGCGCAGAGGCCGAACTAAAAGGGGAGGATTCGTCCATCTACGACTCCACGGCTACCGCCGGCGCCGCGGCTATCGTTTCCACGATCTCCGGCGGCAATCCAAAGCGCACATTTTCCGGCATGATTTCGAGTTCCTGCACGTCGCCAAAGCCCTGTCCCGCCAGGTACTGCACCACTTCCTGCACCAGATGTTCGGGAGCCGATGCTCCCGCGGTCAGGGCCACCGTCTTCACCCCATGTAACCACTGCGGCCGGATATTGCGGCAGTCATCAATTAGATGCGCCGGCGTGCCCAAACTGCGAGCAACTTCCACCAACCGCTTGGAATTTGAGCTATTGTCGGAGCCAACCACCAGCAGCAAATCGGCATCGGAGGCCACGTGCTTCACAGCCACCTGCCGGTTTTCCGTGGCATAGCAGATGTCTTGCGCCGCCGGACCCTTAATGTTCGGGAACCGCTTGCGCAGAGCGGCGATAATGTCGCGCGTCTCATCCAGGCTAAGCGTCGTCTGCGTCAGGTAGGCCACGCGGTTGGGGTCGGGCAAAGTCACCGACGCCACTTCAGCAGGCGACCCTACCACCTGAGTCACCGCAGGCGCCTCGCCGAGCGTGCCAATCACTTCGTCGTGATCGCGATGCCCGATCAGGATCAGCGAATAGCCTTCCTTAGCGAACTTCACCGCTTCCACGTGCACCTTAGTGACCAGCGGACAAGTCGCATCAATCACGCGTAACTTCCGCAGCTTGCTCGCCTCGCGCACTTCCGGAGAAACCCCGTGAGCGCTGTAGATGACGCGTTCGCCCTCCGGCACTTCGTCCACGCTATCGACAAAAATTGCGCCCTTTTGCTGTAGTTCCTCCACCACGAAGCGGTTGTGGACGATCTCCTTGCGCACATAAATCGGCCGCCCAAAGGCCTCCAGCGCAATCCGGACAATGTCGATAGCCCGCACCACTCCAGCGCAGAATCCGCGTGGCTTCAACAGCAGCAAGGTCTTCGTGTGTAAATTCCTGGTCTCAGACAATAACCACCCCCACACGTTTAATAGCGCCAGCAGTAGCGCCAGCATCCTGCCGGCAGTCCCGAGGGCGTCCTGCCCTCGGCAGCTCTGTACCCCACCAGGGTACCGCGCCCCCACAAAAAATGTGCAAAAAGCTAGAGTAAGAGTATCGAAAGATGCACCCAAGGTCAATGTAAGCCTTTGAGGCTGTGAGGATTAGCAGCGGGCGGGGAATTCTGGCAGGTGAACGGGAAGGACGCCCATAACAGCCTGTAGCATGGAGGACAAGCCCCGGAGAGGCGTCCGATCTTAGCCCAGCGCTTTCAGCGCTGGGAACAGTGAAAGAAATGATTCAAGTCCCGGAGGGACGACCTATCTTAGCCCAGCGCTTCAGCGCTGCGAGAGCCGGGGAGAAACACGCAAGTCCCGGAGGGACGACCGAGTTCTGCCTTTACTGGCTGAGCACACCCGAGCTGCTATTCGCCCCCCAAATCCTTCAGTTCGCGTTCAGTCAGCGCCGCAAAAACCTCCGGCGGACAGAAAAGCTTGCCCTTCAAAGCTCCCGGCTTGCGGTTCCCCTGCGCGTCCCGAAGCGCGACCAAGCGCACGACCGGATTCTTCCCGCGAGCGACAACGATCTCCTCGCCCCGGCAAGCCTTCTGAATCAATCGCGAAAGATCGGCCTTGGCTTTGCGAATGGCGACCGTTTCCATGAACGAATGTCAGCTAACTCTACTCAGCTAAGCCACAGTTTTCACATCGGCCTTTGAGGACCCAAGGAAACTATGGGGTAAGAGGTAAGAGGGACGAACGAACTCACCCATTCGCCCGAATCATCTGCTCCGCATGTTTACGCGAAGTTTCCGTCAGCTTGGCTCCCGACAACATGCGCGCAACTTCCTCAGTACGTTCTTCGCCGGTGATCTCGCGGACGGTCACCTTCGCGCGGCCGCCGGCCTCGCGCTTCTCGATCAGGTAGTGGTGATCGGCAAAGGTTGCGATCTGCGGCAGATGGGTGACGCAGAGCACCTGATTGCCTTTGGAAAGAGCCTTCAACTTCTTCCCCACGGCCTCGGCGGCGCGGCCTCCGATGCCGGTATCAATCTCGTCGAAAACTAACGTGCGCTGCGCCGCGGCCGACTTCTTTTTCCCCGCCGGATTTGTCCCCGCCTCGACGCTCGCCTTCAACGCCAGCATGACGCGCGAAAGTTCTCCGCCCGACGCAATCTGCTCCAGCGGGCGCATGGTCTCGCCCACATTGGTCGTAATGCGATAGATCACCTGGTTGATGCCCGAAGAAGTCCAATGTTCTTCGCCCTCGTTTTCCTCAACGGCAATGCGAAAGCTGGCGCGCATGGCCAAGTCGTTGATCTCCGCCTCGACCAGTTTCTCCAGTTTCCGTCCCGCCTCTGAGCGCTTACGTGAGACGCTGCGGGCGACTTTGCGATACTCGTCGGCAGCCACGGCCAACATCGCCCGCAGCTCAAGTAGCACCTGATCTTTATTCTCCATCTCCAAGAGCTTGCGCCGTATGTCGTCGCCAAAAGCAATGGTCTCCGCGAGCGTAGGTCCGTATTTGCGTTTCAGACGGTCCAGCAGCGCCAGCCGCTCTTCGATTTCCGCGAGACGCTCAGGCGACGCCTGGATTCCTCCCGCATAATCGCGCAGCGTCGCTCCCACATCTTCGACGCTGATGCGCGCCGATTCCAACTCCGCGAGCGCTTCCTGAAACTTCGGCTCATAACGAGCTAGTTCCTCCAGGTGCTTCTGCGCGGCGCGCAGGCTCGACGAAGTGGAGGCGTTGCCCTCATAGAGCAGGTCGAAGGCACTGATGGCCGCGCCGTAAATTTTCTCGGCATTGGCTAAAACGCGCTTCTCGGCTTCCAGTTGCTCATCTTCTTGCGGACCATCGCCCGCCCGCAGCCGCGCCTCTTCGATTTCACGGCACTGGAAATTCCACAGGTCCAGAAGCCGCATACGATCCTGCTCGTCCTGTTCGAGCTCCGCGATGCGCCCGCGAATCTGCTTCCAGTGCGCGAACGCGCCGGATACTTCCTTCAACTCGACTCCGGCGTAAGCGTCGAGCAGCTCCTGCCGCGCCGCGGCATCGAAGTTTACGATCGATTCATTCTGCGCGTGGATCACCGCCAGGTGGGGTGCAATCTGTTTCAGCACCGCCACCGTCGCCGGCTGATTATTGATGAAGACGCGCCCCTTGCCGCCGGGAGCAATCTCGCGCCGCAAAATCAGCGAGCCGTTCTCCGAGTCCAGACCGTTGGTTTCGAGGATCGCTTCGATGGAACGCGCCGCCGCTCCGTCGCTCTCAAACACCGCCGCGACCACGGCCCGCTCCGCGCCCGTGCGGATCACATCCGAGGACGCTTTTTCCCCCAGCAGCAATCCCAGCGCGTCAATCAGGATCGACTTCCCCGCCCCGGTCTCGCCCGTCAGAAGATTCAGCCCAGCCGCGAATTCGATCGCGACATTGTCGATCACCGCGTAATTTTCGAGTCGAAGTTCGGCCAGCACAAGAATCCTTCGATCTTTAGTTACCAAAGTTCATACCGATCTTTGCATGCACAACAATCTTTAATTCACCAATCTTTAATCTACGATTCGCCAATCTTTAATCTACGCGGTCAACAATTTACGCGCAGGATAGCACAGACCGTCTCCGCCGGGGTGCGCGAAACAGGCCGCCCAGTGCCCAAAACGACTAGTACAAATCATCCGCCACATGCACTTCTGATTTTGCTTCCAGAGCGAGCGCTCGATGAAGATTCATTCATGCGATCATTCTCCCCCGTCTTTATCGCAGGCCTACTCTTTTGGCTGGTGCCTGCCTTCGCCTCGGCACAGCAACTTCAATGCAACCCTTGCAGTCATTCTTTCGGCAATGTTGCGATTGGCAGTTCCAGTACCTATTCCATCCCACTCACGAACACCGGGAGCACAACCCTGAGCATCACGTACAAATCGAGAGGTGGGAGCAGCGTGTTCTGGTACGGCACTTTCACCCTGCCAATCGAGATCCAGCCCGGGGCGAGCGTCGAGTTGCCCGTCATCTTCAAGCCGACTGCCAGTGGATCCTCCACCGGGGTCATGACGCTCCAGAGTACGGCTAAGGATTCTCCACTCTCAATTGATCTCACGGGGACCGGTGTGCCCAAAGGCAGTGCCGGACCGATACTGGGAGTGACGCCTGCAACGCTGAGTTTCGGTAGCGTCACCGTGGGATCGAGTGCCAGCCTGCAGGCTACGCTCACCGCCTCGAGCGCTGCCGTAACCATCTCGTCGGACGCGTCGACGAGTTCGGAATTTGCCCTATCCGGGCTGAGTCTGCCCGCAACCATTGCGGCTGGGAAGAGCGTCGCCGTCACGATTAAATTTACGCCCAACGCCTCTGGCGCCGCCTCCGGCAAAGCGGGGTTCACCAGCAATGCAACAGGCTCGCCTACCGTCGAGCAGTTGACTGGTACGGGCGTGGCTCAGAGTAGTTCCCATTATGTCTCTCTTTCCTGGAAAGCGGCGGGCGGGACTCCAGTGGGATACAACGTGTTCCGCGGCACATCCTCCGGAGGCCCATACGAGATCATCAATACCGCCTTGGAGGCTTCTACCACCTATACAGACAACACGGTTGTGGCCGGAACGACCTACTATTACGTCACAAGTGCGGTAAACGCCCAAGGCAAGGAAAGCGCTTATTCAAATATAGTGAAGGCAGTGATTCCGAACTAATAGCCGTCGAAGCCCCACCCAGACGCAAGCAACCGCATTGACCGATGCGGTACCCTGGCGAGACGCGCCGCCACCCTGGTCTATAATCTTGAACAGGGGTTCTCCCTAAACCGATGCATTTTTCTTCGCTCCTCCTGTTGTTTGTCGGCGGCGAAATCGTTGATCTCGTCCTGCAGACCGGTCCGGTCGCCAAGACCGTCCTCGTCCTGCTCCTCGTGTTCAGTGTGCTCTCCTGGGCCGTGATTCTTTCCAAGTGGCGGATGATCCGCCGCGCGCGCGGGCAGAGCGGACGCTTCGTCCGCGTCTTCCGCAAGGCGCAGCGCATGCAGGACGTTGCCTCGGTTGCCGAACAGTTCCGTCCCAGCCCGCTGGTGGGAGTATTTGAAGGCGCAGTCGCCGAGTTCAAACGCCAGATGGGAATGACGGGCGGCATCCACAACCTCGTGGCCATTCAGCGCGCCATGCAGATCGCGTCTTCAGAGGAGGTCACCCGCCTCGAACGCAATGTCCCGTGGCTGGCGATTACGGGCGTGGTTACGCCGTTCATTGGACTGTTCGGAACCGTCTGGGGAATCATCGACGCATTCCATGGCCTGGGCACCGCTGGTGCGGCGACTTTGCGCGCGGTCGCTCCCGGCATCTCCGAAGCTCTGGTCACCACCGCCGCCGGCCTGGCCGCCGCCATCCCAGCGGTGATCGCCTACAATCTCATCATTGGCTCCATTCGTGAAATGGCCTCGCGCAACGACGACTTCGCCTTGGAGATGCTGAATCTAGTGGAGCGACAAACAGTCGAGCGCCAACAGGCGACACAGGCCACCGAGGTGCGGCGCTAATGGCCTTCACCTCCGCCAACGGACGCACCCAGACCGCACTCGCCGACATCAACATAACGCCCCTGGTGGATGTCGTCCTCGTGCTGCTCATCATTTTCATGGTGACCGCGCCGATACTGCAGTCCGGAATCGAAGTCAACGTACCCCACACCCGCACGGTCAAGGAGATCACCGAAGAACGGCTGGTCATCAGCATCGACAAGTCGCAAAAGGTATTTCTCGGCAACGATCCCATCAACATCAACCAGATCGGAGCGACCTTGAAGCAGCGGATTCGCGACCCGCAACACCAGTCGATCTTCTTGCGCTCCGACGAAGATGTTCCCTTTGGCGCCTTCGCCACCGTGATGGACGCCATCAAGCAGGCGGGCATCAGCAACGTCAGCATCGTCACCCAGCCGATGGATACCCATGGCAGCCATCACTGATCTTCCCATGACCGATCTTCACATGGACGCCTTCGACATTTACTCCGAACAAGGCCAACTGCGCCGGCCTCTGGCCTGGTCGCTCGGACTGCATCTGGCATTCGCGGCCTTCGTCACGCTCTACGCAATGTTTATTCAAGGCTTTCGTGGCGAAGGCTGGGGCGGCGGAGGAGGAGGAGATGCCATGGGAGCAACCCTTGTCAGCTCGGTTCCCTTGCCCGCCAATCCCACCGAGACAACGAATGTCCTGGCAACCGAATCCAAGGGTCTTTCGAAGTCGCAGCCCATGGTTCAGGAAAAGGAACCGGAAGCGATTCCGATTCCCGACAAGAACACGAAGTTCAAACCCAAGCCTATGACCAGCGCTACCAAAAGGAAGCCGGAACCAGAACCACCCGAGTCGAATCAAATTCCGTATGGCGAGGGTGGCCCGGTCAGCGGCCCCTACACCATGAGCGCGGGAGGCGCCAAGGGCGGTTTTGGATTTACCGGAAGTGGCGGCGATTTCGGCAGCCGATTTTCCTGGTACGTTCAAACCGTGCAAAGGAAAGTCACCGAAAACTGGTTGAAGTATGAAGTTAACCCGCGCATCACGGAGGCGAAACGCGTTTACCTGACATTTGATATCGCACGCGACGGACACCCATCGAATATCCAAATCGAGCAGTCGAGCGGTGTGCCGTCGCTGGACCAGTCCGCGGTCCGGGCGCTTCAACGCATTGATAGCTTCGGCCCGCTGCCGCCGGATTACTCGGGAAGCAAAGTGTCGGTAGAATTCTGGTTCGATTACAAGCGGTAAGTCAGTCGTTGGTCGTCAGTCGCCAGTCGTTCGAAGGGTTTGCAATCGATCCGCAGTGCGAATACGGTTCGTATCAGGGCACGCCTTCAGGCGTGCCGCAGGGCCTGAGTTATGAAAGCGCCTTTAGGCGCTGAGGCCGCGAGATTGGAGTTTAACCACGAGCTACCGACGACCGACGACCAACGACTAAACAGGAGCAAGAATTGAGCAACTCAGTTTGCCCCATCCAACATCACATAGAAGGAAGGCGATTTCGCTCGCAAAGCATGGGGATTACGTCGCGCCACGATCTAAAATCCCAGCTTGGCCGCCAATATAAGGTTTTCATTGTTGTCACGCTGTTCCTTCTGTTGGCAGCCACCAGCTCCGCGCAAGACTGGATTCGCACCGGCACCGGCCTCGGCGTCGAGCGCGTGCGCCTCGCCGCATCCGACTTCAAGCCCTCGACCTCCGACGCCAAGAACGCCGACCTGGCGAAGACCTTCAACGACACGCTCTGGAACGACCTCGACAACGCCGGAATCTTCGATCTTGTCTCTAAGAGTTTTTATCCGCTCCAGGAGCCGGGACAACCCTCCGAAATCAACTTCACGGCGTGGAATTCCCCGCCGCCCAACACCTCCATGCTCGCGTTCGGCAACCTGGGCGCAGCCGCCGGCAAAGTTACGGTGCAGGGTTGGCTCTACGACGTGAAGAATGAGAAGTCGCCGCAGGTGCTCGGCAAGCAGTACACCGACAATGCGACCACCGACGCCGTACGCGTGATCGCACACCGCTTTGCTGACGAAATCATATTCCGCCTCGGCGGAGGCGTCCCGGGAATCGCCGAAACCAAGATCTATTTCGTCAGCGAGCGCAGTGGCCACAAAGAAGTCTGGATGATGGACTACGACGGTGCCAACCAGCAGCAGATCACGCACCTGGGAAGCATTTCCCTGTCGCCGCGCATCTCGCCCGATGGCTCGCGGCTGGCGTTCAGCTCGATCAACAAGGGCGGTTGGGAAATCATGATGTACTCATTCGATCTCAACCGCATGGTTAGCTTCCCGCGTTTTGGAGGCATGAATCTTTCGCCTTCCTGGTCGCCCGCGGGCAAGATCGCGTTCTCCTCCTCGCGCAACGGCTATCCCAACATTTTCGTGGTCGACGCATCCGGAGGAAACTCGCTCCGCCTGACCAACGATAAAGGCCCGGACGTTTCGCCCACCTGGAACCGCAAGACCGGCGGCCAGATCGCTTTCGTCAGCGGACGCACCGGCCTGCCGCAGATCTATACAATGGAAGCCGACGGCACCAACCTGCAGCGCGTCACCGATCAAGGCTACGCGGTTTCTCCCAACTGGTCGCCGAATGGCCAGTTTCTGACCTTCTCCTGGATGCGCAAGTACGGGCCCGGAGAGCCGGGTTCCAACGATCTCTATCTCATGGACATCGCCAGCAAGCAGTGGGTGCAACTCACCCACGACGCCGGGCGCAACGATTTTCCCTGCTGGTCTCCCGACGGGCGACACATTGTGTTTCAGTCTCACCGCTCCGGCAGCGACCAGATATGGACGATGCTGGCGGACGGCACCAATGTGAAGCAGCTGACTTTTACGGGCGTCAACACGCAGCCCAACTGGAGTTGGAAGTAGATTGCTCGACATCCTGTG
>CAVVNA010000035.1:0-54250 GCA_963749275.1 uncultured Acidobacteriaceae bacterium
TATGGTTCAACAATTTTGCCCTGCGCCATTTCCCGAAGTGGGTGACGGACGCGGCCACGGCCGTGCATTGGTATGAGGCGATCCTAGCTACGTTCTCCATCCTAATCTGGCACTTCTACATGGTGATCTTCGATCCCATGGTCTATCCCATGGATACCGCCTGGCTAAACGGAAAAATCCCAGCCGACCATTACCGCCATTCCCGCCCAGAATATTTCCGAGCCCTGGAACGGGCGCACCAAGTCGAGCTACCCACCGATCCTTCCGGCTACAGAGATGAGCAGGGAACTGTCGATGATCGCCCTTCATACAAACCAGGCGACTGACCACCAGCGACGAACTAGCACCACCACAATTTGTCATCCTGAGCGAAGCGAAGGACCCCTGCACTCGGCTGCGGGCACCGGGCGCCGGATGCCGCTCTGGGCACGGCTTTCAGGAGCTGCGTTTAATCGAACAGACTCTCCTGGTGCTCGATGCGGACATGCCCCCCGATATTTTCAAGGACGGCGCGGGCGGATATCTGCGCGAGTTCTTTCGGCTCGACCTTATGCAGGCCTCCGCCGTATACACGGCCTTCTGACAGAAGCTGCGCCGGCGTGATGCGCTGGAGCGCCTCGAACACCCTCGCTTCAAGTTCCGGGTGGTTTGTGAGCGCCTCCTGCAAGCGGCTCTTTGGATAAAGCATCAGATACACATTGTGTGCGGTCGCTTGTGATCGATTCCATATGAACCGGAACGGATGCTTCCCGTTTCTGGAGCGCCCCATATAGGTGCAGAGGAAAGGTGCGGGCGGGCGCCGCTCCTGCGAGTACCACGGAGCACGGTGACTTGAAAGATAAGCATCGTGCACATCTTGGGTGCGGCCATGCTGCAGATATTCGTGGAGGCGCGGCCACTTCGCCTTAATCTTCTCTTCGGGTTCGTTGCAGTCGAGCAGGTAGAGCCGGGGAGACACGGCGGGGGCTCCATCTGGAAGCGCCTCGACGATGTCGGCGGTGATATTCCGCGGGCCGGGCAGTATCGGCTTGAGGAACCGGCGCGGAATTTGCCGTTCGTCGGCCTGCTGCGAAGTCATGATGAAAAAGCTGTTGGAGCCGGTCGCGAGTCCGCGCTTGATGGTGAAGATGTCGCCCAGCGTCAGCTTGCCGGCGCCTTCCACGGTGGTACGGGCCGGGAACTGTGTCCATTTGCGAGAGCGACGGAGCACGTCAAGGGGTATGTGCGCTTCACTCTGCGGGCTGTCAATCGGCCCTGCGAACGAAAACCGGATGCGATGTCCTGGCGGAGGCGATGATTTGCGAAACACCACAACCGCAGACGACACCAGCGCATCTGCGAACTGTACATCCGTCGGGCAGAAGCGATGGATATGCAGCAGCGTCACCCGCTCTGAGAGATACCGGCGAAGGGTCGCTCCGTAATTCACATCCATGAATTCCGAGGGAATGAGCCAGATGGCAAGCCCCTGCTCTTCCATCCAGTCATGGCACAAAAGCATGAAGTAGCAGTAGAGTCCCGCAAGGCCGCTGATTTCCATGTTCAGGGACTGTGCCAGACGCGTCTTTAGGCGGTTCTTCTCGGGTCCCGATAAATGATGGTGGCGGACATACGGCGGGTTGGTGAGCACGAGGTTAAATCGCTCGGCCGGAGGCTCCTTCGTGAAGTCCCCCCGCACGATATTGAGGCCGGTCTCGCCCCAGAGGTCTTCGGCGCTCTTCGCAAATAATGGGTCAAGCTCGATTCCGGTGGCGGCCTTGATTGTCTCGGGCGCGAAGGTTTGTCTGAGCGCCGAATAGAAAGAGCCGGTGCCAATCGCGGGGTCAAGGAAGCTGTGAGGCCCCTCCCCTGCCTGCTCCCGCGCATAGCGCGCAATGCATAAGGCAAGCTCGGGAGGTGTAGCGAACTGACCCCATCTGTTACGTTCGGCGGAAGTTTTCAGGGCGTCAAGGCGGGCCTGGTGTTCCTGGCGCCTTCCCTCCCTGCTGTGCGATGCGGCAATTCCCATGAACAAACCTTTAGATTCCGAGCTGGCCAAAGTCCTTGGTCCGGTGTTCCCAGATCCAGTCTATGCCTTCAGCCGCCTCATAGCCGAGATAGCCCGGATCAAAATAGCCGCACAGGAAAAGCACAAACTGCACCTCTTCGCCGTAGGTGGCTTTGAGGTGGGTAATCTTGATGGCCTCTTCCTTGCGTCGCTTGTTGACGTTAGTGAAGTCTCCGGCGGATTTTGCCTCTATCAGTATCGGCAGATGGGGAAGTTGCGCCTTCCTGGGCTGAATCACTGCGTCGATGGGAACCTTCACCATCTTCGCTTCTGCGTTGGGAGACTTTACGAGGACATTCATCCGGAAACAGAACGTGCCGGGCTCCATCTCATTAAGCGCGACGGCGGCAGGGTGCGCCTTCAACTTATATCCGCGCTCGGTCAGGTATTTCTCGATGAGAGCGAGTTGGCGTTTCTCCTGGGCATTTCGCACGATGGGCTCGGCCACGGCCCCGCAGAGCCGGTCGGCGACGATGGTGGAAGAGCGGTAGCGTTCTTCCTTGGTGGGTTTGCGGTTCTCTTCCAGCCACGGAAAGATGTCCACGTCCAGCATTCGCGAGAGGATACGAGTGATTTTTCCGAGGTGTTCCTTAAGGAGTTCCGGGGACAGAAGCCGGGGAAGCTTGCCCTCCTCAAGGCAGCCGACAAAATTCTTGGTTGAATCGGCAAGGCCGATGAGTCGGTCGCGTGCCAGCGGAGGACATGTGGACATGCGCAAAGTCGGCAGGATGCCGGGATTGGCCTTGATGACATCTGGCGTGATTGTGGTCAGGTCTTTGGTGAGCGTAAGGCCTCGCTCTACGCTCTCGATGGTCTTCTTGCGGGTCTCGCGATAAGCCTTGGGCGCAAACTTCATGAACCATTGATTGAACTGGTCAACCGAGGCGCGCGTGTCGGATTTCCACAGATCTGGCTTGTTTGCGTTGATGGGCATGGACTACCTTAGCAACCGCTCAGAAGATGCGGATTCAGCGAACTTGCATTGTAATCCTGTTTAGCCCGCCAGGCTGGGTTGCTGGACGGGCGGCCCGTCCACGCTTCCGCTTGGGCGGGGCCCCTGACTTTTTTTCATCACAAACGCCGAGTGAGCACCATCACAGCCCCCCAACCTCCCGTCGGCGACAATGGAGATCGACCCTGTGGCAGGACAGAGGTGTGCCCGTCACCAAGAGGGCCCTCGAACCTGCCCAGCCCCACTCCTGCCGGCACCGACGGCAACCCAAGTCGCAAACCCGGGGGAAGACCCCCGACCGGGTGCCCGCCCACCAAGAAAATGAGTTTTGTAATAATTACAGCGTAATAAGTACCCACTTGTGTCTCTTTAACCACAACCGACACCCAGCATTATCAATGACTTGCAACCCGACCCCTCGTCCCAAAGTTTGTGTGTATTGCTTACGTACATACATAAGTATACGTACAATTACACCTGCACAAAGTGTTCGACGTGGAACATTGTACGTACAATCATGGCCACCCTATCAGCGAAGAGACGACGAAGACATGCTCTCAAAAGGAACGGGGCCGGTAGGAGGAGGACCGGCCCCGACGAGTGGCTTATACTTCCCGATGCTTCTAAGCTGTGATAAGCGATTCCAAAGCAACGCGGTCCGGAATCACAAGCGTAGAGCCGCTCTGCTGGATGAGATGCTGCTTCTTGAAGCCCGCGAAAAGCCGGCTGACCGTCTCGCGCGAAGAGCCGATCATCTGCCCGATCTCTTCGTGAGTCAAACCCAGCTTCACTTGGCTGGGGTTCTTGGATGTGGTGTTCTGGTCGAGCCATCCGACTAGCAGCCGAGCCAGCTTTTCGCTGGCCGAGTCGGAAAGGATGAGGTCACGGATTTCGCGGCAAGTGCAGGCGTAATCCTGGCTGATGTGCTGCGTCACCCACAGGGCAAACTCGCCGTGCTGGCGCATGAGGTGCAGCAAATCGCTGTGTCGCAGGAAGCTGATCTCGGACGGCTCCTGGGTCTCGGCCGTGGCTTCATACGGGCGTCCGGAAACAACCGCGGCAACTCCCAAGGGGCAACCGGGGTCGACAATACGCAGAATCAGTGTCCTGCCGTCGCTGCCGCAGATGGAGAGCTTTACCCGGCCGCGGCGCACGATGAACACTCCGCGCGGAGCCTGCCCTTCCGCAAACAATACCGCTCCCGTGGGATAGGTGGTGGTGAGGGCTTCTTGCTCCAAGGCATCGGCTACGGTTGTAGGAAGATCGCAAAAGGTCTTGTCCGCTGTCGCCAGTTTCTGAACTTCGCTCACGACATGTGTGGCCATATGTTGCCTCCGCTAACAGGCTGCTCTGGCAAGTCCGTCGCCACTTCTTCTCAGGTGGCGCAAGACTTCGATTAAAGTAGCATAAGTTAAACAAAATAAGATGCTTAACTTGATACTGGGAGATGCGGCGCTGTCCGCGCCCCACCCGAGCTCATTGCTCGAAGTGCGTGCTTTCACACAGCAATGTGTGATCTCCATCACCGACCGGTTGGTTATCCGACCGGGGAAGGACGATTTCGCGTTCACCTGAAGGTAGCTTCGGGTCACCAGTTTTCACCCCAACGTTGTATGAATGGTATTCAGCAGAGCGGTTCGGGTAAAAGGCTTTTCGAGGAGCGTGATGCCGCGCTTCAGCATTTCCCGTTCCGCGATTAGTTCACCTGTGTACCCCGACATGTATACGACCTTCAGGTTCGGGCGAGAGGCGCTCAGGCGATCAACCAATTCCGGACCGCTCATGCGGCGCATCACCACGTCGGTCACCAACAGATCGATTGGATCCGGATGAGACTCCACCCATTCGAGCGCGGACTTGCCGTCATCGGCGTCGACTACGGCATAGCCGTGTTCCTGGAGGACCTGCCGCGTCAAGCTGCGCATGGTTTCATCGTCTTCCACGAGGAGGATCGTAGTCCCTTGCCGTTTTGGAGCGACGGTCTCCGCTTCAGGCTTGGATTCGAGCCCGATCTTGTGATCCGCGCAAGGGAGATAGATCTTGAACGTCGTTCCGTGTCCCAATTCACTGTAGACCAAGATGTGTCCTGCGCTCTGCTTGACAATGCCGTATACAGTGGCCAGGCCCAAACCCGTTCCATTGCCCAATTCTTTGGTGGTAAAGAAGGGCTCGAAGATGCGGGCCACGGTAGCTTCGTCCATGCCGTTGCCGGTATCGCTGACCGCGAGCACGACGTATTTTCCCGCTGCCATGGCTTGATGCTGCTCGGCAAAGGCCTCATCGAACCTTGCGGCGCGAGTTTCGAGAATGAACTTGCCGCCGTTAGGCATAGCGTCGCGCGCGTTCACCGCCAGGTTTACAAGGACTTGGTCGAGTTGGCCAGGGTCTGCCTCGACCACCGCCGCGGGTGATTTGGACACAATGAGAATCTCGACATCGTCTCCCATCAGCGGACGCAGGAGCTTGCCGATGTCCTTTAAGCGCTCGTTGAGATCGAGAACACGGGGTTGGACTTCGTGAGTCCGGCTGAAGGCGAGCAGTTGCCTGGTCAATGATGCGCCCCGTTCGGTTGCCGTCTTGATGTTCTCGATGTAATGCGACGGTTCCGCGGCGGGATCAATGCGGTCGCGGAGGAATTCGGTGCAGGCGTTAATAATGGCCAGGATATTGTTAAAGTCGTGCGCGACTCCTCCGGCCAGCCGACCGATCGCCTCCATCTTCTGCGATTGACGAAGCTGGCTCTCGGCCCGTTTCTGGGCGGTGATGTCGCGCGCAATCGCCGATGCTCCCGCGATGTCGCCTTTCGCATCGCGCAAGGGAGACACGGAAATGGAAACGTTCAGGCGACGTCCGTCCTTGGCTACCCGCTCCGATTCATAATGTTCGATGCTTTCACCCCCCGCAATTTTCTGCAGAATCTCTGTGATTTCGTCCTCACGATTATGGGGAGCTAGAAGGGATATGGGCTTTCCAATGACCTCCTCTGGCGTGTAACCATAGATGCGCTCGGCTCCCTTGTTCCAACTGGTAATGGTGCCATCCAAGTTTTTGCTAATGATGGCGTCGTCGGAGGAATCGAAAATCAAGGCCAGCCTCGACCGGTATTCCCCAAGCTGTTCGGCGGTTCTGCGATGCAGTTCTTCATTGGCTCGACGCAGTTCTTCTCCGACCCTCTTGCGATCACTGATGTCGCGAATCGCGCTCAAGACGAACGTTCCATTCAGCGTGGAGGCGGGACTGAGACTAATTTCGACCGGGAATTCCGAGCCATTGCGCCGCCTTCCGTAGAGATCCAAACCCGCTCCTATCCGTCGCGTCTTTGGGTTTGCCGCGAAGTCCTCGCGATGATGATGGTGCTGGCGGCGGTAGTTCTCCGGGACAAGTATTTCGACTTTCTGACCAAGCAGTTCGTCACGTAAATAACCAAATAGCTGTTGGGTTTGCGAATTGAGTTGAACGATGGTTCCGTCGCGATCGACAACGATGATCGCATCTGGAAGGGCCTCCAGGAGATCCGGGGAAAGGAGGACCGCAGCCATAGTTTTGGCCGAGAGGGTGGGCGCGGACTGCTCGTGATCAGAGGAAAGTCGCGACATGTCAATTCTGTTGTTAAAAGTATTGGTGTTGCAAATTTATGCTGAAACCCGCTTGCCTGTAAAGTGGTGCTTTGCAAGCCGTTGAATTTAAATGGAATATTCATCTGGCTCCAGAGGTCTGTGACGGTCATCACAAGGAAATGGTGACATGGATCACGTTAGGTCCTAAGTGTCCTTGCAAGCGTCGAGCTGTGCCGTAAATTACACTCAGCATGCGAGGAGAGCATGCGAGATGCAACCATGCCGGATGCAACCATGCGAAGTGCAACTGCGAAAGAGCCGCCGCGTTCGGTGCTGGCCCCTGTGCGCGCGGTATTTCGGGCAGTGGTGGTGACGGTTGTGCCCGAGGCGAAACAACTGGAAGAGTCAGGCTGGCTTGCATTGGAAGCACTGGTGGAAGATGCACTCGAGTTTCGACCGCCAGCTTTGCGGGGGCAGCTGCAAATCTTCCTGCGTGCGATCGAGTGGCTGCCAGTGGTGCGCTATGGCCGCACTTTTGCCGCGTTGGGGGACGAGCAACGCAGCCGCGTCCTCCGTTACTTGCAGGATCACCCCGTAGAACGTATCCGCTGCGGATTCTGGGGGTTGCGTACCCTCGCATTTCTGGGTTATTACGGACGGCCCGAAGGCGCACACGCCATCGGCTATCGTTCCGACGCGCGCGGTTGGGAGGCGGTGCAATAAAGATGAAACGCCGCAGCTATGCTCGCCCCAGCTATGACATTGTGATCATCGGCTCGGGCGCCGGCGGAGGGACGGTGGCTCAAGAGCTGTCGTCGCTTTGCCGCGATGGCGTGCGCATCGCCGTCCTCGAGAAGGGTCCGAAACTTCGCGATGAGGAATTTACCGGCCGCGAGGTGGAGATGGCGACAGCGCTCTACGAGGATGGCGGAGGGTTCCTGACCGCCGAGCAAACCATGACCCTGGCCTTCGGAAGCGCGTATGGCGGATCAACGGTCGTCTATACGGGCACATCGCTACTTCCCCCTGAACGAGTCCTCCGGCGCTGGAACGTGCCGGGACTGACATTTGCTGACGTGGAACAACGCGCGCGAAAGTATGTGGCGGAAAACAATGTCCACCTACTGGAGGAATCGCTGCTCAACGAGAACAACCGGCTGTTCGTCGAGGGATGCCGGCGGCTTGGCTATTGCGTTCAGCAGTTTCCGGTGAACCTGAAAGGATGCCGGGGATCGAGCCTGTGTAATCTGGGCTGTCCGAACCAGGCGAAACAAGGCACCGATCGGGTCCAGTTGCCGCGCGCGGAGCGCAACGGAGTGGAGGTTGTGACGCGCTGCGAGGTGCAGCGGATCGAAGATAGGAAGATCTCGGTAAGGGTCAGCGAGAAAGCTGACGGAAACAAAGGCGAGCCCTCAACGTGGGAAGCGGGCGACTACGAGATCGACGCGAAAGTCGTGGTGGTTTGTGCCGGCGCGGTGAATTCTCCGGCACTGCTGCTGAGGTCTGGATTTGGCCGGAGCCTGCCGCGATTAGGACGCGGGTTCACCTCTCACCCTGCGTTCATCATGGTCGCCGAACATGAACGGCCGATCACCAATTCTGTCGGTCACCCCAAGAGTTTCTACCTGGACCAGTTCGCCGAGAGCGATCATTTCCTGCTTGAGACTTGCATGTACTTCCCGTTTATCACGGCTAAGGCGATGGTTGGCTTCGGTGAGGAACACAGTCGATTTATGCGCGCCTTTCCGCGGCTGCAGATGATCCTGGTGCTGGCGTGTGATGAGGTGGATGACCACAATCGCGTGACGGTAGATGGTGACGGACGTCCGGTGGTTCATTACCGCTTCACACCGGAGGTCGTTCACGGCCTGGTGCAGGGCGCGATCACGTCGGCGAAAATCTCTTTCGCAGCCGGGGCCGTTCGGGCGCATGTGCCGGTTTCACAGTCTCCGACAATCGAACGAGGGGACCGAGAGCGTCTTGACCAGATTGCGGAAAGACCGGATTTCAAGCCGGGGAAGCTTTCAATCTCGGCGGCGCACTTGCAGGGAGGTTGCGCGATGGGCAGCGGTCCCGAGGATTCGGTGACCGATTCCTATGGCCGGGTACATGGGGTTCCGTGGCTGTACGTGGCCGATTCGAGCCTGTTTCCGAATTCGCTGGAAATCAATCCTTACTTGACCATCATGGCCTTGGCTGACCGTGTGGCGGAGACCATCCGCAAGAATCTGAATGCGCTTCTATGAGTAAGATGCTATGAGCCGATGCTAATGAGCAGACGTTATGAGCTGATGTTATGAGTAAGATGACGGGCGGTGACATCGTCGTGCGTGCGCTGGAAGATGAAGGTGTAGGTTTCACTTTCGGCATTCCGGGCACGCACAACATCGAGCTCTACGATTCACTCGCCCGTTCGAGGAGCGTGCGCCCAGTCCTGGTCACCGATGAACAGAGCGCTTCGTTCATGGCCGATGGAGTCGCGCGTGCTTCCGGGCAACTTGCGGCAGTGAACGTAGTTCCCGGAGCAGGACTGACGCACGCGCTCTCGGGGATTGCCGAAGCTTATCTCGACGGAATCCCCATGCTCGTGCTCGCTTGTGGGATCCGGCGCGACACGGGAAGGGCGTTCCAACTCCACGATGTGGACCAACTCGCCATCGCGCGGCCCGTGACCAAGGCCCAGTTACGCGCGGAACGTGGATCGGAAATTTACGCGACCGTCCGCCGCGCTTGCCAACTTGCGCGCCGGGCCCCGGTCGGGCCGGTGGTGGTCGAGATTCCAGCGGAGCACTACTTCTTCCGTCATGACGTTGATCTGCATGACACCGATCTGCATGACACTGATCTGCAAGGCAATGACCTGCAGGCGCCCGCCCCGCAGCCGGCGGCGCCAACTCCAACGGCTCAACGAGAACTTGTCGAGCAGGCTCGCCAATGGATCGATGCCAGCCGACGTCCTCTGCTTTACCTCGGGCTCGGGGCCATCCAGGCCAGTGCCGAGCTCGTGGCTTTGGCCGAGCGACTGAATGCTCCCGTTGCCACCACCATCTCCGGTAAAGGCGTTTTCGACGAAACCCACCCCCTGTGGTTGTGGTGTGGCTTTGGCGCGGCCGCGCCTTCGTTCGTGCGCAAGATCGCAGCCTCATGCGATCTTACTTTGGCGATCGGTTGCCGCTTCTCCGAGGTGGGCACGGGTAGCTATGGCATGACGCCGCCCGGCAAACTGATTCACGTCGATATAGATTCTTCGGTACTCGGAAAGAACTACCCCGCGGATCTGCCCGTGGTTTCGGATGCTGCAAGTTTTGTCGCCACCCTGCTTCCTCATTTGACGGCACGCTCCGTTGATGAATCATTGCGACGCGACGTACGTTCCGGCCACGAAGAGGTTAGGCAAGGATGGACAACGCCAAGGCCTGATAATTCGGAAGGCGTGTACCCACCTCACCTTTTGAAAACAGTTCAACAACTGGTCGGGAACGACGCGATCTACACCACCGACAGTGGCAATGGAACCTTCCTGGCCATGGAGTGCCTACGGCTGCCACATCCGCGTTCGTTTCTGGCGCCGGTTGACTATTCGTGCATGGGTTACGCCGTGCCTGCGGCACTAGGAGCGGCACTCGCCTGTCCTGATCGTCAGGTAATTTCTCTGGCGGGCGATGGCGCATTCTTGATGACCGGTTTGGAACTGCTCACCGCGCGCCAGCTAAATCTGCCCGTGATGGTGTTGGTCTTGCGCGACCGCGAGTTAGCGCAGATTGCGCAGTTTCAGCAAATCGCGCTGGGACAGAAGACCTGCAGTGAGGTTCCCGATTATGACCTGGCCGCCATTTGCCGGGGTGTTGGCGTAGAGTACCTCGCATTGCGCCGCAACCTCGATGCGGAGACGATTCTCAAACATGCACTCACGCTAACTGGGTCGGGCCGTCCTGTCGTCGTCGAGGTCGCAATCGACTATTCGCAGAAGACCTATTTCACACGCGGTGTGGTGCGCACCAATCTGGGCCGTTTGCCTTGGCCTGATCGCATACGCTTCGTATTGCGTGCTCTAGGACGAAAATTCGGGTAACTCTAAGGAAAAGATTCGACAGAGGTGGGAGTGAGCGTGCCCTTATTTATTTCAGTGGGTGAAGGATGAAGCGCGAACATTTCGTCAAGGTAGTCGAGGAGGCGCTCGACTCGCTCCCCCAAGAATTTCGCAGTCGCATTCGTAACGTTGCCGTTCTGGTTGAGGATATGCCGCCGAACCAGCCACCTTCTGCACTGCGTTCGGGGCAGCAAAGGCGGCTGCTTCTGGGTCTCTTCCAGGGCGTGCCCACGACCAAGAAGAGCATATTTGACCTGCCAACGGGGCCCGATCACATCGTGCTCTATCAGAAGAATATTGAGGCGGTCTGCTCCAGCGAGGCCGAAGTCCGCAAACAAATCCGCCTTACGGTCATCCATGAACTGGGTCACTATTTCGGGATGGATGAGAACCAACTGAAGGATGTTTAGCTAAGAATCGCTGGACTGGCTCAGTGGTAACAATCGGAAACGATCGATGAATAATGGGAAGTTGACAGTTGCATGGTTCCCGTTATCGACCGGACGTCCGCGAGTACAATTAGAGATAGAGGGCGACTTCTATGAGGGATTTGGCAGACGTCCTTGGCGGATTTGGCACCCGCATAAACGATCTCTTGCGGGATACCTGGAAGTTCACTCTTTCGCTTAATAACATCATCACGTATAGCCCGGTAGCCTGGAACCACAAAGGGCTTGACCCGATTCCGTTCTCGAGGGCGATGTTGCGGCTCGAGGACGAATTGAAGGCTCTGTCGAGAAGCGTCATGGACGCCCAGGACAATCGGAGCGTGGCCGCGCTGGAGCGGTTGTACGAGAAGGTTGAGCCCGCGTTCACAGTCGTGCTGGGTGACGGGAAGCGTGAATTTCAGCTGGCGGCGGATGCGATCAGCCTTTATCTCGAACAGCAACAGGTCCTGATCTTCACTTACACAGGGAAGACGCCGCTGGTCGTGCGGTCGTCTTATCAAGATATGTTTCTTCGTCAACTGACCAGCTGTGTGCTTGTGAAGCACCCATTTCTCTCGAAAGAGTCGCTGGATCGCGCAGGCGTGGAGGTAAAGGCGTATGCGGAAGATTTTTTGCGGTCAGTCCAGCGGATATACCAGACTGATATCGAAGGGATCTTCAGGAATTATCACGCCCTGCTTGTCGATATGCACTGTGCCCTCTCCCAGCATCCTATCCGGGTTCCTACCTATGGAGGGGTTCCGCCTCGGCGAATTGCCCGCACCGATGGCGGCGTGGTGTCGGATTTCATCGGTGAGATGCGAGAGATGCCCGATCTCGAAGACGAACAGCGAGAACAGATTCTGACCCTCCGCGACGCTGACGGAAGCGCCGAAACTCAGCTGTACCGGCGACTTGCTGTCTCGCCGGACTGGACCGCTGAACTTGGTCATGTGGTGGCGTTCATGCATCAGCGGAACCAGGACCCGCTTACCAAGTACGAGGTTTTTGAAGCCGGAGCGCAGGGCGAACTTGAGCCCGTCGAGATTGAGGAAGCGAAGAGCGACCAAGTCGTCGACCAGGAGAAGAATGTGGCTCGACTTCGGATACTGCTCACCGCGTTCGTTAACGGGGGGCATATGCCGTTCACTCTCCTCGAAGGTGAGGGTGGTGTGGGCAAAACACTCTCACTGCAGGCGCTGGTTCGTGAGATCAATGGTTTGAAGCTCGTCCTGATCTCTTCGGACCATCTCGGTCAGATCAGGGAGTATGCACAACGCATGGCCGAGGGACCATGGAGGACCGTGCTCTACATTGACGATATGACCTTTGACCCACGTCACTATGAGAGCTTCAAGATAGGGACGCAAGGCATGAAACGATTCTATGACAATGTCACGGTTATGGCGGCGGTAAACCCCTCGTCATTGGCGCATATCCCACCCGAGGTGTTGCGACGATGGCCGATCCGGATTAAGTATGAGCGACCGAATTTGGCAAATGACGCGACTTTGCGCAAGGTATTCAAGGCAAATTGTGACCGTGTCAGAATGAAGTACGCCGCCAGTCTCGTGACCGCGTTCCGGAAACAACATAGAAACGTGCTCAAGACTCTACCGCCGTCCGCGGTCTATGATTTCTTGCGGGAAGTAAAACTGACGCGAGGATTATAGTCATCATCACACCATTCGCAAAGATCAGAGCGGGGTTGCGTCGCAAACACCGCGAGTCCCTGGGCGGCGTTGGGCGTGTTCTTCGAGTGGCAGCGGCAGAGCGAGCAGTAGAACATCCCCGCGATAGACGCGCAGCATGCCCTCCAGTTGATGCGAGAGTTCGACGGTTTCTCCGGCAGAGCCGCGATGGCCGGGCAAGGGAGGCAGGGCAATGGCATAGGCGCCCCAGGTGACGGTGGGATCGGGTGCGACTACGCATGGATAGTGCAAGGCGAGGCAGCGGGCGAGATCGAAGCGGCGGGCAGGGAGCGAAAGTCGCAAGCGGCCTAGGCGGGGGGACGGGCGAAGCGCCGATTGTAATCGGCGCAGAAGCGGGCGAGCTACCGACACAATCCCTCCAGTTGACGCCCGATCTCTCCCGCGCATAGGATATCTGTTTGACTTCACGAACAATGGAGTACTGTGGAGCGCGACTTCTGCTTCACGGCGGGCAGCAATCATGGATAAGAAGAAACTAGAGACCTTCAGAAAAAGACTGGAAACCCGGCGCCAGGAACTGCGCCACATGGTTGTCCGCAATCAGCAGGACGGCCGTACCGTTGACGATGAGGCCACGCAGGACGTCGCCGACCGCGCCGCCAGTTCCTACAACAAGGAATTCCTCTTCAGCCAAAGCAACAACGACCGCCAGTTGCTCAACATGGTCGATGGAGCTCTCGCTCGCATCCGCGAAGGCAGCTTCGGAGAATGCGTCTCCTGTGGCAAAGAGATCAACGCCAAGCGCCTCGAAGCCGTGCCCTGGACCCGCCATTGCATCGAGTGCCAGGAAAAAGCCGAGAAGGGTTTGCTCGAGACCGCTCAATAGTTTTTCGTGTGGCGCAGACACTCCTATCCGCAGGCGCAGCGAGCAGCTTTGACGCTCTAGAAATCCGCCTGTTAAACTGAAGAATTATCAGCCTACTCTTAAGCGAAGAAGGAAGCCCGTGCGTGCAGAAACCCGGCATCAACTGAAGCAAGACCGCTTCAGCAAAGTCACGATCGAGGCAGCGGAGAACGCCGCCCACTGGACAGTGGAGCACCAGGCGAAACTCATTGCCGCTGTCATTGCAGTTGTTGTCATCGGAGCGATCGCGTTTGGCGGCTGGTATTACGTCAACTCGCAGGATGAAAAGGCGAGCGCCGAGCTTTCGACGGCGGTCCGCACCTTTGAGACGCCGGTCCGGCCGGCAGGCGTGCCCGCGCAGCCGGGGTACGATAGCTTCGCGTCGTCCGAGGAGCGTGCCACGGCAGCGCGCAAACAGTTCCAGGAGATCGTCAACAAGTACCCGCACACCCACACCGCCGACATGGCGCGCTATTTTGTGGGACTGGCGTCGTCACAGCTTAACGACAACGCGGCAGCGGAGCACAGTCTGCAGGAGGTGGCCGGCTCTTCGAACGCCGACCTTGCGGCGTTGGGCAAGTTCGCGCTGGCTTCCGTTTATCGCGCGGAGAATAAGGACACGCAGGCGGTCGATCTTTATAAGCAGTTGATCGATAAGCCTACGCTCGTCGTCAGCAAGGCGACGGCGCAACTCGAGCTCGCAGGATTCTACCAGTCGCAGCAAAAGCCAGACGAGGCCAAAAAGATTTACGACGAGGTAGCGAAAGAAAATCCGTCCACCGAGGCGGCATCTCTGGCGCAGCGGCGAGCGGCGGCTCTCAAGCGGTAGCGCCGCGAAGCGCTGATGGAGAGCCGGACGTCCCCGCCCGGCCGCCAAACGGCTGACGGGCGAAACGCCCGTCGCTCCCTTGCAAGACTCATCATTCCGTCCACACAACAGTCCTCAAGCGGTAGTTTTTGCAGCAGCGATGCGGCGCAGGCAGGCGATGAGCCGCTCGCAATCTTCGACCGTGTTGTAGACATGCGGTGTCACTCGAATCGAACTTCCACGGACGCTGACGAATACTTTCTCTCTCGCGAGCATTTCGGGGAGTTCCTTCGGAATCCCCGCTTTCCTGCGCAGGGCCAGATAGTGAGGCGCACGCCACGGTTCGGCGGGCGCGAAGAATCCCAAGTTCGCCGCGGCGCTCGCCAGTTGACGATTGAGCGCGCCGGCCGTCTCGGAGATCTGCGCGACTTCCCACTGCAGCAACTGCTTCATGGCGTGCACGGCGGCAGGCAACAGCGCGAAGTTCGAGCGCTCACCCATGTCAAATCGCCGCGCGCCAGCGTCGTAATTTTCGGTGTAGAGGACGTTCGAGAAATCGCGAGCATTGGCGCGCTGAATCCAATTCTCTTCCAGCGGTATTCCGCCCTGCCATTTTGGAGCGACATAGAGAAGCCCGACGGAATAGGGTCCGAGCAGCCACTTGTAGCTGGCGGCGACGGCGAAATCCGGCTGCACGTCGCTCGCACTGAAAGGCAGCGCGCCGAGCGACTGGGTGAGATCGAGAACGAGCGCGGCGCCGAGCTTGCGGCAAGCTTCGCCGATGCGGACGAGGTCGAGTCTTCCGCCACTCGTCCACTGCACGTGCGGCAGCGCGGCGATGGCCACATCGGCGGTCAGGGAATCCAGAACAGCGGCGGTCCAGTCGTTGTTTTCGGGCCAGGCGACGACTTTCAGCGCAGCGCCGGTTTCATCCGCTAGCCGCTGCCACGGATAGTAATTGGATGGGAACTGTTCGGCGAGCACGAGAATGCTCTGGTCCTTTTTGACGGGCAGATTTCGCGCGGCGGTTGACGTGCCGTAGCTGGCGGAGGGAACAATGGCTATGTCGTCGGCGGAGCAGCCGACTAGCTGCGCGGCGGTCGTGCGGAACTCGTCTGAGCCGGTAAAAAATTTGTCGGAAGTGAGCTCCCACGGGTGCGCTTTGCGGGCAAGCCCCGCGGTTCCGGCCTCCAGTGCCGGCTTCATCAGCGGTGACATGTAGGCGCAGTTCAGGTAGGCGACGTCGTCGGGGATATCGAAGAGATGGCGCTGGCAGGGGAGCATAGGCTAGCCTGTGGCATTCAGTGTATCAATGCAGACGGGGTTGCTGGCGACGAGGCGAATAAAAATAAAAATGAGCCGAATGAAGATGGTCGAGTGAAAGTGCGGGTCGCATTCCATTTTTGTTAGCTCTCGTGGCAGGTTGCGCGGCGGCGCAGACTGGTGGGGCCGCGAGCGCCAACGGCTTCGCTCTTCATTTTTTGCGCGCACCTGAAGCCAAGCCAGCGCCGAGGGACTCTCCCGACTTCACCAATCTCCTGGTCACCTCCAAGGGTAACCAAAGTAATTGAGGAGCGTTCCTTCGTGCGCCGATGGAGCTAATGGACTGCGATGTTAGCGCATTGGCATACTCGATCGGTACTCCTGGCTCTATCAGTCTTGACATATGTCTTGCCTTGCACTGCGGCTGCCGTTGTGTCTGCCGAAGACACGAACGATTCCTCAGGCCCGCCAACGTATCGCACCACCGTCTCTGAGGTCCGGATCACATTCTTCGCCACCGACGAAAACAATCATCCGCTCGAAATCCTGGCGAAATCTGACTTTGCGGTCGTCAACAACGAACGGGTAGTGCGCAATTTCCGCAGCTTCACGCATTCCGATGAGACCTCGCTCGACGTGGTTGTGCTGGTTGACCTGAGCGAGTCGGTCGCGCCGCGCGTTCGAGTTGCCATAAGCGATGTGCTGCAACTGGTGGCGCGGGAGCAGTCGATCCCGGATGACAACCTCGCCGTGCTTTCGTTTGGAGGGGTGTTTGGAGGAACTTCTGGGGGAACGATTGGCGGCCTGCGGCCCGCCATCCTCTGCTCGAGCGGTTGCCGCGCTTCGGACTCCGCGGGCAAACTTCTGGCGGTGAAGAGCGGCGGCACAACGCCGCTATTCGACGCGCTGGTATTCGCAGCCGATTTCATCTCACAACATCGCCGCGCCGGGTCCCGGCCGGTCATGATTCTGTTCTCCGACGGGGACGACACCGTCAGCATGCATTCTCCACGCGAGGCGCTGCAGGCGGTGCTGGACGCTGGCGCACTGATCTACTCCGTTGATATGGGGAAGAACCAAACGTCGGGCACCATGTTCCTGCGGCAAGTTTCAGAGGCTACGGGCGGGCGCTATTTCGCTTTCTCCCTGCGCCCTTCCCAGCAAGACGGCGCCGCCACGGTATTGAACGCTGTGCTCGAGGATCTGCGCGCCTCCTACGTGGTGACCTACGATTTGCCCAGCTACCAGGCTGGATTTCATTCTCTTCGCCTTTTGCCAACTCACAACCTCAACCTCACATTCCATAGCCGAAACGGCTACGACTACGAACCCAGCGGTCATTGATGGGAGACCATTGATGGGAGACCGATGATTGGAGATTTATGAAATCCACATTGCTATTGGCGCTTGTATGGATAATGAGCGGCATTTCGATTGCTTGGGCCGCGCCGATCGGTATCTATCAACATGGAACCGTGGTGCGCATGCGCATGGGCGACTGCATGCTCATGCACCGGGGCTTCATGAACCAGTTCGGCCCACCGCAAGCCGAAGTGGTCGAGCAAGGCTGCCCGGAATACACCCTGGTGACCGATAAGGTGGTGTTTCTCATTGTGGGCAAGTCCTCCAATCAACTGGTGCCGCTCGCGGAAGTCATCGATTTCCGTATCCAGAATAAAGAATTGGCGGTTCGCGTGGATGACGCTCGCAAGGAATCCAAGTTCGCCATCAAGGAAATGACGCTGCGCTCGGAATGGGAGCTCATCCAGAAGCGCATCGAAAATCAGCTTAATGACTCGCAGCATCGCCCGGTGGATACATCGATGGCGATGAGGGGCCGGGAGTAAGTGCGGGGACGGCCTTCGTCCAATCCTCAGCAGGACGAACTAAGCCGAAATCGGGTGAACCCGCGCCATCAACTAAACTATATACAGAAATCAAGGCGAGTAAATAGCAATCGTAGAGCCTGCCCTATAAACAATTGGCCTCACCTTCTGCAGTATTGGCCCACACCGCCCGGTCCTTTGCCCAGGCGCGCAACTCAGCAATCTCCTCGGCTCGCGTGGTCGAGAGCGGCACGGTGGACGAGAGCGCGGTGAGCAGGTCTTCGGTGCTTAGTTCCTGCTTGCGAGCGAAGGCGGCGTAGAGGGCGGTTTGCACGGCTGATTCGATTTCGGCTCCGGAGAAGCCTTTAGCTGCGATCGCTACTCTGTCCAGGTCGTAATCGGCGGGATTGCGTTTTCGCTTGGTTAATTGGATGGCGAAGACTTGTTTTCGTTCGGTTGCGCTGGGGAGGTTTACGAAGAAGAGTTCGTCGAAGCGGCCCTTGCGAATCAGTTCCGGAGGCAGCACGCTGACATTATTGCAGGTCGCAGCGACAAAGACGGGCGTTTTGCGGTCTTGCATCCAGGAGAGAAACGACGCCAATAATCGCGATGAAACGCCGGCGTCGGCGGATGCGGAATCGGCGCCGCTTCCGGCAAATATTTTCTCCAGTTCATCGATCCACAACACGCAAGGAGCAAGTCCCTCAGCGACCTTGAACACTTTCTGAATTCTCTTTTCTGTCTCTCCGATGAATTTGTCGTAGATGGCAGCGGTATCAAACTTCACGAGAGGAATACCCCATTCGCCAGCGATGGCGCGAGCGCATAGACTCTTGCCGCATCCCTGCACGCCGAGAATGATGACGCCCTTTGGCGGATCGAGGCCGAACTGGAGAGCCTGTGCGTCCCAGGAATTTCGACGCTGCCCCAGCCACCTTTTCAAGTTGTCTAAACCGGCGACACTCGCCATGTCGTTGCTTGCATCCACAAACTCCAACATCTCTGAGCGTTTGAGCAGAGCTTTCTTTGCTTCAAGAACGTCAGCGACGCACTCGGCGCAGACGGCGTAGCGCGCTACTACGGCTTGCGAGATCGCTCTTTCTGCTTCCTCTTCGGTCAAACCGAGAAGCCCTCCCGCCAGAATATCGAGTCCTGCGGCATCAAGCTCTCTTTGCACGGTGTGGCTTTTGCCGATGCGAAACAGGGTCTCATCCACGATCTGCCGCAATCGTTGACGATCCGGTAACGGGAGATCAAAGAATTCGACCAACCCAGCTAGTTCCGGAGGAATCACGACGCGAGGGCCGGTGATTACAACCGTTCTACGGTTCGCGGAAAACTTCTGGCCCACATCGCGCAGCTTGCGGACCACGATTGCGTCTTCCATGTGCCGGTGAAAATCCTTGAGGATGAAAGTCGCCTCGAGCGACACAGCCTCCAAATTCCCCAGCATCTGCGCGGGATCCTGACTGTTGTAAATTGCTTTGGTGTTCTGCTCGGATTCGCTTCGCCGAGTTGCGTCATAGCCGCCGGGAGGTGAAGCATCGTCGAACTGCGGATCGGGGGCGCTCGTGCCGGAGCGGGCCAGGCCGCTGGCAATTGTCCACTCAAATGTCGCGAGGTTCAAGTCGGCGCAAGCGGTTCGAACCATACGCACTGCCCGCAGTTCCTCTATTGTCTCCATCACCACGATGGGGGTGGAGGAATTGATCAGAACCTTCAGCCTATCCATAGGGGTTGAAGGCGACCTTGCGGGTGAATGCATATCTGTTTGACCAGCAGCGACTTGCTCCCGTAGAATACAACTTCGGTACCACCGAACATCTTCCTAGGGAATCTAGGAAAAACAAAGGTAATCAAGCCGCATGGCCAATCATTTTTCGGCGCTAAAGCGCGCCCGTCAGACAACGAAGCGTACCGCCCGCAATCGGGCCAATTCCTCGCAACTGCGCACCGCTCTGCGGAGTTTGCGCGAGAGCCTGGAGAAAGGCGACAAAGCCGCCGCCAGCCAGACCTACCGGGAGACCGTGTCGGCGCTCGACAAGGCCATCCAGAAGGGCGTTTTGCACGAGAATACAGCCTCGCGCTACAAGTCCCGCCTGTCAACTCGGCTGAACGCTCTTAAGTAGATGCTGATCTAGGCTTTGCAGCAGGTGCTGCAAGGGTTACCTCCGGGTCGCAAATTGTTCTTGACCTTCACCAGCGCTTTGTTATACTTAGCCGTTCTCTGGGCATGAAGGCAGTTTTCTGACGGTCCCGACGAACCTCCGCCCGCGATGTGGAACTCCTTGAGGATTTGAGCAACTTTCGGGTCGGACGGGGCATCTATTTGAGTAAACCTGGCAAATCCCTTTGAACCTAGCCCGAATTGCGGCTGGGCAACCGACATCGACCATCACGCAGGGGCCAGACGATGGGATCTTAACCTAAGTGATTCCTTTTCAAGGAGAAAGAACGAACATGCGTTCTGATCGCGTATTTGACGCCCTACATACTTTGCGGAATCGGTATATGCTTTGCCAGCTTGCCTCGAAGGCAACGCGCAAGTTTCATAAGCCGAATACCCGCATTCAGGAAACTATGAATCAGGTGTTTGACAAGATCGCCGATGCGGAACGTCATGACATCCTGAGCGAACCCGAGAACTTTGCCGAAGCACAACGGCGAGCTGCTTAAGCAGCTCCGCCGTGTGCCCGCACGGCGGCAAAGCAATCCCCTTCCGAGAGAAAAAGACAAATCCCTCCCGAAGAAAAATGACCTCGTAGGTAAATATGACCATCGCAGAACTCAAAGAAAAAAACATTACCGAGCTGACCAAGATCGCCCGATCTCTGGAGCTGCCCGGCGCCAGCGGACTCCGCAAACAAGATCTCATCTTCAAGATCCTGCAGGCGCAAAGTGAAAAAGAAGGACACATCTTCGCCGAAGGTGTTCTGGAGATCCTCCCTGACGGTTACGGCTTCCTGCGCTCGCCCGACTACAACTACCTGCCCGGGCCCGACGACATTTACGTGTCGCCATCGCAAATCCGCAAGTTCGACCTGAAAACCGGCGACACCATCAGCGGCCAGGTGCGCCCTCCGCATGAGGGCGAGAAGTATTTCGCGCTGGTCAAGATCGAGGCGGTCAATTTCGAGTCGCCCGATGAGGCGCGCAACAAGATCCTGTTCGACAACCTGACGCCGCTGTATCCGCAGGAGCGGTTGAAGCTCGAAACCGTGAAAGAAAATATCAGCGCGCGGGTCATGGACCTGCTCACGCCGCTAGGCAAGGGACAGCGCGGCCTGATCGTCTCTCCGCCACGCGCCGGCAAGACCATGCTGTTGCAGAACGTGGCGAACTCGATCACGGCGAATCATCCTGAAGTCGTGCTCATGGTGCTGCTGATCGACGAGCGCCCGGAAGAAGTCACCGACATGCAGCGCTCGGTCAAGGGTGAAGTCATCTCCTCGACCTTCGACGAGCCCGCGGCCCGCCACGTGCAGGTCGCAGAAATGGTGATTGAAAAGGCTAAAAGACTAGTCGAGCACAAGCGCGACGTAGTCATTCTGCTCGATTCCATCACGCGCCTCGCCCGCGCCTACAACACGATAGTTCCGCCCTCAGGCAAAGTGCTCTCGGGCGGCGTCGATTCAAACGCGTTGCAGCGTCCGAAGCGCTTCTTCGGTTCGGCGCGCAACATTGAAGAAGGCGGCTCACTCACCATCATCGCCACCGCGCTCATCGACACCGGCTCGCGCATGGACGACGTGATCTTTGAAGAATTCAAAGGCACGGGCAATTCCGAAATCATCCTGGATCGCAAACTGGTGGATAAGCGGACGTTCCCGGCCATCGACATCCAGCGCTCAGGCACGCGCAAAGAAGAGCTGCTGATCCCGAAAGAAGATTTGCAGCGTATCTGGGTGCTGCGCAAGGTGCTGAACCCGCTGTCTCCGGTAGAAGCCATGGAGCTGCTGATCGAGCGGCTGGCCAAAGCGGGAAGCAACAGCGAATTCCTGGCCAAAATGAGCCAGTTGTAGCTCGTGTAGGGCGGGCGCCCTCGCCCGCCCAGCCCGCGTAAGAACAGCCGCGCGGCGTGAAGGGCCGGTCCCAAAGTGCGATCAGACTGCTACCCACCCTTCGCGAGAAGGACGCGAAGGCTGGTACGCCCACTTCATGGTTGTACCAGCGGAAGGCTTGGCTACGCGCCCCACCCGCCCATTCGTGGATCAGCCCTGATCGAACGGGCCCACTACCACCCTGGACGAATCCGTGTTTAAATCACATTTCAAATCTTAAGGAGGCGGGATGCAGTTGCGCCTGGAGAGCCGACCGGTCGGCGATGTCCTCTTGATTCAGTGTCACGGACGGATCGTGGCTGGAAATGAAGTCTATACGTTGCACGCTCAGGTGGGAGATTCCTTTGTCAAGTACAGCGACGTGGTGCTGCAACTCGACCAGGTAGAGTTCATCGACAGCAGCGGACTCGGAGCGTTGGTGCGCCTGATGCAAGCGGCACGAGCTAAGGGCGGAGACCTGAAACTTAGCGGAGTGCCACCGAAGATCCTCAAGACGCTGGCTATGACCAACCTGCTCTCGCAATTTGAAACCTACGAATCGGTCGAAGAAGCGATCACGGCCGCCTACTTAGGCTCGCGCTATTCGCGCGGAAAAGCCGGGGACGCCAGGCCGCGCATGCTTTGCGTTTGTGAATCGACGGATGTGGGCACGTTCCTGCGGGAGGTACTGTGCAGTGCCGGATACAACGCCTTGACCACGGCGACCGTCGACGACGCCCGCATCCTGCTCAAGGCGACCAAGGCGAAACTGGTGGTGATTTCCGCGCGCATGCAATCCGTGCATGGCAGGCCTACGCGCAAGGTGCTGGAGGAAATCGATCCGGCGGTCTCTCTCCTTATTTTGGACGAGAACTTTGCCAGCCAAGATCCCGGAGAGGCAGCGGAGAAACTCTTGAGCTGCGTTGGCAGCCGGCTGGCAGCTGCGGGCTTGAGTTCGAGTTCCAACTAACTACTGGAGCGGATGATCGCCGCTCCGGCTTCAATCGTCTTGCTTACTTAGGGACAGCCGACCTCCTCTACTTCGCTTGGGACCTTTCCTGTCTTGCACAGCTCGAATCTTGGTTCAGAATTGCGGCTCTTCGAGCTGGGGGCGGGCGAGGGCGCCCGTCCTACACTTGCAATTTGCTTACTCTGAACTTATTCGCATCCCGTAGAACGAACGGTATACGAAGAAGACTGAGACTGCGAAGAATGCAATCGCCAGTATGTGCGTCAGCCCGGTGCCCTGGTCGCGGGCTAGCGAGACGGCTAGTTCGACCGCTAGCAGTCCGAAGAGCGTGGTGAATTTGATTACCGGGTTCATGGCCACTGAAGATGTGTCCTTGAAAGGATCGCCAACTGTATCGCCGATTACCGTGGCGTCGTGCAGCGGCGTGCCTTTCTGCTTCAGTTTAGTTTCGACGATCTTCTTGGCGTTGTCCCAGGCGGCGCCGGCGTTGGCCATGAAGATGGCCTGGTAGAGACCGAAGATCGCAATCGAGATCAGGTAGCCGATGAAGAAAAACGGCTCCACGAAGGCAAAGGTCAGGGTCGCGAAAAAGATCGCGACAAAGATGTTGAACATGCCTTTCTGGGCGTACTTGGTGCAGATCTCAACTACCTTTTTGCTGTCGGCAACGGATGCCTTTTCCGCGCCTTCGAGATGGATGTTGGCCTTGATGAACTCCACGGCGCGATAGGCGCCGGTGGTCACGGCCTGCATGGATGCGCCGGTGAACCAATAGATCATGGCGCCGCCGGTAATCAGGCCTAAGAAGAAGGGAGCGTGCAGCAAGGAGAGCTTCTCCACGTTCGCGGTCAGGCCATTGGTCAGGGCCATGATGATGGAGAAGATCATCGTCGTAGCGCCCACTACGGCGGTTCCAATCAGCACTGGTTTGGCGGTTGCCTTGAAGGTATTGCCGGCGCCGTCGTTCTCTTCCAGTAGGTCCTTGGAGCGGTCGAAGTTTACGTCGATGTTGAAGTCCTTCTTGATCTCGGCCTTGACGTTGGGCACCTGCTCGATCAGCGAAAGCTCGTAGACGGATTGCGCGTTGTCGGTAACCGGGCCGTAGGAATCGACGGCGATGGTCACCGGGCCCATGCCTAGGAAGCCGAAGGCCACCAGGCCGAAGGCAAACACTGGCGCGGCAATCATGGTGGCGGCTACGCCCAGGCCCATCTGGCTGAAGAAGTAGGCGATCGACATCAGAGAGACCATCGCCAGCCCCAGCCAATAGCCGGAAAAGTTTCCGGCGACAAAACCGGAGAGGATGCCGAGCGATGCACCGCCTTCTTTGGCTGAGGTCACTACTTCGTTCACGTGGCGCGACTCCACCGAGGTAAAGACTTTGACCAGTTCAGGAATCAGCGCTCCCGCCAGCGTTCCGCAGGAGATGATCGAAGCCAGCTTCCACCACTGCGAGGTGTCGCCGCCCAGGCTGGGGATGATGATGGAGGAAATAATGTAGGTGGCAATGATCGAAACAATCGAAGTGAGCCAGACCAGGGTAGTCAGCGGCGTTTCAAAATTCATTTTGTCCACGTTGCCGAAGCGGGCCTTGGCGATGGCGCCATTGATGAAATACGCCAGCGCGCTGGACACCAACATCATGATGCGCATCACGAAAATCCACACCAGCAACTGCACCTGAATGGAGGGATCCTTGACGCCGAGCAGAATGAAGGTAATCAGCGCGACGCCGGTCACGCCGTAAGTCTCGAAGCCATCGGCCGACGGTCCCACCGAGTCGCCGGCATTGTCGCCGGTGCAATCGGCAATGACGCCGGGGTTGCGGGCATCGTCTTCTTTGATCTTGAAGACGATCTTCATCAAATCGGAACCGATATCGGCAATCTTGGTGAAGATGCCGCCTGCGATACGCAACGCCGCCGCGCCCAGCGATTCGCCGATGGCGAATCCGATGAAACACGGGCCGGCATAGTCGCCCGGCACGAACAGCAGGATGAAGAGCATGATCAGCAGTTCGACCGAGATGAGCATCATGCCGATCGACATCCCGGCCTCGAGCGGGATCTGATAAACGGGGTAAGGCTTGCCGGGCAGGGAAGCGAAGGCGGTCCGCGAATTGGCGAAGGTGTTGACGCGAATTCCGAACCACGCCACGCCATAGCTGCCCGCGATTCCCACCAGGCTGAAGACAAGGATGATGACCACGCGGGGAATTTCGAAATGCCGCAGCACGCCAAAGTAGAGCACGATGACGACGGCAATGAAGGCCCACAACAGCATCAGAAATTTGCCCTGGGTGATGAGGTAGGTCTTGCAGGTTTCGTAAATCAGTTCCGAGATTTCTCGCATGGCGCGGTGCACGGGCAGGTTCTTCAGCCGCATGAAGATGGCCATGCCGAAGCCGAGACCGAAGACGCAGAACAGCAGCCCGATCATGAGCAGGCTATGGCCATTCACGCCGAGAAACGAAACGGAAGAAAGGTCGGGCAGTTTCAGGGCCGCCTCGCCGCCTTCTTCGGCAGGTTGCGCCAGCGCGTGGCCGGCAGTCAGCAGCAGAGTTGCAAACGTTGCCGAAGTTTTCGCAAAGAGTCTTTTCGCAAATCGTCTTTTCGCATACCGGTGTCCCACGGACACAAAATTGGCGTTCCAAGTGCGCATTAAAGTCCTCCTAAGAGATCCTATTCAGGGGTCGCGACGTGTGATTTTGCTCCGGCGCGGTAACCGCCCGCGGGAGGATTCCATCCGCCACCGGTACGGCCGCCACCAAAGTTCTGAACACGCTCCGAACGCGCTTCCACCGCCAGGCATAACAATAAAGAGGAGTGCCGATTTGGCCGCGTCGGAAAAACTTGTGCCCTCGGCATATAGCCCCAGGATCAGACTACACACCGCCGCACAAAGCACCGTTTATAGCACCTTGCCGGAAGCCGGGTCAATGATGAGCATCACAAGACGGTGGGTCGGTTTCCTCAAACCCCTTCAAGCACGCGCTTTCGTGGTCGGTCGTAGCTCGAAGCTGGAAGCGGAGATTCTGCCCGAATCGGGCGGCTTCCGTATAATTGAGCATCAGCCATGCCAGCCTCCCTTGACACGATTGTCGCCGCCACGCGCCGGCGCATATCCCAGCGCACATCCGGGAGCCGGCGAGACTCCAGCCTGCGGGCGCTGGAAGACGCGGCCGCCGCGCACACTCCGCGGGGATTTCGGAAGCAGCTGCGCCGAGTCGCGCAAGACGGATTCGCGGTCGCCGTTATTGCCGAACTGAAAAAAGCCTCGCCTTCAAAAGGCTTGATTCGCGCCGATTTCAGACCCTCCGAACTTGCGCGCGATCTCGAGCGGGCAGGCGCCGCCGCACTGTCGGTATTGACCGACGAACAATTTTTCCAGGGCTCGCTGGACGATCTGCGCGAAGCCTCGTCCAGCAGTTCTCTTCCTTGCTTGCGCAAGGATTTCATCATCGATGAAATCCAGATCGTCGAAGCCAGAGCAAATCACGCCGACGCCATTCTGCTGATTGTCGCCGCACTCGATCAGAAAGAATTGGTGACGCTGGCCGGGATCGCGCGATCTCACAGCCTCGACGTTTTGTGCGAAGCGCATGACGAACCGGAACTGCAACGCGCGCTCGATGCCGGTTGCGACTTGATTGGCATCAACAGTCGTAATCTGCGCACCTTCGAAGTGAATCTCGAAACCGCATTCCGGCTCGTGGAAAAAATACCCGCCACCTGCGTCCGCGTGGCCGAAAGCGGCATTCGATCGGGCGCAGAATTAGCTCGTCTGCGATCTGCCGGCTACGAAGCGTTCCTGATCGGCGAATCGTTGATGGGAGCGGAAAGGCCAGGCGAAGCGCTGGCAAAATTAATGGATGAAGCAAGAATAGCGGTCAGTGGATAATGGATTTTGCTGACAACTGTTCGTATGACTTGGATCAAAATCTGCGGAATCACGAACGTTGACGACGCGCTCGCGGCCACCGATGCGGGCGCGAACGCGCTCGGCTTCGTCTTCTATCCGCGGAGCTCGCGCCACGTCACTTTAGAAAACGCACGTTCGATCGTCGCCAGGCTTCCGCAGCAAATTGAAAAAGTCGGCGTTTTCGTCAACCAGACTGCGGATCAGGTGCGTGATGCCGTTAAACAGGTGGGTCTCACAACTGTGCAATTGAGCGGCGATGAGAGCGTGGAATTTAGCCGTACACTCTTCCAGGAACTCGCGAACGGCTCGAAACGTCCGCCGATTTTCCGCAGCTGGCCGGCGAAAGTTTTCGCCGGGCCAGAGGGGCAATCTGGATGGGATCCGGTTGCGGTTGGCCTGGTAGAGCCAGACGAAGCTTATAAGGGCAAACGCGTGCACAAAATCCACGTCGCCCAGAACGGCGACCTCTTCCTCGAGACCCACGGCTTTCGCCCCGGCGTGATCTCGGGCGTCCTGCTCGATTCCTCGACTGCGGAAAAACCGGGTGGCACCGGAAACACTTTCGACTGGGAACGCGTCCAGCCCTGGGCTGGAATCATCAACAGCATCAGCAAGCTGATTGTCGCCGGCGGCTTGCGTCCGGGCAATGTGCAGGACGCGATCCACCTTCTCCATCCGTGGGGCGTGGACGTTTCCTCCGGCGTCGAACACGCGCCAGGCAATAAGGATCCCCGAAAGGTCCGCGCCTTCATCCGTGCTGTGCGGGCTATGGAAGAGGCGAGTTGACGATGGCGACCGCTCCCGCAGCCAAGAAGGCCCCTAACCAATTGCCTCCGCCAAAAGCCACCATGGCCGGTCGTTTCGGCGTTTACGGCGGGCGCTACGTTCCGGAGACGCTGATGGCGGCGCTCGAAGAACTGGAGAGCGCATACGAAAAAGCAAAGCGCGATCGCAAATTCCAGCAACGCCTCGACCAACTGTTGAAGACGTACGCTGGACGCCCTACGCCGCTGTTCTTCGCCCGCCGCCTGACCGCGAAACTTGGCGGCGCGAAAATTTATCTCAAGCGCGAGGACCTGCTCCACACCGGCGCGCACAAAATCAATAACTGTCTTGGCCAAGGCTTGCTCGTCGAGCGCATGGGCAAGCACCGCGTCATCGCCGAAACCGGCGCCGGCCAGCATGGAGTCGCGACGGCCACTGTTTGCGCGCTGCTCGGCTTCGAGTGCGTGGTTTACATGGGCACCGAGGACATGCGCCGCCAGGAACTTAACGTCTTCCGCATGCGCTTGCTGGGCGCTGAAGTTCGCGGCGTCGATTCTGGTTCGCGCACGCTCAAAGACGCCATCAACGAAGCCATGCGCGACTGGGTCACCAACGTGCGCACCACGCACTACCTGCTCGGCAGCGTGCTTGGAGCGCATCCCTATCCGACCATGGTGCGCGATTTTCATCGGGTCATCGGACGCGAGGCCCGCGTCCAGATTCGGAAAGCTGAAGGCAAACTTCCCACGGCCATCATCGCCTGCGTCGGCGGAGGATCGAATTCTATCGGTATCTTCTACGACTTCCTGAAAGACAAGAAAGTCAAACTCATCGGAGTCGAAGCCGGCGGCCGCGGCGAGGCTTTGGGCCAACATGCTGCGCGTTTTCGCGGCGGTTCGCCGGGCGTTCTGCAGGGAACTTATTCTTACGTGCTGCAGGATGCGTCCGGGCAGATCGCAACTACGCATTCGGTCTCTGCGGGGCTTGATTACCCGTCGATCGGGCCGGAACACGCCATGCTTAAAGATACGGGTCGCGCGCAATACGTTCCCGCCTCCGACGCCGAAGCGCTCGAGGCAACCTTGTTGCTGGCTCGAACCGAAGGCATTATTCCTGCGCTCGAATCTGCGCACGCCGTTGCTGAAGTCATCAAGCGCGCTCCGAAGATGAAGAAGTCGGAAATTGTGATCGTCAATATCTCCGGGCGGGGCGACAAAGACGTGGGGATTTTGCGGGAGAATCTGAAGCTGGGCACCGGGCTCAATAGCCTTTAAACGGGAGTTGAACAATGGGCGAACCGATAGACAGGTTCAAGAGTCCTTTCGTCAGTGAGACGACCTTCGAGAAACTCTTCCCAAACCTGGAGGACGCCATCGTTGAGGGCACCATAGGGGAATCGGCATACAACCGCCGTCCTATCCGATGGAGCCTGCGCGAGCGCGGCGGCCTCATTCGATGCCCGAATTCAAGGTGCTGGAGTGGAGGCTTCGAGGTTGATTTTGCAGCGGGGGATATGAAACGTGAGGGTGTGGCTGAGAAAACTGTCCGGATACGATGTGTTGGTCGGGAAAACAGCTATAAAGGCAGGAGGACCGGCCAACCTTGCCCCTACTCGATCGAAGGGACAATCAGGATGAAATTCAAGTTGGCCAAGCCCGGTTCGGGCGGCTAGGGCGTCCAGCACGTCTGACGTTTCGTGCCCCAGGTTCGCGCCCGTTTTTTGGGCGCTAACCTGGGTATCACTGATCTCGCGGTACTGGCGGGTGTAAGCTTCTTTCATGCCGCGAGGCTTGCAACGCTTCCAGGAATCTCGACAACCTTCATGTGCTCGGCGCCGTTCACTCCGAGCCTTGGTTTCTTGAGCGCACCAAGTCTACGCGGCCGTTTGGAGCTGGCACGGTTATCAAATCAGGCAATGGCGAGGAAGTTGGATCGGGACGCAATGAGGACCTATCGATCTCTGATGGCGCTTGCGCTTCTGCTTGCGTCGCCAGCATTTGCACAGTCGCAGCATCGGCACGATCCCACCGCAAAAGAGATGCTGCGCTGGATGCAGACCTCGCTGGAAAGCGGGTCGGGGGACTACTGGGTAGGCCATGAAGTGCGTTCCCTGAGACTCGACGATTTTGCCGGTTGCCGAGTGCATTTTTCGGCGTCGAGCCATCAAGAACCCTTCGCTAACGGAGAGCCTGCTCCTGACAAGAAGCCGACCAGAATCGACTACTTCTTCGAACTCGGCGACATTGACCCCACCAACATCACGTTCTCAAAGGGGCGGGACTCCAGCACTGAGGTGCCCTCCTTTATCACCATTCGCACCCGAAATGACGAGAAGAAGATAACGAGTAGGTACTCCTGGCTGCCTGAAGTCGGCGCGAAGCCCGACGATACGTCTGTCATCTTCGCAGTGGAAGCTTACGGCAGCGATAACGACTACGTCGTGAGGTTTGCGAGAGCCTTTAAGCGCACCGTGGAAGCTTGTGGCGGAAAGCCGTCATTGTTTTGATCGCCGGTGGCCCACTCAAGCCCTCCTTTGGCTTGAGTGGGGCAGTGCCAGTGCTCCCCACTTCCCCTACGCTACTTCGCCGCAGTGACTGCTTGTTCGAGAGTTTCCCGAATAAAACGCGTATACGGGATACCGCGCGCCTTTGCGCGAGCTTTCACTGCCGCGAGCAATGGCTTCGGTACGCGCATGTTGATCTGTTCTTCCTTTTTCTCGAACTCAAAGCGTGCCGGCTTAAACTGTGAGAAATCGAGGTTGGAGAGGTCTGAGGCAAGAAACGCCTCGGCCTGCTTATCGGTTCTTAGCTGTGGTACCTTCCTTCTCGTAGGCCGCTTTTTCATAAGCTGCAATCTCCCTGGCATGCATATACCGAGCGGTGACCGGGCGGATCAAACGGCGTCCACTTGTCGTGCGCATCGTGAAAGCCACGAAAAGCGGCCTCCCTGCGCTTGTTTTCCCGACTGCAATTAGACGGTCCTCGTCCGCCGAGTGTTTTGGGTCGGGCGCAACGCGAGGGACGTGCACAAACAGAGCCTCGATCTCCGCAATCGATACCCCATGTTTTTGGCATTTGGCGCGGTTGCCGTCATCCCAATCAAATCCGTCAACCCGTAAATCCATAATACCAACAATCTATACAAATGTATATACGCAAATCCGATCTTCAATCTTACAGCTTAGGCAGCATGGGCAGGGAAAGGAAAGCCGCCAGCGGGTCCACTGGAGCCCACCCCACTTCTGCAATCCAACCTCTGCAATCTACAATGCCTTCGTGCCTTTTCATTTCGAAAATAAGCCGTCGCTCATCGCCTACGTAACTTGCGGCGACCCCGATCTTGCCACCACGCGTGAGGTCATCCTGGCCGCCACTGACGCGGGCGCGAGTGTGATTGAGCTGGGTGTGCCGTTCAGCGATCCTCTTGCCGATGGGCCGGTCATTCAGCGCGCCAGCGAGCGGGCGCTTAAACACGGGACTTCGCTGCAGAATGTACTCACGCTTGCCGCTGAGATTCGTGAGCATTCGCAATCCGTTGGCCTGGTGATTTTCTCCTACCTTAATCCCATCTTGCGCATGGGCCTCCCTAAGTTTTGCCAGGTGGCGCGGCTTGCGGGGATTGATGGAACGCTGATCACTGATCTGCCTGTCGAAGAATCCGCCGAGTATCTGCGCGAGGCTCGCAAGAACGATCTCGCAACCATTTTTCTGGCTGCGCCCACCTCGACCGATCAGCGTCTGAAGTTGATTGCGCAGGTTTCGACGGGATTTATTTACGCGATCTCCCGCACCGGCGTTACCGGCGCGCGCCCGCAGATGACAGGAGACGCACGGGCCCTGGTCAAGCGCATTCGCCGTTTCACCAGGCTTCCCGTGGCTGTTGGCTTCGGAATCTCGACCCCGGCGCAATTCGCGGCTGTCGGCAAATTCGCGGAAGGCGCAGTGGTCGGCAGCGCCATCGTGCAGTTGATCGAACAAAATCCGGGACGAGAAGCCGGGAGTGTGGCAGAATTTGTGAGGCAGCTGTTCGCTGTTAGCTGTTAGCTTTTGGCTTTTTGTCGAAACATCCTAGATCGTTTTCTTAGCGCGCCGATGATTGGCCGTAGTCTTTGGATTTCGACGGGTGAGCTAGGAGCCAAGAGCGAACAGCCAAAAGCGAAGAGCGAAGAGCGAACGGCGAACAGCGAACAGCGAACAGTGAACAGTGAACAGCAAAACAGCTTCCATGGACATTTCCGATTGGCGCAAGAAGATCGACGACCTGGACCGCAAACTGGCTGTACTGCTCAACGAGCGCGCCGCCGCGGTAGTCGAAATTGGACGGCTGAAACGCAATACCGGCCTGCCCATTTACGAACCGGGCCGCGAGCGTGAGGTGATCGATAATGTGCAGCGCAGCAGCACCGGTCCCTTAGGCGAGCGCGATCTGGCGCAGATCTACGAGCGAATTATTGACGTAATGCGCAGCATCGAAAAACACGAAATCGTTCCCGGCTCCGGACACACGGTTCGCGACACGGAGATCGATTCGCAACTGAAGGAATAGAACTGACCTGATAAATGGTTTTGGGAGGGGCACGGCTTAACAGGCTGCGGAAAAAGTCTAACTTCGCGCGCCAGCCCCTAAAGGGGCGTCTGATTGCGAAAGACTTGCGGCATCGCTAAAGCGATGCCCTGATACGAAACCTTAGTTTTTTGCGCAAGCTGTTGAGCCGTGCCACTCCGAGCCACAGAAAATGCGGGCGTTAGCCTGAGGGCCGGGCATCACGCCCCAAGAATCATTTGTGAGATCAGTTCTAGGGAAGTTTTGATCAAGTGTCGGCAGAAGGCATTAACCACAGGGTACACAGGGGTACACGGAGGACCCCGGGGACTTAATCAGAACTTCCCTAGAGCATTTTGAGCCGAGCTGCGGACGTGACTGCCCGCGTGTTCCGGCCGTGCAAAACGAGACCACTCATGATCGTCGCAATGCAAGATTCGGCCAGTGAAGATCAGATTCAGCACGTGATCGACCAACTGGTCCAATTCGGCTTTGAAGTCCACCGCTCCACCGGAGAGCGCCAGACCGTTCTTGGCGGCGTCGGCGTTCCTCATAATTTCGACGCCAGCGAAGTCGAAATGATGCCGGGGGTGCAGGCAGTTCACCGCATCACTTCACCCTACAAACTGGCCGGCCGCAATTTTCGTCCCGAAGGTACCGTAGTCAAGTTTGCGAACGGGATTGAAATCGGCGGCAAGAAAATCGTCGTCATGGCCGGGCCCTGCTCGGTCGAATCCCGCGAGCAACTGTTCACCGTCGCCGGATTGATCGCCAATGCCGGAGCGCGCGTTCTCCGCGGCGGCGCCTTCAAGCCCCGCTCCTCTCCCTATTCGTTTCAGGGACTCGGCGCTGACGGCTTGAAATTACTGCGCGAAGCGGGCGATCGTTTCAAGCTGCTCGTCATCAGCGAAGTCATGGAGATCTCGCAGATCGAGCTGATGTTGCCTTATATCGACATCTTCCAGGTGGGGGCGCGCAACATGCAGAACTTTAACCTGCTGCGCGAACTGGGCAAGATTCGCAAACCCGTGTTGCTCAAACGCGGCATCGCGGCCACTATCGAAGAACTCCTGCTCTCCGCTGAATACCTGCTCGCCGGCGGCAATTACGAAATCATTCTCTGCGAGCGCGGCATCCGCACTTTCGAAACCTACACGCGCAACACCATGGACATTTCCGCGATTCCGATCATTCATAAACTCTCGCACCTGCCCATGACCGCCGATCCGTCGCATGGCACCGGACGCCGCGATAAAGTCGCTCCCATGGCGCGTGCCTCCGTGGCCGCCGGCGCCGACGCGTTGCTCATAGAGGTTCATCACCAGCCGGAAAAAGCGCTTTCCGACGGCGCGCAGTCGCTTTATCCGGAACAGTTTGCGCAGTTGATGGACGAGCTCCGCATGATCGCGCCAGCGGTGGGACGCGAGATCGCGTAGAAACTAATTTGTAATTTGCGATTTGTAATTGGTAATTGGAAAACAAAATCCACAAATTGCAAATTACAAATCACAAATCACAAATTTACCCATGGTCTTCAAACAAGTCACTATCATCGGAACGGGCTTGATCGGAGGCTCACTCGGCCTTGCCCTGAAGAAACGCCAGCTTGCCGGACGAATCATCGGGTGCGATCGCGCTCCAGTTCTAAAGCGGGCCAAGTACTGCGGCGCCATCGAAGCTGGAACTTCCAATCCAACAGAGGCTGTGCGCGGAAGCGATCTGGTGGTGCTGGCAACACCGGTCGTCCCGATCCTCGATCTGATCGGTCGGCTCGGTCCAGCGCTGTTCGCCAAGACACTCGTAACCGATGTCGGCAGCACGAAGGCGCAAATTGTCCAGCACGCCGTGAAATCCTTCGGACGAAGCGCCGGTCAAAGATTCCTCGCCGGGCATCCCATGGCGGGCAAAGAAAACGCCGGCGTGGAGTTTGCTGACGCCGATCTGTTCGAAGGTTCCGTCTGGTTCTTCACGCCGCTTCCCGGCCAGAACGTTCACGCCGGACAATGCGGAGAATTTATCCACTGTGTGGAAAAGATCGGCTCCAGAATCGCGATTCTCGATCCCTCCGATCATGATCGCTTCTGCGCCTGGATCAGCCATCTGCCGCAGATGATCTCCACCGCTCTGGCCGCAGCGCTGGTCGACGAATTCGGCGCTGACGCGCCGGTGCTCGACATCGGGGGACGAGCCCTGCGCGAGATGACACGCATTTCCGGCAGTCCCTATTCGATGTGGCGCGACATCGCCATCACCAATCGCAAGAACCTGAGCGACGCGCTACAGAAGCTTGAGCAGCGCCTCGCGCACATCCGCGAGAATCTGGATTCGCGAGAACTGGCTGCGGAATTCGAGCGCGCGCACCAGTTGAGGAAAACCCCACCACGGAGGCGTGGGGAGAAATCGGGTGATCGGGCCATCGGGTGATCTGAGGTCATCCCACGGCCCGATGACCCGATTGCTCTAATTTCCTATAGAATTCTCCTGCTATGCATAAAGTCGTCGCGAGCGCTGCAGAGGCGATCCAGGACGTGTTTGACGGAGCCACCATTATGGTGGGCGGATTCGGTTTGTGCGGGATGCCGGAGAACCTGATCCGGGCTCTTGCCCACAAGGGCGTCAAGAACCTCAACACCATCAGCAACAACGTCGGCATCGATGGCGTCGGCATGGGACTGCTTCTGGCCAATGGCCAGATCCGGCGGCACGTCGGAACCTACGTCGGCGAAAACCGACTGCTTGAACAGATGGTGTTGAGCGGCAGCTTGCAACTCGAACTGGTTCCGCAAGGCACGTTTGCCGAGCGGATTCGGGCCGGGGGCGCGGGCATTCCCGCGTTCTTTACGCCCACCGGCGTCGGAACGGTGGTCGCCGAGGGCAAAGAGGTGCGCGAGTTTGACGGCCGCCCATACCTCATGGAGCGCGCGCTGACGGCCGACTTCGCTTTCGTCAAGGCCTGGAAGGGCGACAAGTGGGGAAACCTGGTCTATCGCAAAACCGCGCGCAATTTCAATCCCATGATGGCCACCGCGGCCAAGATCACCATCGCCGAAGTCGAACACCTGGTCGAACCCGGCGAACTCGATCCCGACCTGATTCATACGCCGAGCGTGTACGTAAAACGAATCTTCCAGGGCGAGCTGTACGAGAAGAGAATAGAAAGACGGACGGTGAGAAAGTCAGTAGCAGGATAGCTGGTGCACGTCGTTCGCTATTCGCTGTTCGTCGTTCGCCGAGATCGCGCTGACGGCGAAGGCGAATAGCGAACGCCGTCCCTCCTCATCACCGGACCAGAATCGAAGGAAACATGTCAACCTTACCGAAGACCACAAAAGGCACCGACAAACGCGAACGCATCGTGCAGCGCGTTGCCCGCGAATTGCGCGACGGATTTTACGTCAACCTCGGCATCGGGTTGCCGACGCTGATTGCCAACTCTGTTCCGCCGGGCTTGGACGTGATTTTTCAATCCGAGAACGGCATGCTTGGCATCGGGCCGTATCCCCTCGAAGGAACGGAAGACGCGGACCTGATCAACGCGGGAAAAGAAACGGTCAGCGAACTGGCGGGGACCTCCTACTTTTCGGGCGCCGATTCTTTCGCGATGATTCGCGGCGGGCATGTTGACCTCAGCGTGCTGGGCGCGATGGAAGTCGACGAACTTGGCAGCCTTGCGAACTGGATGATTCCGGGCAAAATGGTCAAAGGCATGGGCGGCGCCATGGACCTGGTTGCGGGAGCGCGGCGCGTGATCGTCGCCATGGAACATGCGACCAAAGATGGGCAGCCGAAGATCCTGAAGAAATGCACACTGCCCCTGACCGGCGTGAAGGTTGTGGACACAATTGTCACCGAGATGGCTTATATCCGAGTTACACCAGAAGGCTTGCTGCTTGAAGAGATTGCTCCCGGCCTGACGGTAGAAGACGTCCAGAAAGCGACCGAAGCGAAGTTGCGGGTTAGTGCTGAGCTGAAGACGATGTAGGCGGTGAAACTCAGTACTCAGCTTTCCGTTTTCAGTTCTGTGGCCGGGCGCTCGGCCCCACACTCACGTAGAGAATTCCCGTGCTATCGTAGAAATTCATGTCCAGCGCACGACAAGAGCTATTAGAAATGCTGGCGCTCAAGTCATTTCGCTTGGGCGAGTTTCAGTTGTCGTCCGGCGGCACGAGCGACTATTACATCGATTGCCGCACTACTACGCTCGATGCCCGTGGCGCGCAACTGGTCGGCCGAGTCTTCCTTGATGAAATGCGCGGCCAAGGCTGGCACGCCGATGCCATCGGCGGACTGACCTTGGGTGCCGACCCCATCGTGGTGGCCGTTGCTGTGACTAGTGGAACTCTGCACGGCTTCCTTGTGCGTAAGGCGGAGAAGCAGCACGGCACTGGCCAGCGCATCGAGGGCTTTCGCGAAAAAGGCGCGCGCGTGGTGATTGTGGACGATGTTTGCACCACCGGATCTTCCACCGTGCAAGCCATCGAAGCGGCGCGAGAATTCGGCTTTAGAGTCGTGGGCGCGATGTGCCTGGTCGAGCGCGAAGATGCCCATGGCCGGCCGAACGTGGAGAAAGGCGCTGCGCCCGCACCGTTCATTGCAGTCTTTACCGCCAACGATGTACGCCGCGAGCACATCGCTCAACGCGAGGCCAACGCTGCGAAATGATTCCCGACGGATATACAGACTTGGCTCCGGGAAAAATCGCATCGGTTGTGACCTACCTCGAGATGCTCAAACGGCCTCCACTCCACATCTCATCGAGCGGAGTGCGCTTGCTGCTGATGCAAAATCCCAAGCTCGACTGGTATCGCGCTCGTTACCGGCGCGCAGGTGCGGCGTGGTTGTGGTTCAGCCGGCTGCAGATGACGGACGCGCAGCTGGCCGCGGCGCTGCATAACTCGAACATCGAATTTTTCCTCGCCGAATGCGAGAGGAGCGAAATCGGAATTGCCGAACTCGACCGTTCCCAGTCTCCCAACGTTGAGATTACAAGCTTCGCGCTGTTTTCTGAAGCAATCGGCAAGGGTTTCGGGCGGCCGTTCATGACGCAACTGCTCGACCGGGCATGGAGTGACTCGACGGCGCGGGTCTGGTTGCACACTTGCAGTTTGGATGGTCCGATGGCCCTGAGTTTCTACATGAAGTGCGGCTTCCGTCCCTACAAGCGGGCAATCGAGGTGGCGGACGATCCGCGCATTCTCGGCGTTCTGCCCGAAGACGCCGCGCCGCAGGTTCCGATTATCCGTTAGTCTAAAAGAAGGCTTTCAACCTTACGACCATATGATCCAAACCCTGGAATGGACCAAATCCGGCGTGGTCTTCATCGATCAGACGAAGCTGCCCACCGAGGAAGTGTATGTAACCTGCACCACGCACCAGCAGGTTGCCGACGTAATCCGCAACATGGTTGTCCGGGGAGCGCCTGCCATTGGCGTAGCCGCTGCCATGGGCATCGCGCTCGGCGCGAAAAATTCCAAAGCGGAGAACGTCGCCGATCTCAAAAAAGACTTCGACCAGATCTGCGAAACCATCCGCCAGACGCGCCCCACTGCGGTGAATTTATTTTGGGCGATCCGGCGCATGACGGAGAAATTCGAATCGCTCCGCTCACGCCCCATCGCGCAGATCCAGCAAGCGCTGATCGAAGAAGCCCAGCGCATGCACGCCGAAGATATCGCCGCCAACCAGGCCATGGGACGCCACGGCGCCGCCCTCATGCCGTCGAGCGGCGGCGTACTCACCCACTGCAATGCCGGAGCGCTCGCCACCGCCGGCTACGGCACTGCGCTCGGCGTCATCCGCGCGGCGGTCGAGCAAGGCAAGAAAATTCACGTCTACGCCGACGAGACCCGTCCCTTTCTGCAGGGCTCACGCCTCACCGCGTGGGAGCTGATGAAGGACGGTATCCCCACCACCGTCATCTCCGACAACATGGCGGGAGCTATGATGCAGCAAGGCAAGATCGGAGCCGTCGTCGTCGGTGCCGATCGCATTGCCGCCAACGGAGACGTGGCCAATAAAATCGGCACCTACACCGTCGCCGTCCTCGCCAAAGAGCACGGCATCCCGTTCTATGTTGCGGCCCCGATTTCAACCGTCGATCTCGCCACGCCTGATGGGAGCAAAATTCCGATCGAGCAGCGCAACGCGAGAGAAGTTACGCACATTGGTGGCAAGCAAATGGTGCCCGATGGAGTCGAGATCGAGAATCCTGCGTTCGATGTAACACCCGCAAAATACGTAGCCGCCATCATCACGGAGCGCGGCATTGCGCGCGCACCGTATGAGCAGTCTCTACGAAGACTTGCGGATGCGACGTAGCAAACCCATGTAGGAACGTACAATGTTGTCTCCACCTGTAGCGCGAGTACAGTCTGCTAAAGTTACATCGGAACGTCATGCCGTTCTATCGTTTTCATATCGAAGTGAATGAGCCGCCGCACGTTGTTGTCGAACGGCTCCGATCAATAGTGCGGAACAGGCCCACATTCCGGGAATCGCTTCGCAGAATGTGGCCTTTCGGCAATCAAGTAACTGCGCCGTTCATCGGGTCCGTTTCCGATAGAGTCGTTTAAGCTTCGAAGAGACATTCTTTATCGTAATTCGTTCTTGCCCATGATCTGGGGCCACATAATGCCGAATGGTGTCGGTGCGCGAGTTTCCGTGACGATGTTTATCCACCCGCTCGTGGCTCTCTTTATGATCTTTTGGCTCAGCATGGTGGCGTTCGGTGCGGTCTCATTACGAGGTTCGTCTTCCCTGATTCTCCTCGGAATGTTCGTCTTTGGTATCGCACTTGCTGTCGGGTGCTTTGTTCCTGAAGCGATAAAGGCAAAGCGCCTGATTTCGGATGCTATAACGAATCCGGCAGCGGAGCCTTCCCCCGATTTTAGAAATAGGTGAGCTGAGAAGTCGCGTCGTGTCGCCTTTCTTGCAGGCATCGTGCGACACTTTTGGGAAGCGCTCAGGAACCATCATTCATGCGCATCATCATCGCGGGCGGAGGCACTGGCGGCCACGTTATTCCGGCGCTGGCCATCGCCCAACAACTAAAGAAGCAATTTGGCGCTGAAATTCTCTTCATCGGCACAGCTCGCGGTATCGAAACGCGGCTGGTGCCGCAGGCTGGCTTCGCTCTGGAGCTGATTCAGGTCGGCGCGCTGAAAAATGTCAGCCTAATGACGCGGGCGAAGACGATGTTCGATTTGCCGCGTGCGATTGCGGCTTCTTCCCGGATGCTCTCGGAGTTCGATCCCGAGGTGGTGATTGGAGTCGGGGGTTACGCCTCCGGACCGGCGATGGTGGCCGCGATTCGCCGTCAACTTCCGACCCTGGCTTTCGAACCGAACGTCGTGCCGGGATTTGCCAATCGAATGATCGCGCGCTGGGTTTCCGCGGCGGCGGTGCACTTTGAAGAAACTTGCCGCTATTTTCCTAACTGCCGGGTGACGGGTGTGCCGGTGCGCTTGGCGTTCTTTGCCATTCCACCCAAATCTATTTCTTCGGAAGTCGCGGGTGCGCCCACGCTGCTGGTTTTTGGAGGCAGCCAGGGCGCACGCGCCATTAACCAAGCGATGATTGAGTCGCTGGCCGGTTTGCGCGCGAGGATTCCCGGGATCCATATTATTCACCAGACTGGGCAGCGCGATTATGAGCATGTGCTGGCCGCTTATCAGCAGTCGGGAATCTCGGGCGAGGTCCACAAGTTCATTGACGATATGCCGGGAACTTTCGGGCGCGCCGATTTGCTCGTCTGCCGTTCGGGCGCGAGCACGGTTGGTGAGATTACAGCGGCAGGCAAGCCGGCGATTTTCGTGCCGTTCCCGGCGGCCGCGGATGATCATCAAAATGTGAACGCGCGGGCGCTGGAACGCGCGGGCGCGGCGGTCGTAGTCGAAGAGAGCAATTTGGGCGCGGCTTACCTGGTCGATACGATTGCAGCCCTGATCGGCGATGCGCGGCGGCTGCAGGGCATGTCCGCGGCAGCAAAATCTTTGGCGCATCCTAAGGCAGTCGAGGAGATTGCCGAGATGGTAGTACAGTTGGCTGCGGCAGAACATTGAACTGAAGAGGCCGCCGCGTTCGCTAGAAAAGACTTGACCACGGAGGTCACAGGGAAAGCACAGCGGAAGGCCGATTTCGATCGGCGTCCTCGGCGTCTCGGCGGTGAAATGGTCTATCATCGGCGTTTGTTTCGGGACTAAGTTCTTATGTTCGCCAAGATTCAGCGCATTCATTTCGTGGGGATTGGTGGCATCGGCATGAGCGGGATTGCCGAGGTGCTGCTGAATCTTGGTTATCAGATTTCCGGCTCCGACCTGAAAACTTCGGCGGTCACACAGCGACTTGGTGCTTTGGGCGCGGCCATTTTTGAGGGACACGCCGCCGCCAACATTGCCGGCTCGGACGTTGTGGTTACGAGTTCCGCAATTTCGGTCGATAACCCTGAAGTTGTCGAAGCTCGGCGGTTGCATGTACCGGTGATTCAGCGCGCCGAGATGCTGGCCGAGTTGATGCGGTTGAAGTACGGCATCGCGATTGCCGGCATGCATGGGAAGACCACTACGACTTCAATGGTCGCAGCCGTGCTGGCCGCTGGTGGCCTCGATCCCACGGTCGTGGTTGGAGGGCGGGTGGACGCGATGGGCTCGAACGCGCGGCTCGGCAAATCGCAATACCTGGTTGCCGAGGCGGACGAAAGCGACCGGTCGTTCCTGAAGCTGTCGCCGATTCTCTCGGTGGTCACGAACATTGACCGCGAGCATATGGACTGCTACCGCGACATGCGCGACGTTCGCCGTACGTTCCTCGAATTTATGGAGCGCGTTCCGTTTTATGGTTTGGTCGTCGGCTGTAATGACGACGCGGTGCTGCGGCGTTTGTTGCCGCACGTGCATCGGCGGGTGACGACATACGGAACCAGTCAGGGGTCCGATTTCCTGATCCGCACGGTGTCGTCGGTTGGTGCCGGAGAGCACAGTCCGCTCATCCGTTTCCAGGTTACTTACAAAGAGAAAGATCTCGGAGAGTTCACGCTGTACGTGCCGGGAACGCACAACGTGCTGAACGCGACGGCGGCCATTGCGGTGGGCACGGCGCTCGACATTCCCGCGGAGACGATCCGTTCCGCGCTTGACGGTTTTCGCGGCGTGGACCGCCGCTTCCATTTCAAAGGCGCAGCAGCGGGCGTCAGCGTGATAGACGATTACGGCCACCATCCGACGGAAATCCGGGCCACGCTGGCGGCCGCCCGCCAGTGCGGATTTCGTCGTGTGCATGTGATCTTCCAGCCGCACCGGTTTACTCGCACTCGCGATCAGATGGATGAGTTCTCGACCGCGTTCGCCGACGCCGACACGATATGTTTACTCGACATTTATCCGGCCAGCGAGAAGCCCATCGAAGGCATCACGGCGGAAGTCCTTGCCCGCCGCATTGCTGGGGCAGGGAAGCGGAGCGTGGAGTACGCTTCCTCTTTTTCCGCCGCCGCCGCCACGGTTGTCGCGCTTGCCCAACCGGGCGACATGGTGCTGACCCTGGGCGCTGGCAGCGTCTCGCAGTTGGGGGCGATGATTCTGGAGAAGCTGGCGACTGTGAGCAAGAGTCAAACTTAGGTCCCAGTGAGGTCTACCGGTCATACTCGCTGACCTCGACGAGATTGCCGTCGGGGTCGCGAAAATAAAGTGAGGTCATGGCTCCCGCTGCGCCGGTGCGCTTGATCGGACCAACTTCGATAGCGACGCCACAGGCTTCGATGTGAGAACGCACCTCGGCGAGCGCTCGCTCTGTGATTAGACAAAAATCGGCGGCCCCAGGGGTAGGCGCTGCGGCTTTCGGATCGAAGGTATGATGGACCTCATGAATGTTGATCTTGTTGTGTCCAAATGTCAGCGCCGTGGGCCGACCAGGAGTATCGACGCGTTTCAAGCCCAGCACACGCTCGTAGAACTTACACGTCGCTTCGAGCGAGTCAACGGTTAACACGAAATGATCTATCCTACTGATCATGGTCGACTGCTTTCGGGCTCATTTTACATGGCTGTGCGCTCCGTCGCTCACGAGACCGGGATAGCCATTTACAGAAAACCCGTTGCGAACCAACTTGGCACTGTCTCAATTCGCGAAAACCAGTTATAGTAATTTTGCTCAGCGGTTTTCTGTCGACAACTGACTCGACGAGTGGCGCCGAAATCAAGTTCTGCCGCGGTACAGGAAGATTTGTATCCGCTTCCCAGCGAAGTTTCTCAGCACCAGGCTCCCGAGCGCGAGCCCTTCGACGACGCACGGCTCGTCGATTTGGAAGCGGAGCAGGAATCCCCATTTCTGCGCGGGCAAAAGCGCGTCTCTGTCCGGCGCGGATCACTCCCCCAAAAGACTGCCAATCGGCTGATGTGGGTCGCGGCGGCACTCGTCGTTCTTGCGATTCTGGGAGCTGCCGGGTTGGGCCTCTACCGCTACGGGAAGCACTCCTGGCGTTTTCGCATCGATTCCAGCGACCAGATTGAAGTTGCCGGCGCCGAGCACGTCGCGCACGCGCAAATCATGGAGGCGATGGGCGGAGATATTGGCCGCAATATTTTTTTCGTTCCGCTGGCGCAGCGCAAGCAGCAACTGGAGCAGATTCCGTGGGTGGAATCGGCGAGCGTGATGCGCTTTGTGCCGAATCGCCTGCGTATCGAGATTCATGAACGCACGCCGGTTGCCTTTGCGCGCGTCGGCGCGCACATCTCGCTGATCGACGCCGGGGGCACGCTGATGGAACTCGCTCCGGGCGGCAAGCACAAGTATTCCTTCGCCGTGATTGTGGGCATGAATGCCGGCGAGCCGCTCTCGACGCGTGCGGCGCGGATGAAGAATTACAACGATCTGGTTCGCGAACTTGATTCGGGCGGCGCCCACTATTCCCAGGAACTGAGCGAGGTGGATCTCGCCGACCCCGAGGACGTGAAAGTGCTGGCCGCCGATGCGAACGGCGAAGTCCTGGTGCATCTCGGTTCAGGGAATTATCTGCAGCGCTACAAAACGTACGTGACGCATGTGCAGCAGTGGCGGCAGCAGTTCGACAAGCTCGAATCGGTGGACTTACGCTACGACGGCCAGATCATCGTGAATCCAGACCTCGAGGGGATGGCTCGGCAGCCGGCCTTAACGCCAGCAGCGGCAAAAATGGCGATGGCAGCGGGAGTGAAAACTGCGGCGATCGTGAATTACGAGAAATATGTGACGCATCCCGTGCCGGCGACTCCGGCGAAGAAGGAAGCGAAGCCCAAGGCAAAAGTCCAAACGAAGGTCGCTGGTCACCATGCTCAGGCTCAACATATTCCGGCTAAACAAGCTACGGCTAAAGCAGCTCCGGCTAAGCATGCTTCGGCTAAACCTTTTCCGGCCAAACCAGCGTCGGTTAAACCGGCTCCAGTTAATCGAGCGCCAGCCAATCACGCCGCGCTGAAGCCGAGGGAGAAAACGGCGACGGTCGCGGTCGCCAAGAATAGGGCGGCGCCGCATCCGGTTGCGTCCACGCCGTCCGCCGCCCCTGCCACCAGACAAAAGAAACCGAGCGCTGCTATTCGGAAGGAGACTCCGCAGAACTAGCGGGCATCATCTTTACCTTTATGCCGAGCCTTATTTATGCTGAATCATGAGCCCAATTTCATCACTGCCGTTGACGTAGGCAGCGCCAAGACTTCAGTTCTGGTGGCCGAGTTGAGCGAGAACGGATTGCGTTATCGCGGCCACGGGATCAGCGAATCGCGGGGCCTGCGCAAGGGCGTGATTAGCGAACTCGACAAGGCCGTCAGCAGCATTCAGAAAGCGGTGGAGCATGCGGAAGATGTGGCCGGCATTCCGATCGAGCATGCGCTGGTGGGCATTGCGGGCGCGCACATCCGCGGAATGAACAGCCACGGCGGCGTTACTTTCGGCGCGCGGGCGCGCGAGATTGGGCGGGACGAAATCCGTCAGGCCGTGGACAAGGCTCGCACTGTGCCCTTGCCTGGCGATCGCGAAATCCTCCATTTGCTGCCGCAGGAGTTCATTCTCGACGATCAGCCGGGCGTGCAGGATCCGACGGGCATGATGGCCACGCGGCTCGAAGTGCGCGTGCACATTGTGACTGCTTCTTCAAGCGCGACGCAGAATCTGGTGACCGCAGTGAACCGGGCTGGTGTCCATGTGGACGACACCATCTTTGAGCCGCTGGCTTGCGCGGACTCGGTGTTGCGGTCGGACGAACGCGAACTTGGCGTCTGCCTCGTCGATCTTGGTGCTGGGTCGTGCGATCTGATCGTTTTTCAGCAGAGCGCGGTCGCGCACACGGCCGTCATCCCGGTCGGCGGCGACCACTTTACCAGCGACCTCTCAGTCGGCATGTGTACGGGGCTGGCGGACGCGGAGACGCTCAAGAAGAATTTTGGCAACGCGGTGCCGACGCTTATTCCCGAGGGCAATGAAGTCGAGGTGCCGTCGGTGGGAGACCGGCCCTCGCGCATGATGCCGCAGCGCATGGCCGGCGAGATTCTGGGGCCGCGCGCTCGCGAACTTTTCGAGTTGCTGCGCGACAACCTGCGCCACGCCGGCGTTCTGGAACACTGCATCGCCGGATTCGTGCTGAGCGGCGGCGCCTCGCGGCTTCCCGGCATTCTCGACGTGGCGGAATCCGTGCTGCGGAAAGCCGCGCGTCTTGCCTGGCCGACGCCCATGGCGAGGATGCCGTCGTTTCTGGCCGAGCCGGAGTTCGCGACGGTGCTGGGCATGGCGTATTACGGCCACCGGGCACGGCTTGCGCGCGGCTTGCAGGAGCCCGGCTTTAGTTCGCGCATGAAAGCGCTGTTCGCGAGGAAGGGCGCGTGATTTCTCGTAGAGACGCGGCTTGCCGCGTCTACGCCCGCAGCGGAGACGGGGCAAGCCCCGTCTCTACAGACGAGAGAACTGGCAACTGAGAACTGATTTACGAGGTGACGTATGACTGAAGACAACGGACTCCGCATCTGCTTTCACGAAGAAGCCCGCAACGACGCTCGTATCAAGGTCATCGGTGTTGGCGGCGGCGGCAACAACGCGGTCAATCGCATGATTGACTCGGGCATGGAACACATCGAATTCATTGTGGCCAACACCGACTTGCAGGCTCTGCGCATGTCGCACGCCGGTACCAAAATTCAACTCGGAGTAAAGCTGACCAACGGACTTGGCGCCGGCGCGAATCCCGAGATTGGCCGCAAAGCCGCGCTCGAAGATTCGGATAAACTCATCGAGGCCATGGAAGGCGCCGACATGGTTTTCGTCACCGCCGGACTCGGCGGCGGTACCGGCACCGGCGCGGCGCCGATCATCGCCTCGCTGGCCAGCGAAATGGGCGCGCTCACGGTCGCCGTGGTTACCAAGCCTTTTGCCTTTGAAGGCAAACGCCGCATGCAGCAGGCGGAGCGCGGTATTTCCGAACTCATGGAGTCGGTCGACACCACCATCGTGATCCCGAACGAAAAATTGCTCGCCGTGGCCGAGAACGCGGGCTTCTTCGAGTCCTTCCGCGTTGCCGACGATATTCTTCGTCAAGGGGTGCAGGGGATTTCCGACATCATCACCATTCCGGGCATCATCAACCGCGACTTTGCCGACGTAAGGGCCATCATGGCGGGCATGGGGTATGCGGTGATGGGCACGGCTACCGCGGCCGGCGAGCATCGCACGGTGGAAGCCGCGCAGCGCGCCATCGCTTCGCCGCTGCTCGAAGCGGGCGCGATCGACGGAGCTCGCGGCATTCTCATCAACATCACGGGCTCGAATTCGCTGAAGCTGGCCGAGGTGCAGCAGGCTTGCACGATCATCCAAGGCGCCGCTCACGAAGATGCCAACATCATCTTCGGCGCCGTTCTCGACGAGAAGATGAAAGACTCGGTCAAGATCACGGTGATCGCAACCGGCTTTAGAGAGGCCGACATTCGCCGTCCGCGCCACCACGAGAACTACGATCCGGTCATATTATCGAGAGAAGTTTCGCGAGAAGTTTCAAATCAAGTTTCACGCCAGCGGGATCATTTCCGCGAGCCCGAACCGGTGGCCGATCCCGAGCCGGAGTTTGTGCCCGAACCGAGCTTCGAGCCGGATCCCGCGCCGACGGCTCTTCAGGAATCGGAACCGGTTGGTGAGCCGCATGCAGCAGAGGTGATTTCGCTCGATGCGATGCGGTCCACCGCTCCCAGCTATCAGGCGGAGGATCTCGACATTCCGGCTTTCCTGCGGAAGCGCAGCGAAGTGATGTAGGGGAAGGGCACTCCCGCCCAGCGCGCTGCGGAGGAGGTCGAGGGTCGCGTTCCTTTCCGGCTGTAGAGACGGGGCTTGCCCCGTCTCGCAGACGCGGCAAGCCGATGGACAGCCCCTAAAGGGCGTTTATTCCCGTAGAGGCGCAGGCTCTCAACCTCGCACCTGATTTGGCCGATGTAATCTCTGACAAATCATTAGGGAGACCGTATGCACCGGCGAAGCTTCGCATTGGTCCTTGCCTGTCTCTGCGTAGGCCAAGTCACGTTACAGGCGCAAGACTTCAATCTTTTCGACCGCAACGTGCAAATACATGGATTCGCATCACAGGGCTTCGTCTACACGAACACCAACAATTGGCTGACGATGAACACCAGTCAGGGTAGCGCCGCCTTTACGGATTTCGGGTTCAATGCGTCCACCAGCATCACCGATAAGCTTCGGGTCGGGGCGCAGCTCTACGACCGCAACCTTGGCCAACTCGGACAGTACCATCCCTCCCTCGACTGGGCCGTCGCGGATTACCGCTTCAAGAGTTGGTTCGGCGTTCGTGGCGGCAAAGTCAAGACCACACTGGGCCTGTATACCGACACGCAAGACCTGGATTTTCTCCGTACTTTTGCGTTGCTTCCGCAGAGTGTTTATCCGACGGATCTCCGCGACGCCACGCTTGCTCACCTAGGCGGCGATGTCTACGGCAGTTTGCCACTCAAGCACAGTCTCGGCGATCTAGCTTATACGGCCTATGCCGGACATCGCAGTGACAGCCTCCACGGCGGCTACGTGTATCTTGCCTCTCAGTACGGACTCTACTACTCGCGCTATGGGGGGCTGCAGTATGGCGGCGATCTCCGATGGAACACTCCGCTCAAGGGTCTGTTGATTGGCGCCTCTCGAATGAATGAAAACATCACTGGCCAGGCAACAGTCGTAAATTCAACCGGCTTGGGCCCGAGGGTCTTTCCGGAGACCGATCATTCGAAGGCGGACTGGACCAACCAATTCTACGGCGAGTACACGGTGGGGAAACTGCGGATCGATTCGGAGTATCGCCGCTTTCTGAACGATGCAGACTATTCATCTCTAGGCAGCGTCGTCCTCACGAACGTAACCGATGTACGCGGCTGGTACGTCTCGGGAACCTACCGAGTTATGAAACGGCTTGCACTTGGCTCCTACTACTCCCGCTACTCGGTAACCAGCGTATCGGGAGGCCCTGATGCTGCTTATGCCCCTAACCAAACCGACACCAGCCTGCCCGCCAATCACATCTACGACAAAGTCATCTCCGCGCGGGTTGACCTGAAAAAATACTGGAACGTGAAAGTGGAAGGTCACTTCATGGATGGTTATGGATTCTGCACTTATCCGGACGGATTTTATCCAGAAGTGAACCCCCAGGGCTTTAAGCCCAACACCAATGCTTTGGTGGTTAAGACCGGCTTTAATTTCTAAGCCCGGAGAGGCGAAGGAGCAGGTAAATGAAATGTCGAAAAATACTCCTCGTTGCTGCCGGATTGATGGTCTTCGCCGCGGTGAATGCTCTGGCAGGCGACGTCAAGGTGATTGCCAATTCGAGTGTGAAAGTAGACACGATCTCCGCGGCTGAGCTGAAACGGGTGTTTCTGGAGGAGAAGATCTCGCTCGGCGATGGTACGCATGTCGAACCCGTACTGGAGAAGGACGGCCCGGTCCACGAAGCCTTCCTGCAAGAGTACCTCGACATAAGCGAAGATGATCTGCATATGTACTACCGCGCACTGGTATTCACGGGCAGAGGCTTCACGCCGAAGGTACTTGGGTCTGATGCCGAGGTCGTGGCTTATGTAGCCCGGATGCGGGGTGCGATTGGGTATGTGAGCAGTGCAGCGAGCGCGGAGGGAGTGAAGACACTTACCATCGGGGGTCCCGAGTAGGACCGCCGAAAGAAAGCTGATCACCCGGGTCGAACCGGATTATCCGGAGACGCTGAAGCGGCTTAACATTGGCGGAACTGTACGCTTGCGGGTATCCATCTCGGCGAACGGGAACGTGGAGGATGTCGAGTTGCTTGGAGGCAACCCGATTCTCGGCGAGTCGGCCGCAGCCGCAGTGAAACAATGGGTCTATACCGCTGGCAGATCGCGAACCATCGCGGAGGTTAGCATCCTGTTTGATGGGCGGCGATGAGACTTGGAGAAGGTTCCAAGCCGATTCGCGTCTAGGATCCTGTAACTGAAGTTATATAAACAAATGGATTGCCCATACGTCTAAGATGTGGAGGAGATCTTAGATGCGAACTGGGCGTCCCATGGCAGAGTTGGTCGTGAGTGTAGAAGAACGAGCCACGCTGGAAGGATGGGTGCGGCGGCGCAGTTCGGCGCAGGCTCTGGCGCTGCGGGCCGGGATCGTGTTGGATTGCGCCAGCGGAATGAGCAACACGGGAGTGGCGCGACGGCGGCGTGTGAGCAAGCAGATGGTGGGCAAATGGCGCAGCCGGTTTGTCCGTCACCGGGTCGCCGGCTTGCTGGATGAGCCGCGCTGCGGGGCGCCCCGCACGGTCGAGGACGCGCACATCGAAGCGTTCATCGTGCGCACCCTGGAGTCGGTGCCGCGCGACGCCACGCACTGGAGCACGCGCTCGATGGCGCAGGCCAGCAGACTCAGCCACATGACCGTTCAGCGCATGTGGAAGGCGTTCGGGCTGGAACCGCACCGCAGCGAAACCTTCAAGCTGTCCACCGATCCGCAGTTGGTCGAGAAGGTACGGGACATTGTGGGCTTGTATCTCCATCCGCCGGAGCGGGCGCTGGTGCTGTGTCTGGACGAGAAGACGCAAATTCAAGCCTTGGACCGGAGCCAGCCGGTGCTGCCGATGCGTCCTGGGCAAGCGGAGCGGCGGAGCCACGATTACCTCCGCCACGGCACCACCTCGCTGTTTGCGGCCTTGGACGCGAAGACGGGAAAAGTCGTGGGTGGGCTGCATCGCCGTCACCGCTCGGTGGAATTCCGCAAGTTTCTCGACTCGATCGAAGCCGCCGTGCCCGGCGGACTGGAGGTGCATCTGATTCTGGACAACTACAGCACCCACAAGACGGCGTGGATCCGGCCGTGGCTGGCGAAACGTCCGCACTATCACGTGCACTTCACGCCCACCGGGGCCTCGTGGATCAACCTGGTGGAACGTTTCCTTGCGCTGTTGACAGAAAAGCAGATCCGGCGCGGCATTCACCGCTCCACCCGCGAACTGGAACAGGCCATCCGGCATTATCTGGGCACCTACAACGCAACGGCCAAACCTTTCGTTTGGACTAAAACCGCCGACCAAATCCTGGCCAGTGTGGCCCGCTTTTGTCAGCGAACTTCAGTTACAGGACACTAGTGTGCTGAGTCTAATGTTCGCTGAATAAGTATTGCGACACCGGCCCTGCATGCAAACAACTTTCGGCGGACAGACTGACGATCTTTATGCAACGAACTTTAGACTCAGGACACTAGTTTCGAATAGGGGACATCCAGTCTCGCTCGGACCGCAATCGCTGTTAGGACAGGGGACGTTAGAGCGAACTGCACTCTTTCGACGCTTCCTACCTGCGCCCCTGAAAAACGCCAGTGCACGGTCAACACACACCCGCGCGACCTCTATGATCGCCGCCCCGATAATAACCAGGACTACACAGCTTGTTGGATCAATCATGCTTGGCATCGCTCAAGAACCGCCACTGTCGCTGGCTACCTTCCATTGGTCTTGTGCGTTCTCGCGTTCAAAGGAGCGCTGAGCCCATGGAACTGAGATGCCTCCTCTCGACATATCTTGCGCCCGTTGCGTCGGAGCCCAAAACTAGACTTATAAGCGAAATTCTCGCCATGTTCCAGTTTGGGCAAGCGAGTTCCGCGACCCATTACACGAGTGCGGTCTTCAGGAACTTGAGCGTTCGCTCCCACGCCGTCTTGGCGCAGGCTCGGTCGTACACTTCGGGGCGGGCTTCGTTCATGAAGGCGTGATGCGCCTCGTACCGATAGATCTCGAGCTTGACTGCTTGAGCGCGGCCTCGAGGTCGTTCACCTTGGCGGGTGTGCACCAGTCGTCCTTGTTCGCGAAGTGGCAAATGAGGGGAATTTTGATTTTCTTCAAATCAGCGGCATCGAGGGGCGGAATGCCGTAGAAGCACGCGCCTGGCGTCCATCTCCGGTACCCGCACCGCCGCCAGGATGGTCAGCGCCCCGCCCATGCAGAAGCCGCCCACGGCCACCTTCTTCGAGGGTTGTTTGAAGTACTGCACGGCACGGCTGATGTCTTGACCGGCGGCGTCGGGGAAGTCGAGGTTCGTCATCAGGTGGTTCGCTTCGTCGGCGGCCGTGGTGGCTTTGCCCCGGTAGAAGTCCGGCACGAGTGCCCGGTAGCCAGCTTCGGCGAGCCGATCCGAGGTCTTCTTGATTTGATCGTTTAGTCCCCACCACTCCTGGATGACGACAAAAGCCGGGCGCGCTTGATCCTGCTTTAGGAGGTGCCAGATAGCCAGGGCAGGTCTTTCCGTCCGGTCGCTTGAACTGAATCATCTCGCCCATCGGATTCCTCCACTGGATGCGGGACTGCCAGCCTCATACTATAACTTTGTGGTTTTTTCGCCCGGGGGACGACCGTGAAGCGCCAGCTACCCGCTCCTCTGCGGAGGGAAGCATTTGAGCACGGTGCTGTTATTTGGTCGTGGTTACCCTCAGCTTCTTTTAATGCGCTGCGGTCGCTGCATCAGAACAACCAGCGGGATAATGACCAGAAATAAAATGCCCATGATGTGAAACACGTCCACATAGCTCAAGAGGGCGGCCTGCTGTTGGAGCATTCGATAGAGTAGAGCATAAGCCTCTTGCCTAGCCGTTACGCAGTCGACACCGCTTTGTTGGATCAAGTTAGTAAGGTGCTCGAGTGCGTGTCGGCTAGTCAGAGTCGAAGCAGTGACGTGGGACGACAGAATGGTTTGATGAAACTGGGAGCGCCGTGTGACCCAAGTGGTCACAAACGAGATTCCCATGCTGGATCCGATGTTGCGCATCACGCTGTAGAGGCTCGTGGCATAGCCTGTCTCCTCCTGCGGAATAGGGCCCATAGTCAACGTGGTCAGGGGCACAAACAGGAATGCCATTCCAACCCCCTGAGTGATCTGGTACCAGAAGATATCCCACGTCCCCGACTGCAACGTCATATGGGAGTAGCCGAAAAACGCGACGCCTGCCATGCCAAATCCCAATGCCAACATCCGACGCTCGTCCCAGCCCTTACCGAGCAAGTAACCGACCAGCGGCATGCAGAGAGCAGTTCCAATCCCCCGCGGGCTACTCCAGATTCCCGCCGTAGCCGCCGTCCAGCCCAGCAACGTCTGCATGAACAGCGGCAACAATACCAGACTTCCATAGAGCACAAAGCCCAGTACTGTCACTAGGCCGATGCCGGTCGCAAAGGTCCGAAATTGCAGGAGGCGGAAGTGGACGATCGGGTCTTCGACGGTAAGCTCACGAATGACGAAAGCAGTGAGGAAGACTAATGCCGTTGCGGCCAGTGCTCTGATCAAATCGGAGCCAAACCAGTCTTTTTCCTGCCCTTTGTCGAACATGATCTGCAAGGCACCCATGCCTAGCGCCAGCATGCCCAGTCCCCAGAGATCGACGCGCAGCGACCCGCGCCGCATGTAGGGGGGGTCGTAAATAAACAGGTAAATCAAGCTCAAACTGAGAATGCCGACCGGCACATTGATGTAGAAGACCCAGCGCCAGGAGTACGAATCGGTTATCCAGCCGCCGAGCGTGGGGCCGAGGATCGGCGCAGCCACAATCCCCAATGCCCAGAAGGCCATTGCTTTCCCACGCTCCGCCACCGGGAACTCTTCCAGCAGAACCGCCTGCGACAGTGGCTGTAGCCCTCCCCCCGTGATCCCCTGAAGCACCCGAAAGAAGATCAGCGCAGGCAGGTTCGGGGCCAGCCCACACAAAACACTGGACAGCGTGAATCCGGTCACCACGGTCATCAACAGCCGCCTGCGCCCCAAATAGTTGGCCAGCCAGCCAGTGATCGGAAGGATGATGGCGTTGGCCACGATATAGGACGTAAGCACCCATGTCGCCTCTTCTACACTCGATGAAAGAGAGCCCGCGATGTGGGGCAGGCTAACGTTGACGACCGAGGTGTCCAGCACCTCCATCACAGCGCTGGACATAACCGCCATGGCCACAACCCAACGCTGGCCTCCTGGGACGAACGGTGATGCTGAGGACGCAGGGATAATGGAAGAAGGGTGGGGAGCTGACTGGAGCATCGGCTCCGAGACGCCTGTACTTGGGGCAGAAATTCGACTTGAAACGGGCATCTCTGGCCCCGCACAACCCGGCTTCTAACTCAAGCCTAGGCTCATGTCGTGATTACGCCATCTACCAGCAAGAGGCCCGGTCTGAGGTCGAGCACGACTTCAGCGCGCTGGCAACGACTCCCTGCCGCCCATTGCCTAACGGCTCAGGTTCCAGGGAACGGCTTAATTGCGCTGTCACTGTTCGTTGACCGCTAACCAGGTTTGGCGAGGAGTCGTGTCCGCCGCTTGCTGTCACGCCTCTCGCCTTTCCCCGAACCTCCTGCGCGTGCCCAAAATCACAGAGTTGCGTCAGCGCTTCTCCGGGGCCGCCAATCCTGCCGCGTTGAGGATTACCGCTACGGCCCGATCGATGCCCGCGTCCGAATTGATCATCAAATGGTAAAGGTGCCGGTTGGTCCAATCGCAGTGGTAGTACGTTCGAATGTATGCCGCGCGGATGCGGTCGAACTCGTCGAGAGACGCTTCGCAATCAGTGTGCGTTGGATAGCGATTTCGGATCCGCTTGAGTTTCTCCTGCCTTGAGCCGTACACGAAGACATGGAAAGCGTCTTCACGTTCCTGCAGGACGCACTGTGCGCCGCGGCCCACAATCACGCACTGCCCCAATTTGGCAGCCTCACGAATTACGATTGCGCTGAGTTCGACCAGGTAGTCCGAATCGACGACGTCGGGAGCTGGACCGGACCACGGATAAGCATTGCCTAGCCAGAATACCTTGAGCAGTCTCGCAATGAACGAGCTTGGGTGCTCATCCATCTGTGACACGTCGGAAGGCTGCACATGAGCGCGGCGTGCAAGTTCGAGGATCAGTTCGCGATCCAGCAGCTTCCAGCCAAGGCGAGCGGCAAGCTCCTGCCCAATGGCGGCGCCCCCACTACCATATTCGCGCGCAATCGTGATTACCCGAACTGTTTTCATGTGACAAGCACCATCACCTCAAATTACCGTCCGGGCGCGTCGAAACGCCGGTCTTAGCCGCGGGTCTGCTAACAGGCCTTGCTGCTAATCTTCGAAGCTTTTCGCCCCTCCCTGGAATCGGTTCTTCGTCTGTTTCCACAGCCATTTGACCACGCGGGCATCGTTGTAGCAGTAGCCCAGATTGTGGTTCAACGTCGAGAAGCAATGGCGCTGGCAGCTGTTCTTCAAGTTGGTCAAGTGCTCGGTCTCAAACTTGGGGCCGTCGATGTTGCCCCAGTCGAAGGTCGACGAGTACATCGGGAAGCAGGGGGCCACGGTGCCGTCTGTACGGATGACCACATTGTTCTGGCCTGCCCGACAGTTCCAGTCGGCGAAATGAAGGGCACCATTTTCGTCGGGAACGATGCCGGGTGTAGACGCAAGCAGCTTGATCATGTCCTCGCTGGTACAGGTGCCATCCCCACACCAGCCAACCTTGCCCACGTCGAGTCCCGAAGACATCCGCACAAACGCCTTCATCTCGCGCAGCCTCTGCACGGAGTTCACCATCTGATAACCCGTCCGACTCTTATCGATGATCCAGTCAATGAGTTCGTCCACAGCCCGCCAGTCCTCAGGGCGAATATAAGTCGGGTTGTCGTACACGTGATTAAAGTGGTCATCCTTTTCGAGCATAGGCGTCTCATTAATGTGGTAGTCGGTAGCGAGATGGTGGTCGTGCGCGTACTCGGTGAGCAGGCGAACATCTTCGTGATTGTTGCGGCAAATGTTCATGTTGAAGAACACCATGTACCCGTAGACGTATTGCTTTCGAATCAGGTGTTCGAAGATTATTCTCTACGGGAAGCAGCGCCTTGGGCAAGCCTGGCTTTTCTTCCCAGGGCATAGAGAGCCAGGTTGATGACGGCCACGCCCGCGTCGCCCAGACGGTCGGTGACCTCAGGACGGAGCAAGCGGCCGTTGGTGCCGA
>CAVVNA010000036.1:0-67515 GCA_963749275.1 uncultured Acidobacteriaceae bacterium
CTTCCAGGTGCAGCGAGATGATTTCCATGGCCTCCCGGCGATCGAAGACGGAGTCGGGAAAGAACTGTTTAACGAGCACTCGCAAGCCACCAAACGCAATCCCAGCAACCAGCGCCAAGCCAACCACAATTCCGCAGAGAAGAATCGCGTTGAACAGAAAGTTTGCCAGATTGTCTTTCTTGGTGACGTAGGTGTTTTCATTCCACGTGACATCGGCCTCGTAGCTGATCGACGACATCAGCGATCGCGCTTCGCTTTTTGAAAGAGGGCCGGACGCGATCACGAGGATCGGGCCGGTGCGCGTATCGAAGAACGGGCCCACATCAAGAATCGGCACAACCCCCGGTTGCAGCTGGGTGAGCTGGTGCGAGGCATCAATCTGGCGCAGCCGTTCCGCGGCAATCTGCGGCGTCGGATATTCGATCAGCATCAGGGTGGAGTCGCCCGCGTTCACCGCATATTTGCCAATTACTACTTCCGCGCCCGACTTGAAATCCACCATCGAAGTGGGCAGTGGCGATCCGACCCGATCAAGCGTCACCGGACCCAGAATGTACTTCGTCGTGTTCTTCTCCAGATTCTTCTCGGAACTTCTGTCCGAACTACCAGCAAAAGTCCGCTTCGGAAGATACTCGGGCAGCGAAGGCGGCTTGTTCTTGCCGCCCACAGCTTGCGGCAGCAGCCCGGCCAGTTGCCGCAGTTGCGCCGCCGACATCACGCTCATTCTGTCGAACACCGCATCCACCAGCACATTCCCCTGATAGAAGAGCACGCGGTTATTCAGAAAAGCCGCCTGCCCGCCGATGGTTTCCTCCCCCATCTCGGGAGAATAATAGTAGGTGAAAGCGCCGTAAGCGCCGCTGGCATCTTCAAACACCGCGGCTCGAATCGTTAGATTGCGGCCGTCGTCGCGAGTGTAGGCCGCCTTCTCCAAACGCACGAAGCCATACTCTTTCAGAACCGGCGCATTGACGGCATCAGCGGACGCGGGATCGTCGCTCCTGGCAACCACGCCCTTCACCTGCCAGCCGGCAAACTCGGGAGGAAGGACAGGAGAAACAGCGGCGGGAGACGCAGCATCCGGCGCAGGCGGCTCGGCAGCAAGGGGCTCAGCACAAAACAGGCAGCCAAAAAGCAAGATGAAGACTACGCAGAGCTGCGGCGAGAATTTCATTCGGAAAAAAGGCGCACCTGTGCTACGAGATTAGACTACCGGCAGCCCAAGAAAGTTTCCACCCGCAAGCCGCCAACTGCACCCTCGGCTCCTCAACATCCCCCGCATTTAGGGCAGACCACGCGCGGATTAAACGCCCGCATCATGCCAGCGGATGATCGCCTGTCCCCGCCCCATTTGTTGCCGAAAATAATTCATTTTCGACCCGGTTTTCCTGTTATGTCCTCATACTTCCACAGGCGGCAAGGGTGCATAATGCCCGTGCTTGGCGCAGCGACGTTTCATCGGCAGTAAGTTTGAAGGGTTGAGGGTGAAATCGCGATCCTACAACGAGCGGCTGGTGGGCACTACCGCAGGGAAGCACAGCGAAATTAGTCATATTCCGAGTTTTAGAGAAATGCGGTCTAATTTCGGCATAGTCTGCACATTGTCTGCACATTGGGAGGGAGCATGAAATCAGCGGATCTGGCGAGAAAATTGTGGCGAAGCGAGGAGGGTCAGGACATCGCCGAGTATGCGGTGATGCTCGCGGTGATCCTGGTGATCGTCATTGGAACCGTCCGACTGATCGGCGGGAATGCGAATAATGTGTTCTCCCAGGTTAGCAGCAGCATCTCGCAATAAGCGGCGGTGCCCTTTGCCCTATCAAGCAGTTTAGCGGAGCTGTCGACTCAGTTAAATGGGGTTTGCAGCCATCTATGGGCTGATCCTCACGGCGCGTATGGCTCAGATCAAGGCTGATCTGAGTCGTTATGGCGATGCGTGGGAAATAGACGACCATGACCACGATGGAGGATAATCTGACGCTGGAGGATAATTTAATGAATGGTTTGAAGATCCTTGCGTTAGCTGCTGTTGCCGGAATCTGCTTCGCGATGACTACACCCATGACACAGGCTCAGGTGAGCGTCGAGATCGGAGTTGCGCCTGTGTGTCCCTACGGGTACTACGATGCCCCGCCGTACGAATGCGCCCCCTATGGGTACTATGGCGCGGAATGGTTTGTAGGCGGCGTCTTCCTTGGCGCCGGCCCGTGGTTTCACGGCCCAGCCAATTTCCATGGCCATGTAAATAACCGTTTCCATCCTGAGCACGGCTATAGCGGCCCAAGGCCAGCCCGTGGCGATAAGCCCGAGCCGGGAAAGCGTCTCGATAAGGTTGCCCACTTCAAAGCAAACGAAGTGCGCGATGGACACGGCCACGTAGTCAGCAAAAAATAATTGATACCAGCCGGGTGCCCACTCGTTCGTTCTTTGCGAACGAGTGGGCCTTGACCGCTCCGCGCTCCCAATCGCCAACTACAAATCTTCGGCCCCCACCGCGTCTCGGCGGCGAAAAGCTCGACTCTGCATCACAAAATACTTAGCCCCCCGATAGCACCACAACCGCCGAAGTGTTCTGCGCCGGCTCCAGCAAGAATCCCGACGTCAGCCGCAAGCCCATGAACCTTCTCAGAATTTTCCGGCGTCAGCTCACTGGGGTCGCGACATCGACATGGCCTTCTGGAAATCGTCCGCGGTGGTGCGATAACAGGGCAGCACTGCGTTCATGTCGGCGGAACGCAACGCTGCGGGGAGCTTTGGGTACTCTGTGGCTGGACCAGTTGGATCGGTGTGAGTCTGAATTACCTGCCCCAAGGACTCGTCACAGCTCGGATCCGGGGTTACGCGCAGCCTGATCACCCGCGGCGGCAGGTTGTTGAGATCATATTCAGACAGCCGCCGTTGATAGGGAAGAAATTCATAAACCAGCTTTATGAGTTGCAGTTGGTCCTTGCCAACCCGTCGCCTGGCGACGAAGACTTCGAAATTGGAAAAGAAGGAGGTACCCGGCGCGGCAAACACCACGCCAAGGAAACCGAGAGGCAACTCTTCGACGGTCGGGGGATCCGAAGACGCGTCCATCGGCAGGGGATCCATTGGCTCTAAGATTTTTCTCGCGCCAGAGTCCATTGGCTCTAAGATTTTTCTCGCGCCAGAGTTGCCTGCACTCACAACTGCTGAAGGAGGCGTCACGGTAGGTGAGCCATCCAAGCGTCCCCTCCCGCTAGAGTGACCCGCACCCTCAACTGATGGAGGAGGCGGCACGACTTCCGAGCCCGCACCGGAAAGCGAGGCCAACCTCGTACCTCCAGCAGGGCCGCCTGAACCCTCAACGGATGGAGGAGGCGGCACGATCTGTGACCCATTTCCGGACCCATTTCCGGACAACGAGCCTAAGCGTCCCCGCGCGCCCGAGTGGCCCGCACTCTCAACGGATGGAGGAGGCGGGACAACTTCCGCCCCGGAAAGCGAACCCAACCTCGTACCTCCAGCGGGGCCGCCGGCGCCCTGAACCGAAGGAGGCGGGGGTACCACTTGCGAACCCGCACCAGCCATCGCTCCCACCCGCGCATCTCCAGCATGATTGCGCGCACTCTGAACCAACGGGGGAGGGGGTACGACATTTGGCCCCGCGCCCGACAATGAATTCAACCCTGAACCCACCCGCCCCGCTCTCGCCGAGTTGCCGGCGTTCTGCACCGATGGAGGAGGCGGCACAACTCGCAAGCCACCCGTATTGGGCGCCTTCATAGCCCGTCCTGCGGAAGGCCCTCCGAGCTGGGGCGCGGGAGCAACTGCAGAAGCTTGAGGCAGTGCCAGCCGCCGAGCTTTAGCTTGGTCAACGTCTTTGTCAACTTCGGGCGGCGGAGCCACCACGCTAGACGGTCCCGCCAGCGCGTTCCGCCGCGGGCCCGCAGTGGCTGAGAACGGCACCATAGGTGTAACCGCATGGGAGCCCAGGAAACTCGGCAGCCTGGCCGTGGCCTGCTTGATGTCAGGTGGTGTGACAATGCTCGGTTTTGGCTGCGGCGTCACTGGCATCGCCGATTGATGTGGCGGTTTACGTGGCGACGTATGTTTCGGTCGCGACCGCGCCCCGACGCTCGTCACTCTGCTCTCAGCCGCTGGAAAGGACTGTCTAAGTGGGTAGTAGGTGATAGACCGGTGGACCGCATTTTGCTGCGGGAAAAGTTTTACCGGCGCCCATACTCTGGATTGGCCCCATACGAACAAAATCAGCAGCAGCAAGTGCCATAGCATTGACTCCACAAACGCGGACCAGGGGGCGCCGGAAGGGACGAAAACGTCGTCCCAGAAAGGTGCGGGCCGTGAGGTGATAGGGATCTGCGAGACTCGCCGCGCCAGGAGTAGGTCCGCCAGGTTCCGGAAGAACACACGATGGCGAGGTTCCAGTTCGGTCAGCAGCCGGAGACGGGGTGCGGGCGCTGAGCGCTGAACTCTCTGAATTGCAATCAAAACCCCGGGGGCTTTGTCCATTAATACTCGCTGGAGGGGGGAGGAAAACTATTCCCCGATTATAGCGCCATTCAGAGCAATCGGCGTTGCAATCAATGCGGCTCGAAGCGGAGCTCAATCAGTTCCCGGGTTTCTCCCGGACCAGGGACGAACTTCCAGTTCGCTACAGCGTCTTGAGCAGCCTTAAGCAACACTGGGTTTCCGCCTGCCGGCTCGACTAATCTGACTGAACCGTTGGGAGCGATGGTTGCGCGGACTTTCACTGCCCCGGAAATTCGATTCTGTCTGGCCAGATCAGGATAGGCGGGAGCCACCTTAAACACTACTTTGCGCACCTGCCGGGAAGCGTGCGAATCCTGCGCGAGCGACGCACTAGCCGCTATGGTCAGCAGCGCCATCAGAAAGAGCATAAAGCGAAGGCCCATTGAGTAACTCCAGGGCGAAGCTAGTCCTTGAATTTTAGTGTAGCCCGAGTCTGACCTGCGGCGAGGATTACGAAAGTCATGAACGTGGCCATAATTTGTCGCTGGATAAGGAATAGCCGATGTAACTAGGCGTGTTCTCTAATGTGACCGCACTCGTCGTTTCGCTCATCGCACACCACTCGATTCGTTCGGACACCCATTGTCGTAATCGGCATTCTCCTCGAAATGCTTTATCGGTGGGGTTGTTTAGAGACGGGAGAAATGAGGAGAATGAGGGAGGATGTTCGATTCTCTCTCCGTCGCAGAAAAGCTGCTCCCGCACGTTGCTCCCGTACGTCCTCCCGCAGGTTCGCGGGAGGAGCCGGGAAAGAAACAGAGTTGCGAAGCTAGAAGCTGAATTTGGCGGCCAACTGAATGCCGCGCGGGCCTCCTCCGCCCAGGAACGGGTTACCGATGCCGACGTCGCCGGTCGCAGTGAGGTGGTACCCAGGATTCGCGGGAACGCCCGCGAACGCTGGCTGGCCGCCAACTTCGCGATTCCCCACAACCTGAAAACCACACCCGCAGGAGCCGAGGTTCGAGGCCGGGTCCGCAATGAAATTGGGGAGCAGCGGACTGGAGAAATTGGGATGGTTCAGAATGTTGAAGAATTCCGCCCGCAGTTGCACCTTCACGCGTTCAGTGATGGGCGTGTTCTTGTAGAGGGCGAAATCCCACTGTTTGTAGGTTGGACCCACTAGGGAGTTGCGCCCGAGGTTGCCGTAGTGGCGCGTGCCGGGCACGCAATCGGAGGCAAGGCCGCTGTGCGCGGCCAGTGCCGCTGCCGTTATTTCGCAAGGCATGGCAAAAGACGTGAGGTCGATGTAGTCCGAGGGATATGCTTTTGTGGTAGACGATGGGCCCGACCACGTCCGGGCGGTCATAGCCTTCGCCGCCCCCGCTGTAATCATCCTCGCCATTGTAGTTCAGGGTAAAGGGCTGGCCGCTCTGCAGCGACACTGTGCTATCGAAGCCCCAGCCGTTCTTGAGCCGCCGCATGCTCCCGCCCCGGTCCGGTAGTTCGTAACTGAACACCCAGGTCAGGCGCTGTGGGATGTTGAAGTTTGACGGTCCGTATTCTCTTTGTGGGTTGTTGCTGTCCTGCGGCTGCGCCGCGTTCAGCACGAAGTCTTCGAGGTCGCTCGAGTTGTCCAGTGACTTCGAATACACATAGTTGAGCGCTGAAGTGATGCCGTGCCAGCCGTTGACCCTGTAGCTGACCTGCAGCGAGTTGTAATTCGACTGCCCCAGTGGACTTTTCCTGGAAGATATAGAAGGCGCCGACGCCCGCGTTGCCAAATGGACGCGGCACGGTGAAATCCTGGATGAAGCGCAGAGGTGCACACGTCGCAATTCCAGACGGGCAATCGGCCCAGTAATCTGCCGCCTGGGTCGGCTGGTTGATGTCGTAGAAGCGGAATAGCCGGTGGCCCTGCGATCCCACATAGGCGACCTGCAGCGTGGTCTTGTTGGTGATCTGTTGTTGGATGTTGATGTTGTAGTTCTCCATGTAGGGCGTCTTAATGTGCGGATCAACGGCGAAGATGTCGCACTCGATCGACGACGCAATTGGACGGAGGCGGGCGAGTAAACCGGGTACACCCGGGTGATGGTCGGTAGAGTTCGGGTTAAGTACCGCCGACGTGATCGGATCTGCGTCCAAAGTTGCCGTATGCCGGACCGGGAGCATAAAACGGCCGGGATAGGGCAGGTGACCGAGGAGAACGTCCTGGGGGAAAGCGTCATAGAAGAGACCGAATCCAGCGCGAATCACAGTCTTGCCTTTGCCGGTTAAATCCCAGGCAATACTGGCCCTTGGGGAAAAGTTCTTGTAGTCGGGATCGTAAAGCCTGCTCAGCCCGGGAGTGCCAACCTGTTGGTACGTGCCCGTGCCGGTGTCGGTTACCGGGTCGAAACTGCTGACCAGGAAATTGGCAGAACAGGTTGTTCTTCTCTTTGATCACGCCGTAGTAGTCCCATCGCATTCCGTAGTTTACCGTGAGACGTGGGATTACACGAAAGCTGTCCTGAAAGTAAAGACCGTAACCGTTTCCGAAGGTATGGCGCGCGGTCGAGTTCCCGGAGTACTGGAGACTGCCAAACGCACCTCCTTCCGGGGTGCCCTCCAGAAAATCGGTCAAGTTCCCGAACTTCAGCCTCCCGCGGAAGTACTTGTCAAACTCCTGCTGATTAATGCTCGTGCGGCGGAACTCAAACCCCACTTTCAGATCGTGTTTACCCCTCTTCCAGGAAAAATCTTCCACGAACTGATTGTTGCTGTCCACGCGAGCGCGCGGATCACCAGAGGTCGTTCCGGGCTCGGCGAACAAACTGCTAGCGCCACTCGGTGTCACCGAGACAAGTGTGATGGGCAGGCCGGAGTCGTGCGGGCCCGAGCCCTGGCAATCTTGGGTTGAACTGGCGGCGCACAGCCCGATCGAACTCGGGTGGAAACTCTGGTCCTGCGGGAAGAAACCCTCAGCGAACCGGTTCCAGCCGTAACGCAGTTCATTCACCTTGTTAGTGCCAAGGGTGTGGACGTACGACAGGGAGACCAACTGCACCCTGGTCGGCGTGATGGTGTTGAAGCCGGGAAGCTGACCGCCTGACGCCGTGAGGGCCAAGGGGAAAGACTGTGTGCTGTCGCCAAAGAAATAGCGGCCGGTCAGAATATTGTTCTGGTTGAAATTATGGTCAATCTTGCCGATCACACTGCTCAGGTTATTTAGGGAAGGCGTGACCAACGAGGCGTTCGGACCTCTCGGGCACCCAAAATCAAATTGGGCGAAGTCCGTGTCTGTACTAACTGGTCGCGTTCCGATATTGGGCTGAGGCCAGAACCTCAACATCTGATCGGTTACAGGATTCGCGGGTCCGTTTTGCTGAATGTCATAGGCAATCCGGTTCGGCTCAGGCACACAGGCGAGCGTCACCGTGCCCACCGCTTCGCGCTGGCCTTCGTAGTTCATGAAGAAAAATGTCTTGTCCTTCACAATGGGACCGCCGAACGCGCCGCCAAACTGGTTGTTATGGAACGGAGCGCGCTGCTCGGAGGTGTTGAAGTAATTGCGCGCATCCAGAGCGTCGTTGCGGAAATACTCGAAGAGCTCGCCATGGAACTTGTTGCTGCCGCTCTTGGTCACGATGTTGACCACGGCGCCGGCGTTGCGTCCATACTCGGGCTGGAAGTTGGAAAGCACCTTCATCTCTTCCACAGCGCCAATGGGCAGAATGGCCGACGGAACGGCGAACACGCCGCCCTGGTTGATGGCGGGGTCGTTGCGATAGCCGTCGTTCATGTCGGTGCCGTCGAGCAGGTAATTATTGGAGCGTCCGCGGGCGCCGTTCATGGAGAATTCGCCAAACGATCCCGGCGAGTCGGTGATCTGGTCGGGCGAACCTGCGACGCCGGCATTCAAGAAGATCAACTTGGTGTAATCGCGGCCGTTGATGGGCAGATCTTCAACTCCCTTGCTGGTCAGCACACCTCCCAGGTCATTGGTCTGGGTTTCGATCTGGGGAAGATCTCCACCGGAGACCTCAATCGTCTGCGTGACCTGGCCGGTTTTCAACTGCGCGTCCACACGACGCTCGGTAGCCACGTCCACTTCGACGTTGTTGGTGACTGCGGTTTGGAAACCAGTCAGGGTTACGGAGACGGAGTATGTGCCGATGGGCAACTCAGAGCACGTTGTAGCTGCCGTCGCCGCTGGTTACAGTCGAACGTTCCAGGCCAGTGGCAACGTTGCGCACTTTGACGGTCGCTCCGGCCACGAATGCTCCGGACGGATCGGTCACGGAGCCAAGGATTGTTCCACGAAACGTTTGGCCCACGAGCAGGGCCGTCGAAAGCAGAACGAACACCACCAATAAATGCAGTTTCATTCCTGGTCCTCCTTAGTCGCGGGCACTGGAATGGACCCATGCTCCGCAAGCAGCAAATACAGTTCCACTTCAGAACGCGGCATTATAAACCAGTGTGCGCGCAAGTCCGTGTCGAACCTCACAAGAGGAAGTTCGTGGCCGGCAGCGTGCCGGCCCGTCCATCGTGTCGCATGATGATCGCCGGCAGTTTCTTCGGCGTCGTTCGGGGGCAGCTTGCGCATCCCGAGATCGTCGATGATGAGCAACGGCACCGTTTCCAGGAGCTCCATGCGCTCCTTCGGGTGTGCATTCGGGGTCGCTTGAGCGAGTTCATTAAGCGGCGTGTGGGTTTCGCGAACGGCGCCAAATCGCTGGCGAACGCTCCACCTTGCCGACAAGAATTGTGCAAATAGATGACATCGCGTTGACAACCTGCCTGACGCCGCGGAACTAGCATTCGGCTGCAAAACCGGACGGGAGAAAGTATCGTTCAAGCGTCGTGCGCTCCGCGACTTACTTGCTCTCCACTCCGGCCCCACAATCCTTAAGGAGGATCCTGTATGCAGCGCCACAAGATTGCTTTCACAATTTGCCTCGGGCTTGCCGTAACGCTCTTTTCGAGCGCAGCCCTGGCGCAGTATCAACTTACGAATCTGGATTCGAATCAGGCAAAAACGGCCAAGTTCATGGATCCGCTGCAGGTGAACGGCTGGGGACTTGCTCGCAGCTCGGGCGGCCCCTTCTGGGTCAGCGATCAAGGCTCCGGCTGGTCGACAATCTACACTGGCAAAGGAGTCAAGCAGGGTTTGGAGGTCTTGATTCCCTCCGCAACCGGCGCGGGCCCTGGTCAGCCGACTGGAATTGTGGCCAACGGATCGTCAGATTTTCAGATAGGGGGATCGGACTCACACTTCCTGTTCGTGACGTTGGATGGGACCATCAGCGGCTGGGCTCCCGGGGCCAATCCCAACGATGCGATCATCGCGGTGAATAACTCGGCGTCCGGCGCGAACTACACCGGTCTCGCCATTACCAACCGGCCCTCGGGCAATCTGCTTTATGCCGCCAACCTTGCCAAGAACGTAGTCGAGGTGTACGACGGAAGCTTCAACCTCGTCAATTCGTTTACCGATAGCACGCTGCCGGCGGGTAACGTGCCGTTCGGCATTCAGGACATCGGTGGCTTGGTCTACGTGGCGTTTGCCCAGGCAGACGAAGCCCCGGGCGGCTACATCGACATTTTCCAGGAAGACGGAACGTTCGTGAAAACGCTCGCGCAGGGCAAGCCCTTGAACCAGCCCTGGGGCTTTGCCGTGGCACCCAAGAATTTTGGGGTACTCAGCAACACTCTGCTGGTCTCGAACAACACGAACAGCGGCACCATCAACGCCTTTAATCTCGAAACCGGCCAATTTGTGGGCACGGTCAAAGACACGAACGGCAAGGACATCGTCATCGACCAACTCTGGGGGATTGAGTTCGGGGGAGGCGCGGCCAACAACGGTCGGACCAACCAACTCTTCTTCACCGCCGGTCCATACAACAATCTGGCGGGAACGTTTGGTGTGATCAGTGTGAAGTAGTCGCCAGTGTTCGAAAACGAAAAACAAGAGAAGAGAACGGGAAAGGGAGATATCTTGAAGGCCGCCCGAGAGCAGGCGGCCTTTTGCGGTCTCTTCAATAAGCACCTAGCGTTGCTGCTCGTAAACAGAGTTGTTGGGCGTGGGCTCGTCGTACTCGCGTCCATACTTGTTCTTATGCGCCATGCGCTGGCCATTGGCTTCCGGAACTCGAATCACTCCCAAAGACGAAGCATTCTCCGCGATCGTGATCTCCCTCGCCAGGGGCTGCGCATTTTCCGGACCCATGCCCTCGCTCCAGATATGCAACATGTAACGCCCGTAGGGAACGCCCGCCAGGCTGAGTTGCCCGTCCGCATTTGAAACGGCATACAGCGGTGTCGTCAGAGTAATGACCACCGCACTCATCTCGGGGTGAATATTGCAGAAAATGTAGCTGATTCCGGGCCGGTCGAATCGCACCGTCCGCGAGGTACCCGCCTCGTACAGACCGAGATCAAACCGCTTTCCTTCGAAAAGTGAAAAGACATTATGGAAGAAAGGATCGCGATTGGGAAACTCCACCATCGACCCCGCCGGAACCACCAGGATGTGCGGCTCGAAACTCTTGTTCTTCTGCACCAGGCGTGGGCTCTGCGCCGGACTTGCCGGCGGACCGGGGGATGAATTCGGCGCCGCCGCAGCGGCTTCGCCTGCCGCTGCCGTCGTCGTTATTGGCGTCAGCCACACCACTGTCCCGGGAATCGTTCCATGCCGCCTCTTGCCCGCGCCGCTTGCACCGATGACCTCGACGCGCCCGCGCACGGTCGTTGTCGTTATCTGCGTCGTGATCTGCGTCGAGGACTGCGCCTGCAATCCCGCCGTGCTAGCCCACCACATCGCGACCCAGATGATTGTTCTATGGCTCATCGTTGATGGCCTGTCTTAAGTTCTTCACTGTTTTCTTTACTACGTCTTTACTGCGGCTTCTTACTATGCCCGCTTCCGCTCAAAAAAGAACTCCCATCATCAAATTGAGATGCCCTGCGCCGTTCCCGCCGTCGGTAAGCGAATACGTCGTCAGGTGTCGATACTCTGCGGAAAACAACAAGTCTGATCGGGGACGGTAAATCATGTTCACGAAGCTTCCCTGATTTCTCGCCAGCGTCGCATCCCCGTAGGACTGCGGATATTGGAAGTATTTCAGATCGCTGGCATACGGATTATCCATTCCAAACGCCGCATTGAACTCCCATTTATTAGCGGGCCGGTATTTCAATTGCGCCCAGCCACCAATCGAGTTCAACGCTTGCACTTCCGTGCTGGGCAACGTCGGATCGCCGCTGAACAACACGCTGCGACCAATGCCGCCGTACAGTCCGCCAAGGGCCCTTCCGCGATAAAACTTTCCGCTCAACGAAAATTGGCGATTGAGCGGCAACTCGATATCTGTCATTCCAGCCCAGCCATCGACATTCCGGCTGAAACCATAATCCTGGCGGGTGTAGTACCCTCCCACGCCCACCCGCAACGGTTGTCCGAAAACATTCCGCGTCCACGCGATCCGTGTGCCGTATGCCGGTTGGCGCGATGCTTCCCCAGGCCCCGCCTGCCGGTAATAACCGGTGCCCGGCGCTTCGCCCGTTACTTCGCCCGGAACTGTGCCCGGTGCTTCGCCGCTCACCGGGTCGAGAATCCCTCCCTGGAATAGCAGGCTTGACTGTTCCCCCAGCGCCACTTTATGTTCCACTCTTATCTGCGGCACCCAACTCCACAAATTCCCCGCATAGGTCAGCGCCGGAATCGCCAGCGTAGCAAACGATGTTGGTGAGTTCGGTGAGAAGAAAATCGCATCTTGCCCGGCCACAACCGAGGTGTTTGTCCAATCCATTCGCATCGTGGCCGTCCGCAAACGCACGAGTCCGGAGTTGATGCCGTTCGGAATCGGCGGGAACCCACCCGCCAGATCGAGTTGCAGGTCAGCCGTCGTCTTCGCACCCGCCACGGTCGGCCCGAATGCCTCGAACCCGATTTCCGATTGGCGCAGCGTCGCACCGAAACTTCCTCCTGAGCCGCCTGGCGGCCGCGCATACGCGAGCGTGGGGAGATCGATGCTATCCACCACACCCTGATTGCTCGCCAGATTCATCAGAACAATGCCCGACAGCCGCACCCGGTACTTCGATGCGCTTTCCACTTTCGTCTGATACTGATCGTCCACTTTTCCGCTCAGCAGTTGGTATTCCTCTTCCATGCTGGCCGCATGCTCGCCTTTTTTCCGATCTTGTTTAGGATCTTCCGCTCTTTGATCTTGCGGCGCCCGGTTCTCTAAGACGTTCTGTAAGGCCCCCACCGGCACGGGGCTGGCCGTTGACGTCGCCGACTTCACTACCGCATTCCTTAACACCGCATTCCGCAGCCCCGTTTCTGTGCGGACCTCTTCCAGTTCCCGACGTAGTTCCGCCGTTTCCGTGCGCGCTCGCTGCCAATCGGAGCGCATCCCAGCAACCTCCGCCTGCAACTCGCGAACCTGCTCCCGCAACTCGCGAACCGGGTCACTGACCGACTCATGCAACGATTCCGGAGAAGGTGGCCGCGTCCGATTCGCAGGTTCCTGCGCGGCGCCGAATGCACTCCACGCCGTCACACCTAGCAGCATCCCCCATCGCAACCCTTCGAACCAGCGCGTCTCGCTCATACTCATGTCGCCTCCTGCCACTCTCCGCACTTCATTCTGAATTTTAGGTATGCACTTTAAGTCTGTATCCCGGATCTGCATTCAGGGATTTCGCCACCGAACTGGCGTCTAGTTAACATGCCGGGCCGCCAAAGCATTTTCCGCCGAGGGATTCAGCGGAATGTTCGCGCGGAATGTCGTTCCCGAGGCCGAAGTCTGCTCCACCGCGACGTCGCCTCCGTGGTCCTGCAGAATCTTCTGCACCACCGTCAATCCCATCCCGGTGCCATTTTCCTTGCCGTAGCTCACAAACGGTTCGAACAGCCGGTCACGCACCGACTCCGGAATGCCTGGACCGTTATCCTCGATGCGAATTTCCAAACTCTCGCCCTTGCGTTTCAGCTCGATATCGATTTTCCCGGATTCCGCTGGCACCACCTCGCACGCGTTCAGGAGTAAGTTGAGCAAGGCGCGCTCCAGTTTCTTGAAGTCGAACCAGCCCTCGGTTGGCCCTTCGCAAGAAATGCGGATCCGTATGCGCTGGAATTCCGGATGCGCCTTCACGCCCTCCACCGCTCGATCCACCGCCGAGCGCACGTCGCCGTATGTGGGACGCAGCGACTCTCGTGTGCGCGAAAATTCCAGCAGCGACTCGATCAACTCCGTCATCTGGTTGACCGCAATCCGTATCTCGGCATACAGATCTTCGCGCTGCGCCGGCGTCAGGTTGCTCTCGCAAAGAAATTCCGCATTCGCCACGACCGCCGCCAGCGAATGCCGCAAATCATGCGAGATCGAACTCGCCATCCGTCCGATCGTCGCCAGCCGTTCCGCGTCCAGCAACTCGCGCTGAGTTTTCTGCAGATTTTTTCTCATCCGGTCGAACGTGCCCGTGACCTCGGCGACTTCGTCTCCGCCTCGCGCATGCAGCGGATACGCATAGTCGCCTTGCTCCAGCGCGCGCACCCCCGCTACCAGATTCTCCAGCGGACGCGTAAAGGTATGCGAGATCAGAAAAACCAGCAGGCTCCCCGCCAGCACCGCCGTTAGCCCCAATGCCAGCAGCAATTCGTTCAGGCGGCTCAAGAATGCAGTGGCCTGATCGAACGACTTCAACACCCACAGATTCAGCGCTGGTGAGCCCGGCGTCGGCAAATCCACTGACGTCGCCAGGAATCGTTCCCCGCCCAGCCAGATCTGATCCCCTTGCGGCGAGCCTCCCGCAGTAGTTCTCGGCGCCACGCGCAGCAACTCCGATTCCTGGGCAGGCTTCAGGGTGCTGCGCACAATCGCGTCTCCATAGCGAAACGCTACTTCGCTGGCGGCTACGCGGCTCAGGTCGCGGGCAACGCGGTCGTCAATTTCGTAACCCAGCAGCAGGTATCCCAGAACCTGACGCCCGCTCGCGGGACCAAAATAAATATCCTGGAGAAAAACTTCGTAGAGGTGGCCTTCGACATACCACCAGTGCCGCGTCTCGTCGCTCGACACCACCTGCGGGAAGAAATCCTGGGCCTTATGAACTGTGATTTCCGGCGGAGTGGTCTGCAGCGCCATCACCTTGCCGGAAGAATCGGCCAGCAGCAGCAAATCGCTGCCCGCCAGTTGCCACAAATCCCGCGATGCGTCCTGGATCGTGGCCGGGTCGTGCGTGGTCATCAGCGCCCGCACATTCGGCAGGTCGGCCAAGAGCGCCGCCGAACGCTCGAGCGTGACTTCCCTTTGCTTCTGAAAGTTGCGGAATGCGGAAACGGAATTCTGCAGGTCGCGCTGGATTCCGAGGCGCACCTCCTGTTGTACCGTGCGCCGCACCACCAGCAGCGTGGTGAAGGTCAATGCCGCCGATACCGCCACCATGGAAAACAGGAACTTGGTCCGCAACCGAATTCCGCCCATGGTCAAACCTCGAAGGGGTTACAGGAGATTGGATTATAAAAGGTCAGAGGTGAGAGGTCAGATTGCAGAGGTAAAGCCGTTCTGTTTCTCACCTCTGCAATCTGACCTCTTACCTCTGACCTCGCTCCACTACGGCACAAACTTGTATCCCGAACTGTGCACCGTGCGAAAGTGCAAGGGGTTCGCGGGATCCTTTTCCAGCTTCTGCCGCAGCCGCAGGATGTGATTATCGACCGTCCGCGTGCTCGGATAATTCCGGTATCCCCAAACGTGGTTCAGTAACTCCTCACGCGATAACACGCGCTCCGCGTTTTGGATCATGAACTTCAGCACCTTGAACTCTTGCGAAGTCAGCGGCACCAGCTTCCCTTCCCGCCACAATTCCATCTTCGTGAAATCGACTTTCACGTCGCCAAACGTAAAAGTCTCGGTCAGCGGAGTCCGCAGCGATTGCGACCGCCGCATCGCCGTTCGCACCCGCGCCAGAAGCTCCCGCGGACTGAAGGGCTTGGTCACATAGTCATGCGCGCCCAACTCCAGCAGCAGTACCTTGTCCATCACTTCCGTTCGCGCACTGAGGACGACGATCGGCAACGAGGGCGCTGCCTGGCTGATTTCCCGGCACACATCCTGCCCCGGCGTCCCCGGCAAGCTTAAGTCCAGCACCAGCACGGACGGCGCCGCCGTCCGAAACATCTCCAGACCCTCTGCGCCGTTCCCCGCAATATCTACCGCAAAGCCTTCGGCCTCAAACAATCGCTTTAGAGCTTTTTGCACGGCGCGATCGTCCTCGATCACCAGTATCCGCTCCGCACCAGCCGGAACCGCGTCCATCGTCGTCGTCGCTGAAGATATGTTTTTGGTCACCACCACCCCCGCGCCGTAATTGCCCTGAATCATACCCCTAAACTCTAGCCTGATATCGGGTTAATGGCACATTTCGGGTAAGAAAGTGACATCAATTTGACAATTTGTTGACAACATGCCGGACGTAAGAGACGGCGGGGGAATGAACACAACAGCTTGTTTCCTTCGGAGCTATTTCCCAGCACGTCACTTTGATTTTTGTTGTGCGATCCATTTGTCCGTGCGTGCGTCGAGGAGATCGAGAGGGAGGGTTCCGCCGTCGAGCATCTCGTCGTGAAATGTGCGGATGTCAAACTTGGGGCCCAATTCTTTCTGGGCGCGCTCGCGGAGTTCGCGGAACTTGAGCTGCCCGAGCTTGTAGCTGAGGGCTTGTGCGGGCCACGCGATGTAGCGGTCGGTCTCGGACTGTATGCTGGGCTCGTCGACAGCGCCGGACTTGCGGAAGAAGTCCACGACTTGATCGCGGGTCCAACCTTTGGAGTGGATTCCGGTGTCGACGACCAGACGTACGGCGCGGAAAAGTTCAGAGGAAAGGCGGCCGTAGTCCGAAACTGGATCCTGGTAGAAGCCGACCTCTTTGCCGAGTTGCTCCGCGTACAGGGCCCAGCCTTCGACATAGGCGTTGAAGCCGAGACTATGGAGGCGGAACTTGGGCAGCCCGGTGAGCTGCTGCTGCACCGATAACTGCATGTGATGTCCGGGGATGCCCTCGTGGTAAGCGATCGCTTCGTCGTTGATGAGCGAGCGCCGCGCAAAGTCGGAGGTGGCCACGACGACGCGGCCGGGGCGCTTGCCGTCCGGAGTGCCGGTAACATAGTGGGTCGCAGCTGCCGACTGGAAGGCGGGTATGGCTTCGACGGTGACCGGCGATTTCGGAAGCAAGGTGAAGAGCTCGGGAAGCTTGGGCTCCATCTGTGCGATGTAGTGGCGGAAATCGTCCAGGATCTGCTCGGCAGAGGTCGGAATATATTTGGGATTGGTCTTGAGTGAGGCCCGGAAAGAGGTAAGGTCGGCGAAGCCCTCCTTTTTGGCGATAACCATCATCTCGCCCTGGATGCGGTCGATCTCACGGAAACCGAGTTGGTGTATCTCGTCCGGCGTCATGTGGGTGGTGGTCCGCGCGTAAATGTCGTTTTCGTAGCGCTTCTGGCCGTCCGGGAGAGACGTGACCGAGAGGGTGGTACGGCCCTCAGGGGCGTATACCGTGCGCAGAAAATCAGCGAAGCTCTTGTAGGCCGGGATGACGTCGAGGTTGATCGCGTCAGTGATCTGCTGGGTCAAGCGCCTCTGGTCTTCGGGGGAGAAGCTCGCGGGATACTTTTTTGTCGGGACCAGAAAAGGGTCGGCGTCGATGATGCCCTGACACTGGACGGGGAGCTTCTCCAGGAGGAATCGGACGGGCATGAGCTTGTCCTTCATGCCAGCGCGAAGGACTTCGGTGGTCTGGCTGAGGACGCGGGGGATCTGGTGAAGACGGGCGATGTAGTCCTCGTAGTGCTTGACGGAGTCGAGGGGGACAGAGAGCGGTAAATCCGCGAGGCTGGTATGGATGCCATTCTGCTGGTTGATTGGCATCTCGTACTCTTTGAGGTTGAAGTCGGCGATGCGCTGCTGCAGGACACGAACCAGGAGGTCGTGGGAAAGCTGGTCCTGGTCGGAGAAGCCCGTACCCGGGATGGCTTCGAGCCGGCTAAGGAAGACCTCGTCGGTGTTGTGGCGCCGGGTGATGGCTGCGAGTGAGTACTCGGTGAGCTGGTCGTTGTAGCGGTAGTCGCCGAAGGCGGTAGCACGCTCAGGAAAGTCGCGGAGATCCGACTCGTACTGCTCTTCGAAAAGGGCGTTCTGGGCGACGAGGCGGTCGGCAAGTGGTTTGACATTTTGGGCGAAAACGCAACCGGCTAGGGCGACTACGAAAAACACGCTATGGTGGAGGCGCATAGGTGTATGCAGGGTACCAGAGGGAACGAGTTGTTGCGCGAACCAATAGGCCCGCTGGCTCTGGCATACTGAATTGAAGCGGCTGGCCCCAGATGCGCAGGTTGCAAACAATCCGTAGCGCGGCGTTAGGCCGCCACGTTATCCAGCTCTGAGCTTGTTGTATTGAAGTAAAGCGAAAGGGATCGCTCCGTGGTCTTTATCGCGCAGCTTCGAAGGGGATGAAGCTAGTCCGGATTTGGAAGGGGATAGAAATGAACGAGCAATTACAGGAGACAGCAAGCAATAAGACAGTCCAGATTTCTCTTTCAGGATATGGCCTGATCAATTCTCCGCGTCTCAATAAGGGAACAGCCTTCTCGGATCACGAACGCGATATATTTGGCCTGCACGGTTTATTGCCACCGCATGTGGGGAGTCTTGATGAACAGATTGAGAGGCGGATTCAAGCATTCCGGGAGCAGCCGAACGCCTTCCATAAATACAGCTTTCTCCGCGACCTGCAGAATTCGAACGAGACGCTGTTCTATGCGCTCTTGCTGCGCAATATCGAAGAAATGCTCCCCGTGGTGTATACGCCAACGGTGGGTGAGGGTTGCCAGCGCTTCAGTGAGATATGGAGAAAGCCACGAGGTTTGTTCCTCAGCTATCCGAATAAACATCGTATCGATCAGATCCTGAGTCATTCCCGTTACGACGGTGTGAAATGCATCGTGGTCAGCGATGGTGAACGAATCCTGGGGCTCGGCGATCAAGGTGCAGGAGGCATGGGTATCCCAATTGGGAAGATGGCCCTTTACACCGCGCTCGGCGGCATCCATCCGGAGCATTGTCTTCCGATTCTGCTCGATGTGGGAACGGACAACGAGGACAGGTTAAAGAGTCCAATTTACATTGGATGGACGCATCATCGGGTCCGCGGCGAAGAGTACGACGCTTTCGTAGATGTTTTTGTAAACAGCGTGAAGAAGCGTTGGCCACACGTTCTTTTGCAATGGGAGGATTTTGCCGGCTCGAATGCCGCTCGACTTCTGGCTCGCTACAAGGACCAGCTATGCACTTTTAACGACGATATTCAAGGCACCGCGGCGGTAGCGACCGCGACGCTACTCTCTGCCATCAACGTTACGGGCGTGCCACTAGAGCAACAGAAGATCGCTGTATTTGGCTTCGGAACCGCGGGCATAGGCATTACCAACCTGCTAGAACAGTTCATGCATGACAAGGGCATTCCGGAAGAGGAAGCTCGCAATCACTTCTACGCTATCGACCGCTACGGTCTGATCACAGAAAAGGGCAAAGATGTGCGGCCCGAGCAACTGCCCTACGCCCGCAAAGAAGAAGAAGTGCGGGGTTGGAGACAACCGAATGGAGAGATCAGCTTGCAGGATGTGATTCGCCATGCCAAGCCTTCGGTCCTCATCGGAGTGTCTGGTCAAGGGGGAGCCTTCACAGAAGATGTGGTGCGCGAAATGGCCAGGAACACAGTTCGACCCGTCATCTTCCCGCTTTCGAACCCCACCGCACGCACCGAAGCGACGCCTCAGGACTTGTTGGATTGGACCGAAGGACGGGCGCTGATCGGTACCGGGAGTCCGTTCGAACCGGTGACGATTTGGGGGAAGAAGGTTCGCATCGACCAGACCAATAACTCGTACATATTTCCCGGGCTTGCTCTCGGGATTGTTGCCTCCAAAGCCAAACGCGTCACGGATACGATGGTCATGGCTGCGGCTAAGGAATTGGCACGTCTCGTCCCCACACAAAAAGATAAGAAGGCAAGCCTCCTGCCGTCACTTTCGGATTCGCGTCAGCTGAGCCGCTCAATCGCGAAGGCCGTAGGTCGACAGGCGATTCAAGACGGCCAGGCGCAGGTTGCCGGCGAAGATAGTCTAGAGCGCGAACTCCAAGCGAATATCTGGGAACCAGTGTACGTACCGTACGAACGCAAAGCCGGGACGTCCTGAGATGGCATCAGCGAGACGACGGCAAATCAGTTCCGGGTCGAGGACGCTTTGGGAGACGTCCAGGTTCCGACCGTCCATGTTCCGACCGATCAGGTTCCGGCCGTCCAGGTTCCGACCGATCACGCGTCTGGGATAACTTACTCAACCGCGACTTTGGTACCCTTCTGGCCCGGGCTCGACAAGTGCTCAATACGGTCGTTTAGGATCTCCCGGACCGCCTTGAGGAACTCGACGCGTGAGCTTGTCAAGTGCTGCCGGGCAGCAGGCGAAATCCCCAGGAAAGCCTGCACGGTGTCCACGATCTCGCGACACGGGCAGCGTTCATGAGCGCCTTGCTCGCTGGTGGTTGACTGGCTATTCTCTGGCTTGTTCATAGTATCTCCTTCATTTCGACGGTGAGGACTTTGCTCTCCAGGCGCGCCCGGGACGGCGACAGGGCGGTCATTGATCGCGGCAGCCCGATATGACGGCGGAAACTACCGATCTGCACGACCAGTTCGTCGCCCTTCTTAAACAGCTCGATCTCGCCCTTGGTGGCGAAAGGCAAAAGAACACGAATCTCATAAAGCCCGTTCTGTTTCCCGAAAGTGTAGGGTTTCTCCGTTCGGGTCACGGCTGACGGATCTTCGCCCTCAGCATACAGCACTCGCGCGAGATCCTCTAGCCGCTGCTTGCCCAGTACTTCATGCGCGAACAACGGTACCTTCTTTACTGGCACGGGCGCAAAGTACTCCTCGATCTCATGCACCATCGCGTCCTGCGATGTGTGCCACTCATTGAACCAGGCGTCGCTAACCTCCGCTGGGAGCAAACGGTTTACGAGGACTGCGTCCACGGTCAGCCCATGCAGAGAGAAGTACACGAATGCCCGTTGCGTCTCCCGCACCACCATCTTCTCCGCATTGGTGACCAGCCGCACACTGGTGATCCGCGGATCTTCCATCATCTCACCCACTCCCTCGAGCTTGTCGAAGAGGTCCCGAACGTTGGCGAAGTAGGTGTCGGGCGGCAGTTCGAACGGCGCAACCCGGTTGGCGATGGGCCGCACCGCCTTAAGAAAATTACGCTGGAAAGGGAAGATGTGCTTCATGTACCAGTCCAGCGTTGTCGGCATGCTGATAAAGCGCATGGATTCTGCGGTGGGCGCGGCATCGAGCACGATCACGTCGTAACGCTGCTCGCGCCGGTATTGATTGATGTACATCATCGCGCTGAGCTCCTCCATGCCAGGCAGAATGGCCAGTTCTTCCGCCTCTACGCCGCTGATGCCTGTGGTACGCAGCACGGCACTCACATAGGAGGAGATTTCCTGCCAATGGCGCTTGATCTCTTTTTGGATATTCAGCTCCTGGACCGAAAGCCGATCATTGATCGGCAGTGGCTCCGAGGTTTGAACATGGAAGAGTTCGGTGTCGAGATCGAACGCATCTGCCAGGCTGTGTGCCGGATCGATGCTCAGCACCAGGGTCCGATAGTTCAGTTCCGCCAGTCTCACGCCCGTGGCGGCGGCCAGGCTGGTCTTGCCCACACCGCCTTTTCCGCTGAACAGCAAGATCCTCATGTTCGTATTCTAGAGCATGGGCAGCGCTGAGTCTGTGGCGAACAAATCACAACCCTCGTCGTGCTACCCGCGCAAAGTAGTTACTCCTCTTCCGGCACTGTACAATACCCTTTCCTAGAACTCCGAATAACGGAAATGCTGGTAAAAACGGGGTGGAGCAATGCCTGAGTCCATTGACTGGCCGCCGCCGCATCCGCCACGACGCCGACGCTTCCTTCTCATTCTCGCCGTCCTTGCCGGCATCGTCTTCGGCGGTCGGACCGCGCTGTCGTATTACGTGGATGTGCTCTGGTTCGGATCGCTCGGCTACGGGGACGTCTTCTGGAAAACCCTGAGCCTGCAGTGGGGAATCTTCGCGGCTTTTACAGCCGTCACATTTCTCATTCTGTATGGATCGTTCCTGGCTCTGAAGCGGGCGCATCTCCCCGACTTGCCGAGCGGCCACACGATTTACATAGGCCAACAGCAGGTGAAGTTGCCGGTTGAGCCTGTCCTGCGCCTCATTGCGCTCGGCCTTTCGCTGGTCATTGCCGTTGCCACCGGCGCCAGCATGATGGTGGAATGGCCGACGCTCGCGCTCTTTTGGTACGCCCGCGCCACCACTGGTGGTGGCCTCGTCTTTGATCCGATTTTTGGCAAGCTGCTGAACTTCTTTCTGTTCACGCTGCCCGCGTGGCAGCTCATCGCCGGCTGGCTGCTGACGCTGTCCGTGATTACTTGTGCACTCGCCGTTTTCTTCATCCTCATCACCGGCGGAACCCGTGCGCTCGCCGGGCGTCTCAGCCGCTCCGTCACATTACCTTGGCGCGGACTCTCCATCGCGTTTGCGTTCCTGTTGCTGATCGTCGCGATGCGTGTCTATATTGGCCGGTTCGAACGCTTGTTCGACGATCATACGATCTTCGGCGGAGTGACCTACACGGACGCGCACGTCACGCTTACAGGGCTGCTTGTGGTATGCGCGGCGCTCGTTCTCGGCGCGGCGATCGCAGCCGTCAACGCCGTGCGGTTTCCCCGCGGACGCTGGCTGGTCGCCGCTGTCCTTCCGGCCGCGGTCTGTTATGTCGCCGTTCAAGCAGTCGGCTGGTACGTCAGCAGCTTTATCGTCAAGCCGAACGAACTGGTCCGCGAGAAGCCGTACATTGTCTACAACACCGCATTGACGCGGCAGGCCTACGGATTGAACCGTGTTTCGCAGCGCGAGTTTCCCGCGGAGACGACCGTCAACGCGGCCGACCCGGAGAACAATCAGGCTACGCTGCAGAACATCCGGCTATGGGACTGGCGCGCACTCCAGGACACGCTGCGTCAGATTCAGGAAATCCGCACCTACTATGACTTCCCCGACATCGATATTGATCGATATGAAATCGACGGCACGACTCGCGAGGTGATGCTCGCCACCCGCGAGCTGAACGTCGACAAGCTCCCGGAGAGCAGCCGCAACTGGATTAACGACAAGCTGATCTACACGCACGGCTATGGCATCACCATGAACCCGGTCAATGGCTTCACGCCGGAAGGGCTGCCCACCCTGATCCTGAGCAACATGCCGGTGCAGAGCACGGTGCGTGGTCTAACGGTGACGCGCCCGGAGATTTATTTCGGCGAGATGACGAATACCGACGTCTACGTGAAGACCCGGCAGAAGGAATTCAACTACCCGCAAGGCGCGAGCAACAGCCTCACGTCGTACGAAGGCAACGGCGGCATCGTGCTCGGCGGTTTCCTGCGCCGCATCGTGATCGCGCTCGACCGCGACGACCTCGCGAAGCTGCCCTTCAGCGATGACGTGAACAAAGATAGCCGGCTGCTGATGCGGCGCAACCTGCGCGACCGCGTGTCGGCATTGGCGCCGTTCCTCACCTACGAGCCCGATCCGTACATCGTGGTGGGCGACGATGGCCGGCTCTCGTGGATCATGGATGCGTTCACGCTTTCAGACAGCTTTCCCTACTCGACCCATTACCTTCTCGGCAACAATCCCATTAATTACATGCGGAACAGCGTTAAGGTGGTCATCGACGCCTACGATGGCACGACGACGTTTTACGTGTTCGATACGGAGGATCCGATCATCGCAGCTTACCGCCGTATCTTTCCGAGTCTGTTCAAGGATGCGGCCACGATGCCGCCCGGGCTGCGCAAGCACGTGCGCTACCCCGAGTTGTTGCTCAAACTGCAGGCGGAAGTATACGGCCTCTATCACATGACGGATCCGGAAGCGTTCTACAACCGCGAAGATCTGTGGACGGTGGCCACCGAAGTCGGCATGAGCGAGGGAGGCGGGCAAACGACACAGGCGATGCAGCCCAACTTCGTACTGATGAAGCTGCCGGGCGAAACCGGCGTGGAGTTCGTGGAGATCCTGCCCTTCACGCCGGCCAACCGGAATAATCTGATTGGCTGGATTGCCGGGCGCAGCGATGGCGCACAATACGGCACGTCGGTGGTTTACAACTTTCCCAAAACCAAGCTGGTCGACGGACCGCTGCAAATCGAGGCGCGAATCGATCAGAATGCGCAGCTTTCGGGACAATTGACGCTGTGGAATCAGCAAGGCTCGCATGTGCGGCGCGGGGCTCTGCTGGTGATTCCGTCCGGGCGCGCGCTGTTGTATGCGGAGCCGATTTACCTGCAGGCCGAGCGAAGTCCGATGCCGGAGTTGCGTCTGGTCGTGCTCGCGCTGCAAGATAAGCTCGCGTACGGCCCAACCTTCGAGTCGGCGATGGCAGCCCTTTTTGGCGGAGCGGCCTCGTCCCTTAGTGCCCCGTCAAGTGCCCCAACGACGACCGCCGCTGCAGTCCCCGCGGAGCCGGCGCCGCGCGCGCCGGCATCCGCCGCGTCGCCTCAGCCGTCGTCCCAGTCGGCGGCGGATGTCAATCTCAATGCGCTCATCGCGGAAGCCGCCAAAGATCTTGCCGACTACCAGCGCCTGACGGCGGAAGGCAAGCTCGGCGAGGCGGGACAGAAGCTTGAAGAATTGAAGCGCGCACTCGACAAGCTGAACGCGCGCCAAAGATAGTCTCGCTGCGGTTAGACTCTTCCGCGATATGGCCGCCCGGGTCAACTTCTCTCAACCTACTTCGAAACGTGCGCGATCACCGTGTCGCGGTCCAGGAACGGGGTTCGAGGAAGATTGCGTTACACTCCAAACTAGGCTGGGAACGTCCTAAGGGAGATGGTCAGCGGCATTTTGACTCTCCGGCGGGTGCGCGATGCTGAATATCAAGAAGATTCTTCTGCCGGTTGATTTCCCGAACGCCTCGCTGCGTGTGATTCATCAGGCTGCGACATTGGCCCGGCATTTCCATGCTGAGATCGTGATGCTGCACGTCGTGACCGCGCGGAGCCATGCTGCCGGTGTGCCCGAGGACGATGCCGAGCTCGCTCGGTGGGATTTGCTCGCTGAGATGGTCAGAAGGGTGCCGAAAAACCTGGACCAGTCTCTCGGGCAGGAGCTTGAGGGCCTTGCCATCCGGCCCATGTTGCTCAAGGGCAACCCGGCCCAGGCCGTTGTGGAGACGGCTCAGGTGGAAAAAGCCGACCTGATCATGATGTCCTCCCATGGCTACACCTTCAACCAGTTCCTGCTGGGCTCGGTGACCGCGAAAGTACTACACGGGACCGAGTGCCCGGTTTGGACCGGAGGCCACGTGGAAGAATCGCCCGCGCAGGAGTTTGCGATCCGCAACGTCCTGTGCGCGGTCGATTTCGGCCCCCGTAGTCCTATGACTGTGTCGTGGGCCGCGCAAATGGCCGCCGAATTCGGTGCCCATCTTACGCTCGCCCACGTCACTCCCTCGGTGGAGCTTTGGGGACCTGGCGGCAGCTACGTAGTTCCGGGGTGGAAGGAGCAACTGGTCGGCGACGCTTCTCGGCATCTCGCGGACCTTCAGCAAGACATGGGCACCAAGGCGGACGTATTCATCGGCAGTGGTGACGTACCTAAGGTGCTGAGCCAAGCTGCGCAGCAGACGAAGGCGGATTTGCTGGTTACCGTGTGCTACCCGTATGGCGGTAACTTGCGGATCCACGGCTACGCCATCATTTGCGCGGTGCCGATTCCAGTTCTGAGCGTGTGAGGACTCTGACTTGTTGCCCGCATAACCATTCACGCGGGCAGGGGTGGGCAAAAATACAGCAGGCTCATCATCCGGATGTTTCATCGGGGCTGGGGCTGTGCCAATAGCCGTCTGAAGCGATGAGCGCGTCAGCCTGTTGGCCCCCAACTGCCGCGCCTGTAGGGGCGAGCCCGGTGGTGGTTCTTAAGGACTGGATCGACCACCGCCCAGGCGGCTTCAACTGCGTCTTCACGGGCGAAGAGCGCTCCATCGCCAGTCATGGCGTCGCCCAAAAGCCGCTCGTAGGGCGATTCCTCTCCTCGCTGTCCTTCGAATAGATAGAGCTCTCGCTGGTCTCCGACGAACTCCTTCCCTGCGAGTTTGACGCGAGCGGCGATGGCGATGGCCGAACTGGGAGAGAGCCGGAAGCGGACGTAGTTGGCCTTGCCGGTTTTTGGAATTGGCGCCGAGTCGGCGAAAAGCCTCTGCGGCGGCGGCTTCAGCTCCACCAGGACTTCAGTCGCGGTATCGCCCAGGTATTTGCCGGAACGCAGGTACCACGGCACCCCCTCCCAGCGCCATGAGTCGATGAAAAGCCGCAGGGCGCAGAAAGTCTCGACGTCGGAGTTCTTCGCTACGTCTGGCTCCTTCCGGTAGCCAGCGTACTGCCCGCGCACCAAGTCGGCTGGCTTTAGAGGGCGCATGGCTTGAAAGATTTTAGCCTTCTCGTTTTGCACGGCTTCAAAGTGCCTGCCAGCCGGCGGTTCCATGGCAAGCAGCGCGACGATTTGGAAGAGATGGTTCTCGATCACGTCGCGCAGACAGCCGGCGGTTTCGTAAAACGCGCCGCGGTTCCCCACCCCGAAATCCTCGGATAGGGTTATCTGAATACTAGCCACGTAGTTGCGGTTCCAGATCGGCTCCAGGAACGAATTGGCGAAGCGGAAATAGAGGATATTCATGATCGCCTCTTTCCCGAGGAAGTGGTCGATGCGGAAGATCGAGTCTTCCGGGAACACCGAGTGCGCGACGTGGTTGAGTTCCCGCGCGGAGGCCAAGTCACGTCCGAAGGGCTTTTCGACAATCACGCGCGCGTGCTCGGCCAAGCTCGCGGCACCCAGTCCTTCGATCACTGTTTCGAAGAGTGAGGGCGGGATAGCGAGGTAGTGCGCTGGGCGACGCGCCCTGCCCAGCGCGCTTTTTATCGCCGTGAACGTGCCTGGGTCTTTGTAATCCCCACTCACGTACGTGAGCAGGGACAGAAGATGATGGAGGGCGCGCTGGTTATCGATCCCGCCGGATCGCTTGATGCTGTCCGTGACGCGTTTGCGCAGACGCTCCAGACTCCACTTCGGGAAGGCGACGCCGATTACCGGCACCTTGAGGGCGCCTCGCTTCGCCATCGCATAGAGTGCCGGGAAGATCATCTTGTGGGCGAGATCTCCCGTCACACCGAAGAGCACCAGCGCGTCTGAACGGGATGCGGTCATCAGGCTTAGGCGCCTTCCATAGTAAGGGATTCCGCGCCACTCGGCGGCTCCGATAGCGGACATTACACCGCCGAGCGCGCCTGCTGCACCATCTCTACCAGAACCTCTCTGGTTTCTGCCGCGTTGCTCACTTCTCGCAAGAATGCAATGCGAGCACCCCTTATACCATCTTGGGTTTTCAAGCGCGCATGAAACCCGAGGCGGTCAACCGCGGTCATCTTTGCTTCCTGCGACTCAATGCGTGCAAATACCCGAGCGAGCAGAACGAGCGCATCCTTGTGGTCGGCATTCATGTGCTGAATGATTTCGGCCATCGAGTCAGCGAGTGGGTCGGGGTGCGCACGGTCATATTCGGAGGCAGATACCCACCCCATCACTCCGAAGCCGCCCACGTAGTAAACGTCAACCGCATCCAGGCGATAAAAAGAAAAGTCTTCAAAGTCTACCCAATACTTGCTGTTGGCGTAACGCGCTAAGTAGAGCTTGCGAGCCTCGGCCACCTCCGACTCCGGTAGCCGCAGAACATTCCCTACCAGCGTGACCCGGGATGCTCCGAGCGGATCACCGCCGGCGTCGGCGTCATTCTGGGTCACCAGCAAGCTGGCGCGAGTGTCCGCCTGTAGGTTCTGCGTATGCATGGCCATGGTGCTGATAAGGAAGATGGGCCGCCCGCAATCGTCCACAGCGTAGGGCATAACGGATCCGAAAGGAAAGCCGGGCTGTTTGCGCGAAAGGGTCGAAAGGCTTCCGATGCGGGCCAAGTACACCAAAGTGCGGGCGCGCTCGGCGAACGAAGGCTCGGGGACCGCGGGCTGATCACTCGCCGCGCCAGCGCCCGCGTGTTTTCTGCCGGACGAGGAAGACATCGCTGCCCCTCCCGTCAGTCTAAATAAGCGTGTTGGGGTTGTACATAATTGTAAACGATGGCTCGCGCTACGCCTCAGGTAGAGAGAGAGAGAGAGAGAGAGAGCAACTAATTCCTTACGGTTAACTCCGGAGGTATTAACCCCTGTCGAATGACCGGGACATTCCTGACATTTTAGACCGGGCACATCTTAGACCCTTTTTCCTCTGTCCTCCGCGAGGAATCTGGCCGCGATCTGACGGTTATTCTTCGACTTGCCCGGAGATACGAACGAAGGATACGAACGAATTATCGACCGCTCACATTACAGTCCAGGAGCCTACAGCCGATCTACTCAACAACACCTGGGATCAAAAAGAAAAGTAAGCAGTTTCTAACTTATCGAGGTCAGGCAGGTACTCCGATGGGCGGCACGAAAGAACTCGCGGCTGCGAATCGCCGATTGCCGGACCGGCCTTGCGACCGGGCCGGGCCGTTGGCCAACCATGGCAGCCTGGACCTGCTCGCGACCGCGATTGGGCAAATCCGCGAAGCCATCGTGGTCACCGATACCTCGGGCACGATTCAGTACGTCAACCCAGCCTTCACCAGGATGACCCTGTACGGCGCGGAAGAAGTCGTTGGCCAAAACACGCGGATACTGAAGTCCGATCACCAGGACGCGGCCTTTTACCGGGAACTTTGGAAGACGATCCTTGCGGGCGAGATCTGGCACGGCGAACTCATCAATCGGCGCAAGGACGGGACTCACTATACCGAAGAAATGTCGATTACGCCGGTTCGCGACCCGAGCGGCGTCATCACCAACTTTATTGCCATCAAGCAGGACGTGACGCGACATCGCGCCACCGAAGCCGCGTTGCAGAGCAGCGAGAAGAGTTTGGAAGAAGTGCAGCGTATCGCCCCGCTGGGAAGCTGGGAGTTGGATGCGGGGGCGGGCGAGTTTCGCGGCTCCGCCGGTTTTTTCCGCATCTTCGATTGGATCCCCAGCGATTGGCCCCTCAGCGATTGCGCCCCGGCGGGCGCGGTTGCCCTGCCTTTCCGCAAGATGATGGAGGCTATTCCCGCCGCCGATCGGGAACGGGTCGACCAAACCATAAAGAACACCCTTCAGACCCATGAACCTTTCGACGTTGATCATCGAATCGTGCGCCGCGATGGCACGATACGTGTGGTCCGCAGCCGCGGTCAAATTGTCGCCGGCCAGGATGGCTCCGCCCGCCTAGTCGGTACGACTCACGACATCACCGACCTCAGGCTGGCGCACGAGAAGCTTCGGCACAGCGAGGAGAGATTCCGCTCTCTGGTCGCCAACATTCCCGCCGTCATCTGGAGTTCCGACGTTCACGGGCAGATCCAGTACATCAGTCCCAATGCCGAGCCGGTCTTTGGGCTTACCTCCGAGGAGATATGTGAAAAGGGTGCTGAAATCTGGTTTGAGCGAATCTGCCCGAACGACTCCAGTCGCGTGGTGCAGGCTTTTCACCAGCTTTTTTCGGAAGGCCGGCCTTTCGATGTGGAATACCGGGTGCAACACAAGGACGGCACGTGGATCTGGGTCCACGATCGGGCATACCGAACTTACGAAAGGGACGGGGTTCGCTGCGCGGATGGCTTCATTTCCAACATCACCGAGCGCAAGCGCACCGAGGAGGAACTGTACCGGTCACGCCAAATGCTTCAGTCCACCCTGGACACCATTCCTCAACGCGTTTTTTGGAAGGACCGGAACTGCATCTACTTGGGCTGCAACCGGGCTTTTGCGACGGATGCGGGGTTGAACAATCCGGCAGAGATTATCGGCAAGAATGATTTTGAGCTCGCCTGGAGCGGGACGGCTGAGCGTTATCGCGCCGATGACAAGCAGGTAATGGAAAAGGGATCTGCAAAGCTCAACTTTGACGAAACCCAGAGCAGGCCTGACGGAAGCCTGCTGTGGCTCCGGACTAGCAAACTGCCCCTGCGGGACCGGGAGGACAAGGTGACCGGCGTCATTGGAACCTACGAGGACATCACCGAACGCAAGCGGGCGGAGGAGGCGCTTCACGAGAGTGAAAAGCGCTATCGCCTCCTGTTCGAGCGCAACCTGGCAGGGGTCCTTCGCACCTCGCTGGATGGACGCATCCTGGAGTGTAATCCAGCCGCCGCTCACTTGTTTGGTTACGACTCGCCCGAGGAAATCCTAGTCGTCCCGATTACCAATGTTTATCAAGCGACTTCTGATCGGGAAGCTTTACTGACAAAACTCAAATCCGAGAAAATCATCAGCAACCACGAGATATGTTTTCGGCGCAAGAACGGTTCCTCAGTCTGGGTGATCGCAAATTTCAGTCTCGTCGAAGACGATTCAGCGGGCAGCGGGATTCTTGAGACCACGCTGTTCGACATCACCGAGCGAAAGCAAGCGGAGCAGGCCCTGAGCACCTCGGAGAAACGCTATCGTCTTCTATTCGAGCGCAACCTGGCCGGAGTCTTTCGATACACCGCGGAGGGCCGGGTACTTGATGCCAACGACGCTTACGCGCATATCTTGGGTTATTCGTCTGGCAAGGAACTCGCGGGTCTTTGCAGGTCAGATTTGTTTTTCGACTCCGCCGATGCGGAACGCACCTGGGCGCGTTTGCAGGAAAAGAAAGCGCTCACCAATCTGGAAGTACGCCTGAAGCGCAAGGACGGCAGCGCCGTGTGGGTCCTCGAAAACGTCAGTTGCGTTGGGGGCGAAACCCGGACCCCGTCCTTGGTCGAGGGCACATGCATCGATATCACCGAGCGCAAGCGGGCGGAGGGGAAAATGTGGAAGGCCAAGGAAGCCGCCGAAGCCGCCAATCGAGCGAAGAGCCAGTTCCTGGCCAATATGAGCCACGAAATCCGCACCCCGATGAATGGCGTGATCGGAGTGGCCGGATTGCTTCTGGACACGCAACTGACGCCGGAGCAACGGCAGTATGCGGAAATCGTGCGCAGCAGCGGCGAGGCGCTCATGGCAGTGATTAACGACATTCTGGATTTCGCCAAGATCGAGGCCCGTAAGTTGACGCTGGACACAGCCGACTTCGATTTGCGCACTGTGTTGGAGGATGCCGCCGCCGTGCTAGCGATCAAAGCCTCCGAAAAGGCGCTTGAACTGACCTGCTTGCTGGAGCCGGGAACTCCCTGGCTGCTGCGGGGCGATCCCGGCAGGGTCCGCCAGGTCCTGGTGAACTTACTGGGAAACGCCGTGAAGTTTACACCCCAGGGCGAGGTCGCCGTCCGAGTGCGCAGCGAGGCGGAGGGAGAACGCACGGCAACGCTGCGCTTCACCGTGAGCGATACCGGCATCGGCTTTCAGCAGGACCGCGCCTCCGCTCTCTTCGAGCCGTTCGTGCAAGCGGATGGATCCAGCACGCGTCGCTACGGCGGCACCGGCCTCGGTCTGACCATTTCCAAGCAACTGGTCGGGATGATGGGTGGGCAAATCGGCGTCGAGAGCGACGAAGGCAGGGGCTCGAAGTTCTGGTTTACGGCTGTCTTTGAGAAGCAACCACGACCCAGCGTGCCGGTGACCGGCGTGCAGCCGAGTCTGCTAGGCGCCAGGGTGCTGGTGGTGGATGACAGCGCCACCAACCAGGCGCTGGTGCACAGCATCCTGCGCTCCTGGGGCTGCCGTCCCGAAGAGTCAGCGGATGGAAACTCCGCCCTGGCCATTCTGCGCCGGGCCGCCCAGGGTGCTGACCCTTTCCAGATTGCATTACTGGATATGAGCCTGCCTGGCATGGACGGAGAGGAACTGGGGCGGCGGATCGCGGCCGATCCTCAATTGCAACATACAGCGCTCGTCTTGATGACCGGCTTTGGCCGACACAGCGACTTGGCACGCCTGCAAGCGCTTGGGTTCGCCGGACACGTTATCAAGCCGATTTGGGAACGCACTCTGAGAGAAGCTTTGCTTGCCTTGCGCGCGAAGGGAAACGGCGCCGTGGCCGCTGGCGAGCAAGTCGGTCAGCCCCCCAGCACAGTCCGGGCAAACCGCCCAGCGCGGACCCTGCTGGCCGAAGATAACTTGACCAACCAGGAAGTGGCGGTTGCGATGTTAAAGAAACTTGGCTATAGCACCGATCTAGTCGCCAATGGTGCGGCGGCGCTCGAAGCGCTCCGCAAGGCCGACTACGACGTGGTCCTGATGGACTGCGAGATGCCCGAGATGGATGGCTACGAGACGACGAAACGCATCCGAGACCTTCGTGCAGGGACACGCAACCTGCGCATTCCTATCATCGCCATCACCGCCGACGCGATGACCGGAGACCGGGACAGATGCCTTCAGGCGGGAATGAGCGACTACATTGCCAAGCCGGTTGAGCTGCGGATATTGGCTGTCGTCTTAGAGAAATGGCTGAACCCGCCCGCCAGCGCGGGCGAGGTAAGTACACGCGCCGGTCAGTCGCCCGCAAACACAGAAGTTGTTTTCAATCAGGAAGATCTGCTCGCTCGTCTCATGGGCGACAAAGGCCTTGCCAGCAAGGTCATTGCCGGGTTCCTGGACGATGCTCCGCGCCAGTTGCGCAGCCTGAAGAAAATGCTGGAGGAGGGCGATGCCAACGGGGCGCGGCGGCAGGCGCATACCCTCAAAGGAGCGGCGGCCACGATGTCGGCCGAGGCCCTGCGGGCGCTCTGCTCCGAAGCGCAGGACGCGGCGGCATCGGGGGAGTTGAGCCGCGCCCTGGCTCTGCTGCCACGGCTGCAAGAACAATTCGAAGTGCTTAAGACCAACCTGAAGCAGTCAGGGTGGTGTAGTCAACCCTCAGGAGGGGATCACTAATATGCGAACACTTATCGTCGAAGATGACTTCACTAGCCAGCTTCTGCTGCAGTCGTTTCTGTCAAAATATGGCGAATGCCACATCGCAGTTGACGGCAAAGAGGCGCTGGCAGCGTTTCGCGCCGCCCAAGAGAGCGGGCAAATGTACGACCTGATCTGCATGGATATCATGATGCCGGAAATGGATGGACAGACCGCCGTGAAGGAAATCCGCGCTCTCGAAGAAGCCGGAGGCACGCTCTCCACGCAGGGCGTAAAGATCATCATGACCACGGCGCTGGACGATGTAAAGAATGTCGTCCAGTCGTTCAAGTCATTGTGCGATGCCTATTTGTTCAAACCAATCGATACCGGGAAGTTGCTCGCCCACCTTAGAGAGTTTTACCTCGTGTAGGGCTTCCGCATCCTTCCAAGCCTGAACCTCACGCCTGAACAGCTTGCGGAAAAACTCGATTTGCGCTTGATTTTGGGTGGCGCAGCGGTTTACCGCTGCGGTAACTGCATTTTATTAAATGCGGCTTCAAGCCGCTGAGGTGACAGTTCTTGATCGGGAAGGACTTTTTCCGCAGCCTCTGAAGCCATGCCCTTACTCACCGCACCAGCAGCCTGAAATCGCGGCATCGCGTATGTAAGTTGGGTTACTGCGCCACGCTGAAGGTCGTCCAGGCATGCGCGTTCATGTCCCGCTGCAGATCTTTCTGCCAGGCGAACTCCGGGTGCACGCGCATATGTTCAGCCGCCTTGAAGTCCATGCCACAGGCATGACCGGCGGCGGCGCTAAAACCCATTCTTGCCGCCAGGCTCGCGTCGGCAGCCTTGTTCTGGACAGCCCCAGCCATTCCGAAAGGTGGCTGCCAAGGCTCATCGCCTCGCGGCGAAAGGTCGATGTGCCCGTCCAGGGTGCGTTCGTCCGCATCTTCTTTGTTCTCGTACGTGTCGTAATGGTCGGCCAGAAAGCGCTGTGCCGCCGCCAGGTCGATCTTGCCCTTATTCTCCGCCATTAGCTGCTCCCAGCGCAGATGGCGAGCGTTGGCGCTCTCGCTCATATCGTGGGGGTCGAAGTCAGTCTCTTCGCGGATGAGTTTCTCGTTAATCGGGAAATTCGAGCCCACAAAATACCCGTCCTTTTTCCGCTCCAGCGTCACGTTCTTTAAGCCTAATTCCAGGCGGCCGATTTCATTCTTTCCGATATCGGCGATCAGCCAGGTATTGGCGTAGCCGCCGTTATTGCCTTCCTTCATGATGCGCGCAAAATCGTCAATGGAAGCCGAATACTGCGCCGCCTTGCGCGCCCGCACAAATTCCGGAATCCCGGACGGGTCGTATCCGGCGAAGTGGCCAATCGTCGTTTCCGTAATGATGATCCCCGCTGAGTTCACCACGAAATCGTCGGCACTGTGGATGACGCCGGGCAGCCCGTCCATGAGCATGCGGCTGCCCTTGGCCGGAACAATATCGAAAATGACTGTCCACCGCTCGCCGTCCAAGTAATTCGTCCAATTATTGTGTGCGATCACAACCTTGCCGTCTTTCGTATAGCTGCCCGTGGCCACAAACGCGCTGCAATGCTCGGGAACCCCTAGCGAAGCCGTGGACTTGATCCCATGCGCCCGGTCGTATTCCTTGACGTAGTACTCCCATTCCTCGGCGGCATTCAATGCGACCACATCCCACAGGTCGATCTTCATTCCGGGCTTCACGCCGTGGGCATTGACGCCATCGGCGATTCCTTGCAACTCCTCCCGGTACTCCGGCTCAATGTGTGGCCACATCATATTTTGCGCGGCATCGCGGAAGAACTGCCAGTCTTTCTTACTGTCGTGTATCTGTTCGAGGATTGTGACCTTGAGCGTATCTTCAATCTCCGGCGCCAGCAGGTAGCCGTTCTGAAAGCCGATTTCGTGCGGCGTACCTTGCAGATGCACGAATGTCCACCCGTTATTCTCGGATCGCCGAAAAGCACCCTTCAACTCGGTCTCCGGTGTGCCCGCGCGGGTTGAAGACGCAGATGAGATCGACAAAGCAATTCCCATCAGAAAAAGTCCAGTTGAAATTACGAACCATCGGCGCATGCGCGACTCCAAGGGACTTCGAATTCAGAAAATTCTAGCAGAGTTCGACGGAAACACCGCCCCGTGCTATCGCCACAGAGCTTCTCGACGATGCGGTAGTGCGAGATGGTCGATCACTAACGACGGCAACCACGATCACGCAACGTTTTACAAGTCGGTTGCGCCGCGTGTATCGTTAATGATTCCGCAATTTTTCGTATCTTCACAAGTGGGTGACTCGCATGTCCACGCATCGAACCGCTCTCCTAGCTTTCCTGGCGTTCGCCACCTTTGCGCAGAGAGCAACGTCTGCCTCATCGCCGCAAGCGGCAGAAGCAAAATCGGCACCGGAGCGGGTGGCGGCTGATACGCCGCGGGTGACGCCGGGCGGAGCGGCTTTCACGGTCCCTTCCGGGTGGTCGATCGTGACCGGCAAGAACCTGGTCATACTGGAGCCGCCCGAGGCCGATACGCACGTTGCCATTGTAGACTCCCAGGCAGCCGATGCCAGTGCCGCGGTCGCGGACGGCTGGGCGGCATACAAACCTGATGCGAAGCGACCGCTTAAGGTGGTTACGCCACGCCCTCCGCGCGAGGGCTGGGATGAGCGGCTGGTGTTTGACTACGAGACCTCTCCGGACGAGCATGCCGTTGTACACGTGGTTGCGTTGCGGGCCGGCAAGACGTGGACCGTCTTCATGCTGGACGGAAGCCAACTGACAGTTAATAAGCGCACTGCACCGATTTCGCTGATCTTTGAAAGCTTGCGGCCGAAGGGCTACCGCCGCGAGTCTTTAGCCGGCCATAAACCGCAACCCCTGGACGATGCACATATCGCTCAGCTCAAAACGTTCGTTGAAACCTCCATGCAAAAACTCGGTATCCCCGGCGCTTCCATGGCGCTCATTGATGGCGGCAAAGTTGTGTATCAGGGTGGGTTTGGCGTGCGCGAACTGGGCAAGCCGGAGCCGGTGGACGAAAATACGTTGTTCATGGCGGCGTCCAACACAACGGGAATGACGACGCTGCTCCTGGCGGAACTGGTCGACGAGAAAAAATTGAAGTGGGATGAACCGGTGACCGAGGCCTACCCGAGCTTCAAACTTGGCGATGCGGAAACCACGAAAAAGGTGCTCGTCAAGAACCTGATTTGCGCCTGCACCGGAATGCCGCGACAAGATCTGGAATGGATATTCGAATTCAAGAATGCAACTCCGGAATCCACCCTCGCTTTGCTCGGGACCATGCAACCGACCAGCAAGTTTGGCGAGGTCTTTCAGTACAGCAATCTGATGGCGGCGGCCGCGGGATACATTGGCGGACATCTGGTGTATCCGAAACTGGAGCTCGGGGCCGCCTACGACAAGGCAATGCAGCAAAAGATTTTCGATCCGCTCGGGATGAAATCGACGACCTTCGATTTTGCGCACGCCCTCGCCGGCAACCATGCCAGCCCGCACGGGGACGATGTGGATGGCAAGCCCGCCGTGGCCAACATGGCCTTCAATTACTCGGTCGTGCCGGCCCGTCCCGCTGATGGCGTGTGGACTTCGGCCGGCGATCTGATCCGTTACGTGCAACTCGAGCTGGCGCTGGGGAAGCTGCCCAATGGCAAGCAAGTGGTTTCGGCAGAGAATCTGCTGGCGCGCCGTGCGCCGCAGATTGCCCACGGCGAGGACGAGACTTATGGAATGGGCTTGATCGTAGACCGCAAGTACGGAATTCCGGTTGTCAGTGACGGCGGCAGCATCGCAGGCTTCAAGAGTGACCTTTTCTTTCTGCCGGACTTCGGCATCGGCGCCGTGCTGCTCACCAATTCGGATAATGGGGGCCTGCTTGTGAATGCGTTCGGGCGTCGCTTGCTGGAAGTCGTCTTCGACGGCAAACTTGAGGCAGCCAGCGACCTTGCGGTCCAGGCGGCACGCCATAAATCGGCCCTTGCCCAAGACCGGAAACGACTCGCGGTGCCTGCTGCCCCGGCGCAGGTGGCTGGTTTGGCAAAGCGGTATTCCAGCAAGGAGCTCGGTGAGCTGGCCGTGCTGAACCAGGACGGAGTGACCACATTCGATTTCGGCGAATGGAAAAGCGCGGTGGCGTCGCGGACGAATGACGACGGTACGACCTCCTTCATCACCATCGATCCCACCCATGGCGGCTTCGAATTCGTGGTGGCTGAACGCGCCGGCAAGCGGGTGCTGATCATACGCGATGGCCAGCACGAGTACATCTTTACCGAGGTTGCCTGATCGCGCCGGGCAATTCCTCGTATCTCTTGTTCGCGCGCGCGTTTCGCCACGTTCGGACCAGGCCATCCTTCGTTGACTAGCGGAGGCGACGTCCGTAAGATGAAACGACCCGAAAGCCGGGCATAGCATCGTGATCGGCCAGACCATCTCGCATTACCGAATCGTCGAGAAGCTCGGTGGCGGCGGTATGGGTGTCGTTTACCGGGCCGAGGACATCAAACTGGGCCGTTCCGTCGCGCTCAAGTTTCTACCCGAAGATCTCGCTAAGGATCGCCAAGCCCTGGATCGCTTTCAGCGGGAAGCGCGCGCCGCGTCGGCACTGAACCATCCCAACATCTGCACCATCCACGAGATTGACGAGGAAAACGGCCAGGCTTTCATCGTCATGGAGTTCCTCGAAGGACAGACCCTGAAACACCGCATTGCCGGCCGTCCGATGGACACGGAAACGCTTCTGAGTCTGGCGATTGAAATTGCCGACGCTTTGGATGCCGCGCATTCCAAAGGAATCATTCATCGCGATATCAAGCCGGCGAACATTTTCGTGACCAAACGTGGGCAGGCCAAGTTGCTGGACTTCGGTCTGGCGAAGCTAGCTCCGGAAAACCGTCTGGGCAGTGCGGAATCCGTGCTGCGAACGGCGACCGATGGGGCGATGGCAATGATGACCACTCCCGGCTCAACGGTTGGAACGGTGGCCTATATGTCGCCGGAGCAGGTTCGGGCCGAAGAACTTGACCCGCGCACCGATTTGTTCGCTTTCGGGTCGGTGCTCTATGAAATGTCCACCGGATGCCTCGCGTTTCCGGGAAACAGCAGTGGCGTAGTCTCAGAAGCCATTCTGAACCGCACTCCACCGCTTACGTCGATCGCGAATCCAGCCATACCTCCTAAGCTGGAGGAGGTGATTTTCAAGGCGCTCGAGAAGGAGCGCGAGTTTCGCTATCAGACAGCCGCCGAGCTGCGGGGAGACTTAAAGCGAATCAAGCGCGCGCTCGACACGTCACGCGTGCGGGCAGGGAGTGCAGCCGCCGCCCCACCGGGGACGGCTCCGACCCCGGCGGTTCAGACTGCGGTGTCGCGAAGACGCGTGCTGGTCACAACATTGGCGGCCGCTGCCATCGCGCTGATCGCCGGCCTCTCCGCTGGAAAGTTCTTATGGCAACGCCCGGTGCAGGCTTCGCTACCGATTTACCATCCGCTCACATTCCGTCGAGGCATGGTTCACGCGGCACGTTTTGCTAATGACGGGAAGACCATCATCTACAGTGCGGCGTGGGAGGGCAAGTCTTTACAGCTGTTCACCACGCGTCCGGAAAGCCCGGAGTCGCATGAGTTGGAGCCGGCCGGAGCCGACGTCCTCGCCGTCTCATCGTCCGGCGAAATGGCGCTTTCGCTGGGAAGCCGCCCGGTCGCCCAATTCCTCTATTCCGGCATACTCGCGCGCGTGCCTTTGGTCGGCGGCGCGCCGCGGGAGATCCTGGAGAATGTGGAATGGGCTGATTGGTCTCCGGATGGAAGCGCTCTGGCCATTGTGCGGCAAGAGCAAGGCCGGCACCGCCTGGAGTTTCCCCCGGGTAAGGTGCTCTATGAAGCCGATGGATGGATTGGTCATCTTCGCATTTCCCAGAAAGCAGACACCATCGCCTTTATTGACCACCCCCAACTGGGCGACGATGGTGGGGCGGTTGCCGTGGTCGATCTGGCCGGGAAAAAGACAACTCTTTCTACCGGCTGGGACAGCATTCAGGGAATTGCATGGTCGCCCGGCGGCGATGAGATATGGTTTACGGCCACACGAACTGGTGGGGACCGGTCTCTCTATGCCGTCAACCTCGCGGGAACCGCCCGGCTGCTCGCGCGCGTTCCCGGAGAATTGACGTTGCTCGATGTTGGCCGGGACGGGAATGTGCTGCTGACCCGCGGCAACGACCGGGCCGGAATGATCGGACGCGCTCCCGGCGAGGCCAAAGAACGCGACTTGTCCTGGCTCGACTGGTCCACACCAGGCGATCTGTCAGCCGACGGCCGAACCGTCCTTTTTGCCGAAACCGGGGAGGGTGGAGGGCCAAAGTATGCGGTCTACCTGCGCAAAACGGATGGTTCGCCGGCCATTCGTCTGAGTGAAGGAATTGGAACTGCATTGTCGCCGGACGGGAAATGGGCGCTCGCGCGACCCAATATCACTCCGTCACCGCTGGTCCTGCTGCCGACCGGGGTCGGAGAAGCGAAGCCCCTCACCCACGATTCGATCAATCACCTCTTGGGGCGTTGGCTTCCCGACGGGAAACAACTGGTGTTCTCGGGCAACGAGGCCGGACACGGATTTCGTCTCTATGTGGAGTCTCCCGGGGAAGGCAAGCCGCGCCCGATCACCCCGGAAGGAGTGAACCCATCAGTTGTGATCTCTCCGAAGGGCGATTTTGCTGCCAGCGTCGGTCCGGATCACAAAGTTTACCTTTATCCCGTCGCCGGTGGCGAACCCGTGCTCGTCCCCGGCGCAGCGCCAGATGAGGCACCGACAGGCTTCTCCGCAGATGGCCGTTTCCTTTACATCTTCCGTTTTGGAGAGATTCCTGCCCGAGTGTTTGAGCTCGAGTTGTCGACCGGAAAAAGAACGCTCTGGAAGGAACTGGTGCCTGCCGATGCGGCGGGAATCGACACGATTCGGGGAATAACAATAACCCCGGACGCCAAGGCTTACGTGTATGGCTACATCCGAACCCTCTCAGATCTCTACCTCGTCGAAGGCTTGAAGTGACGGCAGATTGTATTTTTCTACATCGGCTGGAGCACTGCGACAGCGAAGCAGAAACGTCCGGTGGCCGGGCCGGAACGTCGGCAAAGTGCGGCGATGGCTGTACACTTAGTGCCGTTTTCGCGGCCTAAAAGGAGATTCGTGCCCATGCATACGCGGAATCCATACGAAATCGCGTTGGACAAGAACGACGCGAATTACACGCCGCTGTCGCCGCTGACTTTCATCCGGCGTGCGGCCGCAGTGTTTCCCGAGCGCACCGCGGTGATTCACGGAGCCATCCGGCGCAGCTGGCGCGAAACTTTCGAGCGGTGCATCCGGCTGGCGGCGGCCTTGAAGAAGCGCGGCATCGGGGTGGGAGACACGGTTTGCGTAATGGCGCCCAATATACCCGAGCTGCTGGAGGCACATTTCGGCGTGCCCATGGCCGGCGCGGTGCTCAATGCGCTCAACATCCGGCTGGACGCCGAAACCATCGCTTTCGTCCTCCAGCATAGCGATTGCAAGGTGCTCATCACGGACCGCGAGTTTTCGGGCGTGATCGCAAAGGCGCTCGAGCGAGTTGGCGACAAGCCGCTGGTTATTGACATCGACGACCAATATGCCCAAAGCGGCAAACTGCTGGGCGAGTTGACGTACGAGCAGTTCCTGGCGGAGGGCAACTCTGATTTCGCCTGGGAACTGCCGGGCGACGAATGGCAGGCGATCTCTCTCAATTACACCTCGGGCACCACGGGCAACCCCAAGGGAGTGGTGTATCACCACCGCGGCGCTTACCTGAACGCCGTTGGCAACGCCCTGACTTGGGCGATGCCCCACCACCCCGTGTATTTGTGGACACTGCCCATGTTTCACTGCAATGGCTGGTGCTTCCCGTGGACCATCACGGCTATGGCAGGTACACATGTATGCCTGCGGCAAGTCACGGCAAAGGGAATGTACGATGCGTTCGCCGATCTCGGCGTCACGCATCTGTGCGGCGCACCGATTGTCCTCGGAACTATAGTCAACGCGCCAGCCGGACAGAAGCGGGACATCCGTCGAGGCATACGGGTGATGACCGCGGGCGCAGCCCCACCACCGGCGATCCTGGAGAAGATGCAGGGTCTCGGGTTCGATGTCACGCATGTTTATGGATTGACGGAAGTGTACGGTCCGGTGACGGTTTGCGCTTGGCACGAAGAGTGGGACGCCCTGCCGGTCTCCGAGCAGGCGACTTACAAGGCGCGACAAGGCGTCTGCTACGAGACCCTGGAAGGGCTGATGGTCGCCGACGCAGCGACCCTAAAGCCGGTGCCTAGCGACGGCGCAACCATGGGCGAGATCTTCCTGCGCGGCAACACCGTTATGCGCGGCTATCTGAAGAATGCCAAGGCCACTGACGAAGCCTTCGCAGGCGGCTGGTTCCACACCGGAGACCTCGGAGTCATGCATCCGAACGGCTATATCGAATTGAAGGATCGTTCCAAGGACATCATCATTTCCGGCGGGGAAAACATTTCCACTATTGAAGTTGAGGCGGTGCTCTATCGCCATCCGGCGGTGCTGGAGGCCGGAGTAGTCGCGCGACCCAACGAAAAATGGGGCGAGACGCCCTGCGCCTTCATTACGCTGAAAGAGGGAGCCTCGGCCACCGAGCGGGAGATCATCGATTTCTGCCGCGAACGCTTGGCGCACTTCAAAGCGCCGAAGACCGTCATCTTCGGCCCCTTGCCGAAGACTTCTACGGGAAAGCTACAAAAATTCCGGCTGCGCGAGAGTGCCCGCGAACTAACCCGCCCGGCCCCCGCGGAAAAACCCTGATCGCCTTCGATTTCCACGTCAGAGCCGGATGTCGCGCGGCGGGTCAAGCTTCCTGTTTTCCTGGTGGTTGCTGCCACTACCGCTTTGCTCCTCAAATTTCAAACGCCAGGCTCACCGTGTTGCGGCAAATTTCCTTCCAGCAAGTCGTGCAGCCGGCTCGCCGGGCATCGCAATCCGATATAGAAGCTTCCGAAGAGCGCATACACGGCACTGACGTGGTCGAAGCGCATCTCGTAGATCAGCTTCTTGAACACCAAAGGATCGTCGGCGAACAGGTCGACGCCCCATTCCCAGTCATCAAACCCGATTGAACCGGTGATGATCTGTTTCACCTCTCCGGCATAGCGGCGTCCGACCAGCCCGTGTTCATTCATCTGGCGCTGGCGCTCTTCCATGGGGAGCGTGTACCAGTTCTTGTCTTCACCGCGGCGGCGATCCATGGGATAAAAACAGATGTAGCGGTTCGGTGGCATCGCGGGGAACAGGCGCGGCTTCATGGCCTCTTTCTGGCGAGCGATGGTTTCCTGGATCGCCTTGTTCCATTCTTCCGAATGTGGTTCGACGCCGCGTTCGGCGAGCGCCTTGTAGGTCTTCAGCGACGACTCATACAGCCCCAGCTCAATCACCGACAAGTACGAAGTCGCAGGCTCCAGAAAGTCATTGAGTCGAAGCCGCGCCACGTCGAGCTCCGCCTGATTGAGCTGGTCGAAGCTGTCGCGGAAGTGGACGAGCATCAGATCCCCTTTGTGTCCCAGCAACGAGAACAGCGCAGACTGCCCATCGGCCTTGGCTTCCATCTCGGACAGCAGCCGCGCGGCTTCGGCGGCGATCTCGCGACGGGCGTTATCAGAGGTGGAGCGCCATGCGGTCCAGCGGAAGCGCATCATCTGGTGAAGCGTGGCGTAGCCTTCTAGCGTCAGCGGCACGGCGGGGAGTTGCCCGGCGGCAACCGGGAGAGTTGCGGGATGCGTTGGATTCATGGACTTATTGTATCGGGTGATCGGGCCATCGGGTGATCGGGTCACCGAAAGTCAAAGGCATTTGAACTTAGATCGCCCGATGGCCTGATCACCCGATGATCTCGCCCCGGGTACCCTGGCCGCCACGGGCGCAGATTGCTCCGGTGTGCGCCAGTGTGCTAAAAGCAGCTATATGCGCAAATGGATGAGCGAGCGCTTGAAGCGCCGCAAGAAGGCCGGAGACGGCTCCATCAAGGAAGGAACCAAAGCACCCGAGCCCTTGCAGCCCAGGTTCTACGATAACGAGCCCGCCGCGCCTCTTGAAGTTCCCGCCGAGGCTCCAGTGGTCGAGTCGCGTCGCCCGTCGAGACCCGTGCCTGAGCCTGAGGCCGCGCCCGAGCCCCCCTCGGCGCCCGCCCCAGCGTCGGCGGCAGGTGAGCCGCGACCACGAACCTCTCGCCGTCGTCGCAGCCGCGGAGGTCGTGGCGGATCTCGTCCACGGCCGGCAGCCGCTGAGCCCGCAGTGGCAGCAGAACCGTCCGCGACAGAAACGTCTTCTGCAGAAGCATCCGCCGCGGAACCAGCGGTTGGGGGGACGTCACAAGAGCTTGAACCACTGGGGGCACCGAGGATCACAGAGGAAAGCGCTGCTCCGTTACCAGTTCCGGCTGCGCCAGCCGCAGCTGCGCCGGCTCCCCCCCGCGCCAGCAAGGGAACGGTAGTCCTAGCCATCGGGCTGCCGGGATCGGGCAAGAGTTCGTGGTTCAAGCGGCACAATATTCATCCGCTTTCGAGCGATCTGCTGCGCGAACTTCTTTTCGATGACGCGCAGGAGCAGCGCTTTCAGGACCTGGTGTTTTCCAACCTGCGATCGATGCTGAAGGCGAGGCTGATTGCGCGCCGTCCCATGAACTACGTGGATGCGACCAACCTTACGCCCCACGATCGCCATAGCTGGATCAAGCTGGCCAAGGATTACGGCTACGATGTGCAGGGCGTGTTCTTCGATGTCCCGCTTGAGGTTTGTCTGGAACGTCACCATCGCCGTGGCCGCGCGGTCCCCGAAGATATCATGCGCAAGATGGCGGGCAAGCTGAAGCCTCCGACGTTTGAGGAGGGCTTCTCGAAAATCACGGTTGTCCGGGTGAAGCACAAAGAATAGGTTCGTGGAGAGCCGGGCGTCCCCGCCCGGCTGGACGGGCGAGACGCCCGTCCCTCCACCGTACGATTATCACGCGGTCATCTCACCCCTTCAGATACGGCAGTAGTTCTCGAAACGCGGGCGCGCCCGACGAGCGCAGCAGTTCGTAGATCATCATTTCGGTCGAAGACAGAATGGTTCCGGCCGCGCGCATGCGCTCCAGCCCGATTCTCCAGTTTAATTCTGTCCGCGAGCTGACTGCATCCGAAGCCACATGCACCAGATAGCCCTCCCGCAGCGCCCCCATCGCAGTCTGCATCACGCAGATGTGGGTTTCCATACCGCACAGCAGTACGGTCGTCCGCTGGCCCGGCAAGCGCTTCAGCAATGAGCAGAACGCCTCGCTGCCGAAGCAGGAGAACATCAGCTTGTCGATGGGCGGGCTGTCCGGCAACAGGGACGCAATCTCGGGCACGGTGTTACCCAAGCCCTTCGCGTATTGTGTCGTCACCAACGCCGGTATCTTCAAAATTCCAGCCAAGCGAATCAGCAGCTGGATATTTCGCACCAGCCGTTCTTTTTCCCAGATCGGCGGCAGCAATTTCTCCTGCATGTCTACGACGATGAGAGCGCACTGCTCGGCCTCAAGTGGACGGCGCGCCATCTCTTCGTAGTCGGTTTCAATTCGGGTGATATTTCCGGTGAAGGTTTCTGTGAAAGTTCCGCTGCTGGACATAGCGACTCCTCGCAAGGCTGCCAACGATTTTAACGCCGGGTCTCGTATCCGGCGCGTCCACCGGCAAGAGTACACCGTTTTGCAGTGGCGGCAAAATGGTTTAGAATCGCACCATAGCCTCGTCGTTCAACGGTAGGACATCTGCCTCTGGAGCAGAGTATCGGGGTTCGAATCCCTGCGAGGCTGCCAACCTTTTCAGCGCGAGAATTCCCTTCGCTCTAACGGGCGCCGGTAAGTTCGGCGGCATGGCCGTTCTTTCGCGGTCTAATCCCTCTGCCAATTCCGCTGCCTTCTGCAATTCTCAGGTCGTAGTCGTTCTGAAGATTGAGCCAAAACTGTGCCGGCAGGCCGAAATACTTCCCCAAGCGAATGGCCGTGTCGGCACTGATGGCTCGGTCGCCGCGGACGACTTCATAGATGCCGGGAAAAGTGAGTGCCTTCGCCAGTTCATAAGCGCTCACGCCCATCGGCTCCATGAACTCGGTCTTGAGAATTTCTCCCGGGTGGATTGCAAAAATCTTCTTGGATTTGGCCATGGTTACTCCGATTCCTAGTGGTAATCCGCGATCTCCACCTCAAAAGCATTTCCGTCACACCACACAAAACAAACGCGGTATTGATCGTTCACTCGGATGCTGTGCTGTCCGGTGCGGTTCCCGCGAAGCGCTTCCAGACGATTTCCCGGAGGCACCTTCAAGTTGTCGAGCGCGATGGCCGCATTCAAAATGGCGAGTTTCTTGAACGCCCTTCTTTCGAGATCGGCTGGAAGCCGGCGGCTCTTGCCCGACCGCCATAACTCTTCCGTTTCCCTGTCCCGGAAACTAGCGATCATTATCTATTATACTAACGCGAAACGATACTACTGTCAAACGGTAGTATGGCGAGACCTTAAACTCTCCGTCGCTAGGTTTTCCGTTTGACGCTGTGGCCCACAGCCACCAGGAAAATAGCGCTCTTGCCTTCAGCGTGTGGGGAGAAGAAACGGGTCACTTCGTCGTCGTAAAAGGTGAGGCCGGTGGCGCCCAGGCGCTGGCCGTAGGCCGCAAGATAGAGTTTGCCGCCGAGGATGCCGGCTTCCAGCTGCACCGCCCGATACCCGCGATTTCCAAAGCGATCGAATATCGGCCGTAAGTCGGCGAGGAAAAAAATGTCCACGGCGGCGTCGGCAGGCAGCTGCTGTTCTAGTCCGAGATACCCAGCCTGGGTGCGAAAATTTCCATGCTTTAGACACTCGAGCACTCCACGGTCGCGGTGGAAGACGTACGCTCCGGATTCGAGACCCTCAACGGCATGCACGATCAGGTAGAGGTGGTTGAGTTGAGATCCCATTGGATCTAGAAAGTCAGCCGGTACTCCCCGCGTAGCTCGGTCCAGCAGGGTGGAAAGCTGCGCCAGGCTGATCGGCGTGCGCGCGAACTGGCGGCTGGACCCGCGGCGCAGAATGACCTGCTCGATCGGATCGCGAGGCATCTCGCCGTCAGATAGAGGTTGGAGCCGAACCACGGGTCCCGCGGGCGGCGGAAAACCAGGCATTCCCGTATTCCCCAGCGGAGTACGCCCGCGCCATGCCGCAACTTCTTCCGGCGAATCGAGCGAAGAGGCGGCGTGCATTTCGCGCATGAGCGGATAGTCAACTTCGTCCCGAGAGAGCGGGACAGTTTCGAATCCGAGCGCGGAGATCTCCGCCGGCGTTCGGGAAATGGTCTGCGATGGCGGAACGGTTGGCGCAGAAAGCGCGGAGTCATGACCAACGGCGACCAGCGAGAAGGCCACCTCGCGCTGGGAATCGACATCCAGAAGGCCGTTCACCGTCGCGTCCACAAAGCCGCATATTACCTTGGCCGGCAGGCCCAGGGCGGTGGCGACGGCCAGCATGTTGGCGAGCAGCGTGCCATTGTCCCAGCCGAAATGGCGGTAGGTGCGCGCCTGATATTTCCATGCATTGCGCCAGTAGGTGCAGGTGCAAACGATAGTCAGCGGCGCGTGAGCGATGGCGGATTCGCCGCCAGTGGCCTCGATCAGGACACTGCGATAGTCTCCGGAGCGCAGCCGGCGCAGGCCGAACTCGGCAGGGGCGAAGTGATAGACGCCAGCCTCAAGGTCGGCGAGTTCGCGGCAAACCAGATAGAGCTCGACTTCGTAGAGCGCTCCCGTGCACGCGGCCGCGCGAAAATAGATTTCGCCGCCCGAATACTTTCTCTGCCGGGTAATGCCTGCGGAAAGGTATAGGAGTTGGGCAACGGCCTCTAAGTCCGGCGCCGCGTTTGTCTGGGCGGGGACGCTGCCGGCGATCGCAGAAAGGGCGGCCACTCCAGTCTGGCGCACCTCGGTTGGCATGCGCGATGGCTCCAGCGCGGGGTAGATTTTGAACGGCAAGGGCTGGTTGCCGAAGTCCAGGAAATGCGGGTTGGTGCGAACGCTGGTGTAGGAATGCTTAGTAACTTCGTGGTAGTTCCAGGCGGTTTCGGCGTTGGTGTTCGTGGGCATGGCTGGCGCGGAAAGCTTGACAATCGTAGCGCACAAGCCTAACATTGAAATTGAGCAGGCATCTTGTCTTATTCGTACTCTTTCAGGTCCTCTAACCAAGTTAGCCTAACTGAACACTGCTTCTCTTCGATTGTTCTGAGGAGAAACTGAATCACGTCATTGTGGATCTGCTGGGGATTTTGTTGCCAGCGACCGAAGGCCCATTGAGAACCAGTGCCTGGTTTTCGATTGCGAATGGCAAGTGCGAAAACGGGGAGCCGGCTTACTATTGCCTCCCTTCTGTTGGTAGTCACTTTTTTTGTCAGATCGACGGAAAACAGAAAGGAACCATGAAAAACATCAAGTTTGTTGTAAAAGTGAACCGTGGCGCTCATGCCCCTCAATACGTGCAGCGCGTTGATCGGCTTCCCATCCAGACGACAACCGACCGCAAGCTGGCCCTGGTAATGGGTAGATTTACAGCCGAAGACGCGGTCAAATCCATGCAAACTTCCCACTGTAACCCGGAATTAGTATCCGTACGGGTCAGCGTCTAGAATTTCGGCGTCGCGCCGCGCCGTAGCATCGAATAGGAAGCACGACTATCCCCCATATGAGCCGGGCTGGCTGGGTTACGCCCCGCTCGACGGATGAATTATGCAGAAACGTGAATGTACGGAGTGCGGTGGGGAGTTGGTTCTGGCAGTGCGCGCGAACCAACCCCCTCCAAGTAACGGTGGGCCAGGCCTCGTGACCAGCGCATTCACCAGCTGGAGATGCGGCACCTGCGGCTGCGCCTTTACCGCAGCGCAACTTCGCGAAGACAAGCGAGCGCTCAAAGCAGCCGAACACGCCTAAGTGCTTAGCCGGAAAATCCCGTCCTAATCCCCAGAAGGCATCAGTTCGTCAGACGCCTCCCAGCACGGAGCCATAAGCGACGGATCGGTGAACGACCGATCGGTGAGCGACCGATCCATGAACAATGGATCGCCCATTGCCATCGGGTTCGTGATGGCATGGCCATTTCCCGGCACGGCAAGTTGATCGATGACGTCGCTGAACTGGGCCTCCTCAGTTGAGCCCTCAAGCGCCATGGTGGACGTGACGCCGCCGGTGATGACCTGCTGTACGGCATCGAAGTATCCCGTTCCGACGAAGCGCTGGTGCTTGACCGCTTCATAACCGACCTGCTGCTCGCGGAGGAATTCCTTTTCCTGCAGTCGAGAGTAAGCGGACATGCCGGCCTGCTTATAGCCGCGGGCGAGTTCGAACATGGCGAGGTTGAGAGCGTGGAACCCTGCCAGCGTGACGAACTGGAACTTGTAGCCCATGCTGGCGAGCTCGTGTTGGAAGCTGGCGATGGTAGCGTCGTCCAGATTCTTCTTCCAGTTGAACGAGGGCGAGCAGTTATAGGCCAGCAACTTGCCGGGATAGACCTCATGCACGCAATCGGCGAATTCGCGTGCTTCCTCGAGATCGGGCTTGGAGGTTTCGCACCAGAGAATATCCGCATAGGGCGCGTAAGCAATGGCGCGGGCGACGGCGATCTGTAAGCCGCCCTCAATGTAGTAGAAGCCTTCGACGGTGCGCTCGCCGGTGACGAATTCGCGGTCGCGCGGGTCGACGTCGCTGGTCAGAAGATTGGCGCTGTCGGCGTCGGTGCGCGCCATGATCAGCGTGGGCACGCCCATCACATCGGCGGCGAGCCGGGCGGCGACCAGTTTCTGGATGGCCTCGGTGGTCGGCACCAGCACTTTGCCACCCATGTGGCCGCACTTCTTGGCCGATGAAAGTTGGTCCTCAAAGTGAACGCAGGCGGCGCCCGCCTCAATCATGGCCTTCATGAGTTCGAAGGCGTTGAGGTTGCCGCCGAATCCCGCTTCGGCGTCGGCAATGAGCGGAGCGAACCAGTTCGTGCCGTTGTGGCCTTCGGCATGATGGATCTGGTCGGCCCGCATCAGGGCCTGATTGATGCGGCGGCACAGATTAGGCACGCTGTCGGCGGGATAAAGACTTTGGTCGGGGTACATCTGGCCGGCATTGTTGGCGTCGGCGGCGACCTGCCAGCCGCTTACATAGATGGCCTTCAATCCAGCCTTAACTTGCTGGACGGCTTGGTTGCCGGTCATGGCGCCGAGCGCCGGGACGAAGGACTCTGCCTTGTCCTGCAGCATGTTCCACAGCCGCTCCGCGCCGTGGCGCGCGAGGGTGTGCTCGATCTGGAACGAGCCCCGCAGGCGGTTGACATCGTGTTGGGTGTACGGACGAGTGATACCACGCCACCGCGGGCTGGTCTGCCAGTTGCTGGTTTGCCGGTTGCTGGTTTGCCGGTTGAAATTCGTCATGTTCTATCCCCACGCAAAGTTTTGCGTCCTGCTAGCAGTAGACCCCGGCTTGCCCTTTCAGACAAACCGCGCTGTCCGCCCTGTCCCACTGGTCCGAAATGACCTAGTGGGGTGGAGGCAGGTCTGCGTTAGCAGATCGACGTGGGATTACAGCACCCATATTCGCGGCTGCCGGGGCCGGGCTGGGTTCCGATTTACAAGAAGAGTACGACAGGAATTTGCGGGGTTCTTGACGCTTGCCAGTTATGATTTATTGGACTAGAACGTCAATGCATGGTGATGGGTGCACGCAGGAGTCATTCCGCCAACCTGCAGATTGACGCAGGCTTCCTCTCGCAGTTACAGGGACATGTTGCGGCGCGTGAGATCGAGCGCGGGATGGCCTGTCTGCGATCGCACCAGGACCTGATCGACAAGTTCGATCCCTGCCAGGAAAATGCCGCTCGACTGCTGGCCCATCTGGCGATATGGACGGATATAGGATTCAGCGGGCCGCCACTCCGGGAGCTTCTGCAACGCTTTGAACACTTTGAACCAGGATTGCGGTCGAAGCTCTCAATCGCCGAATACATCTGCCTGCGCATGACGGAGGGCGTGGCTGCGATGGCGGAAGAAGCGGAGGAGAAGGCGATTGGTCATTTTGACTTCGTCCTGAGTCTGGGGCAGGAGCTGGACGACCGGTTTCTGCTGGCCATCGTCTATTTCTGGAAGGGGCGCTGCCTGCGGCGAAGAGGCGACTACGACGAAGCCCTGATCTACACCGGGAAAGGAAGAGACCTGGCGCTAGCGTTAAGCCATCTGCGCATGGCGGCGGTGATGCAGGTGCTCGAGAGCTGGCTTTTATTTCAGCAGGGCAAATGGAAAGCAGCCATGCGCATATCCCATGCGGCGGAAAGCACGTTGCGCGAAACCGACGACTATGTGACGCTCGGCAACATTCAATCTTTCTACGGGCGAATGGCGCGCCGGGAAGGCCGTTTCGACAAAGCGATTGAGTTTTTCGAGAGCGCTATTCGCTATTATGGCAAGCGCGATCAACGGCATCCGAACCTGGCGCGCTCGCTGGCCAACATGGCGCTCGCCAAGCGCGGGATCGCTCTGCAGTTGCAGAAAAGAATCGACCGCGACGCCCAGCGGCGGCGGAAGACCTCGTCCAAGCGCCAAGGTAAGCCCGGCGCAACGGGCCTGGGTTCTCGAAATCACGATGCTCGAAATCAGGATTCGAACGAACAGGATTCGCGCAACCAGGATTCGCACAACCAGGATTCGCGCGACCTGGATTCTCGCCAGTATGACTATCGCGGCCGCCTGGCCCAGCTTCGCCGCGAAGCGCTTGAGCACCTGGAGGCCGCCCGGGCCATCTACCAAAAGCACCCGAACCATCACGGAGCCGGCACGGTTCACCTGAATGCCGCGTACATCCATCTCGATAGCGGAGACTTTCAGCACGCCGAAGAGGAAGCCGCCTCGGCATACGACGTGGCTGAAGAAAAGCAGGACTACATTCTGATGGGCCGGGCGCGAATTCTGCAGTGCATGATTGAAAATGCGAAGGTGGAGGAAGAGATCGGAGAAGGCGCCGATCCGGGAAGCCATGCGCGGCGCGCACTCGAGTTCAGTCAGGAGGCGATTGATTTGGCCAAGCATACCCAGCATCATCTGCTGCTGGCAAACGCGCATCTGTGGCAAGGATTGACACGGTGCAATTCGTTTTTCGATAATTCGGAAGCGGCGCGCGAGTCTTATGACCTGGCGCGGGCATCCTGCGGGACGAATCAACCCGACCACAACATGTGGCAGGATCTGCAGACCTTAGGCGCGAAAATTCTTCGCAAGGCAAGTGTCCATCCGGCGCTGAGGGCGTGGTCGCAGGGCGCGGTGGGCGAGAAGACGTTTCGGCAAATCAGCGAAGAATTTGCGGAGATTGTGATCGCACAAGTCTGGGAGCGCGAAGGCCGTAAAGTATCTCGAGTGGCGGCCCGGCTCTCGATTTCTCCCAAAAAAGTGCGCCGCATCCTGGCGCGAGTGGGACGGCGAAAGCCGCGGCAACGTTAGGGAAATTATTGACCGGCGCGTAGCCGGAGGGACGATCGGAATCCGGAGCGGTCTCGGCCTGGGTTGGTTATATGACGTGTAATTTGCGTCCCAGCAATAAATATAAGTAAAATAGTAGAGTTAGTGGTGTTGACTGGCGGTGGGAAGTCTGAGATGCGATCCGCTGCCGACTCCGCGAATCGAAAGAATCGATTCGCAATTCCGAGAATCGAAAATCTATGAAAATCGCAAAGGATGTAACGGAACTGATTGGCCACACGCCGCTGGTGCGTCTGAACCGGGTTACGAAGGGAGCGGTTGCCGACGTGGTGGCGAAGCTGGAAAGCCAGAATCCCCTGGCCAGCGTAAAAGACCGCATCGGTGTCAGCATGATTGCCGATGCCGAGAGTTCCGGACGGATTCAACCCGGCAAAACCGTTCTGATCGAGCCCACCAGCGGCAACACCGGAATCGCTCTCGCCTTTGTAGCGGCCGTGAAAGGCTACAGGCTCATCCTCACCATGCCCGAGACCATGAGCCTGGAGCGGCGTGTGCTGCTGCTGGCTTTGGGCGCAGAAATCGTCCTTACGCCGGGTCCCCGCGGAATGAAGGGAGCGATTCTGAAAGCCGAGGAGCTGATTGCCAGCACCCCCAATTCCTACATGCTCCAGCAATTCGACAACCCGGCCAATCCGAAAATTCACTTCGAAACTACCGGTCCCGAGATTTGGGAAGACACCGACGGGCGCGTGGATTTTCTGATCTCCGGCGTCGGCACCGGCGGAACCATCACCGGCGTCTCCGAATACATCAAGCCGAAGAAACCGTCATTCAAGGCGGTGGCCGTGGAGCCGGCAGATAGCGCGGTCCTCTCCGGCGGAGCACCCGGCTCGCACAAGATTCAGGGAATCGGCGCGCGGTTTTGTCTCCGAGCATCTTGCGCAAGGATCTGGTTGATGAGGTGATCACGGTAACCAACGACGAGTCCATTGACATGGCGCGGCGGATGCCGCTCGAAGAGGGTCTGCTGGTCGGCATCTCTTCGGGAGCGGCGGTGGTCGCGGCTTTGAAGGTGGCGAACCGCCCGGAAAATGCCGGAAAATTGATTGTTGTGGTTCTGCCGTCGTTCGGCGAGCGCTACTTGAGTAGTATCCTCTTTGAAGGACTCCGGAACCAGGCGTTGCAGATTCCGACGACGCAAATTCCGGCCTGATCTTTAATCTGGCCCATGCCGCATCTGCTGTCGCACATCCGCGAAGATATTGCCACGGTGCTCGACCGCGACCCGGCCGCCCGGTCGCGTCTGGAGGTTTTTCTCTGCTACTCCGGCCTGCATGCGGTGTGGTTCCATCGCGTCAATCATTGGCTCTGGAACCATCGTTTCTTCTTGATGGCGCGCCTCTTGTCGCAGGTTTCGCGCTTCCTGACCGGGACTGAAATTCATCCGGGCGCAAGACTGGGCCGCCGATTTTTCATTGATCACGCCCTGTCTGTGGTGATCGGTGAGACGGCGATCGTCGGCGACGATGTAACCCTCTACCAGGGAGTGACGCTTGGCGGCACTGGTAAGGAGCACGGCAAGCGCCATCCCACGCTCCTCGACAATGTCGTTGTGGGCAGTGGCGCCAAGATCTTGGGCAATATCACCGTTGGCCACAATTGCCGCATTGGCGCTGGCTCGGTCGTGCTGCGCAATGTGCCCGACAATTCCACCGTCGTCGGGGTCCCCGGACACATCATTCTTCGCGAGGGCAAGCGCGTCGTCATCACCGACCCCAAACTGATCAACGACCCCCTTTCCGAAGCCTTGTCCGCAGTCGCATCTGAGGTGAACAGGTTAGCGGAACGAGTGCATGAACTGGAAGGCATAGGCGGAAGTGAGCCGCTTTCCGCATCCCTGCAACGGATCATCGAAGACATCGATTACCAGATCTAGCCGAAGTGTTGCCAGCGGACCCAAGTGGTGCGTCCCCAGGAATGCGGCGTTCTTTATTCCTATCCCTGCGAAGAAAATCTGAGCCTGCGACTCGACGTTGTAGAATGGCAAGATGCCGTTACAACCAGGAAGTCCCACGTTTAACAAGAAGCGCACGCCGCCTCCGGACGAGACGTTTGAAGAAGCGGCCTATTTGAAGGCACTGGGGGAAAAGCAGAGGGTCGTGAGCCTGAAGCTGGCCGACGGCGAGGTGGTCCGCGGCTGGATTGAATACTACGACAAGAATATGGTGCGCGTGACACGCGAGGATGGTCCGAATCTGTTCATCTTCAAGCACGAGATCGTGTATATCGCAGAAGACGGGAAGAAGTAGTACTCAGCATTCAGCATTCAGCACTTCAGTTTCCAATCCCGAAACGAAAGCCTGGACGTCGCATGACATCCCCTCAATCTCTCGACCTGATTTCTCCCATGCAGGCGATGGCCCGCGAAGCGGGCAGCCTGCTGATGGACTATTTTCGGCAGCACGTGAAGATTGAATATAAGGGCGACGTGGATCTGGTCACGGTGGCCGATCGCAAGTCGGAAGCGCTGATTCTGGAAAGGATTCGCCACCAGTTTCCCACTCATGACGTGATGGGTGAAGAGGGATCGCGCATCGAAACCGGCGGCGAGTACAAGTGGTACGTCGATCCGCTCGATGGCACAACCAACTTTGCGCACGGTTATCCGGTGTTTTGCGTTTCGCTCGCGGTGGAACGCCGGGGACAACGGATCGCGGGAGTGATTTATGATCCGACACGCGACGAGATGTTCGCCGCCGAACTGGGCAGTGGCGCGCGGCTGAACGACAAAGCGATCCACGTGTCGACTACGTCGAACTTGGGAGAGTGCCTGGTCGCCACCGGATTCCCCAGCCACAAGCGGCATAAGAACCCGAATATTTATTTCTATCATCAGCTCACGTTGCGCACCCACGGGGTGAGGCGGGCGGGGTCGGCCGCCCTCGATCTGTGCTATGTCGCGTCGGGCCGGTTTGACAGCTTCTGGGAATTTAATCTTAATCCATGGGATACAGCGGCGGGCGTGCTGATCGTCGAAGAGGCCGGCGGGAAGGTCACGGACTTTTCGGGCGGCCCGTTCCAGATCGCAAGCCGCGAGACGCTGGCATCGAACCGTTTGGTGCACGACGCGCTCTTGCACGAGTTTCAGGAGATCCTCGCAGGGCGCGGCTTGGAGCCGTTGCCCAGTCCGGTCGCCTACGCGAACGATCGAAAATCTTAGTGGAGCGCCGGGCGTCCCCGCCCGGCCGCTTGGCTGGCCGGGGATGGGCGAGGACGCTTGTCGCTCCACCGCCTCTTTGCTGGCGGTACAATTACCTACGTGGGTTCGTCTCTTCTTGCACGCCTGATCGAAAAGCGCCCCGACAAGGTGCGGCTGCAAGGGCGCATTCTGTTTCTCACCGAGGACCCGGAGCTGATCAAGAAGCAGGTGGCGGGTTGGGATCTGCCATGGGATGCGAAGAACCCCGCCCACAATCCCAAACTCCGCGACGAAATTTCGACGGACGAGATTACTCCCGCGCACTACTGCTTCTACTTTGATCGGACGCTCGGCGAGATCCCCTACGTTGGCTTGAGGTGCGGCGACACGCTGCCGATTGGGCGCGGCAATGTAAAGAAAGGCGGCTTCGTGTGCTCGGTGAGCGGCAAGCGGCGCGGCAAAGGCTCAAGTCGCGAGCAGTCGCCTTATGCCGAGATGTGCGCCGGAATTCAAGTCGCGATCAGCGAGAATATTGAACGCATCTACAAGCAGAACTGCCAGAACCTCGGATTGCTGACTTCGACCAACTTTTCTTTGATCGACCGGATTCGCGCCGGAGAAGAAATCGCGCTCAGCGAATTCACCGCCGGGGAAGACGAGATCACGAGGCAGGTGATCGAGTATGGGGGCCTGTTTCCCTTTAATGTGGCGCGGATGCAGGGGAAGATTTTTCTGCCGCCGATCAAGACCCAGGCGCGCCCAATGACGCTGGCGGAGAAGATCTTGGCGGCGCACATGAGGTCAGCAGGCGCAGGGACAGCCGGTGGAGCGACGGGCGTCCCCGCCCGTCCCGCCGAGCAAAGCTCGGCAGTCTCCGATGCGCGTTACGTTCGGCCGGGCGACACCGGTTTCACTCGCGTCGATCTGCGGTTCAGTCATGAGTACGTCACGCCCATGGCGTCCATTTTCTACGAGCAAAACGTCGGCAAGAATGTTCCGGTGAACGACGCTTCGAGCATCCGTTTCTTTCGCGACCATCTCACCTTCCTCGACGAAGTGATCTCGGAAGAGAAGAAAAAAATGGGGCTGCTCGATTTGGCTACGCAGCTCAAGCTGAAGCAGGAGGATTTCGCGAAGCAACAGGGAATCAAACTGCACGGCGAACTCACCGACCGCAAAGGTTCGGAGGGCATCTGCCACTCGGTGATGCTGGAGACTTATGCGCTGCCGGGGCAGGTGAACGTTGGCTCCGATTCGCACACGCCGCACGTAGGCGCCATCGGATGCATAGCCTTCGGCATCGGCACGACCGACGTATTCAACTCCTGGATTACGAAAGACGTTCGCGTCAAGGTGCCAGAGTCGGTCAAGATCGTCATTCGGGGCAAGCGGCGGGCGAACGTCACGGCGAAAGATTTCATCCTGAAGATTCTTTCCCTCGATTACGTGCGCAGCGGCAAGGCGTTGGCGAAGGTGATGGAGTATGCCGGCGAAGCGGTCGAGGCGCTGTCGGTGGACGAGCGCGCCACCATGACCAATATGGCGGCCGAAATTGGAGGCTTTACCGGCATCGTGGCTCCGGATGAAAAGGTGGTCGAGTTTCTGATGGAACGCCGGGGTCTGCAACGCGCCGAAATCGAGGAGATGATCGCAGGCCTGGAGAGCGATCCGAACGCCGAATACGCCTATGTGATCGAACTCGACGCGGCCGAGATCAAGCCCATGGTCGCTACTCCGGGCGATCCGGGCAACGGCAAGTACATTCGCGAGCTTAACACTCCCGTGCCGATTGAAATCGCCTACGGCGGAACCTGTACGGCGGGGAAGAACGAAGACATGGATATGTACGCGTCCGTTCTCGCCGACGCTTTAAAGCAAGGGAAGCGAGTTTCGAAGCATGTAGAGTTTTGGATCCAATTCGGCTCCCAGGAAACGCGCGAGTACTCGAAGCGCAAAGGTTATCTTGAAATCTTCGAGCAGGCGGGCGCGCACGTGATCGAGCCCAGTTGTGGCGCGTGCATCAATGCGGGGCCGGGAGTATCGACGCGTCCCGACCAAGTAGTGATCAGCGCGCAGAACCGAAATTTTCCCGGACGCAGCGGGCCGGGGCAGTTGTATCTGGCGTCGCCGCTGACCGTCGCAGCGAGCGCGGTGGCTGGGTACATCGTCGAGTACGAACCCTCGGACGCGAAAATATCCCCGCCTCGCTTTGTTCCCTAATCTTCCTTCCTCCATCGAGGTTCCATCCCGAATGTCTCGATGCCCTCCCCTCCGGTTACATTTAGCAGGCCTCGATGCCGACGGAGGGGAAATGTGGGCGCGAAGATCAGCTGCGAAGATCAGCTTCCTTATAATGAAGTTTGGGGAGAAGCATGATCCGTCCGGACTACAAAGAGTTCGCCCGATTGTCACGCGGTGCCACGCTGATTCCGGTGGCGAAGTCGATCTCTGCCGACCTGCTGACGCCGGTTTCCGCTTTTCTCGCCGTGGCTGAAGCAGAGCCCGATGCCTTCTTGCTGGAGTCGGTCGAAGGTGGAGAAAAGATTGGACGGTATACGTTTCTCGGAGTGCGCCCGTTTCTGCGGCTGCAATCGCGCGGCAATGAGATCATGATCGAACGTGACCGCATCAAGAAAGTCGAGCGGCGCACGGGAAATGTTTTCGCAGTTATCAAGGAATTGCTGCTGCAGCATCGTCCAGCGGCAATGGAAGGCTTGCCGCCGTTCACCGCCGGCGCCGTCGGTTATTGCGCGTATGACATCGTGCGGCGCCTGGAGAACATCGGAGAGCACGCTACGGATGACCTGGACGTTCCCGATTGTGTGCTGATGTTTTTCGACCGGGTGCTCGCCTTCGATCATTTGCGGCACCAGATCCATATTGTGGCGTCGGCGGATGTGACGGAAGCCGCGACGCGGAAAGCGCTCCGAGTTGCCTACGAGCGCGCCGTGAAGGACATCGCGCGCATCGAGAAAAAACTCGCCTCGGGGTGGAAGCCGGCGCACTGGCGCAAAGCAGCCACCAAGTCAAAGCTGGCGACGCGGGCGGGCACTCCGAAGCCACGCACTTCTAAGCCAAGGTTCCTGGAAAGCGTGCGCCGAGCTAAGGAGTACATCGCTGCCGGGGACATTTTCCAAGTCGTGCTTTCGCAGCGCTGGGATTTCGAGCCGGGAGTCGCCCCGCTCGATCTCTATCGCGCGCTGCGGACGGTGAATCCGTCGCCGTATATGTATTTCTTGCGGTTCGGCGGCGGACGGAAGGATGGGGGGCGAAAAGATCCCGGAGAAATGCACGTGCTCGGTTCGTCTCCAGAAATGCTGGTGCGTGCCGCGGGCGGCGGACGAAAGCTCGAATACCGCCCCATTGCCGGGACGCACCCGCGTGGACGCGACGAAGCGGAAGACGCGGCGCTCGAAAAGAAAATGCTCGCCGACGAGAAAGAACGCGCTGAACACGTGATGCTGGTGGATCTTGGCCGCAATGATCTGGGTCGAGTCAGCGAGTATGGGTCGGTAAAAGTTCGCGCTCTGATGTACGTGGAGCGCTACTCGCACGTGATGCACCTGGTTTCGGCGCTCGAAGGCCGGCTGCGTCCTGAACTGGATGCGATGGACGCCTTTGCCGCGTGCTTTCCCGCGGGAACGCTCAGCGGCGCACCCAAAGTTCGCGCCATGCAGATCATCGAAGAACTGGAGCCAACGCGGCGCGGGGTGTACGGCGGATCCGTGCTCTACGCCGATTTCGCGGGCAATCTGGATTCGTGCATCGCGATTCGCACTCTGCTCATGAAAGGCAAGAAGGCGTACTTGCAAGCGGGCGCGGGAATCGTAGCCGATTCCGATCCGCAACGTGAGTTTGAAGAGACGGAGAACAAGGCGCGGGCCGTGCTGCGGGCAGTAGAGATGGCGAGGGGCAGCGAATAGAACTTGATCTCGACTTTGTTTTGAAGGGGCGCGGCTTCAGCCGCGCCGTCAGTCCAGCAGAAAAAGCCGGCCTTTTACCGCTGCAGAATCGGCAGCCAACTTCAGTCTCCCCGATCGTCTCCGGACACGAAGCGATAACCTACCCAGGGATCGGTCACAATGTAGCGCGGGGAATTTGGCGAGGGTTCAAGCTTCTTGCGGAGTTGCGCAACGAACACGCGCAGGTATTCGACCTGTTCAGTGCTTTCACCACCCCAGACCGCGCCCAGCAAGGCGCGATGCGTTACCACTTTGCCGGCGTGGCGGGCCAGATACGCGAGTAAGTCAAATTCTTTCGGCGTGAGGTGGACCGCGCGGTCCTTCACAAAAACGCTGCGGGCTCCGGGATCGATCTTGAAGTCGCCCGTTTCTATCGGCTCCAGTTCCGACTCTTCCTTCCGGGTGCGGCGAAGATTGGCGCGGACGCGCGCCAGGAGTTCCTCCATACCGAACGGCTTGGTCACATAGTCGTCCGCGCCCGCATCCAGAGCCTGGACCTTGGTCCGCTCCTCACCCCGCACCGAGAGCACGATGATCGGAATTTGCGTCTTCGTCCGCAGTTGCCGGCACAACTCCAGTCCGTCCATGTTGGGCATCGTTAGGTCGGTGATGACCAGATCCGGCGACCAGTCTTTCATGATCTCCAGCGCAGTCTCGCCGTCGTTGGCCACGCGAATGTCATATCCGTGACTGGAAAGAGAAGTCCGCAGCACCCGTGTGATCTGGGATTCGTCGTCCACCACCAGAATGTGTTTATGCTCCAACGTTTGTGCTCCAGCTCTTATGCTGCAAGATGCCCAATTACCCCGGTTCCTGCGTCACGATGTGCACGTCCACCGCCGGGGCGTCGCGCAAGAACTGATGGATCGCCGAAAGATAGAAATATCGTTTCCAGCCCCGCGTCGCGGAGCGTCCAAAAACAACTTGCGTGATGTGTTTCTCGTTGACGAATTCCGCGACCGCCTCCGCCACACTCTTCCCCTTCAAACGCACCACCGATGCTCCGACGTTTTCCGCGAAGCGCACGTTGGCGGCCAAGGTTCGCTGATTCGCTTCGCTGCTATCCTGCCCCAGGTCGGTATAGACCACAAAGAGTTCGGCATTCATGGCCTGCGCCATACGCGCCCCGCGGGCAACCAGATACTGCGCCGCCGGGTTCGAACTGATGCATACCGCGATCCGCTCGCGGATGGCAACCGCTGCTCGATCTTCATGTTCCTCTCCGCGGTGCTGTTCCAGGCTTAGATCCACCTGCTGAGCCACCTGGCGCAATGCCAGTTCGCGCAAAGCGATTAAGTTGGTCTCGCGGAAAAAGTTTCCCAGCGCCCGACCCACGCGTTCCTGCGGATAAACGTCGCCGCGCCGCATGCGGTTCTGCAACGCCTCCGGAGTCAGGTCGATCATCACCTCTTCATTGACTCTTTGCAGCACCCAGTCCGGAACCGTTTCCCGCACCTGGATCCCGGTGACTCCCTGCACCGTAGGGGTCACGCTCTCCAGATGCTGGATGTTCATGGTGGAAAGAACGTCGATCCCCGCATCCAGCAGTTCCAGCACGTCTTCATAGCGCTTGCGGTGCTTGCTGCCCTCGATATTGGTGTGCGCCAGTTCGTCCACCAGCACGACGCAAGGCTTGCGCGCGAGGATGGCGTCCACGTCCATCTCTTCGAAGAGCGCGCCCTTGTACTCGATCGTCTTGCGCGGCACGGCTTCCAGATTCGTGACCAGGTCCGCCACCGCTTTCCTTCCGTGGGTTTCCACAACTCCGATCACCACATCTTCGCCGCGGGCGTGCCGCCGGATCGCCTCGGTCAGCATGGTGTGGGTCTTGCCCACGCCAGGGGCATATCCAAGAAAGAGCTTGAATCTGCCGCCCTGCTTCTTCGTCGGCGAACATTCCTCCAGCCACTGTTCTGGTGTCTTGGGCATCGCGATTATTGTCGTTGAGACATCGGACTTTGTCGATGTGGGAAAGAAGCAAGGTTTCAAGGGAAGCTCAGAGGTTAGAGGTCAGATTGCAGGGGTTAAATCATCACACAAAAACAGCGCCACCGATCCTGGGATTAAACCTCTACAATCTGACCTCTAACCTCTGACCTCATTTTCTTGCCTTTCGACTACAATCGCCTCGTGAGGGCCGCGGCCAGATCGGGATGGGGATATCTGATCGCGGCACTGTCTGTAGCCGGAATTACTCTCGTCGGCCACCGCTGGCTCCATCTGAATCCGACCACCGTGGCGCTCGCTTTCGTGCTGAGCGTCCTCGGGATCTCCGCTTCCTGGGGCTTGCGGCAAGCGGTTTTCTTGTCGGTGATCGCCGCCCTCGCTTTTGACTACTTTTTCCTGCCTCCGATCGGCGCCTTTACCATTGCCGACCCGCAGAACTGGATCGCACTGTTGGCCTTCCTGGTCACAGCGGGAGCGGTCAGCGAACTGTCGGCCCGCGCCCGGCGCGGCGCGCGCTCTGCCGTCGAGCGCCGGCAGGAACTGGAACGCCTCTACGCCTTCAGCCAGTTGCTGCTTTCGAGCGACAACCCGGCCGAGTTGTTGAACCTGATTCCCCGCTACATCGTAGAGTCGTTCGGCATCCGGTCAGCCGCGATTTCGCTCTCCAGCCGGAGCGACGTTTATCGCTCCGGCCCCACCATCGACGGATTGGAATCCCACGATCTCCAATTGATCTGCGTGCGCGGCGAACCGCGGTTCGACACCGTCCATCAACTGGCCTTCATGCCGCTCCGCATGGGCATGCGCGTGGTGGGCTGCATGGGCGTCTCCGGTTCGGTGCTTTCGCGGCAAACCCTGGAGGCCATTGGCAGCCTGGTGGCCATCGCCATCGAGCGCGCCGGCGCCGTCGAAAAACTCAGCCGCGCTGAGGCCTCCCGCGAAAGCGAGCAATTGCGCTCCGTCCTGCTCGATTCGGTCACCCACGAGTTTCGATCTCCGCTCACCGCCATCAAAGCGTCGGTGACCGCGCTTCTCGGCAGCCCCAATCATTCGCCGGAGGAGAGACAGGAACTGCTGACCATCATCAACGAGGAAAGCGATCGGCTCAACCGGTTGATCGGAGAGGCCGCCGAGATGGCGCAGTTGGATGCCAGCAAAGTGGAATTTCGCTTCGCATCCGCGCCCATCGGCCCCGTGGTCGAGGAAACGCTCAACGACATGAAGCAACTCCTGCTCCAGCATCCCGTGGAAGTCAGAATCCCCGCCGGCCTTCCCAACGCGCGCATGGACCCCGCTCACATCAAGGAAGTTCTGGTCCATCTCATCGAGAACGCCGCCAAGTACTCACCTGCCGGCGCTCCGATTCGCATCACCGCGGAAGCCAAAGACAAAGACAACGACCAGATGCTCACCATCAACATCGCCGATCGCGGTCCCGGCATCGACGATTTCGAGCAATCGCTCGTCTTCGAAAAATTTTACCGCGGACGAAACCAGCGCGTGCAAGTCCACGGCACGGGCATGGGACTGGCAATCTGCAAAGCCATAGTAGAAGCCCACGGAGGCCGCCTCGGCCTCACCAGCCAGTTGGGGCACGGCTCGGTTTTTTACTTCAGCTTGCCGCTGGGGTGAGGTGGAGATGATTTGAAATCGCCACTTCCAAACTGGAGTCAATAAGTGCAATCGCGATATTACGCCAGTTGACCGTGCCTTGCGCTGCGGCTCTTGGCGTTGGTTGTCAACAAGCAGCCACCGGTAATTGGTTGTAAACAGTTGGCTTGCTGCCGGATAGGAATGTCGGGGTGGGCGTCTTTCCCTGTCGAGGGGAACCGGCAAGTCTCGCGTGCGGGAAGCTGCGTTCCAGCAACTCCCCGCGCTCCGCGATGGCTCTGTTCCGTGCTCGCCGCGAATCCTCCACCTGTTGCCCTACACCGCTGGCCGCGCCTCCGGTTTCTCCTTCCAATTCCGCTGCCTACAGTCGGGCTCCGAGATATACGTCCGCACTCCTGCGCCTGGCAGCGCCACGAGCGTGTCGTTGCTGTGATACCCTTAGAATTCTGGGTTGAGGGCGTTAGGCAACGCGTTCCCTCATTTCATCTTCTTCGCATGGCCCGTTAACCACTCGGTCCCATTTTTCATCTTCCTGGCATGGCCCGTTGACGACTCGATCCCATTTTTCATCTTCCTGGCGTGGCCCATTAACCACTCGGTTCGACGTGTTGGGTATTGAAACAACCGCACTTTTCATGACAACCTCTTTTCTGAAGCCGGAGGCACAGTCCCGGCAAAAATTCTGCCAGACGCCCAGTCTCCGGCTTCGATCTTGCCTGCAGGCTTCCGTTCTGCTGACGGTGGATGACAGGCAAACGGTTTGGTACCTCGAGCGCCATACCGCTCCCTTTGAGGTGAAACTCACGAATAGGCTGATGGGGGGCCACAGAACATCGCGGCCAATGCAGGAGTGTCTTTTCGCCGCTGCAGTGCTCAGGCGGGCAGTGTCTTCTCGCGGCCCGCTCAATACAAATTGTACTCATTTCCAGTTCTAATGCGGTGACACAGGTCACAGCGCCGTGTGAGGATCTTGAGATCGCGGTAGGGACAATCATTGCCATGGTCACCGGTTGGAGTAAGGAGAGGTGTCGCAAACGCGGGCCGCAAAGGGCGCAGTCTCTGCTGTGCTGTTTCGAAATCTCCTACCGTAGGGGGCGATCCAGATGAAAATTCGCATTGACCTGAACAGAGATTGAGAGGACAATCACAGCCGTCAGTTGGCGTCAAGAAATAGACCCGGATTTAGAGTTGCGATTCCAAAATGAAATCCCGGAGAACAATAACTAAGGAGAACTTATGGCAGAGTTAACAGACAGCGGTATGTTGAAGGAGTGGTGGGCGAACCCGGCCGTAGTGGGGCTAATGGGTTTCGGCTTGACGACTATGGCGACAGGCTTGCATAACGTGGGATTCTGGAGCGCCGGGCCAACCCTGGCGCTGGCAATCTGCTTCGGGGGCACGGCCCAATTCATTGCGGGAATCGTTGACCTTCGAAAAGGAAGCATCTTCGGCGGGTCCGCCTTTATGTCCTACGGTGCTTTTTGGTGGTCACTATTCGTGCTGTTGTACGTACAGCCGAAGACGGGCATTCCGGCGGGTCACCCCGAGGAACTTGGTTTTTTCCTTATGTGGACGTTGTTCACGTTCGCTTTTTGCGTTGCAGTCCAGGGCGTCGGAAAGTTTCTGGCGGTCCTCTTCTGGCTGCTCTTGCTGGCCTTCATTTTGCTGGACTTCGTGGTTGTTGGTAAGTGTCCGGCCCCGGTGGCAGGGTGGGAGATCTTTATCGTCGGCCTGTTCGCCTGGTATATCGCCATGGCGACGTTGGCGAATACGGTTTACAAAAGGAAAGTTCTACCGCTTTCCTAGAGTCGCGGATTCGCGTGGCGCAGAAGATAGATATGGTTTTTCGCATGCACGGCTTCTGATGGCCGCGATTGTGGATCAACGACTCCTTGGACGGGTCGTACTGCTGGTCGGGCCGACCCAGAAGTAGACTTTGAAAGCTCGCAGGCGGGCCGACGCGCGGGTGGCGACCTTGGGGCTAGACCGCCACTTGCTCGACGTGCGGGCTCGCCGCCACGTTCCAATTAAGAGGGCGCGGTAAACGGGACCCAAGGCCCGTTTCCCATCGACCTTTCGGCAGTCACACCGGTGCCTCTCGCATCAACGGCAAACGGCGGTCTCGAAGAGAACCAAATCGGGTGTACAAACGAGGCTCACCCGCGCCGGAACAGCAGATCGTGGAACTGCGGTTTGCCGCCGTCGTCAAAGCAGACGATCTCGCCATCCAGCACGGCTGACCGGGTTTTGATTTCGGCCCCAATAACATCGTTCAAAACAGAAAAGGATTTGAACTCGTTTCCGTTACGGGAGATGAGCCTGCAACTGTCCGTCCTCGATCTGAGCCAACGAGCGAAAGCCGTCCCATTTGATCTCAAAAAGCCAATCGGGATGGCTGAAGGGTCGGCGTCTGCGACCGAGCGGCATAGTCTGGAAATGCGGGAGGGACACTCACTTTACTATAAAGGATCGAAATCCTCAAAAAGAAACCGCACCCAAGGTAAGGCGCTTGGCATCTGATTCAACAGGTCAAAATGGATAAGGGCACGGTTCCCTCATTCAGCCACGATCTAGATTCGACCGAGGAGATTCCGCGATATGTTCCCGCCGATACCGCCTGAAGTGTTGCTGGCGATCTGGCTACCCTTGGCCGGGTGTGTCATGGCGCTGTGTTTGTATGACGAGGACGATGAAAGTGGCACTCCGTAGGGGCGCTGTGCGGCGGCATCGAAACACGTCGTGGTATGTGGCGCGACGACCCCAGCCATAGTGGAAATGATTATCGTTACCGCCCTGGTGACGATTCGTTCTTCAACAGTGTTTTTCACTATCTCCACCTGGTAGCCGAGGCTGTAGGCCTGCGGCGTCTCCAGCGATCGCGTGGTCACACTCATTACCCTACAGACAGGCCGGCGGGCCAATGCGACTGTGGGAATAATTTCCGCTGCCGGGTCGGATCTAGATTTCAAGCAGGAAACCAAGCAAAGCCGGCCCCTCGACTGGATAACTATTGAGAACAGGCGTGGGTGTTGAAAAACTCCCTTTTCGTCCCCAACAGCCAACATTAGGGGGATAGAAAATGTCTAGGCGACCCGACAAAATCGATTGTAGGGCATACTGACGCGAATTTTATTTTTGTGAATTTCGCGGGAAGGAGTTTTTCAACATCCACAGGCGATTTCACTCGCGACGCAGCCAAAGGGATTTGTGTCGATTGGCTTCCCATCATTGACAAGGTTTGGTGGGCCCGCCTGGATTCGAACCAGGAACCAACAGATTATGAGTCTGCTGCTCTAACCGTTGAGCTACGGGCCCCGATTCCCACATCTTACACATGCAACGAGTGAGTTTGCCGATGTTGCCGGTGGAGGGCCGGGCGTCCGTCCGGCATGCACCCATTGGACGGGCGAGGACGCCCGTCGCTCCATCGTTGTCTCTAGTGCGCGCTGGGCGGCGCGGGCGGTACAGGCGGCGCTGCGGGAGCCACTTCCGCTGCCGCGCCACTGTTCACCAGGTCTTTCAATTCCTTGCTGGGCTTGAAGAACGGGATCTTCTTTGCCGGAACTTCCACCCGGTCGCCCGTCTTCGGGTTCCGCCCCACGCGCGGCTTGCGCTGGCGCGTGCGGAAGCTGCCAAACCCGCGTATTTCAATCTTGTCGCCCACCCGCAGCGACCGCACTACGCTGTCAAAGATCGTATCCACAATCACTTCGCTGTCTTTGCGAGTTAATTCCGCCAGCCGGGAAACTTCTTCGATCAGGTCAGCCTTTGTCATATGCCTCTATGCTCCCATGGGGGCCGGCTCCCTTTGAACGGTTCCGTGCCCGAGGGCTTTGCCGCCCCCAACGCTGCACTGCGTCCGCCTATAACCTTCTCAAATTTAAGGGGTTCTGTGCAAGTAGGGAAACGGACACCTGGGGAAAAGTTCAGTTCTCGGTTCTCAATTCTTAGTTCTCAGTGGAGGACATCGGCGCTCTCTCTGAGAACTAAGAACTGAGAACTGAGAACTAGCTACTTCCACAAGTAGTAAAAGCCGACCTGCTGCTCCAATAGCTTCTCCCGAGTGGGCAAATAATCGGAAACATCGCCAAACAGCAGATCCAGCCCCGACCGTCTCTCCTTGGGAGGCCAGACCAGCGTCGGTTCGCCGGAGATATTCACCGCCCGGGCCGTATCCTTTACCGCCCCTTCGAAATCTGCAATCTGATCCACCAGTTTCAGCGAAGCCGCTTGCTCGCCGGTCCAGACTTTTCCATCCGCAATCGCGCGTATGTCTGCTTCCTTCGCATGCCTCCCCTCGGCCACCGCCTGGATGAACTGCGTATACATGTTGTCGATCAAGCCCTGCATGTACACGCGCTCCGCCGGCGTCATTTCGCGCGTGGGATTGCCTGTGTCCTTGAATTCCCCCGACTTCAGTGTGATGGCGTTCAGTTTCGCCCAGCGCAGCAGTTCGCCGTAGTTCACCCACTCGGCAATCACTCCGATCGACCCCACCACGCTGCCGTTATCCGCATAAATCTTGTTGGTTGCCGACGCCACATAATACGCGCCGCTCGCGCCCACCGTCTCAATTGAAGCCACAATCCGCTTCTTTTTTTCGTCTCGAATCCGCTTCACTTCGCGGTAAATCTCCTCCGACGCGGCCACGCCGCCTCCGGGCGAATTCACATGAATGATGATGGCCTTGACGGAATCGTCATCGGCAAACTTCTTGAGCTTGGGGACGATCTGCTTGGGAGAGAAAATTACGCCGTCCAGCTCAACCACGCCAATCTTGGGACCGAAGCCGGAGAACGCTTCTTCATCCCGGCCCCCAAAACTCAGGTACACCAGCGTAAACACCGCCACCACGAACAGCGCAAACAACCCGCCGCCCACCAGCAACCACACCCAAATCCGCGAACGCCTTTCAGCCATAATCAGAAAAGTGTAGCACCGGAGGTCAGAGGTAAGAGGTCAGATTGCAGAGTGTTAACCTATTCCCGCTCGAAACTGGAGAATAGAGAACTGGATTTTTCCACTTCTGCAATGACTTCTGCAATTCTGGTTTCACCTCTGCAATCTGACCTCTTACCTCTGACCTAATACGCTCTGTCGAATCTCTGCGTTTGAAGATTCTCTCCGCGTCCTCTGCGGTAAATCGCATTTTTTCGCTAGAATTCAAATTGCATGCTTTCAGGGACTAACCACGATGAGATTCTTGCGTACTCTTATCTTCGCAATTCTTCTAGCGTCCGCCTTTTTCTACTTCACTACCTATCGCAACGGGCGCCTCTATCCCGCCAACTGGATGAGCCGTCCGCAGCACGTTGAAATCACCGAAGCCGCCGGCAGCGAAAGGCTCGACGCTGAAGAGCAAAACAACATCAGCGTCTACCGCAAGAACATCGCATCGGTAGTCAACATCACCTCGCGCGTCATGACCTTCGACTTCTTCTACGGCCTGGTGCCGCAGGAAGGCCAGGGCTCCGGTTTCGTCATCGACAAAGAAGGACACATCCTCACCAACTATCACGTCATCGCCGACGCGCGCCAGGTCGAAGTGACGCTCCACAACCGCAAGAAATATAAGGCCACCATCGTAGGCACCGACAAGTCTCATGACTTGGCCATCGTCCAGATCAAAGCTCCCGACCTGCAACCGATGACCCTCGGCGACTCGGCCAATCTGCAAGTCGGCCAGAAGGTCTATGCCATCGGCAACCCCTTCGGCCTTGCCGGAACGCTCACGCTCGGCATCGTTAGTTCCATCCGCCAGGTGCAGGAGCCCGACG
>CAVVNA010000037.1:0-57990 GCA_963749275.1 uncultured Acidobacteriaceae bacterium
GGGGTTTCCCTCACAATTCACAATCGCGCGGACGACTTTGTAACTGGAACTGGTGCGCTGACCGATGCTGGTGTCGCAAAGCTCCGCCAGTATCTCGACCACGATGACCGCAACGGTTTTATTTCGGACGGTACAGTTTGGACCACTGAGTGGCGCTCGCCGACGCGGAAAGCTGAGATTGAAGCTGAAGCGATTTGCGGCCCAGGTTTAAATGTCATTTCGCCGTAGCACAGCTCATTCGTGCGCTGTTATTGATTGCTCCAAGGTCGCAGGGAAGAAGGGCCCCATAATGACTGGCCGTAGCATTCACTGCAGTTACGATGCAGCTCTTGCACCGGTCGCCCAACAACTGGAGTAATCAGCCGCTGTCCCACCCTGTGATGATGATGACAGGCGGCACAACGGCGCGGGCTCCGAAGCTGACTGACGACAATGCGTCCGCACGGCGATGGTCGTGAAGTCCTTGCTGTCATCGTCCAGGAGGAAGCGGACTGCCAATTGTCTTACCTCAATGCTGGTGGGCTATGCTGAGTTTTGATCATGACCGACAGGACAATCTCTCTCGTCATTCACTACCGTTTGGAACGCAGCAATGTACACAATCGCGTTCTTTCCCGGCGGGAGGGAACGTTGCGAGCCAAATAAGACGCGAACTCAGTTGACGGATCTTCCATAATTCTGTATGCTTTCGCAAACTTTTAAACCGTAACATCCAACTTCAGCACGCCGCGTTCTCGCAGTGCCGACTAGAGCGCGATTGTCATAGTAAGGGGCACATTGGGATTACCCAACCACGACTCTGGGTTCGCTGAAAGCGAAAATCTAATTCTGGAGGGCCACAATGAGGCGCTATACCCAAAGCCTCACGGTCATGGGGTACGTCACCGAGAGCAACCCAGATGCGAGTATGTTCAAAGTGAAAGCTCGCAGCGGCGATGAGTTCGACGCGTATGTCACGATGCAGACCTTCTTCGACGTACTGCAGAACCTCGATTCCCTTGGGAATGACCGCGTGCCCAATCCGGACGGAAAGCCGCCGCAGACATGTGCGGACCTGGTTCGAAAGTACATTATCAAAGATCAATTGATCATCGTGCAGGGAGTCCTTCAAGTTGATGGCGATAAGCGTCGATTCGACGCTCGCACGGTGACGTTGCAGTCTTCAGTGAAGGATAAGTACCTATTCCAAGAAACACATTGGTGGCTGACGCAGACTGCGCGGCTGGCGGAGTCCAGCGGCTCGATTCCTTGTTCGGCGACAAGCGTACTTATGAAATCGACGATTGGGTCAAGTTGTACTGCAATCTCAACATCCTGGGTCTGCCCACAAATGACGATACGCAGGAATGCGCCGTTCTTTCGCGATTGATCTACGGACTTGCGGCAGCATACCTTAATCGTCGGCGACGATCGTTATCGACAAGCAGCGTCCGCGGCCGTGCGGTTTCAGCGCGATTCCTTCCGAAGCCTTAGCCACGATAGCACGTACTGCTTCTGGGCTTTTGGAAGAAGGAAAAGGGAAAGTACGGAACTGAGCTTCTGGTTCCTTCGCAGGCAGGCGACGATGCAGGTTCGATTCCCTTGTATGAACAGATCTATGCAATTGCTGGCTCGCTAACTACTATCGTATTTCGCTCGACTGGGGAGTGCTCGAAGACATTCGCAGACTGTGCGTGTATTTAATGCGTTCTTCTTGGACGAAGCGAGGTGCAGACGCAGCGTTTAAAGGCTACGGAGGGTACTTCTCGCACATTGATTATGCCACGATGCGTCCAGAGTTTAATCCTAATCCAAACAACAACCTTAGGAAGAATTGGAATTCGGTGGAGATCACATTCCAGCCTACCTGGTAAACCTCATTTTAACTCTTGATCCTTTGCCTCAAAGTGGCCGTGATGACCTGAGACAAACTCTCGACGCTGCTCAAGCTTTGTTAGAGCGATCTGTAACGCTGATCTTAGAAAAATTTCCCGATAAGGATTCCAAGATCCCGTATGTGAATGAAAGGTTTTATGCTGACTGGACGCCGGACCACACCTACAGCTGGCAGCAGAACCGAGCCGTGATTGGGCACAACTTCAAAATCGCCTGGAATCTTACCCGAGTCGCCAACTACTACAGGACGAAAGAAGCTGAATTGCGCAACCAACAGCCGAGGCCAGGTAGTGAGAGCGAAAACCCCGCACCGGCCGATCACTACGGGCAACTCGCGGATCGCTGCATGCAACTCGCCGAAAAGCTCGGCAAATCCATGACTGAATTCGGGATCGACCAAATCCGCGGAGGTTGTTTCGACTGCGTGGAGCGTGAACCTTACGGCGGTGCAAACACTATGCCGGTCGAGTTCACCTGGCTTAATACCAAGGACTTTTGGCAACAAGAGCAAGCGATTCTCGCGTATTTGATTCTCTACGGGCATACCAAGCAGCCGCCGTACCTACAGGGAGCGCGCGAGACCGAAGCTTTCTGGAATACTTTCTTCCTGGATCGGGAGCACCGGGGTATGTATTTTCGGGTGACTGACAATGGGTTGCCTGTAGTCCAGGGCGGATACGAAGTACGCGGAGGCCATTCCGACGCATCCGGCTATCACTGCTTTGAATTGAACTACCTGGCCCATATCTACAACCGCGCCTACGTGGCCGGCAGCAACGGCACCGATCCAACATTCTGCCTCTATTTCAAGCCCGATCCACAATGTGGGATGCCGTCGATAAATGTCTTGCCCGACTTTATGCCTCCGAACTCCGTTCAGATTGAGCAAGTTACAGTCAATGGTGCTGTCCGCGACCATGTCGATCCGAATTACTTCCAGATCAAATTATCCGACAATGATTTGGGAGCGGATATTGTAGTTCGCTTTCGGGCCATCATATAGCGCGCCGGGGCACTCGGGGATAACGCGCAAGCAGAACAGCAGGACTCGATTAGCCCTCAGGGAGACCAAACTCACCGGCAATGAGACATTGCGAATCACCCATAAATTAGTACGGAACAAACAGCGGTGTTTACTTTGGTTGAGGAGAATCGGTGGCTCAGATCCCCATACGCTTCGTCTATCAGACAGGCCTGAATTGCACAGTTTTTCGGAGCGCAAGACTGATGGGAAGCTGGGACGCCAATGGCGTTTATTCTTCGCAATGGTCAGCCGTACCCATGCAGGATTTCATTGGGGACGATGGGTGCCACTGCTTCTCGGCAACCGTTGGCTTTGATGACTCTCAATTGGGCTCCGAGTTTCGCTGGGGGGTAGTGCTCGACTGCGCGGCTGCGCCGAATCTCTGGGGGATTCCCACCGAGGTGAACGATGCTAACTCTAACGACCGCGTCCGTATCTTTCGCCTCTTGGCCTCCCAAGCGCTAGCGGGTAAGCCGCAGGAAGAGCGCTTCTACTTGACCTTTTGCCGCAGGCTTGGTGCACAGAAGTTCCTCCCTGCCGTTGGCGCGGCACCTGCGATTCGATTTGCAGTCTGGGCTCCAGATGCCAGCGGTGTGTCTGTAGTATTCGCAAACTGGAATGGCAGTGGGTACATCGACAACAATGGCGGAGGTGGAGACGCCAATCTGAAACGCGTGCCCTTGCACAAAGCTACACGGAACGGGCAGCCGGACGACGTGGATTGGGACGGCATTTGGGAATCGGAGCTTGCGAAATCGCCCGAACTTACCAACTATACAGCGTGGGACCATGTGCCTTACATGTTCAAAGTCAATCGAGACGACAATTCTACGGCCTACCGCACGGACCTCTATTCGCGTTGCCAAATCGGCTCCGGGCCGGTCGATCCTGGCGGGCAATCCTATCAAGGCAAATATCAGGATCTAGATGGACACGTTAGCTGCTCTGTCGTAGTTGACCCCGATACCGTGACCAGCGTGTTCAAACAGGCGCAGTGGCCGCAGGACAAGCCGCTCTTCGTCCCTCAAGAGAAGTTCTGGCAGGACGAATTCGATCACAACCGTCCGGTCCCGAACAGTCTGGATCAGCTCGTCATCTATGAGCTCCACGTCGGCGCGCTGGGTTTTGGGTCGCCGAACCCAGGCACTTTTAGCGATGCCATGGATTTGCTGACCAACCACTTGGTTCCGCTCGGTGTCAACGCCGTTGAATTGCTTCCTGTGGCGGAGTTTGGTGGCAAGAACGAGTGGGGCTATGGCGATACCCATTACTTTGCCTTGGAGTTTCGCAGCGGTGGTCGCGACCAGTTCAAGCATTTCGTTAAACGCTGCCACCAACTCGGTATCGCGGTAATCCTCGATGTGGTTTATAACCACTTCTCCGCTGATGCAGAACGGGCCGAATCCCAATACGATTCCGCCGCGCCTGACCGAAATTGCTACTACTGGTATGAAGGCCGGCCCAGCGACTACGCCCAGGCGGACGGGGGCTATATCGATAACGGCTCAACGGGGCGCCTGCCACGACTGTGGGAAGAGACCGTACGCAAGATGTTCATCAGCAGCGCGGCCGCACTGGTTGAGGAATTTCACGTGGACGGGTTCCGAGTTGATCTCACTCAAGCACTGCATCGCGACAACGTTCGCCATGCCGACGGCATGCCCGTTCCAAACGCAAATCTCTTTGGGGCCAAGTTCTTGCGTGAATGGTCACGTACAGTAAAGATCATACGCCCCAGCACCTTCTTAATCGCCGAGGATCACACGAAGTGGAATATGGTCACGCAGACCCCAGACGTGGGAGGGCTCGGATTCGACGCCACATGGTACGTGGACTTCTCTCACCACCTTGTTGGCACCGTTGGCGAAGGATCGGATTGGGCAAGGCTGATTTCCCGGGCCGGACTTGGAGGAGATTGGCCACTCAATCTCGACTGGTTCGCCGGCGCACTGAATGGTGGTGCCGGACGCAAAGTGGTCTACCACGTATCCCACGACGAAGCGGGCAACTCTGGCAAGGACGATCCCGATCCGGACAAACACTCGCATCGCACCATCGTCCAGTCCGTCCATGGAGCGCCACTGGTGGGAGCCTCCAGAACATACGCCGAGGCGCGTTGTCGCTTCGCCTTCGGGATGGCCCTGCTCTCTCCGGGCATTCCGATGTTTCTCATGGGCGAAGAGGTTGGAGCGGACAAGGACTACACCTACGATTCGTATGTAGCGAACAAAGAAGATCTCAACGGCCTGCGAATTGGCAGTGGCCGATTTCTCTTCAGGTTCTATCAAGACATGATCTCGTTTCGCAAACGCCACGCCGGCTTGCGATCTGGGAACATCGATGTTCTGTACACGCACACGGCAAGCCGCGTTCTCGTCTTTCGCCGTTGGTCGGCGGACGAGAACCTTCTGGTTGTGGCGAGCCTGAACAACCAACCTTTTCCCTCCGGCTATTGGTTCTACCTTCCGAACCTGTCCGATAACAACTGGCAGGAAATCTTCAACAGCGATGCTGCCGTTTACGGTGGTTGGAATGTAGGAAATGGCAGTGGCGACGTACAATCTCACGGCGGTTATTTTGCCCCGGTCGTACCGGCCAATGGTTTCTTGGTATTTCGCGCTACCTGAAGGTGCCGCCAGCCGCCGTCCCCGCCAGTCAAGAAGCCACCGACACGCTGGCACGCTGTCGCCAGTGCACGCTGTACGCTGAGCCGACCGACTGGGTGTTCCCCAGCCCGAAGATGGGCGGGAAGCAACCCTACTGGCAAGATTCGCTCATGCGCAAAGTCGTCTGGCCCGCTGCCAAGCGAGCAGGGATTACCAAGCGCATCGGCTGGCACACGTTCCGCCGGTCGCTGGCGACGTTGCTAATCGACGTGGGCGCGCTAGTGAAGTTAACGCAAGAGATCATGCGACACGCTAACAGCCGCGTGACAATCGAACTCTACCAGCAAGTCAGCATGGCAGCGAAGCAAGAGCTACAGGCGAGAGTCGTAGCAGTTTGGTAAAATGTTGAACGTAGGCGCGTAGCTCAGTTGGTTAGAGCGCTACCTTGACACGGTAGAGGTCTGGGGTTCGAGTCCCCACGTGCCTACCATTTATCTCAACGGTTTGGAGCCGTTGCTCATCTGTCCAGTTCCCGTTTTTATCCATTCTTCAATCCGTTCTAGTTCACAGGCCCCTCGGCATGGCTGAAGATCGCGTCCAGCATCATCTCCTGAGCCGCGATCAGTTCATCCATATCCGTCTGGGCGTAGTGGTCCAGCATGGTCGTGCTCTTCGCATGCCTCATACTGCGCTGGACCGTCTTGACGTCGGTCTTCTTCTTGGTGACGAGGAACGATGCCAGGCTGTGACGCAGGTTGTGGAACCCGAACCGCTGGCCCTTTTCGAGTTGCACCCCCGCGTCAGGTCCCAAAGAAATATCTGTGGAAAACGTCCCCAGTTGGAAGGCGGTATTGGCGGATATCAATGGCCAGATCGAGCGCCTACAGCAGTTGGTCCCTGTCGTCGAACGCAAGATCGAACGCGGTGAGCCGTGGCAGGATACGCAATCGAAGGACCACGATTCAGGGCAGCAACACAGTGTTTAAGACACTACCGGAAGCTCTGGTCTTCGCAACTTGCACGGGCACCCCGTTCGACCGGCACAATCTAGGCAATAAGCAGCTCAAGCCCACATGCAGGCAGTAAATTTAGTGGATGTGAGCTGGCATTGGTTGCGCCACGCGAACGCGGCGCTACTCGATGCTGTCGGCACGCCTCTGGGCACGGTACAGGCTGTTCTCGGGCATTCTTCTTCGGAGATCACCCGAGAAGTCTACTTGCATTCAATCCCGGCGGATGCTCGGGCAGCAGTAGAGAAAGTCGAGGAATTGCTTAATCGACCCAAATTGACCCAAGTTCCGGAAAACTAGGGAAAGGGAAGCTCGCTAATTCAATAATGGGATTGAGGAATTTGGTCGGGGAGAGAGGATTTGAACCTCCGACCCCCTGGTCCCGAACCAGGTGCTCTACCAGGCTGAGCCACTCCCCGACAGTTGGTTAGTCCCTTCATTCTACTACACGTTACATGACACGTCCTGTGCCTGGAAATTCTGGTAGTGACAAGGTTTGAGCGGAGGCGAGACCTGATCTCCCGCGTCCCCGCACCTATAAGTTACTACGCTGCCTTCTCATCGCTGTGGGGGCCTGAGCTGCCAACTAAATCTTGGCGGAGTCGCTCCATTTGTGCCGATGCTTCCCTTATCTGCTCAGCATATTCGTAGCCTTGTCGTGGCAGAAATCCCCCGTAGTTCTGAAGCAGGAGGCTGGCATTTGCCTCGATGGCAGAGGTGTTGGAGTGGGCTTGGTTCGAAAGGGCGAACTTTAGCTTTTCTAGCTGCAAATCGCGCACGACTAGCTCTTGTCTGCTCTGAGCAGCTTCCTGTTCAAGCACTCGCCCGTGGTAGCGGATGAGTCCTAACAGACATGCGGTCAGCGCGAGCAAGCATGAATTGGCAACAATGGTTTCTCTCAAAGCCTTGCTTAGGCTAATGTCCCTCGCGCTGTCGAATCTCTCGAAACTGCTGGCCTCCTCCATGGAAAGCGAAGACAGAAGCCCGCGAGCTCTATCCATGTACTCCATACCTTCGTTTGAATCCACCAGCATGAATGCCCGGTGGCGATACCCCTGTTGGCGCAAACCAATAGAGCGCTCCATCTCAGCTTGCTTGGAGTTAGCCAAAGACTCCAGTTGCGACTCCAGGGATCGTTCGCGTTCCGCCCGACCAGCTAGCCCTACACGAAGGCCGGCAAAATCGGTTCCGATCCTGCCTTTCGCGTCGGTGTAGGGCTGCAAGTAGGAAGGGTCCTCGGTTAGAAGGTATCCGCGCTGACCTGTTTCCATATCGGTCAGGTCTTTCAGAACACCGGAAATGTCCGCCTGAATCATGGAGCTTTCCAGTGTGAGCCCCGCAAGTTTCTGCATCTGTTTTAAATGGTTCACCGCAAGATACGCATTCCATGCCATGAAGACGAGTAGCGCGGGGGCCCCGATTTGCAGCGCAGCTTTTCGAATCATCTTGATTGTGCCCTCCTTCACGTGATGTTCAGAACACCCTCAGTCGTGATTCGACTGGCTTTGCAAATCTCCTCCGCAACCTTGGCCGCTGCGTCACTGCTGTGAACCGGACCTTCTGCCGACATAACCGAACTGGCAGCCAGGGTGAAAAGCACCGCATCCTCCTGCTTGTCGAAGTAAAGCACTACCTGATTCGCTGCCATGTGCGCACCTCCTGCTGATTGTTCTTAGGAATGATAGGCCGATTCAGCACAAGAATGAGGTTGTCTTGTTTGGTGCGCCTTGTTATCCAATCTTCCGCCAGCGGATGAAGCCAAGCGAATGATCTACTTGCCGAAAGAAGTTGCAGCTTAAGATCGAATCTCTCGCTCAACTGCTTACAATCGCTGGCGTACTCTTTAGTCTCGCGGGCGTCATTGCCAATATGCACATCTATTTTCAGCCCAGGAGCCTCTGCAATACACTCGTGATGGTGATCCTGTTCGTGGGCGGGGTGGGATGGATGGCGCCCGCGCCACACTTGCATACAATGGATCGATGGAAACTCCGTTCAACGACTATTCCGCCCGGGTCCAGAAGCATCTGGAGAACGTCTACGGAATCCGCGTCGTGACTCGGGATATTCGCGATCCGCTGACCGGGGATCTGGACGGATCGGAAATCCATATCGACTACGCGGTCACTCCGGAACAGCGCTTGTTCCTGTTGGGACATCTCTTCGGGCACACCGTCCAATGGGATGTAGACCCCGCCTCGTTTGAAATTGGGCGGCGGTATCAACCTCCCGTGAAGGAAGACCTCATTCCTGCCATCATCGCTTACGAACGAGGAGCGGCGTGTTACGGCCTCGCTATGTTCCATCAGATCGGCATAACGGGCATTGACATTGACCAATGGTTTTGTGACTACACTGCCTGCGATCAGGCATACTTGCTGCATTTCTATCGCACGGGAGAAAAGCGGGATTTTCGCAGCTTCTGGCGAATCAATGCGCCTCTGATCGAGCCCAAGGCAGTTCCCATTTTCACCCCGACAAAAAGATCTCTCCGGATGGAGGGGATTGTGATTTGAGGTTTGTTTTTTCCCTTTGCCCGAGTTTCTCAGGGCTGCGAAAAAACTTTTCACGTCGCAGTCTCGCCGCAGCGGCTAAAGCCGGCTCTGAAAACATCGCATTATCGCAGCGGTGAACCGCTGCGCGACCCAAAAGCAAGAACAAAATCGAGTTTTTCAGAACTCTGTAAAGCCGCCATTGATCTTGCGGCTCTTGCGGTGCGGCTGAAGCCGCACCCCTTCAAAACAAAATCAGCCCGAGTTTTTCCGCGGTCTGCTAGAGTGCTTCTTACTCTTCGCTGGCTTATCTCTCCATTGTTTGTTTTCCGGCTTGCAATGGAAAAAAATGCGGGCGGCCTCGCGGCCGCCCGATTCGCAGTGTTCGCTTGCCGAGTTAGTTCGAGGTCGTCTGCGGCGGTTCAGCCACAAGACCGGCAAAGAACGCTAGATTGCCTTTGTTGTTGGGGTCTTGCAGCAAGAGACCGCGCGTGATCAGCGGCACCGCGGTGGTGTCCCCGGCCAGCGCGCTCAGGCCGCTCAGATTAAAGAACAAAGTATCGTTGCCGGTGTAAACGGTCACCGGGCCGCCGGCAGCGTAGCCAACCAAGCCGTTGTTCGAGAGCTGGAAGAACCCCGCGTTGCCGTTGCTGACAGTGACGCTTCCCGGCACGAACAGGCCGTAGACGCCCTGACGCCGCAGCGAAATCATCTGCGGCGTAAACGTGGAGTTCACGTAGCTTCCGCCGATGAAGATTCTCTGGCCAACTTCAATGGAAGTGTTGTTGAACAACACGCCGGTGAGCGGGCCATCGAGGAAGCAGATTTCGTAGTTGGAAACCGCGCTGATGTCGATGTTGGGCTGGACGGTGTCCACCTCGCTGACGAGGTCTGCGCCGGTTTCGCCCACCCACATCGTCACTGACTGCGCCTGGCCCGCACCGTTGTTCGTCACCTGTAGAACGCGCCCGGAGAGGAACGATTCGGCGGTAGTGATGACTTCTACGCCGCTGGCCATCAGGCTGCCATCCGCCTGAAATGCGCCTTGGACCCCGACAATCGCCGGAGCGGCGAGGTCGGTCATGCTCCAGCCACTGTTGAACTGCGTGCTGTCGTTGACGTACACCGTCAATTGACGCCCATAAGGCCCTTGCATGACAAATGAGTTATTGGCGGTAGTCACCGAAACCAACCCACCGGTCAGATCTGTAACTTGGCCATCAGGATCGCTCGCCTTCGTGGCTTTTATATAAATGACCGGATTCACGGCGCCGGTGATTTGTCCGCCGTTAACGGCCAGGGATTGCCGGATGTCGAATTCCACTTTCAGGCCAGCGAGACCATTGCTTCCCACCACCATTGGAGTGGGGAAATTGACCGTCAATGTGTAAGGAGACTGGGGCAGCGTACCGGGCATCGGAGTCACCACCGGCGGATTCTGGCTCATATCCACCCAAGAAATGACCGGGTTCGCCAGCACGAAGGTCGCGCTGCTGTAAGTGTCGGCAGGAACGGAGTTGAAGGCAAGCGGAGAGCGCAGGCCTAAGAGGCGAGCGAAATCCACGGTGGTCGGGGCCGAGATCACCTGCGGCGAGTTGTTCTGGCCATTCAGGGTGATGGAGTTGATGGTGAGGTCAAGGCCCACTACCGAGGGCAAGGGCGCATCTTCGCCGGTGACGAACACGTTGCCGGACTGCGATTGTCCCGGATTGGGGGTCGAGGAGTTAGAGCCGCAACCAACGAGCATCAAGGTTGCGAGCAGGATGGTAGCGGTCAATGCAAAGAATCTTTTCATGCCACACTCCGAATGAATAAGTTTTGGGGGGAGCAAACTATTTGTCTTACGGATATGGAAACACGCCTAATTCAGGAATGTCGCGTGACTATGGTGTATTATTTTGGGGGCGTCGGTCCGAGCGTCCGCCGCGATTGCCCTTGCTTTTGAGTAAGTTAGATAGGCAGCTGGGAGGGAAGGCCTGCTCGGACATGTACCGCGGAACCGGCGTTGCAGGAGCGGGGCCGAGCTTTGCTCGGCTTGGACCCTTCGACTTCGCTCAGGGCAGGCTCTCGAGGGCGCCCGTCCCCACACGAGCCGTCTCCACACTAGCCGTCTCCACACTAGCCGTCCCCGCAACTAGCCTAATCTTTTCCATCCCGCTCGGCGGTTTGGCCATCTACTTGGGGTAATCTTTATTGGGGAGATCTTCAGTTACGGTGATCTCTCGCGCCACCAATGGCCTCCGATCAGGAAGAAGAAGTATTAGGAAAAGCGTACGACGGCCGGTTGATGCGGCGGCTGCTTACGTATCTGCGTCCGTACAAGTGGCACGTGGTGGTGGCGCTCGGGGCGATCATCCTGAAGTCGGGGTTGGACGTGCTGGGGCCGTTTCTCACCAAGATTGCCATCGATAAATACCTGGCGAAGTCGCCGAACTCGCATTCCTATTCCCATTCCTGGATTGGCGACCGGCTGAGCGACGCTCCGCTGACCGGCATCGCGCAGATTGGCGGACTCTACGTTGGAATTCTCGTCTTCACGTTCATGCTGGAGTTCATCCAGACGTACCTGATGCAGTGGACCGGGCAGAAGGTGATGTTCGATCTGCGCAGCCAAATTTTCCGCCACCTGCAGCACATGCACGTCGGGTTTTTCGACAAGAATCCGGTGGGCCGGCTGGTGACGCGCGTGACCACTGACGTCGATGCGCTGAATGAAATGTTCACGGCGGGCGTGGTTTCAATTTTTGAAGATGTCTTCGTGCTGGCCGGCATTATCGCGATCATGATGAAGATGAACTGGAAGCTGGCGCTCATCACCTTCGCCGTGCTTCCGCTGATCGTGTACGCGACCAAGATTTTTCGCGACAAGGTACGCGATTCCTACCGGCGCATCCGCACGGCCATCGCCCGAATCAACGCTTATTTGCAGGAAGCGGTCTCGGGGATGCTGGTGCTGCAGCTTTTCAACCGCGAGAAGCGCGCCTTCAATAAATTTTCCGACATCAACGCTTCGCACATGGAGGCGTTTAAAGACGCCATCATGGCGTACGCGGTGTATTACCCGGTGGTCGAAATACTGTCGGCAATTGCCATCGCCAGCATTATCTGGTTCGGAGGGAATGATGTGATCCGGGGCGTGGCGACGCTCGGCGTGCTGGTCGCGTTCATGCAGTACGCGCAGCGGTTTTTCCGTCCGATTCAGGATCTGAGCGAGAAGTACAACATCCTGCAGTCGGCAATGGCGGCCGGAGAGCGCGTGTTCAAGCTGCTGGATACGAAAATTGAAGTGACCTCGCCGGCGATCGCGAAGCGTCCGCAGGGGCAGGGGCGCATTGAATTTGATCATGTGTGGTTCGCGTACAACGCAAGTGGAGCGACGGGCGTCCCCGCCCGTCCGGAGGGAGCAGCGGGACGGGCGGGGACGCCCGTCGCTCCACAAACATCAGAGCCCGACTGGGTGCTGCGCGACGTTAGCTTTGTGCTGGAGCCGGGCGAGACTATCGCCGTCGTCGGGCACACCGGAGCGGGCAAGACTACGCTGATCTCGCTGCTTATGCGCTTCTACGACGTGCAGCGAGGAGCGGTGCGCATCGACGGCGTGGATATCAAAGAGATGAACCTCAATGATCTGCGCAGCCGCTTCGGCGTTGTCTTGCAGGATCCGTTTCTATTCAGCGGCACGGTCGAGGGCAACATCCGGCTGGGAACGGCGCGCATTCAGGACCAGGACGTGGAGCAGGCGGCGGAGGACGTCAACCTCGCCGACTTCATCCGGAGCTTGCCGGGAGGATTCAAGGAGGAAGTGCGGGAACGCGGCTCGACGCTCTCGACCGGACAGAAACAGTTGATTTCTTTCGCGCGCGCTCTGGCGCATAGTCCGAAGATTCTGATTCTCGATGAAGCGACGTCGAGCGTCGATACAGAGACTGAGTTCCGGGTGCGCGACGCGCTCAACCGCATGGTGGAAGGGCGAACGGCGCTGATCATCGCGCACCGGCTCTCGACCATCCAGCGCGCCGACAAGATCATCGTGATGCACAAAGGCCAGGTCCGCGAGATGGGATCGCACCAGCAATTGCTGGCCCAGCGCGGGATTTATTACAGGCTGTATCAGCTGCAATATAAGGATCAGGAGATGGCGTCCGGCGTACCGTCGGTCACAGCGAACGCGGACGACTGAACTCAGCTTCCATTTTGCCCCGTTACAATGTCCCCGTGCGGATTCTCATCTCGGCCGGTGAAGCCTCGGGCGAAATGTACGGCGCGCAGTTGATTGAGGCGCTGCGGCGGGCGGCGGAGCTTCGCTCCGTTGGACAGACGAGGGCGTCTGTCCCTACGCAAGCCTTGCAGCTTGAATTCTTCGGCGCGGGCGGAGAGTGCATGGCTGCTGCCGGTTGCGAAATTGTTGTCGATGCTAAGGACCTTGCGGTCGTCGGCATCACTGAGGTTATTAGCCATCTGCCGAAGATTCTTGGGCTCTATCGGAAATTGATTCGCTCGGCCGATGAGAAGCGGCCGGCGCTTGCCGTCGTCATCGACGCGCCGGCCTTCAACTGGCGCGTGGCGCGGCAGATGCGTCGGCGCGGCATTCCGGTGGTTTATTACGTCTGCCCGCAGTTCTGGGCGTGGCGGCAGGGACGCGTGAAGTTGTTGCGCAAGTATGTCAACAAAGCGCTGGTGATTTTTCCCTTCGAAGAAAAGTTCTATCGCGATCGCGGGGTGGACGCAACGTTCGTCGGCCATCCGCTGGCCGATCTGCCCGCGCCTGCGATCACTCGCGAGGCTTATGCGGCCGCGAACGGGATCGACGCCACGAAGCCCTGGATCACGCTGATGCCGGGCAGCCGCCGGAAAGAAGTGGGCATGAACCTGCCGACGATCCTTGACGCGGCGGATCGCCTAGAGAAAGATCGCCTAGAGGCGAATCGTCTAAAAAAAGATCGTCTAGAAAAAGATCGCGTAGGCAGTGGTTATGAATTCCTGCTGCCGGTGGCGCGCACGCTCGACGCGGCGTTTCTGAAAGGATTGACGGAGACGCGGCAAGCCGCGCCTCCACGGGGGAATATTCGCCTAGTCCCCGAGGCGCTGCCTGCTCTGTTTCACTCACGCGCCGCGATTGTTGCCAGCGGCACGGCTACGGTCGAGGCTGCGCTCATGGGCACTCCGTTTGTCATGGTGTACCGCGTATCTCGGGTGACCTACGCGCTGGGCAAGCCGCGTGTGAAAGTTCCTTACTTTGCGATGGTCAACCTGATTGCCGGCGAAAAAGTCGTCCCCGAACTGGTGCAGCACAAGTTCACGGTGGAAAATGTCGTCACGGAGTTGAACAAGATCATCCCTGACGGCGAGCCGCGGGCGCGCATGATCGAGCGGTTGGCAGCGGTGAAGGCCAGACTGAAGCAAGGGAGCGGCTCGGGCGCGCATCCCTCCGAAATGGCGGCGGAGATCATTTTGCAGGAGATCAGCCGAATGTGAACAGTAAGTGCAAGGCCGCGGACAGGAAGTTGTCCGCGGTACACGAAACCCAGACAAATTTCGCTAACCCTTGTCGGCCCAGCATCTTTTGCGGGAAAATTAACATCTTAAAAACTGTAGCTCTGCCAGGAGACTCTACTTGAAGCTCTGCCACTCTCGACCAGCGCGCCGGGCGCCCTGTCTATCTCTTGTCTTTTTTCTCGGCTTGTTGCTTAGCTTGGTCGCGAACCGGCCGGCTCTGGCGGCCGAGAAAACGCGTCTGCGCGCGGACGACTACCAGATCGACGTCGAACTCCTACCTCAGACTCACAAACTCACCGCGCACGCTACGGTAAAGGTCACGGCGCTCGAAGACCTCAGCGTGGTCACGTTGCAGTTGAACAACGCGCTGCGCATTACGAAGCTCACCGATGCGAGTGACAAGCCACTCGCTCCCGAGCGCAACATGCAGGATTCGACCGTGCGCTTCGCGCTCACGAACGGCCTGGCAAAAAATGAGAGCACCACATTTCACTTCGAATACGAAGGCACGCTGGAAAGCGCCGACGACAGCCCGGTTCAGGGATTGAAGCTCGCCTATGTCGGCCCTGATACCAGCTACCTGCTTTACTCCGGACTGTGGTTTCCGGTCGCGGGCTACGGCGTCAACCGCTTTACTGCGACGATCAGCGTTACCGTACCGGCGCACATGGTCGTAATCGGGAGCGGGAAGGAAGGGTCGGCGGCAACGGCAAAGAAACCCGCCGCCGCGATTGCGAACTCCAAGACCTTCACCTTCACGTGGGACAAGCCGAGTTTCCCGGGCACGATCATTGCTGGCACCTTCAAGGAATTCAAGAGCGACGAAGCGGGCATCGACTTGCACGTGTTCTTCAAGCCAAATAAACAGGACCTGGGCGCGGAGTACGCATCGACGGCGATCAAGGAGTTCACTTACTTCGTCACCCAGTATGGAGTCGCACCCTCGACGCATTTAAAAATCGTTGAAATCCCGGATGACACAGTGCCCTCGGCGTGGGCGCCCGAAATCGCGGCGCTTTCGAGCCGCGCGATCACGGAGAAGACCAACTACCGGTTACTGGCCAATACGATTGCTCATCAGTGGTGGGGCGTCTCGGTGAGTCCGGCCTCGAAAGACGACTGGTGGATCAGCGACGGCTTCGCGCGCTACTCCGAAGCTCGCTACGTAGAGAGCGCGGCGGGCGCCGCCGGACTCGGGGAAATGGTGAAGGACATGTCGGTGGGCGCGCTCGCCTATGACAGCGTGCCGCTTTCAAGCGCCGCCAAGCTGGACTATTTTTCTCCCGAATTTCAGTCTCTGGTCACCGACAAGGGGGCCATGATCCTGCACATGCTGCGCTGGGTTGTGGGCGAGAAGAAGTATCTGCAGATCACGCGCGACTTCGCCGCCAAGTATGCCGGTAAATCCGCCACCACCGATGATTTTCGCGAACTCAGCGAGAAAGTGTACGGCGAAAAACTCACCTGGTTCTACTCGCAATGGATGGATTCCACCAGCGCCCCCGAGTTCAAGGCCAAGTACACGTTCTACCGGCTGGGCAACAACAAGGGCTTCCGCATTGTCGGCGCCATCACGCAGGATCTGGATCTGTTCCGCATGCCGGTTAATTTGAGAATCGATACCGACGGAAGAACGGAAGAAAAACGCATCGAAGTGGTGGGCACAGATTCTCCGTTTTCGGTCGAAACCTTTGGACGCCCGCGACGGATCACGGTCGATCCCGAAAACCGCGTGCTGACCAACTCCAGGGACATCAAGCTGCGCTCCTCCATCGTGCGCGGACAGGGCCTGATCCAGCAAGGCGATCTGGCGGGAGCGCTGAGCGAATTCAACAAGGCGCTCGAAGTCAACAAGAACAGTTCGCTCGCTCACTACCGGGTCGCCGAGGTGTTTTACATGCAGAAGAATTATCAGGCGTCGGCGAACGCCTACCGCGCATCGCTGAATGGCGACGGGGAGCCGCGCTGGACCGAGGTTTGGAGCCACTTGCAACTGGGCAAGATTTTCGACGTAACCGGCCAGCGCGAACGCGCCGTCAATGAATACCGCCAGGCCATCCAGACCAACGACAATACCCAGGGCGCGCTCGAGGAATGCCGCCGATACATGCAAAAGCCTTATGAGCGCGAAAAAGGAAGTTAAGCGGCGAAGCCACGGCAAGTCGTCCGCATCCTATCGAGAACAGGCTGTGTGTTCGAATCTATCCGGCGCTATTCTCCGGTCACGGTTGCGCGGGCAGTAACTCAGGAACTGGCTTCTTAACGCGTTCGCACTCACTACCCGCGATTGACAAGTCGCCGTTCGAGTCGGCATTATTCGATACACAAGCTTCCGCGGTTAACCAAGTTTCCACGGGAATCTGTTCCTCGGCCCGGAGAATCTATGATGCAGCTCCTTCGCAATATTTATAAGGACGATCAGGGGCAAGATATCGCTGAATATGCCGTCATGCTCGCCGTCATCCTGGTGTTGGTGATCGGCACCGTGCGTCTGATCGGCGGTAACGCTAACAACGCGTTCTCCACTGTTGCCAGTTCTTTAGGGACGCAGTAATCCTGGCTCCTCTTGAGCCCCGCGCCGCCTTGACCCGTAACCGGGGCAGCGCGTACAGTCTTAAGCAAGGGTGGGGAGTCTATGTCCAGCGAAGCCAGCAAATATTTGAAATTTGGTTCCGTCACCGTGCTGATTCTGCTCTCGCTCGGCTATCTTGCCTACACCGGCGTGCAGGACAGCAAGAGCTACTACGTCACCATCAAGGAATTGAACGGCATGGGAAAAGAGGCTTACGCCAAGCGTCTACGTGTGGCTGGAAACGTGGTGCCCGGCTCGATCAAGCGCTCCGGAACTCGCGTGGAGTTCATGCTGAAGGAAAACGACCTGACGCTGCCTGTTTCGTATACCGGGACCGAAGCTCCGCCCGACACTTTTAAAGACGACTCGCAAGCTTTGGCCGATGGCAGCTTCGGACGCGATGGCATTTTCCACGCCAAACAATTGCAGGCGAAGTGCGCGTCGAAGTACGCGCCGCAACCCGGCCAGCCTGGAGCCACTCCGGCCGCTGAGCCCGGCAAGAGCGTGTCGCAGGCCCAGAGTTCCGGGTCGAGCGGGATGGCGAATTAGCCTCCATTCCTTATTCCTTTGACTGAAAACGCGTCGCTCCCCGCCCCCGTCAGCGTCATCACTGTCTCGAACCTGATCAAACAGTTTGGCCGCTTTGCCGCGCTGCGCGGCGTTACTGCGGAGTTTTCCGGCGGCAAACTCTATGCCATTCTCGGCGACAACGGCGCCGGCAAAACCACGCTGCTGCGCACTCTGGCAGGACTCAACCAGCCGTCGAGCGGCGAGGTCACGATCCTCGGCTCCAGCAGGTTTCATGACATCTGCCAGCAGGTGGGCTACATGGCGCATCCTTCTCTGCTCTATGACGAGATGAGCGGGATGGAGAACCTGGACTACTTTGCACGGCTGTACGGAATCACCGGCAGCACGCGTTGCGCGGAGGTCATTCGCGCGGTCGGTCTCGATCCCGATCTCGTTCGCCCCGTCGGCCAGTATTCGCAAGGCATGAAGCAGCGCATGTCTTTGGCGCGGGCTTTACTCAATGACCCCAAAATCCTTTTGCTCGATGAGCCCTTCTCGAATGTGGACACCCATTCCGCAAGGGAAATGGTCCACCTGCTGGCCCGTACCCGCGATCAGGGCAAAACGCTATTCATCGTCACCCACCAGGCATCGTTGCTCGAGGGCGCGGCCGACGAGTTCGTATGGATGGAATCCGGCAAAATTATCGGGCGCACGCGGGAACTGAAACGGCCAGAGAGTCACGGGGAGAGCGCGGGGGGAAACCTAACGGGGGAAAAGTTAAGATGACCCCGCCCACCGGCATCACCCGCGCCACGCTGCTCAAAGACCTCCGCCTGGAGTGGAGATCGAAGGACGCCATCAACTCCATGCTGTTCTTTTCTCTACTGGTGGTGTTCGTGTTCAGTTTTTCGTTCGATCCGAGCGCCGAAGAATCGCGCCAGATCGCCGGCGGATTGATCTGGGTGGCGTTCCTGTTCGCGGCGGTGGTGGCGCTCAACCAGACCTGGGCGCGTGAGCTGCGCAACCAGGTGCTCGACGCCTACCGCGTCTCGCCCGCTCCAGCGAACTCGCTCTTCATGGCAAAGACGCTGGGCAATTTTATTTTTGTGAGCGTGCTGGAAGCGCTCATGACTCCGTTGTTCATCGTGTTTTATCGGCTGCGGGCGCTGGGCCCGGCGTGGCAACTGCTGCTGGTGGCGGCGCTCGGGACCTGGGCGCTGGTGGTCAACGGAACTTTCTTCGCCGCCATGTCCCTGCGCACCCGCAGCCGCGAGATTATGCTGCCCTTGCTACTGTTCCCAATCTCGATCCCGGCCCTTCTCGCCATGGTGCAATCCACCACCGCTATACTGAACGGCGAAGGCGCGCGTTTCTGGATCGTGTTGCTTGTGACCTACGATCTGGTGTTTACTACGGTGTGCTTGCTCTTGTTTGAAACCGTCTTGAACGCGGAATGACGAGACGCAAGGATCGGGTGATCGGGTGATCCGGCCATCGGGTGATCGAAGAGCAAAGGCTCTTGACTTTCGATCACCCGATGACCCGATGGTGAGATGACCCGATCACCCGGTCCTTAACTCTAATGATTTAGCCGGCGAAAACTCAATGAAACGCGCCTTCCCGATCTTCGGCGTGCTGACCGCGATCCTGCTGAGCTACGCGCTTTACCAGGCGCTGGTAGTTGCGCCCACCGAACGGACCATGGGCGACGTGCAGCGGATTTTCTACTACCACGTGCCTTCGGCCTGGACGGCGTTCATCCTCTTCTTCGTCAATTTCGGGGCCTCGGTCTTCTATTTGATCAAGCGCCGACCTGCCGCCGATATCGTCGCGCTGGTCAGTGCCGAAGTCGGAGTCGTTTTCTGCACCGTGGTGCTGGTCACGGGCCCGATCTGGGCGCGTCCGGTCTGGGGGATCTGGTGGACGTGGGACATGCGCCTGACCTCGACGCTGGTGCTGTGGCTCATCTACGTCAGCTATCTTTTTCTGCGCCGCTTCTCTTCCAGCGGAGAGACGCCCTTACTAGCGGCTTCCCTGGCGGTTCTGGGCGCGCTGTGCGTGCCCTTCGTTTACTTCTCGATCTGGTTCTTCCGCACCCAGCACCCGCAGCCGGTCATGGGCGGAGGCGGATCGATCGATCCGCGCATGCTGCACGTGCTGCTCATCAACTGGCTGGCGTTTTCCTGCTTCGCTTTTATGGTTTGCTGGTCGCGCTATCGACTGGAAAAACTGCAGCGCGACGTCGACCACGCCCATGCCGTGGAATCGCTGCTGGCCCCCCGCGGGAGTGTGCGATGAGCGGAAACACACGGTACCTCTTTGCTGCCTACGCCGTCACCTGGGTCATCCACATCACCTATTTGTGGACCATCGTCCGCCGCTACGCGCGCCTGAAGCGAGAGATCGGGGAATTGAAAAAACCAGATGTCAGGTCTTAGGTGTCAGGTGTCAGGCTCGTGGTTTTATCGCCGACTTTTTTCCTGAGACCTGAGACCTTGAACGTGCCTTTTTCTTTGCAACCATTTGCCGCTCTCTTGGCTTCTCACTATGCGGCCCATCGTGTCTGCCCAGCTTGACAGCGTATCTGTTGGATGTAAAAGTATTTGTTTGGTTTAATTCCAGTTCTGGTAACAGGTACGCTGCCGCTTCGTAGGGGGCGTCGAGCGGCAGCGGTGTTGGTGCGCCTTCTTGTTCTCACCCCATGCAATTGGGAAATCGGAGGAGCTTCGTGAATCGGAATTATCCTGTGTCGGTAAGAAGATCGGTGAGACGTTCGGTAACGGGAGATGGGATGAAGGCTGCGTTTCTGGCGGCGGCCGTGCTCGCCAGCGCAGGAGTCGTGTTTTATCTTGGAACCGCTGTACACGCCGCCAAAAGCGGCGGGCCAGGATCTTCCGAGCAAAGATCTGCTGAGCAAAGTTCTGCCGAGCCCCGATCTGCCGACCAAAGATCTGCCGCCCACAAGACGCTTCCGGCGACGGCGCTTTCGCTGCCGCTGTTCTTCGAGCAGAACCAGGGTCAAACCGCTCCTCAGGTCAAGTTCCTGGCGCGCGGCGCCGGCTACGGCCTGTTTCTCACCGCCGACGAAGCGGTGCTGGAACTGCAGACTTCAGCCGTCAGCACTCAGCATTCAGCTCCTAGCTCTCAGCTGTCAGCGGTCAGCTCTCAGCGTGCGTCCAGTTCTGTGATTCGCATGAAGCTCGACGGAGCCAACTCTTCCGCCCACATTTCCGGCACCAAGCCACTCCCCGGCAAGAGTAGCTACTTCATTGGAAACGATCCTTCCAAGTGGCGTCGCGACATTCCGCAGTTTGCCCGCGTGGAGTATCAGGCGGTTTATCCGGGCGTTGACCTGGTGTACTACGGCAATCAGGGACAGCTCGAATACGACTTCCGGGTCGCGCCCGGCGCTGACCCGAACCAGATTACGCTGAGCTTCGAAGGCGCTGCCGCGCACATTATTTCGCTTGCGGGGGATTCGGGCGATTCCGGCGACCTGATTCTTTCGACAGAGCAGGGCGAGGTGCGTTTCCACGCGCCGAAGGTCTATCAGCCCGCCACGCCCGAGTCCGGAAGTCCGTCCGGCAATGCCCCGAAGACAATCGCGGGAAGTTTCCGCCAGCTCGCCGACAACAAAATCGGTTTCACTATCGGAGACTACGACCACAGCCGCGAACTCGTGATCGACCCGGTTCTAAACTATTCGACCTACCTCGGCGGCAGCAACGGCGTCGAAGGCGCCCTGATCGGCGGAAGTCCCCTGAACCTGGTGAAAGTCGCGATCGACTCCGCTGGCTTTATTTATCTCGCGGGCTCAACCACTTCCGAGAACTTCCCGGTTACCTCCAACGCGATCCAGTCCTGTCTCGGCGATCCGCTAGTCACAGGAACTGGGTGTAAACCCGTCAGCACGGCGCAGAACGTCTTCATCGCCGTGCTCAATCCGACGCTGCCGCCGGCGCAGCAGCTTCTTTACGCGACCTACCTTGGCAGTTCGGGGACCGACAGCCTGGCGGGAATCGCGGTTGATTCGACCTACACTATCTACGTTGCCGGCACGACCACTTCTACCAACTTTCCTACCACCAGTAACGCACTCCCCCTACCAGGCCCGGTAAGCGGGACCCACGGATTCGTCAGTGCGATCACCTTGGTTAACTCCATCTACAGTCTCACCTATTCCACCTATCTCGCCGGTACCAATGCAGCGGGCACTGCAGTGGATAGCACTGCAGTGGATACCGTCACCGGACTCGCCATCGACAGCGATCAGAACGCCTACGTCACTGGCACCACCACTTCGAGCAACCCCGCTACCACGCAATACCCCTTCCCCGCTAGCCCGAACGGCTTTCAGACGGTGTCGAACTCTCCCGGGAACCTCCAGTTCTTCGCCAGCAAGATCAGCACGACGGCCAGCGGTTTCGAGAGCATGCTCTACTCCACCTACTACGGTGGGGGATATCCGTCTGCGGCAACCGGAGTGCCGATAATTGCGGTTGGCGGCGGCATTGCCGTGGACCCTCCCCCGAATACTTCTCCCAACATGTATTTCACCGGCACCACCAACATGCTGAACCAGATCTCCACCGGTTTGGGGCTGGCGCCGTTTCCTCTCTTCAACGCGCAGCAGTCGTGCCTCAACGAATCCGGCAAGAATAATTGCACCCCGTCCCCGCAAACCCTGACGACCACCACTCCTCCGGACGCTTTCGTCGCCAAGATCAACCCGAACCTGGCTGCCTCCAATCCGGTCTACGCCACCTATATAGGCGGCAGCGGTGATGACTACGGCAACGCCATCGACGTGGACACCTCCGGCAACGCCTATGTCACCGGTCGGACCGACTCGGCCGACTGGGTTTGTGGCGGCTGCAGCACCGCTGAATTTCAGAACGCGCTTTGTCAGAGCTCCACTGCCACCACGGGCACTTGCACCAACGCCTTCATCGCCAAGATCGGCAATCTGAGCGGGTCGGAATATCCGATGACCTACTTCACCTACCTGGGCGGCTCGGGCAACGACATCGGGCAGGACATTAAGGTAGACACGGTGCAATCCGTCCATGTGGTGGGCTCAACCACATCCACGAACTTCCCCACCACCACCAACACCTATCAGCCGAGCCTCGGCACGGATGCCACCGAGAACGCCTTCTTCGCGCTGATTTCAACCACATCGGGGGGCACACTGGCAAACCCCCTTGGCGATTACTCATCCTATCTGGGTGGCAACAAGTTGGACCAGGGCACAGGAGTCGCCATCGACCCTGTCTACGGCTCCACTTACGTGGCCGGCATCACCCAATCCTCGCTCTTCCCCACTACTTCTAATGCATACCAGCCGCAGTTGAACGGGACGCAGAATGCCTTTGTGAGCAAGATCGGCAGCAGCAGCACACTCAAAATAACCACCCCCAGTCCATCTCCCTTCCCGGCGGTCGCGGCCGGAAACCAGGTCGAGTTTACTTTCGTTATCACCAACACCGGAACCGACCCGGCAAACCAGTTGGTTTTTACCGTGCTAGGATTGCCAACCAGCGGCCTGGCATCACCTCCTTATGCCCAAGTCAACAGCGGTTTGGGAAGCTGCAACGAGGTGCAGGAGTCGGGGCAAGAGTCGTCGATCACCTGCACGATTCAAACCCTGGCTGTGAATTCCCAAGCAACCGTCGAAGTCTTCGTGACCCCGTCCATTCCTGTCGTCAATCAGTCAATCTCCATCTCGGGCAACGTCAGCGCGAACGGCGGTTCAGTGGGAGCGTCCATGCCGCAGCCAACCGTGTACGTCGTCGACTTCGAGATCAAAGGCTCGACCCCGTCCCCGAACCCCGTTAATGCTGGCGACATTACTACGATCCTGGTCACCTTTACTCCTACGCCCCTAAAGGGCTTTGGCTATAACGCCGTCATCACCCCCAGCCAAACCACGTCGCCGTCGATGGTCACTTCAACCACCCCCACCTTCTTGCCCCTTACGGTCACGCTTTCGGGGACCGCTCCTGGGACTACGACCCTGACAATCGCTACCGTGGCTCGCCCTGTGATCACCGGCAGCCTCTTCCGCCGCCGCTCGTTCTACGCCGCATGGCTCCCCATCGGAGGCCTGAGCCTCGTCGGACTGGGGATCGGTGTTCGCCGCAAACGTCGCCGCTGGTTAGTCGGAGCAGTCCTGTGCCTGATCGCGGGCTTAATCCTGCTGCAGCCGGGCTGTGGGTCATCCTACAGCAACACTCCCGCCACTGCCGGGGGCACGTTGGCTGGAACCTACCTCATCACCATCACCGGCTCTGCCGGAACGGGAGCGGTGCACACCTCTCAGGTGGAATTGACGGTGAACTAGACCAAGGCAAAGCACCCTGGCTCAAGCCTCTCGATGGCAGCCTCCGCGCCGGCGGAGGCTTCATTTTTTGGAGGCGCGCCGCGCGAAATCGCTGCGTAAGCCACGGCAAACAAAGCCAATCCAGAGCTTGACAATATTTCTTATTGCGATATCATTATCGCGATTTGGAATATATGACCCTCGGCGAAAAAATTCGCTACCTCCGCGAGGTCGAAGGTTCCCTCCGCGGCTTAAATCGGCCCCTCACCCAACAGGAGTTGATGAAGGGCATTCAAGCCGAGACCGGCAAGACCATCAGCCAGTCGTACCTCTCGCAGATCGAGCGCGGCAAGCGTCCGCACATGACGCAATCCTCGCGTACTTTGCTGGCGCGCTTTTTCAAGGTGCACCCGGGCTTCCTGGTCGACGACCCCGAGGGCTATCACACCGAGCTCGTCAGCGACTTGCGCACCACCGAAGGTCAGCTCGACGTGTGGCTGCTGCAAGGCTCGGAGCGTTTCGCCAGCGACCCTGAGGTGAGCGACGTCCTGATCAAGGTGGCGCGTGACCAGGACACTCGGCGCTGTCTGTTGCTGCTCGGTGAAATCCTGAACACCCCCGGACTCGCCGACCGCCTGTTCGAAGCTCTGCGTCCGGAACTCGCGCGCGCCACCGGCAGCGCCCCCAGGAGGCGAAACCTATGACCGGAAATATGACCTGGAATATGACTTGGGCTGATTTTTACCTGATCTGTTTCGCCGTCGGTTTTCTGCTGAGTGCGATTTCGTTCATCGCGGGTGGATTGCGCTGGCACTTGCACCTTCCGCATTTTCCGCATAGCGGTGCGCATGTTGCCGTGGGACACACGCCCGTGGCTCAGAGCCATGTCGGCAACGGCACGGCGGCGCATGCCGGTCGCCAGGCGCCGGTCTCGCCTTTCAACTTCATTACGCTGACCGCGTTTCTCGCGTGGTTCGGAGGCGCCGGATTCTTGATCACGCGCTTCTCGAGCATATGGTTCGCGCTCGGACTGCTGATCGCCATGGCAGCCGGACTCTTCGGTGCCGCCATCGTTTTCCTGTTCTTCACGCGCGTGCTGATCTCGCACGAGGAAAACATGGACGCAGCCGACTACGAAATGGTCGGCGTGCTGGGACGAATCTCGATGCCCATCCGTGAAAATGGCACCGGCGAAATCATCTACTCCCAGGCCGGCACGCGCCGGACCTGCGGCGCGCGCAGCGAAAACGGCAGCGCGATCGAAAAAGGCGAGGAGATCGTAGTCACACGGTATGACAAAGGCATTGCGTACGTACAGCTGTGGGAGGAGATGAGCAACGAGGAGCTAACGGCTAAGAGCTAAGAGCCAATAGCTAACGGCTGAGTTATGAGCGATGCATTTCATGGCGACGTGTTGGCGGAAGAAACGCATTCCGGGCGGGCGTGGAGTCTGATCATCCTGCTGGCGATGATGGGGCCGTTGATCGGAGTGGCGCTGGCAAGGACGGCGGCGGTCCTCTGGCCGTCGATTCTCGCAGGCGTGGTAGGTCTCAGCGTGGGCGCAATGGCGTGGAGCGGATTCCAGTACCGGTTTCTGCGGCACGGGGTTGAGATTCGGATGCTTGGATTCCGTCTGCGCTCGATTCCGAAGCAGTCGATCGTGAGCTATTCGATCGAGCCCTGGGCTTTTATTCGCGGCTACGGCATTCGCGGCATCGGCAGCACGCGCGCCTACGTGTGGTGCAACACCGTTGTACACATCCGGACTTCGACCGGCGAGATTTTCCTGGGGCACAGCGATCCGGAGCGGATCGTCCGGGACCTGGATATGGTGACGGGCGTTTTGACGCGCGGTTAGACCAACTGTGAAGAAGTGGGGTTTCGTATCAGGGCATCGCTTTAGCGATGCCGTAAGTTTTCGAAATTAGGCGCCCCTCTAGGGGCTGGAGCAGCGAGCAACGATTTTTCAGGAGGCGATATGTATCTCGGCATAGCAATTGAAATCTGGGTCGTCGCGGGACTGATGGTTCTGGCCATCCTGTTCCTGATGAGCATGCTGGCCCGCTTATACCGCAAAGCGGGACCACATGAAGCGCTGATCGTCTACGGCTTTCGCGGAACCCGCGTCATCCAGGGACATGGCACGGTCATCTTTCCCATGGTCGAAAGCTGCAGGGACCTTTCGCTCGAACTCATGTCGTTCGACGTCGCCCCGCAACAGGACCTCTACACCAAGCAGGGCGTCGCCGTCACCGTCGAGGCGGTCGCTCAAATCAAGGTGAAGTCCGACAAGGAATCCATCCTCACCGCGGCCGAGCAGTTCCTCACCAAAAGCGATCAGGAGCGCGAAGGCCTGATTCGCCTGGTAATGGAAGGCCATCTGCGCGGCATCATCGGACAGCTCACGGTCGAAGAAATTGTCAAGCAGCCCGAGATGGTCGGCGATCGCATGCGCGCGACCTGCGCCGATGACATGAACAAGATGGGCCTCGAAGTCATTTCCTTCACCATCAAAGAGGTCCGCGACAAGAACGAATACATCACCAACATGGGCAAACCCGACGTCGCCCGCATCAAGCGCGATGCCGACGTCGCCACCGCCGAAGCCGAGCGTGACACAGCCATCAAGCGCGCCATGGCCACGCGCGAAGCGGCGGTTGCAAAAGCGCAAGCCGATCAGGAGCGTGTGCTCGCGGAAACGCTCTCCCAGGCCAAGCAAGCCGAATCCCAGCGCGATTTAGAGGTCAAGAAAGCGCAGTACCTCGAAGTCACAAAAAAGCAGCAGGCGCAGGCCGACAAGGCTTATGACATCCAAACCAACGTCATGCAGCAGCAAGTCATCACCGAAAGCGTGAGAGTGCAGCAAGTCGAAAAAGAAGGACAGGTCAAAGTCCAGGACGCCGAAATCAGTCGCCGCGAGAAAGAACTCATCGCCACCGTACTGAAAGGGGCCGAGATCGAGCGCCAGCGCATCGAAACGCTGGCCGCCGCCGAAAAGCAACGTCTGATCGCAGAAGCCGAAGGCCACGCGTCCGCGATTCGCGCCCAGGGAGAAGCCGAGGCCGAAATCATCTTCAAGAAAGGTGAGGCCGAAGCGAAAGCCATGAACGTCAAAGCCGCGGCTTATCAGGAATACAACCAGGCTGCGGTCGTCGACAAACTGATCACCGGGCTGCCGGAGATAGTGAAAGCCCTGGCCGCGCCGCTCGCCAACGTGGACAAGATCACCATCGTCTCCACCGGGAACGGCGACGCCGCCGGGATGAACAAGATTACGGGCGACATAACTAAGATGGCGGCGCAAGTGCCGGCCTTGTTCGAAACACTCAGCGGCATGCCGCTAGGAGAACTAATAGGCAAGGTGCGACAAATCGGCGACAAATCACCGAAGCCGGAGGAAAAGCAGTAAGTGGAACAGTCGATGGTCGTTAGTCGTTGGTCGTTAGACAGTCGGTCGTCAGCTATCGTGGTTCGGCAGGAACGCGAACAGCTAACGACGGTTAGCGAACGACAAACGACCATCGACTAACGACAAACGACTAACGACAGATTCTAGGAGGTATCTGTGCAGGAGGAACTTCATCACGCCAGATCGCTCGGCCTGTCCGTCGCCCTTGGGGCTGCCATGGGTGCGGCCATCGGTGCCGCCACCGGACATATGGGCGTCTGGGTCGCCGCCGGAATCGCAGCTTATATCACGATTTCCCTGGTAGGCGGCGCCTGGAGCAAGAAACCAAACGACCAACGACGAACGACTAACGACTGAAGCAAAGGAGCCCCTTATGGCATTACTCGAACGCGTTTCCACCTTAGTCCGGGCCAACCTCAACGACTTGATCGACAAAGCCGAGGAGCCCGAAAAGATGATCAAGCAGGTCATCCTCGACATGAACAACCAGCTTTTGCAGGTCAAAACGCAGGTGGCAATCGCCATCGCCGACCAGCATCTGCTCGACAAAAAGAAACTCGAAAACGACGAGAAAATCCAGGAATGGATGCGCAAGGCCGAGCTCGCCGTCGACAAAAAACAAGACGACTTGGCCCGCGCCGCTCTGCTTCGCGTTGAAAGTTATCGCGACCTGAGCGCCAACTTCGCCCAGCAGCTCGAAGACCAGAAAGCTCAAGTCGAGAATCTGAAATCGGCGCTGCGCAATCTCGACCAGAAGTTAGCCGAGGCCAACGCCAAAGCCGATCTGCTGATCGCGCAGCACCGCCGCGCCCGCGCCGCGAACCGAGCCACGGACGCGCAGTCCGGTATGAGCGCCAACACCAAGTCCGCCACCTTCGATCGCATGAAAAGAAAAGTAGCCCGCGAAGAAGCCATTGGCGGCGCCAAAGCCCAACTCCTGGCCGACGACGTAGAGGACCGCCTTGCCGCCCTGGAAAAAGAAGACCGCATCGAGCAGTTACTAACCGAGCTAAAAACAAAGCGCGGAGCGTGACGGAAAATCATGTCGGACAGAGCGAACAAGGCCCGTTTGACCGGGATGCTTATCGGCATCGCTGCGCTCATCGTAGCTTTGCTATGGAAGCGCCTTAGATAGGATATCAACACCGGAGCGGACGAGGCGTCCGCCCGTGTGCTTGGTCCGGAGGAGTGCGCTTGTTTCGGACGACAAAGACCGGCGCGATTAGCGAGTATGCCGAGATCGAGGAGACCATGTCACCGGGCGATGGAAAAGATTGCCGGTTGGATATTGAACGTCCCCCACATCCGCTTGACCAGTATTTGGTCGCCTGGCAAAGTTGATGTCTGAAGGTCTCCAAATAAGTGGTGGCACATTTTGTTGCGTAAGTTAGAATGCAGAACGAGGATCTTATGCGCAAAGTCTTCCATTTCGACTCACCCGCCGACCCATACGTAGCCGACGCCGCCGTCCTCTGCTGCTTCGATCACCGCATCGGCACGGCCGTGCGAAAGTTCCTGAAGAAGCGGGGCATCGAGCGCGCCGACATGATCACCGTCGCCGGAGGAGCCAAGACCCTCGCCTCCCCGCGCAACGACTTCGAACAGGACTTCATCCTCGAACAGGTCCGCATGTCCGTCTACCTGCACCAGACCAAACGCGTCATGGTCATGACCCATTCCGACTGCGCGACTTATGGTGGCCTGGACCATTTCAAGGGTGACCGCCACGCCGAAGCCGAACATCATCGCAGCGAACTCCTCCGCGCCGGAGAACTTCTCACCTCAGACTTTCCCGGCATTTCGGTTGAGCCCTACTTCGTGAAGTTCGACGGAATCTGGGAAGTAAAGGACGCGGAGCACCTGGAGTCCACGCCGCAGAGAAAACACTCGGATATCGCCCGCAAGATCGCGTAGCTGTCGGCGGGGCCCTCGCGTCCATCCAAACCCTGGGCCGGGGAAGGCCGTTCAGCCTTTGTCCCAATCCTCCCATTCCAGCCCCTTGACCCTGCCGAATTCTCTCCCATTGGCGGTAATGAGCGTTAATTGATGGCGCAATGCCTGGCCGGCAATCAGCAGGTCGTAAGCCCCGATTGGTTTTCCCACGGCTTCCAACGCCGCTCGCACTCGGCCCGCAACTTTCGCATCCTCGGGCTCGAAAGCCAGCAGGCTCACCGGACCCGCGAAGAATGTCTCCACCAGTCGCGCATTGGCTTCCGGACGGGCACTCTTCGCAACCCCATACCAAAGCTCAAAAGCTACGACGGAAGAGACTATCACCTTCGCGTCCTGAGCCAGTGCCTTCTGCAACCGGGTCCGGACCGACGGCGCCTTATCGTTGATCAGCGCAATACAAGCGTTGGTATCGAGCAAATACTTCACTTGAAGATCTCGCGGCGCGGCGTTGCGGGCTGGTTCCTTCCTTTGCCGAGGAACTGTCCTTCCCTGACCCGGTCCAGTTCCGCAAACCACTCGCCGGGTTCGGCGATCAGCGGCTCCAAGAGCACTCCCTCCGCCAGCCGCCGCACGCGCACCTGACTGCCCTCAAAGCGAAACTCGCGGGGCAGCCGCACGGCCTGGCTGCGTCCATTGCGAAACAGCTTAGCAATTCCCGTCTCAGACATTCGGCAATTCCTCCTCCCAGTAGTATATACCATGAATAGTGACCATGAACTCTATCAATGGTATATATCATACTGGAGGTCTTGCAAGGAAGATTACGCGCTGGCTTTGTCGAGCAGCGGCACCGGCTTGTCGCCCGCCGACGACTCCAACTCCAACTCCAACTGCTCCTGCCCGCTGAGCGCGGAAACTTTCCCGCGATAACTCTTCAGATGCCGCTGCGCCGTCTCGAATGCTTCCTGCGCTTTGTTCAAATTCTTGCCGACGTTTTCAAACTGGTTCTGGAAAAAGTCGAACGACTTCTGTGCCTTGGCCAGTTCGGCGCGGCTCTTCTCGAAACGGCTAGCGACTTCGTACCATTTGTGTACGAGAGCAATCGTGTGCAGCGTCATCAGCAAGGTGTTGGGTGAGACGGGAAATACATGCTGCTCATTCATCCAGTCGCCCAGTTCGCGGTTGCGGATCACTTCCATGTAAAGCGTCTCGCTCGGCAGATACATGAGCGCAATTTCCGTCGTGCCATTTTCCGGCTGGATGTACTGCTGAATGCGCTTGGCTTCCGCCTTCATCACGCGCACCAGCGCCACGCGCGCCGCCTCGATCTCAGCCTTGTCGTTGCTCTCGAAGAGGGCAATCACCTGCTCGCGCGGAAACTTCGCGTCGATGGGCAGCTTGCGATCGGGGAAATAGATGACGGCGTCGGCGCGTCCCCCGCCCTCGCCCGGCGACGACTGCAGAGCGAACATATGCGCGGGCAGGAAGTCCGCCAGCAGCCGCTCCAGGCTCGCTTCCCCGAACTGGCCGCGCAGATGCGGCAGCTTAAGCAGGTTGTTCAGATCGTTGATCGAGTGGCCGAGCGCGCCCACCTCGCGGAGCTGCTCCTCCGCGGCCTTCAAGTGCTGCTGAACTTTTTCGAACTGCGCAAATCCTTCCTTGATGTTCTGATCGAGTTTCTGCTGCACTTGCTCGGTGATCGCCATCAGCTTCGAATCCACGCGATCGCGAATTGAATCGAGGCTTTGCGCGGTCTGCTGATTCAGGCTCTGAAATTCGCTCTTCAGCTGCTGCGTGGTGAGCAGAAGAGAACTGGTCATCTCGCTACGCCCGTCGCTCAAGCTCCGGTTTTGTTCGTCTCGTCCCGCGGCAAGCTGCTGCTCGACCGAACTCCGAATCTCTGAAAAGCCTTGCTGGATGCGGTCTGTGACCTGCTGGCGCAGGTCCCCTTTAGTCTGCTCCAAGCGAGTGGCCATGTCGGCAGTGCTGACACTGATCTTCTGGCCAAGGGCGGAATTGAACCTTTCGAGCTGACCTGCAACCTCAGCTTTTACATCCATTTGCGCGGCGGCCGAAACGCGGCGCAGCAGAACAGCCGAGAACCCAAGCAGGACAAGGGTTCCGGCGAGCACGGTAACCAGCAGTATGGTCTCCATAGTAAGTAGCTGAGCTGAATTCTAGAAGCTAGCGTGAGAGATGGAAAGCGGAACTTTGCCGGCGATCCCCACGCCGAAACACCACCCCAATAATCATGCTCCGGACCCTGTTGGTTTCATTCGCGATGTTGGCGGTAAATCTTGGAACCTGCGCCGCACAAACCAACCCGCCAGCAGTCTATATTCGCAACGACGCTCGCAACGACGTTGGCAACGAAGCTCGCAACAAGCAACTCGCCCCGCTCTCGAACTCGGCGGCCGGATCATCCTCTGGTGAGGACTCTGCCGCCGAGAACGAATTGCTGGAAGCCGCCAACAAGAGCCGCGAACTAGCTGGCGTGCCCCCGTTGCGCATGGAAGAAAGCTTGCGCGAAGCGGCGCGAGCGCACGCCCGCCGAATGGTGGAGAGCGAGCGTCTGGAGCATCGTTTGCCCGGTGAGCCCTCCCTGCTCGAACGAATTGCCCAGGTCAGCCCGCTAAGAATGAATCGCGCCGGAGAGAACATCGCCGACGCTAGTTGCGCTCCGGGCGCGATTGATGTCCTGATGCGCTCGGCCCCGCACCGCGAGAACCTGCTCGATCGGGGATTCAATGTAGCTGGCGTCGCCGCCATCTGGAGCAAAGGGCGGCTGTATGTAGTCCAGGATTTCGCGCACGAGGTGCCATCGTACTCCGCGCAGCAGAGTGGAAAATTAGTGGGCCAGGCCGTCGATGAGATGAGGCAACAAGAAGGACTGCCGCAGCTCGTCCAACTCACGCCGCCGAATCTTGACGAGGCCGCTTGCTCGCTGGCGAGAGAGAATCGTCCAAACGCTCACCTGCTCGCGGCCGCCTACGACAATCGGAAAATTATCGCTTACACCGAGAGCCGTCCGGAAGTGCTGCCGCCAGGCGCATTGCGTCTGCTGCGCGACCCGGGCGTTCGCCAGTTTGCAGTCGGCTCCTGCTATGCGCGCAATGCGGCGTATCCAACCGGAATGTATTGGGTCGCGATTCTTCTTTACTGACTCTGGCTCGTTATTCTGCTAAGGATGTCGAGACCTCGCGGCAACGCGGGCGAGGGCGCCCGCCCCACACAAATCTGCGAACATCTGATCGTTTTAATTCACAACTCACGACACAGGAACCGTGATCTTTTCGCGGGCAACTTTTTTCCCCCGATGAGACTTGCTTGCTAGCTCACGATTAGCCGCCAGCAAGAGTTCGATGGCATCGCGGAGATTTTCACGTGCCTCTTCCAGCGTGTCACCTTCTGAAATCGCGCCCGGCAACTCCTCGGTGTAGGCGACGTAACCGCCACCTTCGGACTTTGGGACTTCTTCGTAGACCGCACTGAGAGTCAAGTTCATGAGACTATTCTACATTTGTTCTTCTCTGCCAACGGTAAGAGCCAATTCTATGCGATATGCTTTGGGGAAGAAATTCCCTGATGAGTGAAACCGTCCAGACGCCGAGCGCAAGCGGGTGGAGAGCCTGGCTGTCAGGCCGCGTGGCCGAACTGCGGCAACGTGAAGGGCAGATCTTTCTGGTTTTGGCGCTGGTAATTGGGGCACTCACGGGGCTGGTAGTCGTCGCCTTCATCGTGCTGACAGAACGCGTGGGCATGCGGCTGTATCCGGTGGGCGGCGCGCCGTGGCGGCGTATGCTGTTCCCGGTCCTGGGGTCGCTCGGCATCGGCTACTTGCTGTATCGCTACTTTCCCAATGCGCGCGGCAGCGGCGTGCCGCAGACGAAGGCTGCTTTGTACGCGCGCGAAGGCCGCATCACGCTGCGCACCGTGTTCGGCAAGTTTTTCTGCACTTCGGCAACGCTCGCCAGCGGAATTCCGCTGGGGCGCGAAGGGCCTTCGGTTCAAGTGGGCGCGGGCATCGGTTCCGTGCTCGGACGCCTCCTCGGACTAAGCTCCGAGCAGGTAAAGAAGCTGATCCCGGTGGGAGCGGCGGCGGCCATTGCAGCCGCGTTCAATACCCCTCTGGCCGCCGTGCTGTTTGCGCTCGAGGAGATCGTGGGCGATCTCCACGCGCCGGTGATGGGCGCGGTCGTTCTGGCCTCGGCAACTTCCTGGATGGTCCTGCGCGTCCTTCTCGGCAATCACCCCCTCTTCAAGGTTCCGCAATATCAACTGGTCCATCCCGCGGAGTTTGCGGTCTATGCGGTGCTCGGCGTGGCCGGCGGCGTGGTTGCGGTGGCGTTCACGAAGCTCTTGCTGGTCATGCGGGCGCGGTTCCTGCGGTTTCCGCAGAACACGGTCTGGTTCCAACCGGTGGCGGGCGGGTTGCTGGTCGGGCTGACGGGTTGGTTTGTGCCGCAGGTTCTGGGCGTAGGTTATGGGTTTGTCGGCGAGGCGTTGAATGGAAGGATGACCTTCCAGTTAATGGCACTTCTGGTGGTTCTGAAGCTTCTTACCGTCACCAGCAGTTATGCTTCGGGCAACGCAGGCGGTATCTTCGGCCCCGCTCTTTTCATCGGCGCCATGTTGGGAGGCACGGTGGGAACCGTGGCGCATCATTTGTTCCCGGCTTACACCGCGACGCCGGGCGCCTACGCGCTGGTAGGGATGGGCGCGGCCTTCGCGGGTATCGTGCGCGCTCCCATGACCTCGGTGCTGATGATCTTCGAGATGACGCAGGATTATGCGGTGATCGTCCCCCTGATGATCGCTAATCTTGTGAGTCTCTTCATTGCTTCACGATTGCAGCACGCGCCCATCTACGAAGCGCTGGCCGTGCAGGATGGCATCCACCTGCCGACCGCGAAGACGCGCCAACGATATGGTCAGCGTCAGGTAATTAGAGTGATGCAGGCTGCGAGCCAGTTGCTGCCTGCCGAGATCACGGTTCGAGAGGCTCTGGAAAGGGTTCGATCGAGCGGAGTCCGGACGTGGCTGGTGACGGATCGACGAGGTGTAATTGGCGTGGTCAACCTTGCGCGACTGGAGCGCGAACTAGCGGAAGGTGCGGATAAAAAGCTCGGCGAACTCACGGATGCGCTGGCTTTTCCGCACGTTCACCCCGACCAAACGCTTGATTTGGCCCTCGAACGCATGGGCGCAAACCAGATCGAAATCCTGCCTGTGGTGAACCGCGCTGATATGCACAAGTTGGAAGGCATGGTCACGCTGCGGGATGTGTTGGATGCGTACGGCGTGAGCCGCGACTGAGCGGCGGAATCCAAATTGCCTCCAGCTTCATCTATGCAGCATGAGCGTGGATGGCATGAACCTGGATAGTCTGAACCTGGATAGTCTTTCCATAGAACCCCTCTCTTCACCGCAACCGCTCGGCGGAAGCTTGGCGGAGGAATCAGTGCGCGCCGCTGCTGCCGAATCCGGCGACGCTGGCCTCCTCGACTCCTACTCGCGGGCGGTCACGGCTGCGGTCGAGCGGGTCAGTCCGTCGGTAGTGAACGTTGAAGTACAGCAAACGTCACTCCGAACGACAGGCCGAACTCGTTCAGGTGAGCCCCGCGAGCGCCGTGGAGGCGGCTCCGGCTTCGTCTTCACGCCCGATGGATTGATTCTCACCAATAGCCACGTCGTGCACGACGCGACGCGGATCGAAGTGACGTTGGCGGACGGACGGCGCGCTCCCGCACACACCATAGGCGATGATCCGGCGACCGATCTCGCCGTCATTCGAATTGATGTTTCCGGATTGCAGGCGGTTCCGTTGGGAGATTCGCAGCTACTGCGGCCGGGCCAAATGGCGATTGCGATCGGCAATCCGTACGGGTTTCAGTCCACCGTGACGGCGGGCGTGATCAGCGCGCTGGGGCGATCGCTGCGCTCGTACTCGGGGCGCCTGATCGAGGATGTAATTCAAACCGACGCGGCCTTGAACCCCGGAAATTCCGGCGGCCCGCTCGTCGACTCGCAAGGCCGGGCAATCGGCGTCAACACGGCGACGATTCTGCCGGCGCAGGGAATCTGTTTCGCGATCGGGATCAATACCGCAAAATTCGTGGCCAGCCGCTTGCTGCGCGATGGGCGGATCCGGCGCAGCTACATCGGAGTCTCGGCGCAAACGGTTCCTATTCACCGCCGAGTGGTGCGCTTCTACGGTTTGGCGCGAGAAACCGGAGTGGTCGTGGTTGGCATTGAAGACGGCGACCGAAGCCCGGCGCGAACAGCGGGCTTGCGCGAGGGCGACGTGATCGTGGCGCTCGACGACAAGCCAGTGGCCGGCGTGGATGACCTGCATCGCTTATTGACCGATGCTCAAGTCGGTGCGCGCTGCGCTTTGACGGTGATTCGCCACACCGAGAGGCTGATACTGCCCATCTTTCCACAAGAGGCTGTGTGATGGTGGAGCGAGGGGCGTCTCGCCCGTCCTGCTAGCGCCTTCAAGAAAGTAAAGGCCGGGCGGGGACGCCCGGCGCTCCACCGGCAAACTCGGAAGGCCCTATCGCATTGCACACATTGGAATTCGTGTGTTAGCTTCGACTCGGAGAGTTCTGCTTTGCGACATACGGTTCCGGCTGGGATGGAGCGCAAGGAAACCGACGTTTACCTGCGGCTCGATTCGGCGCGTCTTCCCCAGCATATCGCCATCATCATGGACGGAAATGGGCGCTGGGCCCGGCGCCGGCATATGCCGCGCGTTGCCGGACATCGCGCTGGTGTCGCCGCGGTGCGTTCGACGGTCGAAACCGCGGCCCGCATCGGAATTCCGGCGCTGACGCTCTACGCCTTCTCCGAAGAAAACTGGAAAAAGCGTCCGAAGACGGAAGTCGATTTCCTGATGCGTCTTCTGTGCCGCTACCTTAAAGCGGAAATCAAGACGCTCAACGAAAACAATATCCGGTTGAAATACATCGGACGGAAGCATGAGTTACCGGAGTCGGTGCAGCGCGAGATGGAAGAAGCGAGTTGCGCGACCTCGAATAATACCGGGATGCTGCTAACACTGGCGTTGAACTACAGCGCGCGCAGCGAAATCGTCGACGCCTTTCGCTCGCTGGCGGAGGCTGCCGCCCGCAATGGCGGCCTCGATCACATGGAAGTCGATGAGCAGGCGATTAGCGACCATCTCTACACGCGGGGTCTGCCGGATCCCGACTTAGTAATTCGCACCAGCGGCGAGATGCGGCTGAGTAACTTCCTGCTCTGGCAGCTTGCCTATGCGGAGATCTATGTGACGCAGACGTTGTGGCCTGATTTCCGCGGCGTGCAACTGCTCGAGGGGATCGAAGATTATCAGAAGCGCGACCGCCGCTACGGCGGCCTGGGCCCGGACGGGCATGCTCCGCGGCCTACGTCGCTCCGGGCCCACGCTGAGGCGAAACGTTGAACGGCACGGGAAGAACTTTTTGATCCCGGAAAACTTTGTCATCCTGAGCGAAGCGAAGGACCTGCTGTTCGCCGCAAAAAACAGGTCCTTCGCTTCGCTCAGGATGACAATAATGAAAGGTGTCGCTCGTGTCCTGCTCCACGATTTTCACATAGGTTTTTTAGTCGAACCGTAACCCCTCCCCCATGATCCAGCGCGTCGCGACCGCCGTCGTTTTAATACCCCTGGTTTTGCTGCTGGTTCTGAAGGCGCCGCTCTATGTGCTGGCCCTTGTGGCCGGAGCGGTCGCCCTGCTGGCCATCGTTGAGTTCCTGAAGCTGGTGACGCACTATGCAGTCCAGCCGCTGGGGCCGGCGACGCATGCCTTCGTCGCGGCCTTCTTTGTATTTGTAATTGTCGCTTCCACCAATCGCACGCCGCTAGTTGAGACCACGGCGATTCTCTACGGGCTGGCGCTGGCGGCGTCGCTTGCACCCTTTGTGTTTCTGACCGTAGCCATGCGGGGCTCCAACTTGACCAGCGGCTATCCGGCAGCCGCCGCTTCGACGTTTGCCTTCGTGTATATCGCCATCCCGATGGCGCTGCTGGTCGCACTCCGGCAGCAGCCGGCGGGAGCGATCTGGACGATCTACACGCTGCTCGCCGTGTGGGCGGGAGACGTCTTCGCATACTTCGTGGGCAGTTCGCTGGGGCGGCATCGCATGTCGCCCGAGATCAGCCCGAAGAAGACCTGGGAAGGCGCGGTGGCCTCGGTCCTGGCCAGCGTGATCGTCGGCACGCTGTGGATCCAGCACGCGACCGGAATCAGTGCCGCGCTGCTGCGGGTTGGGTTGATTGACCGCCGCGATGGCATGTTCGGCCTGGAGCAGCCACCCCTTTGGCCCATCATTCTACTGTCGGCGGTGGTCAACATCGCGGCGCAACTGGGCGATCTGGTCGAGTCCCTCATAAAGCGCGGCGCCGGAGTGAAAGATTCCGGCACGATTCTGCCCGGCCATGGAGGCATGCTCGATCGCATCGACGCCATGCTGTTCGCGGTGCCGGTGGTGTGGGCGTACGGCGCCTGGCGGCTGTTGCAGTAGGAAGGAGAAGCACTCCAATAACCCCGCTCACTGGAACGCTTGCGCGGTCGTGTACAACGCAACCAACCCGAGCAAAAGCACCGCCTCCTCGAACTTCTCCGACCACACATGCAGACGGTCGAATTCCCTGCGCAGCGGATTGTCCAGAGGCACGTTATCGATCACTCCAACCTCGGCGCGAAGGGCGTGCATTTTGGGGGAAATGGCGAATTGCGAGATCACGGTCAGCAGCAGCATCAGCACGATCAAAAGGTGCCGCGCCGCCAGCGGTCGCGCATTTCCCATAGCCATCCGGCTGTAGAGCATGGACGCGATCAGAAAAACAATTCCGGAAACAATGGCCATGTAGTGCAGTAAATCGAGCGAGTGGCCTACGATCGATCCCGCCATGTGGCGGGTGGGGAGAAGTCCGGGTGTAAAAGCGGTGGGCGCTTCGACGAACGCGAGAAAGATCAGGCCGCCAAGCCAGACCACGAGCGACAACAGCATGAGGAACCGGAGAAATGACATGAGCGAGATTATAGAACTCGTCGGGCTGATCTACGGGTAGCGATTCTTCCGGCAGCGTCCAGTTGGTGGTGGACCTCGCATTCCGTGTGGGGACGGGCCGTGTGGGGACGGGCGCCCTCGCCCGTCCAAGCCGAGCGCAGCTCGGCAGCTGCCTAAGGCCACAGCAACTCTGGATTCGCCTTAGCGCGCACGCACGAATCCCATCGCGGTAGATCCGGGCGAGCGCTGCACGCGAATTCCTTCTAGCTTCTACAATAGGTACGACTTCGTTTTAATCCTCACCTTGGGAGATTGCAATGCAACGCAAAGCGAGTGCAGTGTGGAAGGGTGGTCTTATGGACGGGAAGGGGACGGTTTCGTCTACGAGCGGCGTTCTTTCGAATACGCCGTATTCGTTTACGACGCGGTTTGAAAACGCTCCGGGGACGAATCCGGAAGAGCTGATTGCGGCGGCGCATGCGGCGTGCTTCTCGATGGCGCTGTCGGCGCAACTGGGGGGCGCGAACCTCACGGCGGAGAGCATCAGCACGGCAGCTACGCTCACCCTGGAGAAACTCGACGCGGGCTGGGCCATCACGGCCGTGCATCTGGACGTGGTCGCGAAGGTGCCGGGCGCGAGCGCGGAAGCCTTCAGCACGGCAGCGCAAAATGCAAAAGCAGGCTGCCCGGTATCGAAGGTGCTGAATGCGAAGATTACGATGGACGCGAAGCTGGGCTAGAGGCGTCTGATGTTCCCGTAGAGACACGGCTTGCCGCGTCTCCTGCCGCAGAATGAGACGGGGCAAGCCCCGTCTCTACAGTTGGAAGAGCTTGCATCTAACTTTGCGAGCGCAAGAGCTGGCGCAGCTTTTGATTGATTTTTACCGCTTCCTGCGCGGCCTGATCGATCAGCTCGACCCAGCGGCGTGAATTCTCGGGCGGCCCTGCCTGCGAAATCAGGTACGTGGCTTGCACGATGGTTTCGAGCGCATTGCTGAGATCGTGGGCCAGTGCGCGGAGTTCCCTTGCCAGTTCTGCGGGGATCTTGTCGGAAGCATTTCCCATGGTTGAGGGCAGCTTGGCACCTTGCAAATGATCTAGCACGGCGAATTTTATGACGTTACGCTCGTTTGACAGCCCGACGCCAGCCAGTAGATAGTAGTGTAGTCGCCTTTGAAAAGGTCCTACCGATTTTTTCTTTTTATGCGGATATGGCGGAACTGGCAGACGCGCTAGGTTCAGGTCCTAGTGATCGCAAGGTCGTGGAGGTTCGAGTCCTCTTATCCGCACCACAATCAGCTCTTAGCATTTAGCTCTTAAGATTCAAGTTCCGAAGGGACGACCCAGCTTAGCCCAGCGCTTCAGCGCTGGGAAAAGTGAAGTAAATGATGCAAGTCCCGGAGGGACGACCCAGTCCTCCCCCGAACGCTCGTAGCTCTCAGCGTTTTCTCTCACGCCCCGGCAGACAGCCGGTGCGTGCTGCGGTTTTGCGCTATCCCGTACTGGCGGATTTTATAGAGCAAAGCTTTATAGCTGATCTGCAGCAGCGCCGCGGCTTGTTTGCGATTCCAGTTTGTCTCTTCCAGGGCACGGGCGATGGCTTCGGCCTCCGCTTCATCTTTGGCGTTGCGCGACAGCGACTTCAGGCCGCCGCCGGATTCAGCGCCCGCGACTGCGGTTCTGCCCACGGCGTGGGCGTGCAATCCTCCACCGCCATCGGGCCGGGGCTGCAACTCGGATGCCGCGAGCGTTTCGTCTCCCAGCACCAGGTAGCGCTTGATGAAGTTGCTCAGTTCGCGCAGGTTGCCCGGCCAGGAGTGCCGCAGGCATGCCTCCATCAACGCGGGCGAAAGTGGCAGCGGGGAACGGGCGTAGGAATCCGACATGCGCGACATGAAATGCTTCAGCAGAATCGGAATTTCCTCCTTGCGGTCGCGCAGCGGAGGCAGCAACAGGGTGAAAGCGTTCAGGCGGTAATAAAGATCCTCACGCAGACGCTTGCTGGCGAGCGCTTCTTGAATGTTGATGTTGGTGGCGGCCAGGATGCGAACGTCGACTTTGACCACGGTGCGGCTGCCGAGGCGGGAGAACTGCTGGTCCTGGAGGACGTGCAGCAGCTTGGCCTGCAGCCCCGGCGGCATTTCGCCGATTTCGTCGAGCAGGATGGTGCCTTTGTTGCAGAGTTCGAACTTGCCCGGCTTGGCGTGCGTGGCGCCGGTGAAGGCTCCCGCTTCGTACCCGAACAGTTCGCTCTCCAGCAGGTCGGCGGGTACCGCCGCACAGTTCACTTTGAGGAAGGTGCGGTGGGCGCGAGGGGAAAGCTTGTGGATCAGGCGGGCGAGCACTTCCTTGCCGGTACCACTTTCACCGAGCAGGAGCACCGGGATTTCGACGTTGGCGACGAGTGCAGCCTGGGAGCGAATCTTCTTCATCGCCGGGCTGGCAGCGATGAAGAACACGTCGTCGCAAAGTTCTTCGATCTCGCCCGCATAGCTCTCACCCTTGGCCGTGCCGACGCACTGCGCAATGACCGCGTCGAGTTCGGCTTTCTGGAACGGCTTGGTCAGATAATCGATCGCGCCCAGGCGCATGGCCTGCACGACTTTGCGCGTGTCATTCACGCAGGAGAGCATGACGACTTTCAATCCGGGCTTGAGATGGCGGAGTTGTTCGAGAGTCTGCAGCCCGTCGATGCCGGGCATGAGTAGATCGAGCAGCACCAGGTCGGGCTGCAGTCCTTTCTGGACGCGCTCGACCGCTTCTTCGCCGGTGCTGGCGGTTTGCACCTTGTGCTCATCCACTTCCAGCAGCGTGCGGATGTAGCGCAACATTCCCGGTTCGTCATCCACCAGCAGGATGTTGGCGCCTTCGCTCATTTCACTCCCCGTGCCGGACCATTCAGAATTGGTTTCAGGGGAATAAGAAAGGAAAACTTGCAGCCTGTGCCCGGTTCGCTTTCGACCCAGATCTTGCCGCCCATTGCCTGGAGAAGGCGGCGGGAAATGGCGAGTCCCAGGCCCATGCCCTCGGCCGATTCACTACCCGGCAGACGGAAGAAATCGTCGAAGATTTCCAGGTGAAACTCCGGCCGAATTCCCGGGCCGGTATCGGCAACGGTGACTCTGACAGCGTTCGGCACATTCGTCGATTGGCGGCGGCGGTCTGCATTGGCGGCGGACTTACTCACTCCGCGACGCTCCCACATATGAGGCTCGGCGTGCAGCCAGACGGTGCCACCCTGCGGAGTGTACTTGCAGGCGTTCTCCAGCAGATTGGAAATCACGCGCTGGATCTTGGGCGCATCGAATGCAAATGTCGTTAGTTTGTCATTGGCCAGGAAATACAAGGCGAGACCGCGCTCCTGAAACCGGATCGACCAGAGCCGGCAAACTTCCGAGAGGCACGCGTTCATGTCACCTTCCACGTACTGCATGCGCAGTTCGCCGGTTTCGAGCACGCTGAAGGTCAGGAAGTCCTGAATGAATTGCTGCAAGCGCTGTCCGCTGGAAAACATGTCGCCCATCACTTCACGCTGGCGGTCGTTGAGCGGTCCGAGTTTCTGACTCTGCAGCAGTTCAATGTAGCCGTTGAGGATTGCCAAGGGCGTCTTGAGGTCGTGGGCGGCAGAGGCCAGAGCGTCGGCAGTCTTGCGGAAACGATCGCGCAATTGTTCGAGCTCGCCTGCCGCGTCGTCCGCAGAGCTGAGCGCGGAAGCCCGCGCCGCAGCGGTTGACGGCAGGCTACTTTTTGGACCACTGCCGGTCGCGGAAACCGCTGGGCTTTTGTCGGGCGTCGAAGCCATGGATAACCAAGTAAACAGTATTAGGGGAGGGGAGCCTGCTACCTCAGAGTAAGGGGGATGTTTTGATCCTATGTCAGGTGCTCCGGACTGTCAATTGGAAACGGCCCCAAACCAGGCACCGAAGCGAAAAACCTTGCAGCTTTTTGACGTGACCAATAGTCAATAGCGAATTCATTGACCAGAAGCCGCTTCGGCGATGTCCGTGTCAGTGGCGCGGTTTCGGGTGATTCCAGGCAGGCTCGGCTTCTCTGGGAGGTTTGGCCCCTAAGATGCGGTCTTGGGGTGTTTATACCTCTCTTATGGTGGTCCAGACACGTGTCTAGTACCTTACTGAAGAAGAAGGAACGCAAGTGGCCACGGTTGCATCTCGCCATTCCGGTTTTTGTCCGCTCTCGCGACGGAAGCGGCAAGGATTCCCTGGAGTTTGCCACGGCCCTTAACATCTCTCCTGGGGGTGCTTTGGTGGTAGTTCGCCGTTCTTTGCCGCAATCGGCACCGATTTCACTGGAGATTCCAAGCGCTCCAATCGGACCTGTCAAGGGTTTCAAGACCTCTTTTCGGATTATGCAAGCGAAGGCGGTGTGGATTGCGCACCTCGATGACTACCATCTTCTAGGTCTGAAGTTCGCCCGCCGCCTGAGCACCGACGCGGCGGCTGTTTCCGGGAAGCACTTGAGAAAAGCTGGTTCTGCGGTGTGAACTATTTTTCCCATCTCAACTCTGTCTCAGAATGGCACTTTGGGGCCATGCCCGATGGCCTGGACTCTCGGATATCATCACTCTAAGCCATTCATAAGTGAGCGTTTAACGGAAAGCTTCTAACTCGCTTGGCTCTCTTCTCCAGTTTGGTGCTTGGGATGCACTTTTAGTGCATGTGGCTTGACACATAGCCGCACTGGGGGATTTGGTCTTATGACGACACTTTCGGTAAGTTCGCTGGCACAATCGCTCGGCGAGGTCCCCCCCGACAACATCATTTTTGGCCACTCTGAAGTTATGCAAGCGGTTCGTTCGCGACTGGGCAAAGTAGCCGCCGCCAACGTTCCTGTCCTTATCACCGGCGAGAGCGGCACCGGAAAAGACATCATTGCCCGGCTCATTCATGGGCTGTCTCCGTGGAAGCTGGGGCCATATGTAAAGGTGAACTGCCCGGCAATTCCGGGGACACTGCTGGAAAGCGAACTGTTTGGCTACGAAAGAGGAGCCTTCACGGGCGCGGTTGGGTCGAAGCCAGGACGGGTCGAGCTGGCCCACCGCGGCACCTTGTTTCTAGATGAAATTTCCGAGCTTGACCCATCCTTGCAATCGAAACTCTTGCAGCTTTTGCAGGATGGGCAGTTCTGCCGCATCGGCGCCCAGGAAGACAAGAAGGTCGAAGTGCGAGTGGTGTGCGCGACCAACCGCCATTTGGAAGCTGAGATCGAGTCGGGGGCTTTCCGCCAGGATCTTTACTACCGCATCAACGTGGTGAATCTGCGCATGCCGGCGCTAAGGGAACGCCGTGGCGATATTGAAGACCTGTGCAGCTACTTCCTCGAATACTACAACCGCAAGTTCAACTGCCGGGCACGGCCTCTGTCGCATGAAGTGCTGGCGGTGCTGCAGAAATATCACTGGCCGGGAAATATTCGCGAACTGGAAAACCTGATCAAGCGCTACGTGATCCTGGGCCATGAGGAAGTGATCACCAGCGACCTGGTGGCACGCGAGCCGGACTTTTTCAATCCCGAGTTCTCGCTGGACGGGCCGATTTCTCTGAAGCAGCTTACCCGCCAGTGCGTGCACGAACTGGAGCGTAAGGTCATCCTCAAGGTGCTGCAACAGCACCACTGGAATCGCAAGCAGGCAGCCCGCACGCTGGGCATCAGCTATCGCGCCCTGCTTTACAAGATCCGCGATGCCGGCTTGCCCTCGAACCGTGCGCTGCGCCTCCAGCAGGCGGAGAAGAACGCCGTCGCCAACAGCGACAGTACAAATAGCGGGGCGGCGGCCGACTGAAGCGGCTTTGGCTGCGGCATCGGGCCATCGGGTATGCTTTTCCATCCATCCCAAACCGGCGAAGTCTTGAAAGATTACCTGGGCGACATGACGGTGAAGGAGGCGGCCAAGCGTCTCGGGGTGACGCGGCCGAATCTCTCCCGGATACTCAACGGCCGCGCCGGCATTTCCGCGGTGATGAGCGTGCGGCTTGCCAAGGCGATGCCGTACACGTCTCCCGAATTTTGGCTGAAGATGCAGCTCCATTACGATCTCTGGAAGGCCCAGAAAAACAGGCTGCCAAGAATCAGACCGTTCCCGGCACGGGCGCACAAGGAGCTTGCCTCAGCCTGATTTGACATCCTCGGCGCCTCCACTGCCGGGACGGCGGACGACTGAGGCGAAACGATCGGGTCATTGAGTCATCGGATCATTGAGCTCATGAATTCCTCCTGCTTAAATCCAATCACCCGATGGCCCGATCACCAGATCACCCGATGCCTGTCACGCCCAATACGTCCGGTCCAGCGTCCGGTACTGAATAGCCTCGGCGATATGCTTCGGTTCAAGCTGCGGAATCCCATCCAGGTCGGCAATCGTGCGCGCGACTTTCAAAATGCGGTCGTGGGCTCGGGCGCTGAGCCCTTGCTGCGCCATGGCGCGTTCCAGCAGGCGCTCACAATCGGCGGAGAGCTCGCAGAATTTACGAATGAACTGCGTCGGCATTTGGGCGTTGCAGTAAAGTTTCTCGCGTCCGGAAGAAAAGCGCGCCAGCTGCACATTCCGCGCACGAACCACGCGCGCAAGAATGCTCGCTGAGCTTTCCGACTCCTTCGTGCTGCGCATTTCTTTGTAGTTCACGGCCGGGACGTCAATGTGAATGTCGATGCGGTCGAGCAGCGGCCCCGAGATTTTAGAAATGTAGCGTTGGATCATGGGCGGGGTACAGTGGCATTCGCGGGTGCGGTCGTTGTGAAATCCGCAAGGACAGGGGTTCATGGCGGCGGCCAGCATGAAGCGCGCGGGGAAAGTCAGCGACATGGCGGCCCGCGCGATGCAGACGGTACCGTCTTCGAGCGGCTGGCGCATCACGTCAAGAACGTTGCGCGGGAATTCGGGAAATTCGTCGAGGAACAGCACCCCATTGTGCGCGAGCGAAACCTCGCCCGGCCGCGGGATCGCGCCGCCGCCGATCAGGCCAGCATCTGAGATGGTGTGGTGAGGCGCGCGGAAAGGTCGCAGCCCGACAAGTCCGGCGTGCGCATCGAGCACACCAGCGACACTGTGAATCTTGGTGGTCTCCAGGGCTTCTTCGAAAGTAAAGGGCGGCAGGATCGTCGGCATGCGTTTCGCCAGCATCGTTTTCCCAGATCCTGGAGGCCCGATCATGAGAATGTTGTGACCGCCGGCGCACGCGACTTCAAGAGCCCGCTTGGCGGTTTGCTGGCCGCGAACGTCTTTGAAATCCACCGGGAAGTGCTGCGCTTGGCAGAGCAGTTGTTCGGTGTCGACCTGCAAGCGGGAGACGCCGTTGCCGGAGTTAATGAGATGAATCACTTCCAGCAGTGATTTCACCGGGTAAACCTCAACGTCACCGACCATGGCGGCTTCGCGAGCGTTGACTTCGGGCACGACCAGGCGTTTTACTTTCGATCGACGAGCCTCGATCGCGATCGGCAAAGCGCCGCGCACTCCGCGCACCCTTCCGTCGAGAGAAAGCTCGCCGACAAACAGCGCGTCGGGGATCTCCTTCTTATTCAGCCCGCCATATGCGCCGAGGATGCCGAGCGCCATGGGCAGGTCGAAGCCGGAGCCTTCCTTGCGGATGTCGGCCGGCGCCAGATTAATGGTGATCTGGGTGGGAGGGATATCGTAGCCGCAGTTTTTCAGCGCCGAGCGGACGCGGTCGCGGCTTTCGCGGACGGCAGCATCGGGCAGGCCGACCGTATGAAAGTGGTCTTCATTCATTTTGATGCCCGAGACATCCACTTCCACTTCGATGATGTTGGCGTCAATGCCGTAAACGGCCGCACTCAGGGTTTTATAGAGCATAGGGGACACCAGTGAGCACACGAAGAGGGCAGCGCGGATGGGAGATCCTTGCCGACATCATAGTCAACGCAAAACCGGACCGCTGTGATGGGCATCACCCGGTTACCGTGATGGAACGTTTCTGGATCGTTCTGTCGTGAACCGCCGCTTTCGGTGCTAGGCTAGGGGCAATCTGGCGGATAACGTTTTGCGCCAGGGGAGTCCCTCAATGCTCGACGAAGATCCCACTTCAGCCCGGCCCGGTCCGGCGTCAAACCGGTTGGAACGCGAAGAGAGCCAGTTGTGGCGATGGGCGCTTGGCCTGCTCGTCTTGTTTGCGGCGGCAGTGGCCGCGTTGTCGTGGCAACAACTGAAAGACCTTCCTTACCGGCTGTGGGCAATTCCCGCCGGACTCTTCGCGCTCGCCGTCTTATTTGCCACCTATGCTTTCGGGCGCAAACGCGAGGTTGCGGAGCTCAAGCACATTCTAAGGGGCTTTCAGAATCAGGCGGGAGCCACACCCTCCGAAGACCAAATCGATCAGTTGGGCCAATTGATTATGCGCTCACAGCGCAACTTCAAGGAGCTGATTGATTCTCTGGATGACGTGGCGCTCGCCATCTCACTCGATGGCACCCTGCGCACGGTAAACCGGCGATTTACGGAAATTCTCGGTGTTCCTTACTCGCAGCTGATTGGTCACAAACTTGAGGAATTCCTGGGCGCGCCCCTGCATGCGGAGGCGACCGGGGGGCTGGAACGGTTTGTGGAGAAGCGGAACTGGTCGGGAGTGGTCGAGGTCCATCTTAAGAACGATTCCCGGCGGCTTTACTTCGACTGCGTGATCAATGCCATCGTCAAGGGCGGCGAGGTGGCCGGGGCAAGTGTGCTGGCGCGCGACATCACCGAACATCGTGAGAAGGAACAGCGCTTCACGCAGCTCTTCGAATCTCTGCAGGAAGGCGTGTACATCAGCAATCCGGAAGGCAAGCTGCTCGAGGTAAACCCGGCCCTGGTCTCCATCTTGGGATATGACAGCAAAGAAGATTTGTTGCAACTGCCGCCGGAACACCTGAATGTTGACGGGGGCGATCCGGTGCTGGGACACGGGGGAAGCCAGAGCGGACACACCCGCACTCGCGAGGTTCGACTGCGCAGAAAAGATGGCGGAGTCGCGGTGTGCGTAGATACTTCGAGCGGCGTGATGGAGGCAGGACGGATTGTCCGTTACCAGGGCACCCTGGTAGACGTCACCGAGAAGCGCGCGCTGGAACAACAGTTGCGGCGGCAGGAAGAGTTCCGCCGGCACCTGTTGGAAAGTTTTCCGGATCTGATTCTGGTGCTCGATCTGAAGGGGCAGTACACCTTCGTGAGCGCGCGCATCGGCGAACTCCTCGGGTACGGACCGGAACATCTCATGGGCAAGAACGTCGCGGAGACGGAGAATGCTCCCCCGGAACTGGCCGAACTCTACCGCACCGTCGCGACCGGGGAGAGTTCGCTGACATCGCGCGAGTACGGCTCCCGGCACCGCGACGGCAACTGGCGCACCATGCTGGGCATGGCAAGTCCTCTGCTGGATGCCGATGGCAAACCGGCGGGCGTGATCATCTCCGTCCGCGATGTGACGATGGAGAAAAAACTGGAGCAGCAGATTATTCAGAGCGAGCGTCAAGCGGCCATGGGTCAGATGATCGGCGGATTCGCCCACGAGCTCAACAACCCGCTGACCAGCATTCTGGGCATGGCGGAACTGCTGCAGGAGGGCGATACCAGCGAAGGCGCCCGCAAACAGATTGCGATTCTGCACCAGCAGGCGAGGCGCGCCGCCGAAATCGTCCAAAACTTGCAATACTTCGCCCGGCCGCCGGCTCCGGGAAAGAGCCAGGTAAATCTAAACGAACTCGTGCAGCGCACCGTGCAGATGCAGGCGTATCCGCTGCGCAAGAGCAACATCACGGTGGATTTTCTGCCCGAACCGGCGATCCCCGCGATCATGGCCGATCCCAATCAACTGATGCAGGTCTTCTTGAATCTTCTGCTGAATGCCGAACAGGCCATCCGCGAAAATCGCGAGAAAGGCACGATTCGCGTCCGCATCGGACGCAAGCCCGACTCGGTATGGATCGTGTTTCAGGACGATGGCCCGGGAATCGCGCCCGAAAACCTGGCGCACATTTTTGATCCTTTCTTCACCACCAAGCGGCCCGGTCGAGGGACCGGCCTGGGGCTAAGCATCTGCAAGACCGTACTGCGCGAGCATGGAGGAAACATCGAAGCAGCAACGTCCCCGGATGGAGGCGCGGTGTTCACGATCACGCTGCCGGTCGCGGCGCCGGCCGATTCGAGTCCAACGGCGAGTTAGAGGATGGAATGCTTGACTTCAGAAGCAAGTGAGAGTGAGTTGTGATGTCACGCGAACTTTTTCTTCGCTTGCGAGTCGCGCAGGTGACTTTGGTACAGCATTGCACGCGCCCGTTTCAATCATTTTTCTCTTGACTTCGTTCTGCGTTGACTCTATACATCAATCAGTTGCAACAAAACACCGTTGCGAAATTCCATGAAGAATGGAAAGGGAGAATAGATCCATGGCAACCAAAAAGAAAGCAAAGAAGAAGAGCAGCAAAAAGCACTAAGCACCTGCAACAGGCAACGACAAAGGGGACGCGATGAGCGTCCCCAAAGTTTTTTGCTGCATTTTCCAGATCCCCAACACCACTCCGCTTGTTCCCGCGAACGAAAGCCTTCTGCTCAAACCAGGGCTGGTCTCATAAACGGTTTTGGGAAGGGCACGGCTTCAGCCGTGCCACACGGCCAATAGAAATGCGGGCTTTAGAGAGTGTGTGAGAACTCACTTTTCGGGCAATCCTGTGCAGCGAAACGCCCGAGAATCAAGGCCCGGAGGGGCGACCGAACTTAGCCCAGCGCTTCAGCGCTGGGGACAGTGGGAAAAACGATTCAAGTCCCGGAGGGACGACCGAGTTCTCACGCACACTCTTTAGCCCCTGAGGGCCGGAGCGCCCGCCCAGAGAATCATCAATTAGGACCAGTTCTAGTTGACGCGAGACGCCAATTTCTTCTGCGGAGCTGCACCGATCTTCCCGGCGACGATCTTCCCGCCAACGATCTTCTCGGTGGCGGGACAGAGATTGCGATAGGGACAATACGAGCACTGATATCCCGGCCTTGCGGCAAAATTTCCCTGCGCGATTCCGTCTGACGCTTTTTGTACGCGCAACTTCGCCGCTTCCAACTCGGCGTCGGTCCGCGAGGTGTACACGGGCGTATTGTTTTCGAGGTTGTGGAAGATCAAGCAGTCGGCTCGCTTTCCCCAAGTCTCCCTGGCCGCGAGTGCATATAAAGAGAGTTGCAGGCTCTCGTCGGCATCCTCTTGCGACTTCGGCTTGCCCGTTTTGTAGTCCACGATGGCAACCGAGTCCGGGCCCGTGCGATCGATGCGATCCACGCGTCCGGCCAACTTCGCCGAGCCCACTTGCAGTTCAAATCTGCGTTCGGTCTCGATGACGTCTGGCGGCTCGGCACTGCGAGCCCACTCGAAAAATTGCCGCAACTGCTCCATTCCCTGCCGCAGATACAGCTCATACTGATAGCGATCGGCGATGCCCGCGGAAGCCAGGTCAGACCGGAACTGTTCAATCAAGTCTTCGTCGCCGATCTCGCGCCCGTAGCGCTGCGCATCGTAGAAGGTGTGCAGGATGCGATGCATGGCCGCCCCGTAGTGCAGCGATGCGGGGACGTCGCGCGGCAGGTTCCACTCCCTTTCGAGCTTAAAGCGCAGCGGACACTCTTCATAGATTTCGATGGCCGACGCGCTCAGGCCGGTGACGAAGCTCGCCGACGGCGGCATGAGCAGCCACGCCGCCACGGTCGATTGCGGCACCGCGATTTTCTGTTCCTCCTCGGCAAACAACCTATCCTGCACCGCCGCCGCCGGGTGGGTAGACCAGAACTTTTTGTAAGCCGGGTGGGCCATGAACTCGCGCAGAAACTGGGTTGGCTTCGGATCCTTCTTGCCCCTGCCCTGGTGCGCATAGATGGCCAGCGTGTCTTTGGCGCGCGTCATGGCCACGTAAAAAAGGCGGCGCTCTTCTTCTTCGTGCAGTGTCTTGTCGTCATTCACAGCGCCCGGCGAAGACGCGTCCGCCCGCCGCAGCTCTGTAGGAAACGCAATAAGCGGCTCATGGTATGGAGTCGGGAACCAAACGGACGAGCCGCGAATGATGGCCACGTGCTGGAACTCAAGTCCCTTGGCGGCGTGCGCGGTCAAAAGCTGAACCGCGTCGTCCTCGGTGCGAGGAAGCGGAATCGTGCCTCCCGCCTGCACAAAATAGTCCAGGTACTCGAGGAATTCGGAAGGGCTACCAGTTTCGGCAATAGCTTTCTTGTGCCATGACTCCACAAACTTCAGAAACGCGGCCAGCAAAGCCGACCGCTGCAGATGGAAGTGCCGGATCACAACGCTCACCGCATAGTTCGCGGTAAAGCTCGCGGTAAAGCTCGCGCCGACTCCGTCCTTCTTCACTTCGAGGTGGACTTTCTCCACGCTTTGCAGCACCGCGGGACCGCCCGCGAGCCTTCCCAACACCGTGCGGAGATCCAGTTCCTGCCTCCGCACCGCCCTCATCGCTGCCCGCAATTCCATTGGGTTGATGCCGAACTGGGGCAGCGCCGCCACGCGAAACAGGCTGGCCGGATCGTTGGGAGACACAGCGGCGCTCAGGCAGGCCACCGCGTCGCGGACCTCCGGTGTATCGAGAACGTCCAGACCTTCGATGGAGAATGGGATGCCCCGCTCGGCAAGTTCCTTAACCAGCTCGTCGCGATGGTTGTGCTGGCGATAGAGCACGGCAAAATCGCTCCAGCGGCAGCGCTGGTCCTTATCCTTATCTTTGTCTTTATCTTTGCGCTTCTTGTGGATGCGGCGCGCGAGGTCGGCGGCCTCGACTTCTTTATCCCTCCAGGTAACAATTTCGACCAGCGGCGCTGCTGCCGTCTGCCCTTGAAGCTTCGCCTCCTCGTCCCGCAGTGATTCAAGGGGCGCACGCTGGTAGGAAATCGAAATTCCTTTTTGCGAGAACGTCTGTCCGAACACCGCGGGGTTCTCATTCACAATGCCAAAAGCGCAACCGAGAATCGGCGAGAGCGAGCGCCGGTTCTTTTCCAGGGCAACGACTCGGGCCGCGGGAAATTTCCTCATAAACAGAGTGAACGCTTCGCTCGAAGCGCCGCGAAACTGGTAGATCCCCTGATCCGCATCGCCCACGGCAAAAACGTTCGCCGCCGGTCCGGCGAGCAGCGACAAGATCTCGACCTGGGCAAAGTTCGCGTCCTGGAATTCATCCACCAACAGAAAGCGGATGCGCCTCCGTTCCTCTTCGAGTAGCGCGGGATCGTTCTTCAGCAACTGATACGCCTTGGTAATCATGTGGCCGAAGGTGCCCAGGTTTTCCTCCCGGAGCATGTTTTCCACGGTGGCGAAAACCCGAGCGATTTCCTGGCAGCGCTCCAGGATCTCGACCTCTTCCAATTCCGTTTGCTTCTTCGAGCGGGCAACACGGGGAAGTGCGACCGCACCGCGTTCGAGGCGCTCTACGTAGAGCGCGTATTCTGCCGGGCCCACCAGTTCGTCCTGGCAACGGCGCATGAAATCGAGCAGGCTATCGAGGAACTGGCCGACGTTGGCAGCGCGCACAAAGTGCTTGAGGCGCAGATCGCGAATCCGGCGGCGCAAGTACACCCAGAGATCCTTGTCGTCAAGCACGCCAAAGCCAGCGCCGCGACGCTGGAGCAGTCCATTGCACCAGGCATGAAATGTGCAGGTCTGCAGGCCGTCGATGACGGTTCCCTTCAGTTCCTCTCGGACGCGGGTCATCATCTCCGCGGCGGAATTGTCGGTATAGGTGAGCGCAACGATTTCGTCCGGGCGGGCGTGGCCTTCGCGGATGAGGTTGGCCACACGCTGCGTGAGGACAGTGGTCTTCCCGGTGCCGGCACCGGCGATCACCAGCATCGGGCCATCAACGTGTCCGATCGCTTGCCGCTGGCGTTCATCGGGAACGATCTTCGCCGCAGGTGAAGCTGTCACATTCGCTTGAGAAGTCATTGGCCGGAGAATATCAGAGGCCGTTGCGGAATGCTCTGTCGGGCTGCGGAAAAACTCTCATTCGAGCGGGTTTTGGGAAGGGCACGGCTTCACAGCTTGCGGAAAAATGAGATATTTTTCCCGTCTCGTCTTCCCCTGAGTTGTTTTCCGCCCCTTGACTACATCTGGATTGCGTGTTCCCCGACTATTTTTCGCCCGGCGGACACACTTATCCCCGCGCACTACACGGCTTGCGGCAGCAGACGCTGCATGCGTCGCAGGTTCAGCGCCGCGGCTGCGAGTTGGAACATCCACTCCACCCGTCGTCGCCCGCGAAACTTCGTCTGCCGCATCCCCGCCACGTGTTTGATCCAGCCGAACACTTGCTCCACTCGTTTTCGCTGCTTCTGACTCTGCGCAAATCCTGGATCGTTCCGCTCCTCCTCCCGCAGCCAGTTCGGCCAATGTTTGCTGGTCACCGCGTACTCGGCTACGTGCGGCACCACTTGCCGCGCCCGTAACCCGGCGATGAAATGCTCTTCCTGATACCCCTTGTCCGCTCCCAGCGTGATCTTTCGTGTTCCGTCGTTGACTTGCTCCAGCATCGCTGACGCCGCCTCCCGCTCCGCTCTCTGTCCCGACTGCGTCACACAGGCCGCCACCACCAGCCCATTCCGGTTCTCGGTGATCACGTGTCCCAGATAACTCGGTCGCGATTCCGCCGCCTGGCTGCGCCGGAACAGCCGCGCCTCCGGGTCCGTCTTCGACTCGTGCGTGTCGCGCAGCAACTTTCGTCCCCGCGCTCCCGTTCCCCGCTCCGGCGGATCCGGCTTCTTCTCAAAACTGCGCCGACTCGCCCACGCCTCGATCAGCGTTCCGTCCACCGTGAAGTGCTCGTCACTCAGCAACTCTCCGCTTCTCGCCTGCTTCAGCACCCCCGCAAAAAACTTCTGCGCCACTTCGCCCACGATCAACCGCTCCCGGTTCTTGGTGAACACCGTCACGTCCCACACCTCGTCGTCCATCTCCAGCCCCACGAACCAGCGGAACAGCAGGTTGTAGTTCATCTCCTCCATCAACAGCCGCTCGCTCCGCCGCGAGTACAGAACCTGGAGCAGCAGCGCTCGCAGCAATCGCTCCGGCGCAATCGACGGCCGCCCGCCCGGCGCGTACAGTTCGTCGAACTCCGCCGACAGCTCTCGCAACGCCGCGTCCGTCATCGCCCGAATCCGCCGCAGCGGATGATCCGGTGCAATCCGCTGTTCGGCACTCACATAGCTGAATACCGTCCCTTGCTGCTCGTCGTCTCCACGCATCCTTGTTTCTTAGCACCTTTGCTTGTGCATCGTCATCGCTAAACTCGATTCCCCCCCGACTTTTTCCGCAAGCTGTGAAGCCGTGCCGTACGTGCCTCTGGATGGAATGCGGCTTCAGCCGCTGAGGGACGGCGCTGGAGTCATGCCGTGCCCTTACCAGTTCTCTCGCCCATAGCAGATGCGGCCTTCTGCATCGTAAAGATACTGGTTCAGGCCGTCGTTGAGTATGTAGCCCTCCCCGGATTCCACTCGCCTCACCGATCTATTGAGACCCCATATTTCTCTCGAACGCTTCCTAGATCAAGTACGCGTAATGATTCGGGGCCACCACCCTGCATCCCGCCGTAAGGAAGAAATTTCTCCCAGTAACGCCCGTCGCGAGGATCTCTGTAAAGCTTGTGCCAACCATCTGGTGAAATGGCGATCTGTTCCAACTCGTTAGCGATAAGGCAGCGTATACGTTGCAGCTCAGGATCTTCAGTCATACGACCGTTTACCAGTGCCCACGAACCCGTAATTAGAGTCTCATTTGGTTTGATACTCATTGTTCCTCAATGATGCGGGCTAGCAAATCACCGCAGCGCTTCCAGCGCGAGGGCGGTGGCGACAATCGCCGCGGTCTCCGCGCGCAGGATCGTGTCGCCAAGCGAAGCCGCGACCCATCCCGTTTCGTAAAACCACGCCAGTTCCGCGTCGGTCCAACCGCCTTCGGGCCCTACCGCGAGCGCCACTTCGCCTTCGGTCGACCGGGACTGCAAAATTTCTCCCAGCCGAGTGTCCTCTTCCGCCCCAGCTAGCGACTCGGCGAGAACGACACGCAGCGCGTCGGCAGACAGCATGCCGTCGTCCGCAAGACATTTCACTTTGACCGGTGCCGCAACCTCAGGCGGCGCCGACTGTCGCGACTGTTCGGCCGCCTGACGCGCGATGCGCCGCCAGCGCTCCTGCCGTTTCACGGCAGCTGCGGCCAGACGAGCATCCGTCCGGCGGGAAATTACGGGAACGATGCGAGCGACCCCGATCTCTGTACACTTCTCGATCGCCCACTCCATGCGATCGAACTTGAAGATGGCGAGGGCCAGCGTGATCTTAGGAGCGTCAAACGGCTTGGGCTTGGGCCTGCGCCCATGGTACTGCTTCGTATCGAGCGCAAACTCAACACGATCATCGGAGATCGTGGTGATGGTTCCGCGGCGAACTTCTTCTCCAGTCGCGATCTCAAACTCCTGCCCGACTTCGGCGCGCAGGACGCGGGCAAGATGCGCGGCATGTTCGCCCACCAACGCAGCGCTGTCTCCGGTAACCTCGTCGGCAATCCAGCGGCGGCGCGTCATAAGGCAGTTGTCAGTTGCCAGCTACTAGTTGCCAGTACTCGGCCCCATGCCGTACCGCGATCGTCTCAGTGAATTCACTGGCAACTGGTTACTGGCAACTGGCAACTTCTCTACACAAACATGTCCTTCACACGTCCCAACAGCGACCGATGCTGCGGCTTGTTTTCCACCGGAGACAGTTCTCCCAGTTCGGCCAACAGTTCGCGCTGGCGCTTACTCAGTTTCCCGGGTGTCTGTATTCGCACCTCGACAAAAAGATCGCCTTTACCGTGCCCGTTGAGTACCGGCACGCCTTTGCTCCGTATGCGAAACGAGGTTCCCGACTGTGTGCCTTCGGGGACTTTCAGCTTGTGTTCTCGTTCAAGCGTCGGAACCATAATCTCGATGCCAAGGGCAGCTTGCGCAAACGAGATTGGAACCACGCAGTGCAGGTCGTTGCCCTCGCGCTCAAAGAAGGCGTGCTCCTTGACATGCAGGACAACATACAAGTCACCGGCCGGCCCGCCGAACGCGCCCGCCTCACCCAGACCGTTGAAGCGAATTCGCGTGCCGTCCTCCACTCCCGCCGGGACTTTGGCTTCGACCGCGCGCTCGCGCAGCAAGCGGCCTTCGCCTTTGCACTTCGGGCAGGGATCGGTGATTACACTGCCCGCGCCCTGGCAGGTTGGGCAGGTTCGAGCGATGCTAAAAAAGCCTTGCTGATACCGGACTTGGCCTCGGCCACTGCACGACCGGCAAGGGACTGGAGCTTTGCCGGGCGCCGTACCGTTTCCGCGGCATCCGTCGCAGTTCTCATGGCGGCGGACATTCACTTGCTTCTCGGCGCCAAAGACCGCTTCATCAAATTCCAGGTGCAAGTCTTCGCGAAGATCGGCTCCGCGCTGGGCGCGGCTGCGACGACGCCCACCCTGGCCGAACATATCGCCGAAACCGAAGATGTCGCCGAAGATGTCGCCAAAATCCTGGAAGATGGCGGGATCGAATCCAGCCGAACCTCCGGTGCTACCTCCCACGCCAGCATGCCCGAAGCGGTCATACAAAGAGCGCTTCTCGCTATCGGCGAGGATGGCATACGCTTCAGTGATCTCCTTGAATTTGTCTTCCGAGTCAGGATTGTTGGGGTTGCGGTCAGGATGGTGCGTCATCGCGAGCTTGCGGTAAGCGCTCTTGATTTCAGCGTCGGTGGCCGCACGGGCAACACCGAGCACCTCGTAATAATCGCGTTTTGTGTTGGCGGCCAGAGACTCCCCCCACTCTTCAGTTAAGCAAATCAGTTGAGCAAATTAGCAAAAGTAAATCCAAGCTGTATCGCAAATCGTTTTGGGTAGGGCACGGCTTCAGCCGTGCCGCCCAGAGCCAATAGAGACAAGGGCTTTAGCCCCTGTGGGCCCTGTTACCCGCGGCTGTTGCGAGCGACCCGCACCATCGCGGGACGCAGCAGGCGGTCCTTATACTTGTAGCCGTGCTGTAGTTCGTCGAGGACATAGTGATCCGGGACCTCGGTCGTATCCACCATTTCGACGGCCTCGTGAATCCGGGGATCGAAAGGCTGCCCCGCCGAAAGAATCCGCTGAACTCCGATTTTCTGCAGCGCATCCTGAAACTGACGGTAGATGAGCTCAATGCCGTTGCGGAAGTCGCTGGAGTCGCCTTCAACCTTTAAGGCCCGCTCGAAACTGTCGAGGATGGGCAGAAAGTTCTTGATGACATCGGCCGCGGCGAACTCGCGGAAATCCTGCTGTTCACGCGCCGCGCGCTTGCGGGCATTATCGAACTCCGCCTGCAGACGGGCAAGACGATCCAGCAGCGCGTCCCGCTCCAGTTGGAGATTTTCGGTTTCCGATGCCGCCGTTCCTGGTCCAATGATCTCCACTGACTTGGCCGCAGTCGAGCCAGGCGCAGCTTCTTCTCCGCCCTCCGCCGCCGGAAGCTCGTGCTCCAGATCCGCGCGCTCCAGATCAAACCGCGTCTCGGTTTTTCCGTTTCCTTTACCCATACTGCTCGATCACTCCGATTCGTTTAAAAGTTTGTCGAAAAGCCGTGCGATGTACGACACGGCCGACATGGTGTGTTGATAATCCAGCCGCGTAGGTCCAATCACGGCCAGCGACCCCATCACCTCGCCCCCCACGCGGGCGGGAGCGCCAATCAGGACAAAATTCTGCAAATTCGAAGCCGGCAGCGCCTCGTCCAGCCCGATCACCACGCGCACCGCTTCCTGCCGCGTGTCGAGATAAGCGCTGAGCAGCTTCACAACTTTCTCCTTTTCCTCAAGCGTCCGCAGCATATCCTGCAGGTGCTGGCGATCTTCCTGCCCGACTACACTGTTCGTGACCAGGTTCGTTACCAGGTTCGCCGCTCCTTCCACGAACACCGCCTGCGTCCCCTCGTTCGAAGCCAGCGCGCCCTGCTGGTAAAGCTGTTCGATGGACTTCATCAGCCGGTCATACTCACTGCGCTCTTGTTCCAGGCGGCGGGCAAGCTCGGCGCGCATGTCGCCCATCGTCCAGCCGCGAAAATTTTCATTGATGTAGCGCGCGGCCAAGTCCAGATCGGCCTGCGGAATATCAAGCCGCAACACCCGGTCGCGCACCACCCCCGAACGCGTGACCACGACCGCCAGCACTTTCTGATCGCCCAGGCGCGAGAAGTAAACGTGCTCCAGCGCGTTGCGCGGTCCGCTGTTCGCCACCGTGACACCAACTCCAACCCCGTGCGAGATCAGGGCAAGCACATGCGAAGTGCGCGCCATGAACTCCTCCACGTCCGTGACCCCGGTCAACGTGTCCTGGATGATGCTCTGATTCTCGTGCGAGAGATGAGCCTCGCCACTAAGTTGCTCGACATAATAGCGATAAGCCTCAGCCGTAGGGACGCGCCCCGCCGAAGCGTGCGGCTGCTCCAGAAATCCAGCATCGGCCAGGTCGGCCATCACGTTGCGAATGGTAGCCGCACTCAACCCCTCGCGGCTCGAGCGCGCAAGCGTCCGCGACCCCACCGGCTCTCCGCTGGCAATGAATGTCTCGACGATAGCGGTCAGGATTTCCCGTTCCCGTCCGCCCGCTGGCCCTGCTGGCATATCGACCTGAGCGAGGAGCCGAACCGCCCCTCTAAATTCTTTAGATGCAGTGGCTTAGATAAAGACTCCACCGCGCCTAATTGAATTCTAGGGAGCGCTGGCGAGGGTGTCAAGGAGGGCG
>CAVVNA010000038.1:0-12821 GCA_963749275.1 uncultured Acidobacteriaceae bacterium
TGCGGCAGACAAATCCTGCGGCGGCGGGGTGAGGGTGGAGTTGTCTACGCCTTCCTCGGCAATCATGCGATCGATGCCGGTGCGGGGGGCTGGAGCAGCGGACTGCACGCCTGGGATCTCCTGCTCGAAGCTGCTGTCCTGCGTATTACGCTGGGCTTCCTGGCGCGGAATTTCTGGGCGCGGCGGCGCGTTGCGCGCGGGCACGAGTTGTGCCGTGACAGTGGGTCTTTCGGCGCGGCGTTTTTCGAGTTCTTTTTGTTGACGCTTGCGCTCGCGCTCGTCCTGCCAGTCTTGGAAGCGATCTCGGAGCGCCAGGACGAAGGCGAAGCGGGTGGGCGCCCAGAGTTCAATTGCCGAGAAAGAGAAGGCGGTGGTGAGGTAGAGGGCGACGGCTAGAACAGTGGTGCAGACAATGTACGCGCCGGCCACGTTTAGGTAACGGATTAAGACATCGCCGACGATGCGGCCGGCGAGGCCTTCGATGGGGATGGCCCCCATCCAGCGCACGTGCCCGGGCAGGATGGCGAGCAGCGCGGGCACGAACATGAGCAGCCAGATTACGCCGAGAGTCTTCGCAATCGGAGTTTGCACGGCTCGCGAGCGGAACCAGCGCATGCCGAGCATGCCCATGAAGATGGGCAGCAGAAACGATCCGACTCCCCAGAATTGCAGGATGAGGTCGGAAAGATAGGCTCCGAAGATGCCGATCCAGTTGCGGGCAGCGTGCGATCTGGTGAGGATGGAGGCGCTGTTCAGCGAGGGATCGAGCGGCGAATAGGAGGCCAGCGCGAGGAAAAGGAGGAGCGCGGAGACGCACAAGAGGAGTCCGACGAGTTCGTTCAGACGGCGGTTCCTGGATGGCGCAAAAATGTTGGAGAAAAATGTCATGTGGCAGCGACGGCGTTGCCGGGGCAAAACTCACCCACAGCACCGTAACGTGGCCAGAGCTTGATTAATTATGACAAGAAGCGGCGGCTGAGGCAATGTGGGAAACGGGGTGGGGTGGCGAGTTGGGTACCGGCGGAACACTAGCACGGGTTGTTAGTGTAATGGTGTTTCACCAACACCGTGAGGTAGCCCCATTCGGTGCGGATCGTTTGAGCGTTTAGCGGGCTAAGATAGAGGCGAGTGGAGCTCGATTTTCCTCCTGACGGCTCCCCAGACTGTCCCTTGATCTATAGGAAAAACAGCAGCCGACACATTGCTTGGATTTACTTCCTATTTTTCTGCTCCGGATTTCCGGCGCTGCGCCGGGCTATTTTCGGTCGTCCCTGCGGGACTTACAGCTGTTATCGTTTCGCGACCCGGCGCTGGCAGGATCACGGCGCTTCGCCCATCAATTCTCGCCTGGCAGGCTGCGGAAAAACTCATAGCGGGCGCAAAAAGCATTCCTCGGGCGCTAAAGCGCAAACCATTTTCAACGACTTATCGGCACGACTTCACAGCTTGCGGAAAAAGTCGGGGGGGAATCGAGTTTAGCGATGACGATGCACAAGCAAAGGTGCTAAGAAACAAGGATGCGTGGAGACGACGAGCAGCAAGGGACGGTATTCAGCTATGTGAGTGCCGAACAGCGGATTGCACCGGATCATCCGCTGCGGCGGATTCGGGCGATGACGGACGCGGCGTTGCGAGAGCTGTCGGCGGAGTTCGACGAACTGTACGCGCCGGGCGGGCGGCCGTCGATTGCGCCGGAGCGATTGCTGCGAGCGCTGCTGCTCCAGGTTCTGTACTCGCGGCGGAGCGAGCGGCTGTTGATGGAGGAGATGAACTACAACCTGCTGTTCCGCTGGTTCGTGGGGCTGGAGATGGACGACGAGGTGTGGGACGTGACGGTGTTCACCAAGAACCGGGAGCGGTTGATCGTGGGCGAAGTGGCGCAGAAGTTTTTTGCGGGGGTGCTGAAGCAGGCGAGAAGCGGAGAGTTGCTGAGTGACGAGCACTTCACGGTGGACGGAACGCTGATCGAGGCGTGGGCGAGTCGGCGCAGTTTTGAGAAGAAGCCGGATCCGCCGGAGCGGGGAACGGGAGCGCGGGGACGAAAGTTGCTGCGCGACACGCACGAGTCGAAGACGGACCCGGAGGCGCGGCTGTTCCGGCGCAGCCAGGCGGCGGAATCGCGACCGAGTTATCTGGGACACGTGATCACCGAGAACCGGAATGGGCTGGTGGTGGCGGCCTGTGTGACGCAGTCGGGACAGAGAGCGGAGCGGGAGGCGGCGTCAGCGATGCTGGAGCAAGTCAACGACGGAACACGAAAGATCACGCTGGGAGCGGACAAGGGGTATCAGGAAGAGCATTTCATCGCCGGGTTACGGGCGCGGCAAGTGGTGCCGCACGTAGCCGAGTACGCGGTGACCAGCAAACATTGGCCGAACTGGCTGCGGGAGGAGGAGCGGAACGATCCAGGATTTGCGCAGAGTCAGAAGCAGCGAAAACGAGTGGAGCAAGTGTTCGGCTGGATCAAACACGTGGCGGGGATGCGGCAGACGAAGTTTCGCGGGCGACGACGGGTGGAGTGGATGTTCCAACTCGCAGCCGCGGCGCTGAACCTGCGACGCATGCAGCGTCTGCTGCCGCAAGCCGTGTAGTGCGCGGGGATAAGTGTGTCCGCCGGGCGAAAAATAGTCGGGGAACACGCAATCCAGATGTAGTCAAGGGGCGGAAAACAACTCAGGGGAAGACGAGACGGGAAAAATATCTCATTTTTCCGCAAGCTGTGAAGTCGTGCCCTTCCCAAAACCCGCTCGAATCAGAGTTCTTCGGCAGCCTGCGAGGTTTTAATAGTGCCCGATGAATCCCACAGCATATGCCAGCACCAAAATTCCGAGCACAATGCGATACATGGCGAACGGTGCGAAGCCGCGCTTGCGGACATAGCCCATGAACCAGGCGACGGCTCCGTAGGCGACGATGAAGGAGACGACGAAGCCGATGGCGAGAATGACCCATTGGTGAGGGGTGATTTGGGCGACGCCTATGGGATTTTCATCTTTGCCGGAAAGCGATTTGAGAAGCGTGTAAAGCGTGGCCACCGTCATGGTTGGGATGGAGAGGAAGAAAGAGAATTCGAGCGCGGCGGGGCGTGACATTCCCATCACTTGTCCGGCGGCGATCGTGGACATGGAGCGCGAGGTGCCGGGGAAAACCGCGGAGAGAATCTGGCAGGCGCCGATCCAGACGGCTTGGCCGCCGTGGATGTCGTCCATTTTCCAGGTGTGAATTGGCGAGCCGGCGGCTCCCGGGCCGGCCTTTTCCCAGGGCGCTTTCATGGCGTCGATGATCCACATCACGATGCCGCCAATTAGCAGGGCAGTGCCTATCACATAGAGACTCTCGAGGTTCTTGCCGATCACCTTGGTCAGCAGAAAAGACGGGATCGCGGTTACGACGAAGGCGATCATGACCAGGCTCAACGGGTGGGTCAGGTAGTCGCAGTCTTTCTTTTCGCCTTGGGGAAATGTGGAGATGAGCTTGGCAATGTGTTGGCGAAAATAAATTGGCAGAACCAGGATCGCGCCGAGCTGGATGACGATCGAGTACATCTTCCAATAGCCACTGTCCAGCGGAACGTTGAGCAAGACTTCGGAAATGCGGAGATGGGCGGTGGAACTGACGGGCAGGAACTCAGTGAGGCCTTCGACAATTCCGAGCAGGACGGACAGAAGATAGTCGTTCAAGTGTTTTCTCCAATAATGTAGAGACGCGGCTGGCCGCGTCATACGCGATGCCCCGCCCCAAAAGGGGCGGCTGATTTCGACCGACTACCGGCATCGCTAAAGCCGATGCCCTGATACGGAACCTTAGTTTTTCCGCAGCCTCCTAGGATAGCAGGCAAGACAGAGGGAGATCATCTCAGGGAGTATAGAGCGGCTTTCGTTTATGGATTTGTGGGGAGCGGGACGGGGTTCGGGCGTTCCGATATTTGACACGAGTCTTCGTGCCACCTACGATTTGCGTGATCATGCAGAACTCCAGAGCTCACTACTGTCGTCAAATTTGTGTGCGCGATGCGATGGGCGTGGCGACGAAAAACATCGCGACGAAGACAGTTGCCACGAAGACCGTCGCCACGAAGACCGTCGCCCTTCTCCTCACCCTGCTGGCGCTTACATATTTTTCGGTGGCGGCGCCGCCGGCAATTCCTTCCGCCGATCCGCATCGCTTCCTGGATGATATCAAGGCGCTGACCACGCCTGCCATGGAGGGGCGTGGCGCTGGCTCGAAAGGGTTGACCCGGGCCGAGCACCTGATCGAGAAGCGGTACAAGAGCCTGGGACTCGAACCCGCCGGCACAAATTCGTATTTGCAGCCTTTCACGGTGATCACGGGCGCGCAGTTGAAGGGGAAGAATAGTTTCGCGGTGCTGACCGCGGACCGGAAGGTGGAGTTGAAAGCTAAGCAGGATTTTGTTCCGTTCAGTTTTTCGGCTTCGGGATCGGCGCACGGGCCCCTGGTGTTCGCCGGCTACGGCATTTCGGCCGACGAGTTTCATTACGATGACTATGCCGGCATCGACGTTAAGGACAAGATTGTCGTGGTTTTGCGCTATGAGCCTCCTTCGTTCGGCGAGAAGAGCGGCAATCAGGGCATGACGCAGCATTCCCAGTTGGTGACCAAAGCCATCAACGCCCGGAACCACGGCGCCAGGGCGCTGGTGCTGGTGAACGGAAAGCTGGGAGACGGCGAAGAAGACCTGCTCACGCGATTCGGCAGCGTGAGCGGACCGGAAAATGCCGGGATCATTTTTCTTCAGGTCAAGAATGACGTGGCCGAGGGGTGGCTCAAGGCGGCGGGCAAATCGCTCGCGGAATTGCAGGCGCAGATCAATGCTTCGTCCAATCCCGCATCGTTTGCGCTGGCGGAGAACCAGACTGCTTCGCTGACCGTCAGTATCGAAACCACGCGGGCCACCGTGAACAATGTGCTGGCTTATCTGCCGGGCAGGACGGACGAATACGTGATTATCGGCGCGCACTACGATCACCTGGGACGCGGCAATTTCGATTCTCTGGCGCCTTCGCAGATCGGACAGATTCATCCGGGAGCGGATGACAATGCTTCAGGCACGGCGGGAGTGCTGGAGTTGGCGCGGTTGCTGGCGCCACAGAAAGGGCGGTTGCGGCGGGGAATTCTGTTCGCGTCCTTTGCCGGCGAAGAACTCGGGTTGCTCGGTTCGGCCGCGTGGGTGAGGGATCCGACGCGTCCGCTGGATAAAGCCGTAGCCATGCTGAACATGGACATGATCGGCCGCATCAAAGATCAAAAAGTCTACATAGGAGGCGTTGGGACCGGCTCGACGCTGAAAGCTGTGGTCGAACTGGCTTCGGAGAAATCGGGATTCAAGATCGAGTACTCGCCGGGGGGATATTCATCGAGCGACCATACGTCGTTCGTGGCGAAGAAAATTCCGGTGCTGTTTTTCTTCTCGGGGCTGCACTCGGATTATCACAAGCCTTCGGATACCTGGGAGAAGATCGATCCAGTGTCGGCGGCGCGGTTACTTGCCGTGGTCGCGGCGACTGGCGAGCAGTTGGCGGATGCGGAGGAGCGTCCGGCTTTCATTGTGGTCGCGGAAGACAGGCCGGCAGGCGGGCCGGGAGGCAGTGGCTACGGTCCATACTTCGGATCGATTCCGGATTTCGGCGAGGTGGAAAACGGCGTGAAGTTCTCCGATGTGAGACCAGGATCGCCCGCGGCGAAGGCGGGACTGAAAGCGGGAGATATCCTGGTGCAGTTCGGCGACAAACCGATCAAGAATCTTTACGACTTCACGGATGCCCTGCGCCGCAGCAAAGTGGGCGACGTGGTGGAGGTCAAGGTGCTGCGCGATGGGCAGCCGGTTACTGCTTCGGTCAAGCTGGAACAGCGCAAGTAGGCAGGAGCCCACAGCGGCTTGAAGCCGGGTTGCGAAGCGGCGCGACAGAAAAGCCCGGCACGTGAGCTGGGGAGGCGGAGATTGGACAAATCGAGTCCCGCATTGAGGGTCGTGAGCGCAAACGGGTTTCAACAACAATCTCCATCGGCCACGTGAAGTATGGGGCCGAAGTGTCCGCTAAAGTGCCCGTTGCGGCCATATCGTCTTAGCCTTTGACCGTCACAAGCTAAGGTGACGGTTGTACTAGCGCAGACCGGAGATGGAGGACCATAATTCGCTTGCACGTTGTGGGGGCATGGCCCCCGGCCCGACGAGCATGTGTTCCTCCCTGTTTTTACGTCAGCCTGGGTCTCGCCCCGCAGAGCAAGTCAATTCAATTCCGGGAGGTAGTCCCATGAAGCTTCGCATCTTTTGTTTGGTGATTGTATTTTTCTCAGTCGTTCTATCCATGCATGCCACGAGCTGTAACCAGGACACAGTGAACGGAATCTACGCGGCCAGCGTTATCGGCCAGTTAGGAAAGGGCTATGGAGCTGCGCTTTTTCTCCGCACTAACAACGCGGGCAGTTTTTCCGGGGTGGGCGCCGAAAACTTCAACGGCACCCCCTATACCGATGTGACGGAGAGCGGTACCTACACCGTAAATGCGAACTGCACTTTCACTTCGACTGCAACCGATAGCAACGGCTTCACCATTAGTTACTCAGGCAATATCCTTGGGAATGGGGACAAGATGGTCGGGATTTCCACCTACGCCGGATCGGCATATCCGTATACCGCTTACCGGCTCAAGAAGACGCAGTGCACCGAGGCCAGCGCCAACGGAAGCTTTGTCGAAGAGGTCCAGTGGCCAATCACACCTTATGGCCCCGCGATTCAAACCGCACAATTGAAGGTGAGTCCCAAGGGGGCGGAATCGGGCTCCTTTGTTGCCAACGTTAACAACGGAACGATCGAAAGCAACACGTTCACCGGCACCGTTTCTATGAATTCCGACTGCACCTTCACTGCAGCAGAATACACTTCGGGAGGGGGGCCCAATCTCAATTGGTTCGGCGTGGGAGGCATCAGGCAGGACGGCGTCGTGTCGTTGATGATAGACATCGATAGCGGTTGGGTCGGCGTAGCCACTCGCTACTAGGAAATGAGCGGCCTCTGGGTCTAGCGGGCTCCCGGATCGTTGACGTAACATCGCGATGTCACTCATCGACCGGATATGAGCAAGGAATAAGGGAATCAGCGGGCGCCGGAAGCTAGCGCCCGGCTTCGAAGCGGTAGCCGATTCCGCGCAGCGTTTTCAGATAGCGGGGATGGCGTGGATCGGGCTCGATCTTCTCCCGCAGACGGCGCACAAAGACGTCAATGGAGCGCGGGGTCACAAACGTCCCTTCTTTCCACACCGCGTCGAGGAGTTGGTCGCGGGTAAAGACTCGTCCCCGGTGCCGGGCCAGATATTCGAGGAGCCGGAACTCGCGGACCGTGGTGAGCACGGTTCTGCCCTCGACGCGCACGGTCATCGAAGCGATATCAATTTCCAAATCTCCGAACTGAATAATCTCGCGACTGCGGGCCTCGGGCGGAACGCGGAGAACGTTGCGGACGCGCGCAATCAATTCACGCGGACTGAAGGGTTTGGTGATGTATCCGTCTCCGCCGACGTCGAATGCCTGCAGGCGGTCCGGTTCCTGAGTTCTGGCGGAAAGAAAAATAACGGGCGTCTTGCCCAGTTGTTCGTGCTGGCGGATTTGGCGGCAGAGATCGAAGCCGCTGATTCCGGGCAACATAATATCGAGAAGAAACAGCGCCGGTTGTGCCATGGCCGCCCGGGGAACTACCGGCGCCGGGGAGAAAAATGTGGAGACCTCGTAACCGGCGGTTTGCAGGCTGTATTCGATCAGGCGAGACACATCCGGATCGTCTTCTACCACGTAGATCAGAGCGGGGCAACGCGGTTTGTCTGCCGCTTCGAAAGGATCCATGATCGGAAGGAGAGCCTCACGCGCTCTCGGAGTGCTTCGCTTAGAAAAAGTCGGCAGCCCCTAAAGGGGCGTCTGATCTCGAAGATCCTGCGGCATCGCTAAAGCGATGCCCTGATACGAAACCGAACCTTTCTGCAGCCTGCTGAAAGAGCATTGCTTTGATAGTCCCCATCTGACAGTAGAGGGACTGTGTTGCAGCAATGTTGCGGCAGTGTTAAAGGAGAGTTAATTCGCTCCGGGTGTGCTTGACACCGGGTGTGCTTGAAAAGATCGCCCGTGATTTTTGCTCTCTGCTCTACTCACGCGTTACACTGCGAAATATGATTACCGCGAACCAACCGAATGTGAAATTCGTGCAAACCCCCGATTATCGCGAGAGCTACTCCAACAGCGTGCAAATCCGGGTGAATGTCTGGGATTTCTTCCTCGTCTTCGGGACGATGCAGCAAAGCTCTGAGACGCAGGTGGAGTTGCGAAACTTTCAGGGGATTTATCTCAGCCCGCAACAGGCCAAGGCGCTCATGGCGCTCTTGCAGCAGAACGTGACGAACTACGAAGCCACGTTCGGCGAGATCAAACTTGATCCGCGCGCCCCAGGTGGACCCGTTCACTGATGCACCGTTTAACGATGGCTGCGCGGCCGGCGGCGAACCCCGATCTGAAAAAACCTTCTCGACCGCAATCTTTCGCGTGGGTGCAGCAGTTTTTTCTGTTGGCGCTATTCTTTACGGGATTGATGCTGCTGCATGCGCCACTTCTTCGCCTTCCTTATTTCTGGGATGAGGCTGGCTATTACATTCCGGCGGCGCGTGATTTGTTTCTGACCGGCACGCTCATTCCGCAGTCCACGCTCTCGAATGCGCATCCTCCGCTGGTGATGGCGTGGCTGGCGCTGGCCTGGCACATCTTCGGATACTCTACTCTAGTCACGCGCACAGCCATGCTGGCGCTGAGCGCATTCTCGCTGCTGGGACTGTTTCGACTTTCGCGAATCGCCGCGAATCTGCCGGTGGCTTGGGCGACGACTGCGTTGGTGGCGATTTATCCGGTGTACTTCACGCAGAGTTCGATGGCGCAGGTTGACTTGCCGGCCGCTGGATTTACGTTCTGGGCGCTGGCCGCGTATATAGAAGACCGGCCGTGGAAGCAAGTCGTCTGGTTCTCGCTGGCGGCGTTGGCGAAAGAAACTGCGATCCTGGCTCCGCTGGCGCTGTTGGGCTGGGAGGTGCTCGGTTATTTCATTCGGCCACTTTCCAAAGAAGGCTCGAAAGAAAACTTGAAAGAAATCGGCTGGAAACAAATTCTTCCACCCGTGGCCAGATGCACGCACGCGCTTTATCTGCTGCTTACTGTGGTGCCGCTTGCGGGCTGGTACGCCTACCACTATGCGAAGACCGGCTTCCTGTTGGGCAACCCCGAATTCTTTCGCTATAACGTTGCCGCTACGCTCAATCCGCTGCGCGTCCCGCTGGCTCTGGGAATGCGGCTCTGGCAACTCTTCGGATATTTCGGTCTGTATCTGCTCACTCTGGCGGGATTGTTGGCCATGCTTCGTCCGGCCCAGTTAGAGGGAAAGACGGAGAACGCAGTTGCGCGGCCGCGAATTCCATTCTGGATTCAGGCGGCATTTCTTGCCGTGGTGCTTGCGTACCTGGCGTTTATGTCGCTAGTGGGCGGAGCGGTGCTGGCTCGGTACATGTTGCCGGTCGTGCCGCTCGTAATGCTGGCGTTGGTCGCGACTCTCTGGCGGCGCGTGCGGTATTGGAAATTGATAGTGGGAGCGGTCGCAATTGCATTTGTCGCGGGCCTGTTCAACAATCCGCCGTATGGCTTTACTCTCGAAGACAATCTGGCTTATCGCGACTACATCGTGATGCATGCGGAAGCCAGCCGTTTCCTGGCGATGTGGTATCCCGGCAAGCGTGTTCTAACCGCATGGCCCGCGTCGGACGAACTCACCCGGCCTTGGCTTGGCTATATTAATCAGCCTTTCCGCGTCGTGCGCATCGAGGATTTCTCAGCCTCTCAGATCGGCGTGGCTGCTAGGGCTCGCGACCAGTTTGACGTGGCTCTGGTCTTCTCCACGAAGTACCAGCCGCCGCATCCGCTGCTTGAGAATTGGGAGGCGTGGCAGCGTATCAAGGAAAAATTCTTCGGCTACCATCGCGACTTACTACCCGAAGGTATAGCCCAACGTCTTGGCGGAACGATTGCCTATAGCAAAGAACAAAACGGACAGTGGATCGCTGTGATTGCGGCGGAGCGGTGAGCCGTCTGGCGTGGTGACGGGGCTTCGCCCCGCTTCCACGCTTTACAGCGATCGCTCTCACATCCCCATCAAATGGCAGGAATGCGTCTTGACCACGACCCACACGCCCTTGCCCGGAACAAGTTGCAGAGCGTCGCGCGCCGCCAGCGTCAGGTGCACCTCGAACTCCGTGCCGCCGCAATCCACCATTGCTGCGACGATCACGTCTCTCTGCTCGAGCCGCCGAATCGTGCCCGGCAAAACGTTGCGGGCGCTTAGCCCGTGCGGGTGTTCCGTTGCCAGCAGCAGATCGCCGGCGCGAACGCCCACGCGCAGGCGCGATCCAACCTCGGCCCGAACCAGCGGCGTTTCTAGTTCTACCTCGCCGTTTCCCAGGCGACAGGCCATGGTGCCGCGAGCTTCGTGCAGGGCCAGCACCGTGGCGTCGAAGATGTTCTCGAATCCTGAGAGGTGCGCGACGGTTTCCAGCCGCGGAGAGCGCATGACTTCATGCGGCTGGCCTTGGGCCACTATTATTCCGGCATCAAGCACAATGACCTCGTCGCCGAGGGCGAACACTTCCTCGCCATTGTGGGTGACGAAGAGAATTGGGACGCGGTGATGCTGGTTCCACCGCCGCAGATCGCCGACCAGAGACGACTTCGTGGGACGGTCCAGTGCAGCCAGTGGCTCATCGAGCAGCAAGGCGCGTGGTTCGGTCACCAGAGCGCGGGCCAGGGCGACGCGTTGGCGCTCACCTCCGGAGATTTGCGCCGGTCGCCGCTCGCGCAAGTGTTCGATGCGGAAGGCCTCAAGCATCTCGCGGCTACGCGCTTGTCGCTCGGCCGCGCTCATGGTGCGGAGGCCGTAAGCGACGTTTTGCTCTGCGGTCAGGTGAGGGAAGAGCGCCAGGTTCTGATGTACATAACCGATGCGCCGTTTCCAGGCGGCGACGTTCCGCTTCTTCTCCGAGTCGTATAAGTCTTCGCCGCCTACGGCGATGCGCCCTTCGTCCGGATCGCTCAGCCCGGCAATGCAATCGAGCAGCGTGGTTTTTCCCGCGCCCGACGCGCCGAACAGAATCGTGAAGCCGGCAAGCGCGCGGAAGTGGACGTTCAGATTGAAACTGCCCTCGGGATTCGGAAAGCGTTTGCGGATGCGGACTTCGAGGTCGGCAGAGATTGGCTGGGTCGTTGTCTGTGATGCGGCTTGTAGTGCGGCTTGCGGCGCGGGAGGTGTCTTCGGACTTAGCTTTACCTCCATGGACCCACCGCCCATGGACGCCGGTTTGTGCCGTACACAATCGACAACACAAGGAATGAGATGATCAGCAGCACGAGCGCCGTCTGATTCGCGCTGGAATAATTCGCCGTCTGCACCTGATCGTAAATATCGATCGAGATGGTGCGCGTCACGCCGGGAATGTTGCCTCCCACCATGAGCACAACTCCAAACTCGCCCAGCGTGTGCGCGAAGCTGAGGGCAAATCCCGTGACCAGCCCGGCTTTTGAGAGGGGAAGCACGATGCGGCGAAAAGTTTGCAGCGGCGAATGACCGAGCGATCCCGAGGCGCGAAGCAGGCTGGAATCGACCGCGCCGAAACTTGCGGCGAACGGTTGCACGGCGAATGGCAGACTGTATAACAATGACCCGATCACCAGCCCTTCGAAAGTAAATGCCAGGGTGTGGCCGGTGAGCGATTCCCACCAGCGGCCGAGGGGGCTCCGCGAACCGAGCGCCACCAGAACATAAAAACCGAGCACAGTCGGCGGCAGGACGATGGGAAGCGCGACTGCGGCCTCGACCAGGAATTTCCAACGCCAGCGCGAGTAAGTCAGCCAATAGGCGATGGGGATTCCGATCGCAATCAGCAGCGTCGAGACGATGGCTGCGAGACGCACGGTCAACCAGAACGCCTCCCAGTTCATTTCAGTGCTTCTCCATTTCAATGCGTCTCCGCAGGCAGGCTGAAACCGTAGCTCGTGAGCAGGGATGCGGCCTCCGGGCTGCGCACAAATTCAAGAAACCTGCGGGTCGCATCTTGATTCTTTGACCGTGAGAGCACGACGGCTGCCTGGTTCAGCGTAGGATAGGCATCGAGCGGTACCGTCCAGTAGCGGCCTTTGTCTTTCATTGCGGGGGCGAGAGCATGGGAGAGCGCTACCAGTCCGGCCTGGGCGTTGCCGGATTCTACGAACTGCGCTGCCTGCGACACGTTCTCTCCCAAGACAAGCCGGCTCGAAACCTGGTCGTAAATTCCGAAGTGCCGCAGCGCCGCCTCGGCGGCGCGACCGTATGGCGCGTGCGCGGGATTTGCCATCGAAATTTTCTTGACCGAAGGATCGAGCAAAGCTTTTATCCCGAGCTTTGATAAATCCAGCGGCGAGTCGGCGGGCACCCACAGCACCAGACGGCCGACGGCATAACGGTAAAGTGTATCTTTTGCGCCCAACCCCTCGGCGATCAACTGCTGAGGATACTCTTGATCGGCGGAGAAGAAGATATCGAAGGGCGCGCCGTTTCGTATCTGATTGGTCAGATTGCCGGACGCGCCGAACGATAGCTTCACCGTCTGCCCGGTCATTTTCGTGTAATCCGCGACCAGTTGCGACAGGACAGCGCTCATGTCCGCCGCCGCGGCTACCGTAATCTCCTGTGCGCTTGTAAAAGCTCCTGCGAGCACGAGGAGTAGCGCCAGTAATTTGCTCATCGCCGA
>CAVVNA010000039.1:0-37930 GCA_963749275.1 uncultured Acidobacteriaceae bacterium
ATCGTAATGGGAGTGTCGTAATGGGAGCATCGTAATGGAAGATAATTTTGAGCCCCTCATCATCGCCCTGTGCTGCAACTGGTGCTCCTACGCCGGCGCAGACTTGGCGGGCGTTTCCCGGACCCAATACCCGCCCAGCATCCGCATCGTCCGCGTCATGTGCTCCGGAATGGTGCATCCCAACCTGGTGATCGATGCCTTCACCAAGGGCGCGGACGGCGTCCTCATCTGCGGCTGCCATCTGGGAGATTGTCACTATCAGGAAGGCAATTACAAAACCGAAAAACGCGCGGAAGCCATCAAGCTGATGCTCGCCGATTTCGGTATCGAGGAAGAGCGCTTTCGCTTGGAATGGGTTTCGGCCGCCGAAGGCCCGAGATTTGGGCAGGTGGTGAGAGACTTCACGGAGCAAGTGAAGAAGCTGGGTGTCAGCCCCTACAAGCAGTAAGCGAAGCGACTCGACCTATCAGGCTGCGGAAAAACTCTGAATCGAACGGTTTTGGGGAAGTCACCACTCCACAGGCTGCGGAAGAACTCTTACTCGAGCGGTCTCGGGAAGGGCACGACTTCACAGCTTGCGGAAAAATGAGATATTTTTCCCGTCTCGTCTTCCCCCTGAGTTGTTTTCCGCCCCTTGACTACATCTGGATTGCGTGTTCCCCGACTATTTTTCGCCCGGCGGACACACTTATCCCCGCGCACTACACGGCTTGCGGCAGCAGACGCTGCATGCGTCGCAGGTTCAGCGCCGCGGCTGCGAGTTGGAACATCCACTCCACCCGTCGTCGCCCGCGAAACTTCGTCTGCCGCATCCCCGCCACGTGTTTGATCCAGCCGAACACTTGCTCCACTCGTTTTCGCTGCTTCTGACTCTGCGCAAATCCTGGATCGTTCCGCTCCTCCTCCCGCAGCCAGTTCGGCCAATGTTTGCTGGTCACCGCGTACTCGGCTACGTGCGGCACCACTTGCCGCGCCCGTAACCCGGCGATGAAATGCTCTTCCTGATACCCCTTGTCCGCTCCCAGCGTGATCTTTCGTGTTCCGTCGTTGACTTGCTCCAGCATCGCTGACGCCGCCTCCCGCTCCGCTCTCTGTCCCGACTGCGTCACACAGGCCGCCACCACCAGCCCATTCCGGTTCTCGGTGATCACGTGTCCCAGATAACTCGGTCGCGATTCCGCCGCCTGGCTGCGCCGGAACAGCCGCGCCTCCGGGTCCGTCTTCGACTCGTGCGTGTCGCGCAGCAACTTTCGTCCCCGCGCTCCCGTTCCCCGCTCCGGCGGATCCGGCTTCTTCTCAAAACTGCGCCGACTCGCCCACGCCTCGATCAGCGTTCCGTCCACCGTGAAGTGCTCGTCACTCAGCAACTCTCCGCTTCTCGCCTGCTTCAGCACCCCCGCAAAAAACTTCTGCGCCACTTCGCCCACGATCAACCGCTCCCGGTTCTTGGTGAACACCGTCACGTCCCACACCTCGTCGTCCATCTCCAGCCCCACGAACCAGCGGAACAGCAGGTTGTAGTTCATCTCCTCCATCAACAGCCGCTCGCTCCGCCGCGAGTACAGAACCTGGAGCAGCAGCGCTCGCAGCAATCGCTCCGGCGCAATCGACGGCCGCCCGCCCGGCGCGTACAGTTCGTCGAACTCCGCCGACAGCTCTCGCAACGCCGCGTCCGTCATCGCCCGAATCCGCCGCAGCGGATGATCCGGTGCAATCCGCTGTTCGGCACTCACATAGCTGAATACCGTCCCTTGCTGCTCGTCGTCTCCACGCATCCTTGTTTCTTAGCACCTTTGCTTGTGCATCGTCATCGCTAAACTCGATTCCCCCCCGACTTTTTCCGCAAGCTGTTCAGTCGTGCCGATAAGTCGTTGAAAATGGTTTGCGCTTTAGCGCCCGAGGTGTGCTCTTTGCGCCCGCTATGAGTCTTTCCGCAGCCTGCTATAGGAAAAACAAGAATCCATTACAGAGAAGCTGAAGTTCCCGTCAAGACCTCGGCGAGAAGTCTACTCTGAATCCTTCACCTAATTACAACCACTTCAAAGGCGTCGCTGTTCTCGGCGATCCCATCGCTGGGATGGTAAGATTCGTATTAGGGTATGCCTTTAGGCATACCGTAGGAGCCGCGTTAGGAATGCGCCTAAACAGAGTGCTGAAAAACTCGATTTTGTTTTTGCTTTTGGGTGGCGCAGCGGTTCACCGCTGCGATAACTGGCCTGTTTTCAGCGACGGCTTTAGCCGCTGAGGGCGACTGAGGCGCGCGCCACGAGTTTTTCAGCAATCTGTTTAGGCGCCGTCTTAGGCGCTCGAATTTCACCACAGGCTGCGAGCATTTGCTAAGGAACTCTTGCCGTGGAAAGTCCCCTCCAAACCCCGTTTGATAGTGTCGAGAATGCCCATCAATACGTACGATTATTGGTCGAGGCCATCACCGAAGCCAAGAGCGAGATCGCAGCCGACCTCAGTGCGGCCGCGCAGGCCAAGTCGGAGCGCCGGGTGCAGGCGCTGCAAATCGTGCAATTCAAGTTGGATAAACTGGAGCAGCACCTGCAAAGCAGTAGTCGGCTGCTCAACGACCTGCGTACCTTGCGACGCCTTTTATTGGACGAACGCCCCGAACCCACCACGGCCATCCCCGACCGGAATTCTAAGGAATAAGATTCCGGCCGGTATTCGAGCAGGGCTACACCTTCACGCTCTCAATTTTTCGGCAAACTTCTTTTCCAACTTCGCCAGCTTCGGCGAGATCGTGAACATGCAATAAGACTGGCGCGAATTTTCGTTGTAGTAGTTCTGATGGTAGTTTTCGGCTATATAAAATTCCGCGGCCGGCTCGACTGCGGTCACAATCGGTTCCGGAAACACCTTCGCCGCCGTCATCTCCGCAATCACATCCTCCGCAATCCGCTGCTCCTCTTCATCGGTGTAGAAGATGACGGAGCGATATTGCTCGCCCGCATCGTTTCCCTGCCGATTCAGCGTGGTCGGATCGTGCACCGTGAAGAATACGTCCAGCAGTTCACGATAATTGATCTGGTCGGGATCGAAGGTGACGCGCACGACTTCCACATGCCCGGTGCCGCCGCCGCACACCTGGCGATAAGTCGCCTGCTCGGCGCGTCCGCCCATGTAGCCGGACTCGACGTGGGTGACGCCGGTCAGACGTTGAAAAATGGCTTCAATACACCAGAAGCATCCGCCGCCGAAAACTGCTGTTTGCTCTTTTGCCATGACGATTAGATGCGCCTGCTTGGAAAGGGTTCCCAGAACTGGTTTCATAAATAGGTTTTGGGTAGGGCACGGCTTCACAGGCTGCGGAAAAACCCGTGTAGAGACGGGGCTTGCCCCGTCTCAGACTGCCCCAAGAATCCTCGCGCCGGTTTCGGGAAGGGCACGACTTCACAGCTTGCGGAAAAATGAGATATTTTTCCCGTCTCGTCTTCCCCCTGAGTTGTTTTCCGCCCCTTGACTACATCTGGATTGCGTGTTCCCCGACTATTTTTCGCCCGGCGGACACACTTATCCCCGCGCACTACACGGCTTGCGGCAGCAGACGCTGCATGCGTCGCAGGTTCAGCGCCGCGGCTGCGAGTTGGAACATCCACTCCACCCGTCGTCGCCCGCGAAACTTCGTCTGCCGCATCCCCGCCACGTGTTTGATCCAGCCGAACACTTGCTCCACTCGTTTTCGCTGCTTCTGACTCTGCGCAAATCCTGGATCGTTCCGCTCCTCCTCCCGCAGCCAGTTCGGCCAATGTTTGCTGGTCACCGCGTACTCGGCTACGTGCGGCACCACTTGCCGCGCCCGTAACCCGGCGATGAAATGCTCTTCCTGATACCCCTTGTCCGCTCCCAGCGTGATCTTTCGTGTTCCGTCGTTGACTTGCTCCAGCATCGCTGACGCCGCCTCCCGCTCCGCTCTCTGTCCCGACTGCGTCACACAGGCCGCCACCACCAGCCCATTCCGGTTCTCGGTGATCACGTGTCCCAGATAACTCGGTCGCGATTCCGCCGCCTGGCTGCGCCGGAACAGCCGCGCCTCCGGGTCCGTCTTCGACTCGTGCGTGTCGCGCAGCAACTTTCGTCCCCGCGCTCCCGTTCCCCGCTCCGGCGGATCCGGCTTCTTCTCAAAACTGCGCCGACTCGCCCACGCCTCGATCAGCGTTCCGTCCACCGTGAAGTGCTCGTCACTCAGCAACTCTCCGCTTCTCGCCTGCTTCAGCACCCCCGCAAAAAACTTCTGCGCCACTTCGCCCACGATCAACCGCTCCCGGTTCTTGGTGAACACCGTCACGTCCCACACCTCGTCGTCCATCTCCAGCCCCACGAACCAGCGGAACAGCAGGTTGTAGTTCATCTCCTCCATCAACAGCCGCTCGCTCCGCCGCGAGTACAGAACCTGGAGCAGCAGCGCTCGCAGCAATCGCTCCGGCGCAATCGACGGCCGCCCGCCCGGCGCGTACAGTTCGTCGAACTCCGCCGACAGCTCTCGCAACGCCGCGTCCGTCATCGCCCGAATCCGCCGCAGCGGATGATCCGGTGCAATCCGCTGTTCGGCACTCACATAGCTGAATACCGTCCCTTGCTGCTCGTCGTCTCCACGCATCCTTGTTTCTTAGCACCTTTGCTTGTGCATCGTCATCGCTAAACTCGATTCCCCCCCGACTTTTTCCGCAAGCTGTTTAGCCGTGCCATCAGGACTCCATAAAAACGCGGGCTTTAGCCCCTGAGGGCCACTGCCCGCAGAACTTATTTATGAAACTGGTTCTCGGTTCCCAGCGTTTTCAATACAGCCTTTATCGAGAACTGAGAACTCTCCTACACCGACACCGTAAACGAGGTCTCAGTCCGCGTAACCGGCCGGTAGAGTGTGTCGCGCTCGATCGGTTCGCGCCCGGCTTCAGTGATCAGGCGCACCAGATCGTGCCGCCGCAGGCCTTGCGGAGTAGTCGCTCCCGCATCGTGGTAAATCTTCTCTTCGACGACCGTCCCGTCAATATCGTCGGCTCCGAAGCGCAGGGATATCTGCGCAATCTTCGGAGTCATCATCTGCCAGTAAGACTTAATATGCGGAAAGTTATCCAGCACCAGCCGGCTGACCGCAATCTGTTTGATGTCGGTCATGCCGGTGGTAGTAAAAAGATGCTGCAGCGGCGTGTTCGCCGGATGAAAAGCAAGTGGAATAAAAGTCTGGAAGCCGCCGGTCTCATCCTGCAAGGCGCGCAGTTTGAGCAGGTGATCGACGCGGTCTTCGTCGTCTTCGATGTGCCCGTAGAGCATGGTGGCGTTCGATTTCAGCCCGATCTGGTGCGCCAGCCGCGCGGTGTCGAGCCATTGATCGCCGTCAATCTTGTGATCGCAAATAATGTGCCGCACGCGGTCGGCAAAAATTTCGGCTCCACCGCCGGGCAGCGAATCGACCCCCGCTTCTTTCATTTTTTCCAGCGTCTCGCGAATCGTCAATTTAGCCCGCTTAGCCAGGTAAGCAACTTCCACCATGGTAAAAGCCTTCATGTGGACGAGCGGAAAGCGCTCTTTCAATCCGGAAACCAGGTCAAGAAAATACTGAAACGGCAAGTCGGGATGCAGTCCACCAACAATGTGAAACTCCGTGACCGCTTCGGTGTAACCCGAAGCGGCCGTCGCGAAGGCTTCTTCAAGCGCCATAGTGTAAGCGCCAGGAGTATCTTTCTTGCGCCCAAAAGCGCACAACCGGCAAGCCGCCACGCAAACATTCGTAGGATTGATATGGCGGTTGACGTTGAAGTAGGCCTTGTCGCCATGCCTCCGCTCCCGAACCCAGTTAGCCAGCCAACCCACGGCCAGGATGTCGCCCGTCCCATAAAGGGCAAGCGCATCGGCCTCGTTCAGGCGTTCGCCCGCGAGGACTTTATCTTTGATCGGGAGCAGATGCGAATCGTCGGTCTGGAATGGGTGCGAAGCGGGCATCGCTATTGATGATACCGCAGGAACGTAAGGGAAGTCACAGGGGCTGGCCCGCCCTTTCCCTCATCTCAACTCCGGGGTGCCCCGTCCTTGTGTCCGCGTTCTTTGCGGACACAGGGCGTGGATTTTGACTTCCCATCTCCACCACCGGCGGGTGGCCCGCTCTTTGAACGATGTTCGTCTGCGCCACCACAACTGAGGGTGCCCCATCCTTGCGTTCTTCGCAAGGGTGGGCGGCGATGCCGCCGATACAACTGGAAGGAAAATTTGGAAATGTCATTTTATGCTATTTCTTGACATTATCTGAGAGCCGGCGCATAGTACCCGTAGGAGCCTACGGTGAACATCTCTCTAACGCCAGAACTGGAACAGATGGTGGACGACAAGGTAAAGAGCGGACGCTATGCCTCTGCCTCGGAAGTAATCCGTGAAGGCCTGCGGCTTCTGGAAGAGCACGAGCAACTCAAACAGCAGCGGCTTTCAGAAGTGCGCCGGAAAATCGACCGCGGGATCGAGCAATTAGATCGCGGCCTCGGTATTCCAGGGCCCGAGGCGAGAGCGCGACTGCGGCAGCGGAGAAGCGCAAAGTAGCGGCTATGTCCGCGTATGTGCTCTCGCCCGATGCGCTGCAAGATTTGCAGGACATTTGGGATTTTGTCGCGCTCGACAATGCAAACGCCGCCGACCAACTCGAAGATGAGTTCTTCAACGCATTTGAGAAGCTGGCCCGCCAACCTCGGATGGGACACACTCGCCCGGATCTAACCGAGCGCGACGTGCGGTTCTGGCCTATTGGTTCCTATCTGATTGTCTACCGCGAACGCCCAACAGCGCTGGAAGTGTTAGCCATTCTGCACGGAGCCCGCGATGTCCCAGAAGTGATGCGCAAGAGGCAAGCCCCGCCCGGCTAATGGCACAGCAGCAAATCCCCCGCCACAAACAAAAAGAACACCACCGAAATCACCCCGTTCATGGTGAAAAACGCCGCGTCCAACTTGCTCAGGTCGTCGTGCCGGACCAGTGTGTGTTCGTAGAGCAAAAGCGCAGCCACAGCGATCACCCCCGCAATCGCCAGCTTACCTAACCCGAACGTAAGCACCAGCGCGACCAGCAGCCCAAGCATCACGATGTGAAACAAACGGGCAATGACGAGCGCCTTCCTGATGCCGAAATGGCGCGGCAGCGAGTGCAATCCATGGCTGCGGTCGTAGTCATGATCCTGACAGCCGTAGATCACGTCGAATCCACCCACCCAGAAGGTCACCGCGGCGGTGAGCAACAGAATCCGAGGATCAAGCGACCCACGAACCGCGATCCAGGCAGCCGCCGGAGCAATCCCGAGCGCAAATCCGAGAAACAGATGCGACCAGCGCGTGAATCGCTTGGTATAGGAATAAAGAAGTAACACCGCCAGCGCCACCGGCGAAAGCAGCAGCGTCAAGCGGTTCAACTGCGAAGCGGCGACGACAAAAATTCCGCAAGCGACCAGAACGAATGTGCTCACGAACCCTGGCGTCAACTGTCCGACCGGCAGAGCGCGAGTCGCGGTGCGGGGATTAGCGGCATCAATCGATGTGTCGGCCAGGCGATTGAAGGCCATCGCGGCGGAACGCGCCGAGACCATGGCCACGACGATCCACCCCAGTTGCCGCCACGCCGGCAACCCTCCAGCGGCCAGCATGGCCCCGCAGAGCGCAAACGGGAGCGCGAAGATCGAGTGCTCCCACTTGATCATTTCCAACGTGATCTTAAGATTTCGGAGCAAGCCCACGGCACAATTGTAAAGCAGCAGTGGAGCGCCGGGCGTCCTCGCCCGGCCTGTGCAGGCATCCCTCTGGCCGGGCGAGGACGCCCGGCGCTCCATCGCATCTACGACTCGTCACGCGATCACAGTCCTATTCACTGTCCGCTGTTCCCCCCACCAGCGGCACAAACCGGCAACCTTCGAGAATCTTAACCTCGGGCTCTCCCCTGACTTTCGAGATCAATTGCAATTCCTGGCTAAAGGGCGGGCCGACCGGCACCATCATGCGTCCGCCTTCGCGCAACTGAGCGAACAGCATTGGCGGCATCTCGGCGGTTGCGGCAGAAACAAGAATAGCGTCGAACGGCGCGTATTCAATCCAACCTTGGCTGCCATCGCCAACTCTGATCGTTACGTTGCGATATTCCAACCGGCGCAGCGTACTTTCCGCCGTAGCCGCCAGTGGCGCATGGCGTTCCACCGAATACACCTCGGCCGAGAGCAGCGAAAGCAGTGCCGTCACGTAGCCGGAACCAGTGCCGACTTCAAGCACGCGATCGGTGGCTTCAAGAGCGAGATGCTCGAGCATCGCAGCCACGATATAGGGCTGCGAAATGGTTTGTCCTTCGCCGATGGGCAGCGGATGGTCCCCATAGGCGTCTGGCCGGAAAGCCTCCGGGACAAACTCGTGCCGCGGCACTTTGCCCATAGCGGCGAGCACGCGACGGTCTTGGATTCCACGCTCTGCGAGTTGCGTGCGCACCATTTCTTCGCGCTGTCGCTGAAACGAATCGCGTTGGAAAGAGAAGCCCATGGCTCCTGTTTTGCGGGTTCAGTATGGCCCGATGATGCCGCCAATGTTGCCTGCAGTGGGCGTCTCCAGCCGCACCGTCCTTTCTTGCGCTTCGATCATGTCGAGATACTTGTAGGCTGAGCCCGTGTTGAAGAGCACCACCTTGTCTTCCTCGCGGAAGAAGCCGCTGGCGCGCAGCTTCCGATAGGCCACGAGTGATGCGGCCCCTTCAGGAGCGGCGAATACGCCCTCCACGCTGGCCCAGTGTCGCGTGGCTGCAAGGATTTCCTCGTCGGTAGCAGCGACCGCGGCGCCCTGGCTTTTTTTGAGTACCTCGAGAATCAGGTAATCGCCATAAGCCTTGGGCACGCGCAGTCCGGCGGCAAAGGTAGCGGCGCCAGCCCACATTTCGGAAGCGCTCTTTCCCCCCTCCCACGCTTTCACGATAGGCGCGCAGCCAGCAGCCTGCACCGTGATCATTCTTGGGCGCTCGGAACCGATCCAGCCCAGTTCCTCCATTTCATCGAAAGCCTTCCACATGCCGATCATGCCCACGCCACCGCCGGTCGGATAGATGATGCCTCGCGGCAGTTTCCAATCCAGTTGTTCGGCAACCTCGTAGCCCATCGTCTTCTTGCCTTCGACACGAAACGGTTCTTTGAGGGTCGAGACATCGAACCAACCTTCCTTGTCCTTGCGTTCGGCCACTATGCGGCCACAATCGCTGATCAAGCCGTCGACCAGAGTAACGTGCGCGCCGTAGTAATCGCATTCCATGCGATTCGCCAAGGGCACATCCTTCGGCATAAAAATATAGGCTTCGATGCCCGCCGCGGCCGCGTACGCTGCCAGCGCGCCCCCAGCGTTTCCGGCAGAAGGAGCGGCCAGCTTCTTCAGACCATAATGTTTGGCCATGGTCACTGCGACCGACATGCCGCGAGCTTTGAACGATCCGGTTGGATTCAGGCCTCCGTCCTTGATGTAGACATTCGCATGCTCGCGGCTGGGTAGCATGGGCGTGAATCCCTCGCCCAGCGTGACGGGCTTTTCATTTGCGCTAAGTTCGGGGAGAACTTCAGCGTAACGCCACATGCTGGCCACGCGACCCGATAGATCTTCGCGACGCAACTTCCCTTTCAGGCTGGCAAGATCGTAGCGGACGTAAAGCACGCCACCATCTTTGGGACAGACATTCTGCGGTCGTTCGGCGGAGAGATGCTCTCCGCAGCGGGTGCATTCAAGGCAGGCAATTCGCATCGAGGGAAGGATAGCACTTTGGCTGTTAGCTGTTGGCTCTTGGCTGTCAGCCCCACCCTTGAGCGGAATGTTGGAATTCATCGTGCGCCGCGACTGAGGGTTGTTGGCGTAAACGCGGTTTATCGACAAGCACAACTCGCAGTCAAAACTGAACGTCAGAAAATGGTTCCGCGACGACTTGATGCTCGTCTTCGTAGACAACGTATCCAACGCTGTCAGTTTTTAGCATCCGCACCGAAACGCTGTGGTTCTCAAGTATTGCGACCATCTCGCGGATACGGGCGATGTGTTCGTGCGCGGTATCTCTAAACCAGGAAATTGCCTTGCTTTTCTTCCGGTAGTAAGGCGGCTTGGCTGCCGTGAACCGCGCTGGCTTCTCAAGGTGCGTGTTGAACCATTCCGATACTATGCGGAGATGCTCTTCCTCGTAGGGATACAACTTGCCAGCATCACGTAACCGATACAGTGCCTGAAAAACGCCCACGCCGCGCTGCGAATGCTCATGAATCTCCGCGACTGCGAAGCGAACGTACACGGCCCCCCTCAAGTAACGAAAACACTTCAATCGGCTGATCGGGAACATCTTAAGCGAATAACTGTTGAGAACAGCGATTTCACCAACTATCCGGAACCACTGCTCCAGCGAAGGCAAAACACTCCCCGTAGTGGCATGCCGTCGCGCCAGTACCGCCTCACGCGGGCAATCTCTTAAGCATTTCTTTTGCCCGCCGAAACCAAGGCCTCTCGCGCCGCCGCAAATAACCCGGCATGGTCGGTTTCTTATCAAGCACCTTCTGCGCCCATTCGCGCGCTTCGGCGTTGCGACCCTCGGAGGCCAGAAGCTCCGCGAAATTCAAGTAAGTCTCTGACAAGGTCAACGTGACCGTTACCTGCCGGAAGAGCGCCTCTGCCCTTTCTTTTTGCCCAGTCTGTGCGTAGGCGTGGGCAAGCAACCCAGCGGCGCGCTGGAAATCGTAGTCAGGCTCTTTGCCGACGACGCGCTCAAGGTCAGGTAACGCTGCTGCGGCGTCGCCTAACTGGATGGCGCAAACGCCGCGCCGATAAAAAGGGTCCGGCGTATCGGCGGGCGGCGATGGCCTTGTCGAATGCTCCTCGCGCCAACTGGAGCTGGCCGTCATCCATGTAAAGGTCGCCGAGTTCTTCGTAGTTTCCCGCCGACGGATTGTCGCGGATCGCAACTTCCAATTCGCCAATGCGTCTGCGGCGCGGAAAGACCTTGAAGGACTGGCCCAGCAATCCAATGTCGGGCAGCGCCTCGACGAAGAGATAGATAATCGCGCCCAGCGGACCGAGAAACAGGATGATGAAAATCCAGTAGGTATCGGGCCGCCGCCGGATAAAGTGGACAATCGCCAGTCCCTGAAGAATGATGCCCCACGGATATAGAAGGTGGCTCAGAAGTCCCATGCTACTCCGCGGCGCGCAGGCGATTCTGCCAGTGCGACCAGAGGAACCAGACAATCCCGCCCAACAGCAAGACCCCGATGATCGCGTCGAACTTATGGAAGTACTTGCCGAGCGAGCGCCAGTTCTCGCCGAGTTTCATGCCGAAGTAGGCCAGCACGAAACACCAGGGCCACGATCCGAGGAAAGTGTAGATGTGGAATTTGCCGCGCGGCATGCGGGCGATTCCGGCGGGCAGCGCGATAAATGTGCGGATCACGGGCAGCAGGCGCGCAATGAATACGGCCATGTCTCCCCAGCGCACAAAGAAGCGGTCGGCCCAGTCGAGTTCACGGTGGCCCATCAGGATCCAGCGTCCGTAACGCACGACCAGCGGGCGCCCGCCGTAGCAGCCGATTTCGTAGGCGACCAGCGAACCTAGATTGCAGCCGATCGCGCCGGCCGTTGCCGCCCAAACCAGCTTCATCGTGCCTGTATAAACAAGGTAGCCGGCGAAAGGCATGATCAGTTCGGAAGGCAGCGGAATGCACGCGGACTCAATCGCCATGAGCAGAGCAATGCCGGCATAGCCGGTCGCAGCCACGATGGAATTGATGAAGACGAAAACCAAGGTAAGGATTTTCTCGGTCATTGGATCGGGTCATCGGGAGATCGGGTCATCGGATGATCGGGAAATTGGTTTTCAATCACCCGATGACCCGATGGTCAGCTCACCCGATGCCGTTTAGAACGCCCCTTCCTGCGTGAAGCTGAAGCCGGGCAAGGTTACGCCCTCCGCCGATTTGGCGACCTTCACCTTCACGACGGGCGCATTGGGCGCGGTGACCTCGGCGGGCCGCAGCACCGCATATTGGGTGAAAACTTCGCTGTACACCTTGGTGACAAGGTGATCCTGGCCGGTTGCATCCTGGCGCCAGACTTGTCCGAGTTTGATGCTTTTCACTGCCACAAGTTTTTCCTTTGATTCTCAGAGTACTCACCCGGCCGCCAAGCCGTCAATTGCAGCGCATTCACTTGGGATGTGCGGACGGTCCGAAGCCAGCGGTTTTGTTACCATGAACCACTGCTCAGGAGGAAACCGATGCCCCGCGGAAATGTGCCGCGTCAACCGAGTCGCAGCGGCCGACAGGAAGGTGCGCGCCGCGCCATGGGTTCGGCGTTGAAGAGCGCGCCGTTGAAGAGTACACAATCCTTGCAGGGAAGAAATGCGAAGAATGCGTCCACGCGTCCCGCCGCTGGTCGAGCGCCGGCTAACGCCAGGAAGGCGCCGAAGGCTGTTGCTCTGAAAAAGAAATCTGCGTCTGGGTATGATCCTTTGGCGCCGGAGCGGGTACGTCAGATCATCGCCGGTCTTGATCAACTCTATCCCGATGTGACCTGTGCACTCACCCACCGCAGCGCATGGGAGTTGCTGGTGGCAACGATTCTTTCCGCGCAGTGTACCGATGTGCGGGTAAACATGGTCACGCCTGTGCTGTTTGAAAAGTATCCGACCGTTCAGGATTTCGCCGCGCTCGAGCCGGAACAGTTGGAGCCCGATATCCGCTCGACCGGCTTCTTCCGCAACAAGGCGAAGTCGGTGGTGGGCGCGGCGCGAAAGATCGTCGCGGACTTTCGCGGGAACGTGCCGCAGACGATGGAGGAGTTGCTGACCCTTCCCGGAGTGGCTCGCAAAACGGCGAACGTCGTGCTCGGCACGTGGTTCAAAAAGAATGAAGGGGTCGTAGTGGATACGCACGTGACGCGGATTTCACGCCGTCTTGAACTGACGAAACAAGAAGACGCTCGAAAGATTGAAGAAGATTTGATGCGGATCGTTCCTCGCGAACGGTGGACGGATTTTTCTCACGAAGTGATCTGGCACGGGCGGAAGCTTTGCGTGGCGCGAGGTCCGAAGTGCGCCGATTGCGCGCTGGAGACGCTGTGCCACGCAGCGGACAAGACTTGGTCCACGGTGGAGATTCATCCGGGGGCGCGGCCTTAGGAACTATTACAGAGTGCGGTTTCTCAGGATTGCCGAAAGCCTCAGGCTTCGTATCAGGGCATCGCTTTAGCGTTGCCGTAAATTCTCCGAATGGGAATGCCCCTTTAGGGGCGGGCGTCGCAGTCCTTAGCTGCCGGAGTACGACAGTTCTACTACGGTGCAATCGTCGTTGAGCGGCGTGCCTCCGCAAAAATCGGCGACGGCGGTGAAAACGTCCTCCATCGAGGTGCTCTTCCCCGCCACATGTTCAAGGCGTTCGCTGTCAAACATATCTCCGCGGGCGTTCTCGGCTTCGGTGACGCCATCGGTCACCAGGATCATCCGATCCCCCGGCTTCATCTGGCAGCGGTCGCTCGAGTAAGTCGCATCCGCCAGCAGACCTACGGGCAGGTTGCCGTGGGATGGCCGGAGCACCTCTTTATTATTGCCACAGATCCACACCGGCGGCACATGTCCGCAGTTGACATATTCAAGATCGCCGTCGCTGCGCAGGCGAGTAATGATCATAGTCGCGTATTTCTCACCGATGTGCTTGTAGGTGAAGAAGCGATTGACCGCGTCGACGATCTCCACCAGTGGCATGCCGGAAATGAGTTGCGAGTAGACCATGCCCTGGAGAATCGAAGCCAGCAGAGCGGCCGAGACTCCTTTGCCGCTGACGTCGGCGAGAACGACGGCCAGGCCTTGGGGCGTGTTCACGGCTTCGAAGAAATCGCCGCCGATTTCCTTGCAGGACAAGTTGCGTCCGTTCACCCGCGCAAAAGGAACTTCGGGAAGGGTCACCGCCAACAGACGCTGCTGAATGGACGCCGCGATCCCCAGTTCCTGCTGGTAACGGCGCCCCGCTTCCTCGGCCTGCACCAGGCGCGCGTTTTCGACTAGCTGGGCAGCTTCCATCGCGATCGCGCGCAGAATATCGTGGCTGACGCTGGTGATATCGCGCGAGGCAAAGCGCGAATCGACATAGAGAGCGCCCATCACTTCCCCACCGGCTGGTTGATCGGCGCGGGTGGTTTGCACCAAAGGCTTGCGCAGGGGCATGCAGATCACAGTTCGCAGGTCGAAGGCGACAATGCTTCGCCGCTCCTTTACGTCGAGCATCTGACTGGTGTCGGTGACCAGGTATTCGGAGTTAGAGGTCAAGGCGCCTTCAAGAACCGAACGCGAAATTGTCTTGTCGTCGAGCAGCGCCTCGCCCTTCGAGTTGCGCCCGGCAGCCAGCGTCAGGGTTCCGTCGAGATCTTTCAGGAAGATGTAGCCGCGCTCGGCGCGCGTCAGTTTTAGCGTGGCCTCGAGCAGCGTAACCAGGATTTCATCGAGCACGCCGATGGTGTTCAGCTTGCGCGCCGCTTCCATGAACAGCGTCAGTTTCTCGAGGTCGCTAGCCTCCGGGGCAATCTGGATGCCTGAAATCTGGCTCAGAAACTCCCGCGCCGTGTTCGAGGTGGTGGTCAGCGGATGGAAAATTACATACGCAATATCGCGCGCGCCGAATTCCAGCCTGTCGTTGCGCTGCAGCTTGTGACGGTCAACCTTCTCGCCATTGACGAAGGTGCCATGTTTGCTGCCCAGGTCGACGACAAAGAACTCGCCGTCTTCCGCAACGATCTGAGCATGCTCGCGAGACACGCGCGGGTCGGCGATCACCAGGTCGCGATCCACCTTGCGGCCCACGGTGTAGGGGGTGTGATTCAGCGACAGCGTTTGTTGATCGCTCCCCTGTACGAAGATCGCGATGGGGAAGACGGTAGATATGCCCGAATGCGAAATAGCCGACATTTTATGCTGGACTCTCCTCCGGCCATCATGCCAGCAAACTGGCAGAGGCCCCGCAAGCATTCTACGACGTGCCTGCCCTTACCGGCGCGGTAAAAGTCCTCTCATAATAATGCACCAGTATCAGGGCAGCCACTCCCACGGGAATCTGCGTCGCCGTCCAGAACGGTATTGCCCCAGCGCATGGTTTCAGAGCCGTTCCGAATCCAACCGTTTCACTAGGCCGAATTATCGGTTATCGCTATGGCAATCCCAGCGACTAATATGCCCCCGATGATATCGACAAGGTAGTGCCACTCCAGCAGAAGAATGGACACAATCAACAGACAGTCATAAGCGCCCAGGAAAATCAACATTCGTTTCCAGCGGCGCAAGTACCACATCACGATGAGTGGCTGGGCGATATGCATGCAGGGGAAGGCGATGAAGTATCCGGAGATGCGCTCGGTCGGAACATGATTCCAAAGCGCCAGCGCATGCGCCATCATGTTTTTTTGGATGGCGTACACCTGCAGAGTGGCGGGAAACCGCGAGAAATGCTCGGGACACACGGAATACGGACCATGGCTCGGCCATAAGTAAAACAGCCCGAGGGCAAGATAGTATGCCATGAGAATCGTGCCTACTAACCGCAGGCCGCGGTTCTTCCCGCCAGAAACACTGACGAGGAGAATGGCCGCTCCAATCTGAGGAAACATGCCGAAATAAATGAATTCCAAAAAGCGGAAAAAGGGAAGCGGAAATCTTCCTATCGCCCAGTGCGACAGATCGGAAACGGACCATCCATGAAGCATCCACCTGTCCATCGCATTGAATGCGGCATCATATGCGAAATTGAAACGAACCGTGGCGATGATGTCGTTGTAAGCGGGCACCAGCAGAAAACCGGCAAGCACATAAAGAGCGGGCAGTAGCACCGCACCCGCGGCTTGGCGCAACTGGTGGGGCTTCCGCTCGTGGAATTCGAGTATGGCGACGGTGTCGACCGTCAGAACCACCGCTGTCATCCAAGGGAATGTCCAGCCCAGAACCATGACGTAGAGCAGCAAGAGAACGATGCGAAGCGGTTCGCGCCGCCAACCATCGACAAGAGTTCTCGCTATCGCCTCCGCCGGCAGGCCGATCACGCACAGCATCGCTGCCAGGAATACGGACTGCATCGTCAGGATCCAGTACGCGGTTGCAAGCGCTTTCCAATCGAACCTGACCGGAAGGTGCAGTCGTCGCAAAACAGGGACGAGGGCCACGCTCAGGAGCAAGCTGATCCAGTAATGCCCATAGCGCGGCTTCATTGCGTCCTACTCAGCCTCTCAGCCCTGCCGGCGCAGCAAATGTTTTCTGATTCTGATAATGATGGACCAGCATCAGGGCAGCCACTCCCAGGGGGATCTGTGGCACCGTCCAAAGCGGTGCTGCCCATGCGCGCTCGACCGTCTCCTGCGATAAGGCAAAGGAAAGCGCCGCCAGCGCTGTGCAACAGAACCATGGCCACGCCAATAATACGGTAACCGCGATCAGGAGGGCGCGGTTGGCCAGGTTCCGTCCCCAGATCATTCTTCGATCGCGCGCGATCAGGAGGATGGCAGGCAGCAGCAACGCTTGATTATAGAGAGAAAACGTAGGTACCGTGAGTACGGTCAGCGCCATCACAAGACAGATGGATGATCGAAAAGCGTCCGTACTTTCTGGCTCTCTGCGCTGTTTAAAGCAAACCACTGCGACCGTGCCCGCAAACAATACCACCAGTAGTCTGCCCCACGGGTACGGAACAACCGCCTCCAGAACTGGGACGGCATGGGTATATTGCAGGTAGGCGCCAGCCGCATGCCAGAAGCGCCCGATCCAGTGCGGCAGAAACCATTCCGAAGCAGCGCAGAGAACACCCATGACGATAAGAAATGAGGCAGCTAGGCGGTAGCGGCGCCTCAGGTCGCCGAGGTTCCACAGGCCGAGCCACAGCAGCAAAGGCAACACGAGTTGAGGCTTGATGGTCGCCAGGGCCAGCAGAATACCAGCGGGAATCAGGCATCCCGCAGCCAGCAGCGCCATCGACGCCGCGCACATGGCGGCAACTAACAGACTGAACTGTTGCAGCTTGAGTCCCTGCAGCACGGGCAGGCTGCTCAGGGTCAGGGCCACCATGGCGGCCTGCACTGAAGGTGCGACCGTCCAACCCAACACGCGAAGCCAGAGAAAAACGCTGGCCGCCGTTATGCCCACCAGAATCCAGAAAAATGCCCTTTGCACAATTCCAAAATGAAGACGGACCGTAGGCGCCAAATAGAAAACGACGTACGCTGGATATGCGAAAGCTTGCTGGTCTTTTGGGTCCGCGGGCCGCGAAGGATCGAGGGGGCGCCCGTAGTATCCGGTTTGAATTTCGCGCGTGACCTCGGCGCTATAAGGATCCCGGCCATGAAGGAGCAGTTCCCTCGCGCCCAGCCAGCGAGGATAGAGATCGGAAAGATTGCCGCGCGGCCGGTCATGTGCGGCGGCGTCGGAAATCTGATGCGGAATCAGCACGCGATCGAGGTAAGTCCACATGCCGATAGCGAAGAGGATCGTAAGCAGCGGCAACTGCCAAGAACGAAACTGGAGCAAGGGCGAAGCCGCGACCGTGGTCATCTTCATCCTTCATCCTTCATCCTTGCTCGCCCGGCACCGGTGCCCTTGTGGCCGCGCCCAGCCCCGCGCCCGCGTCGCGTAGCCTGCGTGCCCAGGCAATGCCCAGGGCCAGCAATGGCAGTGTCATTAGGCATTCGGCCCGAAGTTGTAATCTCACAAACCAGTACACAGGCGTGAGAAACAGAAGCAGCAATCCGGCCGCTTCGAAATACCGGGTAATCCTATCTGCTTTCGAAGGTTCTGCCGACCGGGCTCGCATGGCGACTAGAGGGACGATTAGCAAGAGTAGATCATAGTCATAGGCGTAATAACTGGTGACAATCGCGACAATCAGCGCCAGCCCAAATCCTTCCGCCAACCAGCGGCCTCCCGCCTTTCGCCAAATAAGACCCGCATACACAATTGCGGCAAGCGCCACTGGCAGCAGCACCAAATGGATGCGACCGGGATAGGGTGAGCGGCCGACAAAAAAAGTAAGCAGGCCACGGAGATTGATCTGGTACTCAGGAGTGATTACTCCGATCCCCGCAGCCTGGTTTAAAGCCAGCAAATAGCTAGGGTACTGTAACAAGCCCTTCCAGCCAACTATGGCGGCGGAAATGGCAAGGACGGCGAAGGCGGACGTAACAAAGCCGGGTAACACCCGTTTGCGGCCGGCGATGCAGAGCGCGATGACGAAAGGTATCACCAGTTGAAACTTGAAGAGCGCCAGACCGAGAACAAAGCCCGCAGCCGTATCCCTGTCCGTGGCAAGCTGCCGGAAAGAAATCGCGAACAGAAGGGCCAGCAGCGTTGCATCCTGGCCCATGAGTAGATCCATGAACTCAGGAAATGTACCCAGCGCGAGAAGGCCCACTGCCCAGAGTGGGATATGTTCCTCCCATGATCTGCTTCGGATCACAGCGAACGGAATCACCGCCAGGAGAGCAAGTTTGAGGCCGGTCCAAAGAAGCAGAGCCGTGGCATAAGGCCAAGTGGCGAACACCGAAAACAATAAGGCTTCGAACGGCGGTCGAATGTAAGGCAAAGGGCCTTGGCGAATTTCTACTTCGGAAGCAAATTCCTGCTGTACTTTCCACTGGGCTTCGTGATTGTAGATCTCGGTACCGAGTCCCCTGCGAACCAGAGTGCCCGCGGCGTAAAACGATGCAAAATCGCCGTAGCCATGCCGGACCCGAACTCGGGTGTTCCATAAGATGACGCCGTTGATAACCGCCATCCAGAGGAATGCTGCGGCTAGCAACCAACTGCGCAGTCTCGGTGTTTCAGACATGGTTCGAATGGAATGCCTATTCTATCCACATTCTGTTCTGTTTATGCGCCCCTTCTTTAAGCGGACCCTATGCAGGAGCCGCGCGCATTCTATAATCGCGACGCAACATAATCGCGCGCAACATAATCGCGAAGAGCATGCCACGAAATCTCCAAATGCCGAGCGGCACGGGAATAGCATTCGCAGCGATCCTGTTGATCGGCCTACTGGCGATGACGGCGCGCAATGCGGTCGATCCCGATCTGTGGTGGCATCTGCGCACCGGCCAGTGGATCGTGGAAACCGGCCACGTCCCGCACTCCGACCCTTTTTCCTTCACTCGCGCCGGGCACGCGTGGGTGTCGCATGAGTGGTTGTCGGAGGTCGTGTTTTACGAACTGTGGAAACACGGTGGCGCCGCCGCGCTGATCGTCTTCTCCGCGGTCATTACGACGGCTGGATTTATGCTGCTCTATCTGCGCTGCCCCGGAAAGGCGCACTGGGCAGCCGCGGCGACGGTCTTCGGCGCTCTGGCGTCGGCTCCCTCCTGGGGCGTGCGGCCGCAGATGTTCACCTTCACGCTCGCCAGCCTGCTTCTATGGCTGCTCGAAGGTGGCACAAAACTCGAAGGCGGCACAAAAACAAAAACAAAAACAAAAAAAGATCGGCCCCGGCTGCTGCTCTGCATACCGCCGCTCTTTCTCCTCTGGCTGAATCTGCACGCCGGATTCGCGCTCGGCCTCGCCCTGTTGTTTGCCTATGGTGTCGGCCTGATCCTGGAGACTGCCGTCGGCGACACGCCTTGGCAGGATGCACGCCCCATCCTCCTGCGCGTGCTGCTGCTTCTGCTGGCTTGTTTGGCTCTCGTGCCCCTCAACCCGAGCGGCGCCCAACTTTATCGTTACCCTTTTGATACCTTACGGTCGCCCGCGATGCGGTCGTTTATTGTCGAGTGGTTCTCGCCGGATTTTCATGAGTGGCTCTATCGGCCATTGTTGCTGGTATGGCTGCTCCTTCTGACCGCACTCGCCAGTTCCCGCTCGCGGCCTAAAGGGCGTGTAATCGTGCCCCTGCTCCTCACCTCGTTCGCCGCTCTGGACGCCGTCCGCCACATCCCAATTTTCGTTTTGCTGGCGATACCGGTGATCGCCGCAGCTCTCCCCGCCGCTTCAGCGTCCCCAACTGTCGCACGGCGGAATCCGTCCTCCTCGCGGTTCCGGCCACTTTTTAACGGGGCTGTTCTCATGCTGATGGTTGTGTTTGCATTAGTGAAGTGGGTCAGTCTTGTCCGCAACCAGGAGGCTCGCGAGGCGGAGCAGTTTCCCCAAAAAGCCGTCGCGTTCTTGCGGGCCAGCGACCAGCCCCGGAAAATCTTTGTTTACTACGACTGGGGAGGCTATGCGATCTGGAAGCTCTATCCCCAATATCGCGTATTCGTGGACGGCCGCGCCGACCTCTATGGCGCCGATCTCCGGAGCGAAGACCTCCTCCGCCAGTTTGAGACCGCCGTGCAGCTCCGGACCGGTTGGCGAGACGTTCTTGACCGCTGGAAGGTGGAGGCGGCGCTTCTGCCCCCGTCCTGCGCGCTGGCGCAAGCCCTCCTGCTCGACCCCAATTGGCATGCCGCATTCCGCGACTCCAAGGCGATCATCCTGGTCCGAACGCTGGTCCGAACGCATCCCGCCGTTAAAAATGCCCACTTTTCCAGGGGTCCGCAAAACACCCAGCATCAGAGAGTTACGAAGGCGAAAAAATGTTTCCCAGAGCCGTCCCGAATCTGCGAAACTAGCGCATAGGGACTGGTCCCACGGGTATCTCAAGAGTGGGAGTTTCCGCGGAAAACTCGAAGGAGTCTAGAATGACAGATTTGGCTAAGCTCTTGTGGCGCAATGCGGAAGGGCAGGACATCGCAGAATATGCTGTGATGCTAGCCGTAATTTTGGTGATCGTGATCGGCACCGTCCGTCTGATCGGTGGCAATGCTAACAACGTATTTTCGCAGGTAGCCAGCTCAGTCGGCGCCCAGTAGGCAACCTTTAGGAGTACGTCGCACTCGCGGAGATAGCGGAAATATAAGTCCGCCGCGACGACACAGACGACACATAAGTCCGGAGTTGTCCTTAAGGAGTGGAATGAATCGAAGCCGTTTGTTGATGATCGGAGGCTTGGCGCTCGCTGTCGGCCTGCTCGTCGCCTTTACCGTCTATAACCGACTCCGGACCTTTGCCGGCTCAAGCAACAATGCGGGCGGAGTGCCGGTCGTGGTCGCTGCCGACGATATTCAAGTCGGAGCCAAGGTGCAAGCTCAAGATGTACTCGTCGTCACTATCCCGCCCGCGGCGGTTCCTCCCGGGGCATTCTCCACAACCTCGAAGGTTCTGGGCCGCGGTGCAGTTATGCCGGTAAGCAAAGGCGAATTTATTCTGCCCAGCAAGTTGGCGGCGCTAAACGCTGGAGCCGGCCTGCCCTCGTTGATCCCGCAGGGAATGCGCGCAGTTTCGGTGCGTGTCAACGATGTGGTTTCGGTGGCGGGCTTTGTGCAACCGGGCACGCGCGTGGATGTGCTGGCTACGGGTACTCAAGGCAGCGGCAACGAACGTCAAACCACCACCGTCCTCGAAAACGTTGCAGTCATCGCCGTGGGCAAGACCCTGGACCGGAGTTCTTCCACAGATGCGCAAACCGCCCCGGTGATTACGCTCCTGGTTTCTCCGGATGACGCGCAGAAGCTGGCGCTGGTTTCGCAGGAAGGACGGATTCAGCTCTCTTTGCGGAATCCGCTGGACACCAAAAAAGGCGGCATCGGCGCGACGCGGACAAGTTCGCTGTACCTCGGCGAGAAACCGGTGGCGACGACCGAGCCCAAACCCAAAGCCCACAAAGTAGTAGCGAAAGGCTCGACGCCTCCACCACCAGCGCCCTATACGGTAGAAATGATCCGCGGCAGCAAACGGGATGAAACCAGCAAGTTTTGAGCTCACAATACCGCAACGATTCGCGTCCGCTCATGCCTTGATGAGTCTTCTCTCGATGAGTCTGCTTTCGATAGACCTGCTCTCGATGGATTTGCTCGTGCATCCTCGCAGAGGTGCGAATTCATGAAAGCTCCTACGCTCGTCGCAGCCGTGATCCTTCTCGGTGCGGCAACCATGTTCCCAAGCAGAGCGCTCGCGCGTACCGTTGCTCCCGACGGCACTCCGCCGGCCGCTCCCGCGACGGCTTCCCCTTCTTCTCCGAACCAGGATTCTCAAAACCAGGCCAATGCGCCTGCCGCGCAACCCTCCACCACCGCTAACACAGCCGGCCAAAGCGTTACTGCGGGTGCCGCTCCGCTGCGCGTGATGGTGGGTAAGTCCCTCCTGATTAACACGACCGAAAGACTGAAGCGCGTCTCAGTAACCGACCCCACGGTGGCGGATGCGCTGGTCGTCACGCCAACCCAGGTCCTGGTCAATGGGCTCGCTCCGGGCGAAGTTTCGCTGCTGATCTGGGACGAACTGGAGCGCTCTCGCAGCTTCGATCTTCGGGTGGATGTCGATATCACGGCGGCTTCGGAAGAGATGCATCGCCTGTTCCCGAATGAGCAGATCAACGTGACGCCCTCGCGTAACGCGATTGTTCTCTCCGGTCATGTCACCACCGAAGACACCGCGAAGCACGCCGGCGCGCTGGCTTCGGCGTATTCCAAGAATGTAGTGAATGTGCTGACATTTGGCCCGGTCGGGGCAGAGGAAGTGCTTCTGGAAGTCAAGTTTGCCGAGGTGGATCGCTCGGCTATGACCCAAGTGGGCTTCAATCTGCTTTCCACCGGCGCTGGAAATACCATCGGCAGTACGACCACCGGCCAGTTCGGCGGAGTCTCAGGCCTGGGGACCATCACCGATCTGGGAACGGGCAGCCCATATCCCAGTACGGCGACGGTTTCGAATGTACTCAATATGTTCTTCTTTAACCCTCAGGTCCATCTGGGTGCAGTAATCGAGGCCCTTAAGACGCGGAATCTTTTGCAGATTCTGGCCGAACCCAATCTGATTGCGGTCAATGGTAAGGAAGCCAGTTTCCTGGCTGGAGGCGAATTTCCCTTTCCCGTCGTGCAGCCCGGCGCCGGCGGAATCGCAACCGTCACGGTTCAGTTTCGCGAATTTGGCGTGCGCTTGAAGTTCACGCCGATAATTCAGCCGAACGGTAGCATCCACCTGCGCGTCGCTCCCGAGGTGAGTACGTTGGACTTCGCGGACGCCGTCACGGTTTCGGGAACCACCATACCCGCCATCAGCACACGCAAGGCGGACACTGAATTCGAACTGCAAGATGGCCAGAGCTTCGTCATCGCCGGCCTGCTGGATAACCGGGTCACAAATACTGCCAACAAGATTCCATGGCTGGGCGATATCCCGATTATCGGCAATTTCTTCAAAAGCAAGAGCGACCAAAAGAGCAACTCGGAATTGATGGTTTTGTGTACCGTGCACCGGATCTCGCCCAGTGCCGAGCCGCCGAAGGGTCCGGCGATGCCGGTGCCGAATCTGGATAAGGGCAAGTTCGATGGCAAGAAGTCCGAGGGCAGCAAGTAAAAATCGGGTGATCGGATCATCCGGCCATCGGGTGATCCGTTTCAGATGGCCGGGTTTCAGATGGCCCGATGGTGAGATGACCCGATCTCACCTAGCGCGTATTTTAGAAAGGGCAGTGGAGAACGAGTCATGCCGGAATTGTCAGTAGCCGTGTTCGCCACGGACAATGACCAGCGCGCGGTGCTTCAGGTTCTGGTGGATGGCACCAGCGTAGCCCGCATTGTCTGCAGCAGCCCCACTCTGCCTCTGGCCGCCACCGACCCGGTCATCCGCAGAACTCAAACCTTTGCGCCCGACGTGGTTCTGCTGGATATCGCCACCGATGGCGTCACCTCGGCGCTACGGGCCGTGGAGTTGCTGCACCAGGAACTTCCCGATTCCGCCATGTTCGTCGTCGGTCCCATGACTCAGCCCCAGTTGATTGTCAGTGCCATGCGGGCGGGTGTGCGCGAATACATTGAGCGCCCCACCACCACCACCGATTTGCTGGAAGCCTTCGTCCGCCTGACGGCAGCTCGTCGCAAGCCCGGACGCGAAAGTTCGCGGGGAAAGGTGTTCACGGTCGTGAACGGCAAAGGCGGCAGCGGCGCCACCACCGTCGCCGTCAATCTGGCTCTGGCCTTGGAGTCGCTTCACCACAGCACCGCACTGCTAGACCTGGCGCCACTGGGTCACTGCGCCTTGCATCTAAATCTCAAGCCCACATTCACCATCTCAGACGCCATCTCGAATCTGCATCGCCTGGACGCGTCCCTGCTCGACAGCTTCATGGTCCGTCACGATGACGGCCTGCAGTTGTTGGCCGGCGCCGTGATGCCCACGGCTATCGAGCCCTCCGCTTCCGACTTTGCCCGCCTCTTTGACACCATGGTCGGCCTGTTTCACTACATCGTCGTGGACGCTTCCTCCCGACTCGACAGCGCCACTCGTCTGGTCAGCAACCTGTCGGAGAAAATTCTGCTCGTGGCCCACGCCGATGTCGCTTCCCTATGGGGTGCCGGACGTGTGGCCCAGTATCTCGGCGAGAGCGGCTCCCGGGACCGCTTTGCCTTGGTGTTGAACCGTTATCGCAAGGTGGCGGGCTTCAATGAAGCGGAGACCGAGGCCGCCATCGGGGCGCCCGTGCTCTGGCGAATCCCCAATCAGTACTTCGCGGTCTCGGCCTCGATCGATCGCGGCGTTCCTGTGATGCAGCAGGGGAACAGCGAAATTGCCCGCTCTATTTCCGGGCTGGCGGAATACTTGACCAAGGACGATTTGGATCTGAAGCGCACTGCCTGGTCGTTGTTTAAGACGGTTTAGAACTACATTTTGTAATTTCGTAATCGGGTAATTTGGTAATTTAAAACCAGCCGGTTTCAAATTACCAGATTACAAAATTACCAAATTACAAAATCCCGCGAGTTGAAATTAAAAGCGGTCTGGAATACATGGCCAATCTGCAAGTTTTCGAACGGAGCGAGTACCAGCAGGTCAAGGCGGACTTGCACCGCAAGATCCTCGATCGCCTCGACCTGGAAAAACTCGGCCGCTCCACCGGAGATTCGGCGCGCGAGGAAGTTCTCGTCCTGATTCGCAGTTCGGTGAACAGCGAGGCGGTTCCTCTCAGTTTCGCCGAGCGCGAGCAGTTGTCGCGCGAGATCCTCGACGAAATCTTTGGCCTGGGCCCGCTCGAGCCGCTCCTCAAAGATCCCACCATTTCCGACATTCTCGTCAACCGCTTCGACCGCGTGTACATCGAGCGCGCCGGCAAGCTGGAAATCACCGGCTTGTCGTTCAAGGACAACCAGCACTTAATGCAAATCATCGACCGCATCGTGTCCCGCATCGGGCGCCGCGTTGACGAGTCCTCGCCCATGGTCGATGCCCGCCTCCAGGATGGCTCGCGCGTCAACGCCATCATTCCTCCCCTGGCCCTCGACGGAGCCTGCCTCTCCATCCGCCGCTTTGGCCGCGATCCGATCACCGCGCGCAACATGATCGACAACAAAACTTTGACCGGACCGATGCTGGAACTGCTCTCGGCCATGGTCAAGGGCCGCCTCAACCTGATCATTTCCGGGGGAACGGGCGCCGGCAAAACCACCGTCCTCAATGTTCTTTCCGGATACATCCCGAATTCAGAGCGCATCGTAACCATCGAAGACGCGGCCGAATTGCAGCTCAAGCAGGAACACGTAGTCCGTCTGGAAACCCGCCCTCCGAACATCGAAGGCAAGGGCTCGGTCCGCATGCGCCAGCTCGTCATTAACAGCCTGCGCATGCGTCCCGATCGCATAGTGGTGGGCGAGGTGCGCGGCGAAGAAGCCTTCGACATGCTTCAGGCCATGAATACCGGTCACGAGGGTTCGCTTACCACCGTGCACGCCAACTCGCCGCGCGACGCCCTGGCTCGGATCGAAAATATGGTTTCCATGGCCAACCTGAACATTCCCGAGCGTGCGATTCGCCAGCAGATCGCCAACGCTGTCCACGCCGTCGTCCAGGTTGCGCGTCTCTCCGACGGTTCGCGCAAGATAATCACGGTCTCCGAGGTCACGGGAATGGACGGAGAAATGATCACGCTCCAGGACGTTTTCGTTTTTGACCGCAGCGGCATTGACGAGAGCGGAAAGGTGCGCGGCGTCTTCCATTCCACTGGCCAGCCGCCGCATTTCGCCGAGCGCCTCGCCACTGCCGGTTGCCGCCTGAGTACCGCGCTCTTCGAGTCCCGGATGGAGGTTTAGCGAATGCCGCTCTTTATCGCCTTGCTGGTATTTGTTACGGTCACGCTGGCGGTCTTTGCCGCCATGTCTTTGTTCGATCAGCGCAAGGCCCAGGCCCGCGTTCTACGCGATCGCCTCTCCACCGTTCAGAAGCCAGCCGAGCAAGCCGCGCCCGACGTGGCTCTGCTTCGCGACGAAGTGCTCAGCCGCATCCCGGCTTTCGACACCTTTCTACGCCGCTCTCAGCGAGTTTCGGTGCTGCAAAAAATGCTGGCTCAGGGAAGCCTGGACGTTCGCGCCGGAAACTTCCTCATGCTGTGCGCCGTGTCGGCCGTGGGCCTCGCCCTCATCGCGGTCATCGCCGGCGGCAACTTGATTTTCGGTTGGGTGGGCGCTCTCCTCGGTTTTTTTCTTCCCTACGCCTATGCCTCGCATATGCGGACCAAGCGCTTCCGGAAATTTGAGGAGAAGTTTCCCGAGACCATCGATACCCTCGCCCGCGCCGTTCGCGCCGGACACGCCTTTACCACCGCCCTCGAAATGATTGCCAACGAAGTCGCCGAACCCGTGGCCGGAGAATTCCGCCAGCTCTACGAAGAACAGAAATTCGGGCTCCCGGTACGCGACGCCCTGCTCAACCTCGCCGACCGTGTTCCTCTGGTCGACGTTAAGTTCTTCGTAACGGCGGTCATGTTGCAGCGCGAAACCGGCGGCAATCTCGCCGAGATTCTTGACAACCTCTCTTACGTCATTCGCGAACGCTTTAAGATCCTGCGCCAGGTCCGCGTCCACACCGCCCAGGGACGCCTCACCATGGCCTTGCTCATGGCTCTGCCCCCCACGATTGTCGTCCTCATGCTCTTCATCAACCCGGGTTTCATTCAGCCGCTTTTCACCGACCCGTTGGGGCACGCCTTGATCGTCGGAGGCATCACTTTGCAGACCATGGGCTACTTTGTCATTCGCAGAATTATCAGGATCCAGGTCTGATTTATGACACCGGCGCTGGCACTCTCGATTGTTGTTTTTGTCCTGATGGCGGTAGTCGTGTTCGCCTTTGGAGCAGCCGCGGTTGTGCCCTCGTCGGTGCTCGGCTCCCGCCTGCGCGAAATCGGCTGGCAGCGCCCCAAATCCCAGACGAGACCCGCCATCCGCGAACGCATGCAGCAGGCCCTCGATCCCCTGAGCCGCGCCTTGCCGTCCTCGGCCACCAATGTTTCGCAAACCCGGGCCTGGCTCATTCAGGCCGGATATCGCAACCCCCAGCACGTTACCATCTATCGTGGATTGCGTGTCCTGTTCGCCGCCCTTTCTTTCTTCGCGGTTTTTGCATTCACCGGATTCGGTTCGCCCCTGCTGCTCTTAGGTGTAACCGCATTCGGCTTTTTTATCCCGCGCTTCTTGCTAAAAAAGAAGATGCAGGAACGGCAGCGCCGCCTTCGCCTCGGCCTTCCCGATGGACTGGATCTGACTGTGATCTGCGTGGAAGCGGGCTTGTCTCTCGATCAAGCGATGATGCGAGTGGGCGAGGATCTGCGCACCGCGCACCCCGAACTAAGCGGCGAATTCCATCTCTTCGATCTCGAAACGCGCGCCGGAAAACCCCGCGTCGAGGCGCTCCGCAATCTGGCCGAGCGCACCGGGGTCGATGACATTCGCTCCCTGGTCGCAACCCTGATTCAGACCGACCGCTTCGGAACCAGCGTGGCTCAGGCCCTGCGCGTGCATTCCGATTCCCTGCGCACCGAGCGCCGCCAGCGCGCCGAAGAACAGGCCGCTAAGACGACTGTCAAAATGATCATTCCGCTCGTGCTGTTCGTCATGCCCTCCCTGATTTTCGTCACCGTCGGGCCGGCTGTAATTCAGTTGCTGCACATATTCATGCCCGTTGCCGGAGGGAAACGGTGAGTTATTGAGTCATTGAGACGATTCAATGACTAAATGACTAAATGATTCAACGATTCAATGAACCGGCCCAAGGGATACGCTTTTAACCGTACACGCACCACTTATCTCGCGACCGATCTCCTGATCGCGCGTACCCACTGGTCCCGCTTTCGCGGCCTCATGGCCACCCACTCGTCCCATTTCTCCCATGGCCAGGGACTGTGGATCAACCCTTCCCACGGCATCCACACCTTCGCCATGCGTTTTCCCATCGACGCCGTTTACCTTGACTGGGAAAGAATTGTCATCCACATTGAAGAGGAGCTCAAGCCCTGGCGCATGGCCGCCGTTCGCGTCCACTCCGCTTCCGTGCTCGAGCTTCCGACGGGCACCGTCCGCGAATCCCTGACCGTCCTCGGCGACCAGGTCGATATTTCTTTCGAAGAACGTCCTATTCACACCGAAGCCGCCTGAAGCACGCAGCATCGCGAGTCCTACGGTCACCGTCGGCAAGCAGTACGCCAACCTGATTCCGATGCATGTAGTGGAGTCCACCAAGCAGCCCCGGAGGGGCGTCCAAACTTAGCCCCGCGCTTCAGCGCGGGGTAGCGCGCCTGAGGTGAGGCTGCGACGCGGAAGATAATTTCTCGCGGGGTGGAAACGGGTGCCCCACACATTCGCGTTTTTTGCGAATGTGTGGGCGTTAGCGCCACAGTTCCGGAGAAGCCACCAAACCGCGCCCCATCGGATTCCGATGCAATGTAGTGGAGTCCACCAAGCAGCCCCGGAGGGGCGTCCAAACTTAGCCCCGCGCTTCAGCGCGGGGTAGCGCGCCATGGAGACCCAAGTCCCGTAGGGACGACCGATCTCTTGCGGAGAAAACCCAGGTTTTGATTTTGTTTGAAGGGGCGCGGCTTGAGCCGCGCCGTAAGGGCCATCCCCACCATCGGCTTTAGCCGCCGAGGGTAACCGCCACCGCGCACCCCAGTTGTTCCGGTCAACGTTCTAAAGACACACCGGCGCTATACTCGCCACGTAAATAGGGCCCACCCGCCAATCCACAATCGAAACCTGGGGTGCCCCGCTCCTTGCGTTCTTTGCAAGGGGCGGGAGTGGGACGATCAACATTTGTTCGAGAGCCAACGAGAACGAGGAGGTGTACGCGATGGACTGGCTAAAACGAAGGATCGCCGCATGGTCGAGCGTGACCAGCGCGTGGTTTAACGAGAACTTCACATTTAAGGGATTGCTTGTCGCTATTGTTTTTGCAGCCAAGGAAATACCAGACGCATTCGGTCGAAAAGATTTTTGGAGCACACATTTGGTCGGGATTTGGAGACTTGCGTTCGCCCACAGCACAATTGTCGTGACCCTATTGTGTGCACTGTTCATCTTGTTAGATCACCGCCGCGTGCTGAGCCGACGGGCGGGAGGCGACCCGCGCTCGTTAAAGAATAGGACGATTAAATTGAGGGATGATCTCCAAGATTTTTTGCGCGAGATTGACTTGATCACTGTCACTAAAGATTTGCGAGAAGGAAATCCCAGATGGGAGAAGCTGCTACACGGTTACGAATTGAGGTTTGCGGAGGATGTTAGGAAGATTTGCCACGAACTCGGAGAGGCGGGATTTCACGATGCAACACTTCTGCTGGCAACGGAGAGATCCCATCAAACGAGGGAATCTTGCTCCGATATCATTGGCGCGTTATCGAAATTGGGCACGGTCGTCGAGGATGCGGATCGCGCGGCGTAGACGATGTGCATCGTGCCCTCAGCGTTACTGAATGATCGGCTGCTTCTGGAAGACCTGCTCTTCCCATTCCGTTTGCTTGAGTGCAAGCGCTTCGAACTTGGCGACCGCTTCCTTCAGGCGGTGGTCTGAGTCAAATGCCGCATCAGCGACCTTCTTTGCCTTCTTTTTCCAAAGAGCATAGTAGCCGCAGGCGTCGAGCGCGTTCTGCACTGCGATCTCCGGGGTCCCGGCCGTTATGGCAACCAGCCACATGTCTGCCGCAAGGATGTAATTCCCAGAGCGCGAGGCGCGAGTCACCTGGTCGATCAGCTTGTCTAGCTCAACAGGCTCCATTCGCTTGTCCGAGGGACCGAATCGAAGACATTCTTTCGTCTTGTTTGCTTCGACCACGGCCTTGCTTGCCCCTTCCCACGCTTCGCGGATCTCGATAGACGCGCCAAGAATCTCGTTTGCCTCAGCTCCGGGGGTACCCAATCCATCGCCCGCACCATAGGACCTGCTAGGGAAGAGGGGTTTGATGTATTTCCACTCCTGCCATTCCGTCTGTTGGAAGGCTTGGCGGGCGAATTTGAACTTAGCATCTTGGAGTTTAGACAGCATAGGCCTGCCCGCAAAGGCTACGTTGTAAATGTCGCGGCTCAATCGCATTCCAAGATTGCACTCTTGCAACCTCGTCTCTAACTGATTGATAAGGTCGTCGGCTACGAAGCTGACGCGCCACATCTGGGAAGCTGAAATATCGTCAGGGACCTGAGACCCGCGGTTCAGGAGGAAGCGGGAGACAGCCAAGTCCAGGTCGGTTGCGTCGAGCGTCGCGATGCCCCAGTGACAATACTTTGATCCATCTGGTACAAGCTTGTCGGCGGTTGCTGCCGCTTTTTTCATGTCAAGCACAGTGTCCATCAAATCGTCGGTATTGACCTTGGAGACCTGTGCGAAACACTGAAGGCCGAGGGTGAGCATGGTTAAGGCTAGGAGGGATATCCCGACGATGCAAGAGATGCTTTTCATGTTTGAAAATTCTCAGTTAATCCACGAGTATATTCTCGGCGCGTGGGCCACATTACGTGGGAAGTATAACGGGGCTGGCCTTTGAAACCTCGACGGAAATAACTGAGGGTGCGCCACTTTTCGCGCTTTTCGAGAAGTGGCCTGCGACGCGGAAGATACGTTTTCTGCAGGCCATTAGAACTCTTCGCATAAATGGTTTCGGAACAAAACCTCCCTTGACTCACCTGTTAAAATAGATTCATAGCAAACAAGCATTTGCCTCGGCACCACTTGCTCCTTGACAACTAACCCGAGCCGCAATCGGTCATTGTTCCACTGGCCCACGTCCTCGACTCATTTAGCGGGCGTCTCGCGAATAACTCCATTTCTTTCAATAGTTTGAAAGACGAACTAATAACCCGCGAGAAAAGACCCCTGCTAAGTGATTGATTTCCCGTGGCGGGCAACAGTGAGGGCGAGTCGAATTGGCCGGAAGCCAAGCTAACTCCTTATTCCAGAAGATTTTCCCTATAAGTCCTTTAAACTCAATGATTTTTGGTGTTTTTACCTGTAACTCTATGATTCCAATAGCCAGTGGGGGGAGGGGGGTACCCGAAAAATTGCCAATCTTTGCCAACCCTCTGCCAACCAAGGAATTGTAATGATCTCCGAGAAACTCTGTTCCGGTATCCGAGAAAAAGTCCGAGGGAAAAATCCGCGAGAAAAGACACAAAAAAGACTGAAGTTACCGCGAAATCTGTGACTCCTTCTGGCACACTACACTAATACGAATTCCCCAAAAAATAACGCCGTCCAAAACAATGCCCGAAGTTGACACCATTCCGGAAAGCCTCACCCAGTGGCCCGAACCACCGCGCCTGCTGGTGGAATGGTCGTCCCGATGGGAGGAGTTCAAGTCTGCCTTACATCCGGCGCTCGCCCGCTCTCCGCGGCGCCTGGCCGGAGAAGCGCCCGTTGGCATGTTTCCGTATCGCGGCATGCTCGTCTGCTGGCTGCTCGAATGTCTTCTGCTGATCGCGATCATCGTGCTCCCCGAGCGCTTTGCCAGTCTTGAGATCCCCCTTCCTCCAACTCGTCCGCAATGGGACGTCATCTATTACTCCGGTGACGAACTGCCGCAAACCCAAGACCGGGGCGGAGCGCAGTCCGGTAAATCCGGACACGCCGGCGGCCAGCAAGCCCACCACCGCACGCAGACCATCCGCGTAGCGCGCGGCGACAAGCCCCGCGAAAGGGTTGTGGACGCTCCCAAGCTAAATCTGCCTCATTCGGATTCCGCAGTCGCGAATCTGATCGCCTTCAAACCCAATCCCGGACCGCCACCCGCCGAAGGCCTGCGCTCGACTCTAACTGCCCCGACTCTGCCGGCAATGAGCGTGGTGCCGCCGTCGCCGGAACTAAATTCATCGGCAAGCCGCAAGTCGAACCTGCTGACCCCCAGCATCATCCCACCCTCGCCGAATGTCTCGCGCGACAAAATGCGCACCGCAAACCCGATCGCGCCTACCGTTATCGCACCGGCTCCCCAAGACGCGCAGCGTGACTTGGCCAGTTCACGTCTGCCACTAACGCAAACCGTCAACGTGGTAGCGCCACCAGTTTCCGCGCCGCAGCGCGACGTCTCGTCCAGACCCAAGCTGACTCTGCCCGCCCCCGCAGTTATAGCGCCGCCGCCGTCGCAGGTCAGCCGCGATCTCAACAGTTGGGGAAGCTCGGCAACTGGTGACGTGCGCGCTAAGCCCGTGCCGCCGCCACCCACCGCATCTGGCGGAGGGTCGCTCGCAAGATCTGGCGCTGGTGCCTTCGCGCCTCAGGTTGTGCCACCTCCGGCCAGCATCGACGGCGCCGGTTCCCAGAAAGGCGGCTCTCAGAAAGGCGATGGCGGCCGCTCCGGTGCGCCCGCAGGCGCGCTCCTGGGCGACGCCAACGTCGTGCCACCTCCGCCGGGACTGGGCGGAGGCAAAGCCCTCTCTGGCAGCGGACGAGGAAACAAGGGCACTGGTGCCGGCGGTCCGCTCGACCTGGGTTCTTCCGTAGCTCCACCGAGTAACGCTGGAGGCAACGTTGCCGGCTCCGGAGTCGTCATCTCCAGCGAACCGGGAACCAAAGTTGGAGTACCGAACTCCAGCGGCGCCGGCGCTCTCGCCATGTCGCCCAGCGGTACAGCGAAAAGCGGTCTCGGCGGAAGCGGCGGCGGATCGGGCATCGGCAAAGGCAATGGCCCCGGCAGCGGGCTGCAAGGAGAAGGGTCGGGCGCGGGCAGAGAAGGCACAGGGCGCGGCTCCGATCCCAACGCACGCGGAGGAATTTCGCCTTATCCCGGCCCCGGTGGCGCGGGAACCGGCACCAGCGGTACGCCCGCCATGCCCGGCGTATCCGTGGAGGGCGGCACGACCACCGTCAACCTGCCCAGTTTCGGATCTCCCGGCGGCGACGCCCCAGCCACGGGCCCCGGACGCTCCTCGGTAAGTGACCACAAAAGATCCGGAGTTACGGTGGTCGCGACCTCGCGCTCCGGTGGCGTGTTGCCCTACTACGGTCTGTTGAAAGGCGACAACTATTCCATCTACATCGAAACCTCGCTCGGAACGGCGGTGATTCAATACTCCGATCCGTCTTCCGCCACGCATCCGTCCCGCGAAGCGTTAAGCGAGCCCGAGCCTCTCCGTAAAGACCTTCCCGACGGACTTCGACCAACGCACGTCGTGTTCGCCTGCATCCTTGACCGCACAGGAGTTCTAAAGGACCTGAGAGTGCTGGAACCAGGTGCGGCCGAGACCACATCGAAAATTTTGGCTGCGCTGCCCAAGTGGAAATTTCGTCCCGCATTTCGCGGGGATGAGCCGGTCGAAGTAACCGCGATTATCGGGTTTGGGATTGATACGCGGTAGCCGTCTTCGCCTGTCCTATGGAGAGACGGGCGTCCCCGCCCGTCCGCGGAAAGGCCGATGGTCCGACGAGGGTCCGTCCTGACAGAAGCCGAAGGAACGCCCGGCGCTCTATCGTATATAAGTCATCGTGTCTAAGTCAGTAGCCTTTGCGTTTGTCCACCACCGCCAACAGCGGCTGCCCGGCAAGATAACGACGAAGATTGTCCGAGAACAGCGAGTAATGCCGCTCCCATAACTTGTCGGTCAGCGCCGCCGTGTGCGGAGTGATCAGCAGATTGGGCACGTCCCACAGCGGTGAGTCGGCGGGCAGTGGCTCTTTCGGAAATACATCGAGCGCCGCGCCGCCAATTTTCTTTTCTCGGAGCACAACGGCGAGCGCAGCCTCGTCCACCAGCGGCCCGCGACCGACGTTGATCAGGCAAGCATCCGGTTTCATGAGCGCCAGGCGTTCGGCGTTCGCAATAGCCTTTGTGCTGTCAGTAACCGGTGCCGCCAGCACGATGTAATCCGCTTGCCGAAACACTTCGTCGATTTGCGCTGGCCCCAACACAGCGTCCGCGCCTTCACTTCCCTTCTCCGGATGCTCGCGCGCAGCGATCACCCGCATGCCCAGGGCTTTCGCGCTCTTGGCGGCCGCGCGTCCGATGCTGCCGAGGCCCACCATGCCGAGGGTTGCGCCCGCAACTTCCCGGATTCGAGGCAGTTCGTCCCACAGGATCTGCTGCCCCCAAACGTGCTTCTCCTGCAACCGCACCGAGCCCGGAATTTTCTTGGCCAGCGCAAAGATGAGCGCGATGACGTGCTCCGCCACCACCGGCCCGTGCACTTCACGCGCGTTGGTGAGAATAATGCCGCTGTTGACCAGTTCAGGAAAAATCAGCTGATGGACAGCCGCCGCAGGCGAGTGAATCCATCGCAGTTTCTTTGCCGTCCCGATCTGCTCTGGACGGATCGACCATGCAACAACGATTTCAGCGTCAACGATTTCTTCGTCAACTCGTTTGTAGTCGGGGAGATGGACCACGTTCACTTGCGGAAATTCCTGCCGTAGCCGCTCCGGAAACCATCGCGGCGCGTTCCATTGATCAAACGGATGGTGGACAAAGATCAGTAGCTTATGGACCGTGGCATCGGGTGATTGGGTCATCGGGTATCTGAAGATCCTCGGCGTCCTCTGCTAGGGCTTGAGATGCTTCGCTGTTCCCGTATGTGGGCAACGCGTCCTTAATCAAGCGGGAGCAGATAGCCGGGCGTTTTCATCGTTCCTCCGAAGACGGCGGCGTCGAGGGTACGCATGTCCCATGCATACCAGCCTGTGGGGGTCAGTTTCAGGGTGATGTCATCCATGGCTGCCATCGTGCCGCCCGCGCGAGGGTCGGCCAATGCAGCCTTGCTCATGTAGCGAGCGTGGATGCGAGCATTGATTTCTCTTGAGCTTTCGCCCGCGATGATGGCTACGGTGCACAGGGCCACCAGACCCCGCTCCTGCGATGCTTGTTTTCTGCTGTCCACCATGAGGGAAGCTTTCGGTCGGGCCGCTACATTGCGAGCCTTGCGAGTCCGCGAAGAAGTCGCCACATACAAGCAGCCACCGTCGAACAGATACCAAACCGCCGTAAGGTGTATGGAGCCGCCTTCATTCTCCGTGCCCAAACTGGCGATGAAGCGTCCTGCCAGAATTTCGTCAGCCCCCGATGGCATAGTGCTTTGCATAGGTACCCACCCTCCCGAGGCGCAAATGATACATTACGCCTCTTATTCGATCGACAACCTGGGGTCGAAGAAGTCTCGGCGTTTCAAGTCTTCAGCGGCTTCCGCAAATCCGAGCCTGTCATTTCTTTCGGTTCCGTAATCCCCAGCATGCCGAGCATCGTCGGCGAAATATCACGCAGCGACCCGTTGGGCTTGAGCGAATACTGCTTTGCGTCTTCTGCCATCACGATAAACGGCACCGGATTCGTCGTATGCGCCGTATGCGGACCGCCATTTACGGGGTCGATCATCATTTCAGCATTACCGTGGTCGGCAGTAATCAGCATGGCTCCGCCTTTGGCGCGCACCGCTTTCTCAATCTCGCCCAAGCACCCATCGACCGTCTCAACCGCCTTGATGGTGGGCTCGATTTTGCCCGAGTGTCCAACCATGTCGGCATTGGCGAAGTTGACAATGATCACGTCGAAGGTGCCGTCATTCGTTGCTTTCACAACCGCCTCGGCAACGCCAGCAGCGCTCATCTCCGGCTTCAAGTCGTAGGTTGCAACCTTCGGCGACTGCACCATCACCCGTTCTTCTCCCGGAAAGGGCTGTTCCACGCCGCCATTAAAAAAATAGGTCACGTGCGCATATTTCTCTGTCTCCGCCACGCGCAGGTTGCGCATGTTCAGCCCACCCATGACGTTAGCCAGGATGTTCGCCATCGACTCCGGCGGAATCACTATCGGCAGGTCGAAGTTCTTGTCGTACCTCGTCATGCAAACGTACTTCAAGTTCTTAGGCACGCGCTCGCGCGGGATAGTTGCGTCGAGTTCGGCCGCGCCCGGCAAGTCGCTCCCGCCCTTCTCGTTCAGTCCGCTGTTGCGGCACAGCGCGCGTGTCATCTCGCGCACACGATCCGCGCGAAAATTAAAGCAGATGCACGAATCGTCGTCGCCGACTGTAGCCAGGCCTTTCTTGGCCAACGCTTCGCCGCGCCCATCCGTGCAAACGAAGGGCACCACAAACTCGTCGGTCACGCCTTTGTTGTAGGACTCTTTCATACCCTGCACCGCGTTGACGTAGGTGCCGCCCTCGGCTTTGCCCTCGACCATCGCGCTGTAAGCCTTGGCGATGCGCTCCCAGCGCCGGTCGCGGTCCATGGCGTAATAACGGCCATTGACGGACGCGATTTTGCCGGAGTTGTACTCGCGCATCTTCTGCTGCAACTGATCGAGATAGCCGGCGCCGTTGGTGGGCAGCGTGTCTCGGCCATCCATGAAGGCATGCACGAAGACGCGATCGACTCCATTCTGCTTGGCCATTTTGAGGAGCGCATACAGATGCTCCTGCCGCGAGTGCACGCCGCCGTCCGACACCAGCCCAAACAGATGCAACTTGCGCCCGCCACCCCGAGCATTCTTCATCGCCTCGACGAGCACGGGATGCGAGAAGAATTCGCCGTTCAGGATCATCAGGTCGATGCGTGTGATGTCCATATGCACGATGCGCCCGGCGCCCATATTCAGATGGCCGACTTCGCTGTTGCCCATCTGCCCTTCCGGCAGCCCGACAAACGGCCCGCTGGTATGAATCAGCGTGTTCGGATATTCGCGCAGCAACCGGTCGTAGGTCGGCTTGCGTGCGAGGGCAATAGCGTTGGCTTTGGTTTCGGCGCGGTATCCCCAGCCGTCGAGAATGATGAGAACGAGCGGTTTAGGACGGGACATAAATCAGCTCTTAGCTCCTGGCTTTTGACTATTGGCTTTTGGCTTTCGGCTCTCAGCATCCGAAACAATTCTTGCGGAGTTACTCGGAGGAACGTGGCGGGTTCCGCCTCACATACTTTGCACAGCAATCACCGTCCGAAAAGCTCCTCTTCCAATTTCGAGCGTTCAATATTCAGGTAGCTCGCCACATCAAAGAGAATTGCGCTGAGCGTTCCAAGCCTTAAGCTGCCATGGTCGGGGACGGTCACGTGGTGCGGGTGACCACGAAGGCTCGACTGCAATCGAATGTGGCTACCCATCTGCCGGGTCCGTTCATAGCCGTACCGCCGGAGCAGCCGGATTAATTCGTGACCGGACAGATCACGAGGTAACCTCAAGCCGAAATCACCTCGTCCTTCACCATGTGCAGGCGAATCACTGGCGGCGCCTTGCCCTCGTCAAAGTGACAGCGCACCGCTTCCCTCACATTCAGCTTCAACTCATCCATGTTGTCAGCTTGCGTGAAGATGGAGTAGCCGAGAGCGCGAGCTTCATAACCGCCCTCGGGCGACTCTTGCACCGAGAAAATGATCTCAGTTTCTGGCATATGTCTTGCCAAAGATTATACTCTGCCAGCCTTTCACCACCGGCGGGCGGCTCCCCCGGCTCGGCCGGCATTGATTCGCAGGAGGCCCTATAATCGATGTCCCGGAGGAATCGATGCCTATCAGCGAACTCTTACTGCCCGAATTCGATGAAGAAATCAAAAAGACGCGCACCACGCTGGAACGCGTTCCGGAAGACAAGAAGGACTTTACGCCGCACCCCAAATCGATGCCGCTGAATAAACTCGCGCCTCACGTGGTACAACTGGCTGGCTTTGGTCTTACGATCCTTACAACT
>CAVVNA010000040.1:0-36303 GCA_963749275.1 uncultured Acidobacteriaceae bacterium
AGTGGGCCAGAAGGCATTTAACCTGGGCGTGCCCATCGCCGTGCACATTGACGTCACCTATCGCTGCAACGAGCGCTGCGTGCATTGTTATCTCGATCACGACGACCACGGCGAGATGACGACCGCCGAAATCAAGGACGTGCTCGATCAACTGGCCGAGGCCGGCGTTTTCTATCTCACTTTCAGCGGCGGCGAAGTCTTCATGCGCCGCGACTTCTTTGAGCTTCTCGAATACGCCCGGCGCCTCATGTTCAACGTCAAGATCAAGACCAACGCGGTGATGATCCATGAAGCGGAAGCGCGTAGAATTCGCGAACTGGACGTAGACACGATCCAGATCAGCGTCTATTCGCATCGTCCCGAAGTTCACGATGCCATCACCAAGCTGCCGCACTCTTTGGAGCGCACCATCAAAGCCATCCGCTTCTTGCGCGAACAAGGGCTGCGAGTCACCATCGCCAATGTGCTGATGACCGTGAATTCTTGCGATCATCTGGGCGTGCAGAAACTTGCCGACGAACTCGGCGTTCATTACACGCTCGATCCCACCATCACGCCTATGATGGACGGCGACACCTCCGTTCTCGCGCTGCGTATTCCGGGAGAAGAGCTCCGGGAGGTTTTCCGCAATCCGGCGCTGGTCGCCAGCCAGGAAGAATTCTGCGCGCCTCCCAAGCCGCCGTCGGCGGAGGATCTTGAGGGTTACTCGTGCAGCGCGGGCCATTCCTTCTGCTACATTTCGCCCTACGGCGATGTCTTTCCCTGCGTGCAGTTTCCGCTGCCCACGGGAAATATTCGTCGGCAGAAGTTTTTGGATATCTGGAATTTCTCCCCGGAGATGAAAGAGGTTCGCTCGATCCAGGCCAAAGACCTGACCGTCTGCTCATCGTGCACGCACGTCGCCACTTGCACGCGTTGTCCGGGCTTGGCCTATGTCGAAGGAAGCATGCGGGGCCCGTCCACCGCGGATTGCGAGAAGTCGTTCTACCGCACGGGCGTGCCCACGGCGAACATGCTGCGGCAAGGGCTGTCGAAACCACGCACCACTGCACACCTGATCCAGATTCGGCCGATCGCCGTTCCCGCATGACACGGGCGCGCCCCGTTACAGCGTGTCCCCCGCAGCAGCGTTGTGGCTACGCTTTAGGTCAATAACCGCTTCCGCGGCGGCCAACTGTTCCAGCATGCGCTGCACGGCGGCGCGGACCTCATGCGTCGCCTCAGTAAACTTGAGCGCCGCGCCAATACCCATGTCCATGCGCACAACCTCGCTCGCAACTGAAACGTCCGTATGCTCGTGCGAGAAGGTGAGTTTCAACTTCGATCCGGGCAACAGGAGGCTGCCGCTTTCAACATAGCAACCGCCCAGGCTGAGGTTGGTAACGATGCCCACTATCGCCCGTTCCAGGCCGTTGCCGGAAATTTCCGTGATGAGCTGGCCTCGCACCCGCGGATACAGACGGCGGTTCTTCTCTGTCGAGTGACTCCGCTTCTGCAGATACATGCGTTTGTCGGCTTCCGAGAGGATTTTTTCGGCATCCATCCCGTCCTCGGGATACACGGCCTTGCCCACGCTCAGCGATAGAATATTCTCGTTGCAGATGTCCTTCCCAGCCTGTCTTGCCAAGTCGCGCATCTGTTCGGCTTTGCGCGCGGCCGCTTCGGGTGTGAGTCCAGGGGCGATGACCACGAATTCGTCGCCGCCCATGCGCGCGACATAATCGTACTCACGGCTGGTTTCCTTCAGGGAATGCGCAAACAGCCGCAGTACGCGATTCCCTTCCAGGTGTCCAAAGCGGTCGTTGATCTGCTTGAACCCATCCAGGTCTGAGACCATCACGGTCAGCGTTTTGTTGTCGCGTTTGCAGCGCGCCATTTCCCGGTCGAGTTGCAAGAATAGCGAGCGCGCATTGGGAAGACCGGTGAGGTAATCGGTAACCGCCGAACTCTCCGCCTGCTTGTACTTCAGCGCGTTCTCGATGGCGAGCGCCATCTTGGAAGTTACCGCCCGCAAAATACGCAGGTGGTCGGAGTTAAAGAAATCTTTTTCCGCGTGGTACAAAGCGACCACGCCGACCACGCCTTGCAAGCCCTCAAGCGGAACGGCGAGCGCTGACATCAGTGTGCTGTACTTCGAAGTATCGTTCAAGTAACCGGGCTCGACCGAAGGATTGCCATTTAGGATCGGTTTGCGGTTTTGCGCTACCCACCCCGACAGCCCTTGTCCAATCGGAATGCGCAGCGAAGCAAACAGCCGGAAGTTGTCGCCATTCACATACTCCGGCACAAGTTCATCGCCCTGGCAGATGTAGATCGCAATCGCATCGTAGAGGACAACCCGGCGCAGCTTCACTGCAAACACCGAGAGCGTTTCGTCCAGACTGAGCGAGGCTCCCAGATCCTGGCTGAGTTCGAAAAGAGTCTGCGCTTCCTGGCGCGCGGCCGCGATCGAACTCAGAAAACTGCGCTCCGGCAATTGCCGCCGTCCTTGCTCGGCGAACCCGGCTGCCGGCTTGATGGACGGCTCATCCTTCGCGTCTTCATCTTTGACTTCCGTAGATAGCTTATGCTTGCCGAGGCCGTCGGTGCGTTTGTGAACCAGTTGCTCCAGCTCCACGTATCGTCGTTCGAGCACTCTGACCACTTGCGGATCAAAAGCCTTTCCCGATTCATCCACCAGCCGCGCCATCGCTTCATGCAGCGGCAGCGCCCGCCGGTATTGCCGGTCGGAAGCCAGCGCGTCCAGAAAATCCACCGCCGATAGAATGCGGGCCCCTATCGGAATCCCGGTCCCTCGCAGTCCCATCGGATAGCCAGTCCCGTCGTACCTTTCGTGGTGGGCCCGTACGATGGGCACGACCGGGTATGGAAAGCGCACCCGTTCCAGAATTTCCGCTCCCACCAGCGGATGAATCTTCACTTTCTCGAATTCTTCCGGCGTCAGCCGGCCCGGTTTCGAGATGATGTGCTCGGGAATCGCCAGCTTGCCGATGTCGTGCAACAAGGCTGCGGCCTGCAAGGCATCCATTTCATCTCGCTCAACCTTCAGTTCCTTTCCCACTTCGACGGCGTAGACACGAACCCTCTGCAAGTGGTCGTGAGTGGTCTGATCCTTGGCCTCAATGGCGAGGGCGAGTACCTCGATCGTACGCATATGCAAGTCGGCCATCTCTTGCACATGCCGCTTCTGGTCTTCCAGTTTGCCCAGGTAAAGACGGTAGGAACGGTAGATGAGGTAGGCCACCGGAAGCGTCAGCAACGACGTCTGCCAGTCGGTAAAGCTGTGCAGCCAGCTCATCGCGCCGGCCAGGCCCGCGGCCACCAGGTAGTAGGGGAAGCTCCAGAAGTAGCAGTCTGCCCACACCTTTCGCAGCGACCTGCGCTCCGTCAAGGAGATGAGGGCGGCAATCGGAACCGTGTTAGCCACGAAGTAAACGCACGCCGCCAGAAATAGCAACGTAGAAGGGTTATTCACGGCGTGATGCGTCAGGAAATAGCGATACAGGGCAAAGGTCACCGCGATGGCCAGTGCCGTCGAACAGACGTTGAAGGCGACTTGAATCGGAATCGGATGGTCTCCTAAATACTGCACGACCACCGCCGCGCAGCCCAGCGCCATCGCTTCCGGCAAGCTCAGTTCCAGCACACCCAGCAGGAGAAACAGAAAGTTCACTGACATCGTCCCCGCAATGCCAGGCAGATTCACCTTGAGCCGCGAGGCGGCCAGCGCAATCGCGAGATAGCAGGTAAACTTGAGCGGATTCTCGCTCCCCCCGTGCAAGAGCGAATAGGTCAGCACGGCCGTCCCGCAGAGCACGACCACGGCAACAAGAAAACGTGGCGCCGCGCTCATGTCCCTCCAGGATTGAGGGCAAGTTTTCATTCCAGACGCACTCCTCCCCGCGCTCGGGCTGCAATTCCCAGGCGCAAAAGCGAGGGATACTCATTGATAACAGGCATGGGAAGGGCAGGAAAGGATTAGGCTATTTGGAGATAAACTTCCGTAACGGGGGACAAGTGACCTTTGGCTGTACTTCGCCTTCCCAGCACCAGAGATAAACTCTTAAAGCCATAGGAAAAGACAATCCCGACCACCGCCAAGGCGGATCATTGCAAACTGAGGAGCCGGAATGTCACAGGACAACAACGCCGGGAAAAAGCAGCACTTTGCAACTTTAGCCGTTCAGGCTGGCCAGGAAGTTGACCCTACCACGAAGTCTCGCGCCGTGCCCATTTACCAAACCACGTCGTACGTGTTTGACGATGCCGACCATGCGGCGCGCCTGTTTGCCCTCAAGGAATTCGGAAACATCTATACCCGGATCATGAATCCGACCACCGATGTGCTCGAAAAGAGAATCGCGGCACTGGAGGGAGGAGTGGCGGCACTGGCAACCGCTTCCGGCCAAGCGGCCGAGACCCTGGCTGCGATTACGCTGGCCTCCGCCGGAGATGAACTCGTATCCACCACCTCGCTCTACGGCGGAACCTACAATCTCTTTCACTACACGCTGCCGAAACTGGGCATCGCGGTGCGCTTCGTCGATGGGGACGACTTCGACGGCCTGAAGAAAGCGATCAATTCCAAGACCAAGGCGCTTTACACCGAGACGCTTGGAAACCCGAAACTCGACGTGGCGGAGATCGAGACCCTGGCTCGCATCGCCCACGAAAACGGCGTGCCTCTCGTCATCGACAACACTTCCGCCTCCCCGGCGCTGGTTCGTCCCATCGAGTGGGGAGCCGATATTGTCATCAATTCGGCGACCAAGTTTATTGGCGGGCACGGCACCTCCATCGGCGGCGTGATCGTGGACGCCGGGAAGTTCGATTGGAAGGCATCGGGGCGTTTCCCGGACTTCGTGGAACCCGATCCCTCGTACCACGGAATTTCCTACACGGAAGCGTTTGGACCACTGGCGTTCATTCTCAAGGCCCGGGTGCAGGGTCTGCGCGACACCGGCGCGGCGCTCTCGCCGTTCAATGCCTTCCTGTTGCTGCAGGGCGCCGAAACGCTTCATCTCCGTATGCAGCGCCACTCGGAGAATGCCCTTGCCGTAGCCGAGTTCCTCGAAACCCACCCCGGCGTCGATTGGGTCAATTATCCCGATCTGCCTTCGAGCAAGTATTATTCGAGGGCGCGCAAGTATCTGCCGAATGGCGCGGGATCGCTGGTCACGTTCGGAATCAAGGGCGGTTACGAAGCGGGACGCAAGCTGATCAACTCTCTGTCCCTGTTCAGCTTGCTGGCTAACATCGGCGACGCGAAATCGCTGGTCATTCACCCCGCGTCCACCACCCACCAACAGCTCTCCGAAGCCGAACGGAGGGATACCGGGGTCACCCCAGAATTGGTACGCTTATCGGTGGGAATCGAAGACCTGCGCGACATAGTCGACGACTTGACCCAGGGATTGGAGAAGGCTACTGGCCTGTCGCCAAAGGCAGGGACGACAAAGTAAGTACGACTAACAGCCCGTGGGGCGAGTACGATTTGTATCAGGGTCTGCTTGTATCAGGGTATGCCTGTATCAGGGTATGCCTGTATCAGGGTATGCCTTTAGGCATACCGTAAGCGTCGTGTTACGAATGCGCCTTTGCAGATTGCTGAAAAACTCGATCTCGCTTTGATTTTGGGTGGCGCAGCGGTTTACCGCTGCGATAACTGGCTTACTTTCATCGACGGCTTCAGCCGCTGAGGGCGACTGCGGCGCGAAACACGACTTTTTCAGCAATCTGTTTAGGCTTTGTTGTGGCGCTGTAGTTTCACCACGGGCAACAAAGTAGGAGCAACAAAGAATGCCGACCATCATTCCGTCGGTCCGAGCGAAGCACTCCTTTGCTGAACAGGAGGGCTTCGCCCTGGAATGCGGAGGCGAACTGCGCCCCGCAACGCTTCAGTACGCCGTGTACGGTGAACTCAACGCGGCGCGCGACAACGTGGTCCTCGTCTGCCACGCGCTCTCGGGCTCCGCCGAAGTCGCCGATTGGTGGCCCGAGTTGTTTGCCAACAATGACTTCTTCAGCATCGACCCCTATTGCGTAATCTGCATCAACATTCTGGGATCGTGTTATGGCTCGACCGGTCCACAGTCCATCAATCCCAGCACCGGGAGGATGTATGGGCCGGACTTCCCGCTGGTCACCGTCGGCGATATTGTCCGATCGCAACGAGAGGTTCTCGATCACCTCGGAATCGATCGCATCCAACTCGTCATCGGTGGCTCGATTGGCGGCATGCAGGCCTTGCAGTGGGCAATGGATTTCCCCGACCGCGTCGATAACTGCATAAGCATCGCCGCGACGCCGCTGGGGCCCATGGGACTCGCCCTCAATCACATGCAACGACAGGTCATCCGGCTTGACCCCAAGTGGAAGAATGGAGACTACGGCGACCAGCCACCGGCTCTCGGCCTGGCCCTGGCACGCAAGATTGCCATGTGCTCTTACAAGTCGGCGGAGTTGTTCAGCACCCGCTTTGGGCGAAATCCCAACCGGAACGGCGAAAATCCATGGGCGGAGCCAAACGCTCGCTTCGATGTGAGCGGTTATCTCGATCATCAGGGCGAGAAATTCGTACAAAGGTTCGATACCAATTCGTATCTCTGCATCACGAAAACCATGGACACCTTCGACCCCGTCCGGAAGTACGACTCCATCCACGCCTATAGCCGCATCAAAGCCCGCGTCACCCTCGTGGGCATCTCCTCCGATTGGCTTTTTCCAGCCTCCGAGGTGCAATCCTTGGCGGGTGAGCTTAGAAGCTGCGGGGTGGATTGCATCTACCGTGAAATCGAATCCTCCCACGGCCATGACGCTTTTCTGGCCGAACCCGACAAACTCGCCTCCATCCTAGCGACGCGACTGTCGCCGCGCCTAACCCCAGACTGAAGCGCATCGATGCAGCAAGCGCACCTCACCGTCAGCCTGCATAATTCATGAAGAGCTTGCAAAGAATCGGGAAGGGCACGACTCCACAGGGCGCAAAAAACGCTCTGACTCGAGCGGGTTTGGGAAGGGCACGACTTCACAGCTTGCGGAAAAAGTCGGGGGGGAATCGAGTTTAGCGATGACGATGCACAAGCAAAGGTGCTAAGAAACAAGGATGCGTGGAGACGACGAGCAGCAAGGGACGGTATTCAGCTATGTGAGTGCCGAACAGCGGATTGCACCGGATCATCCGCTGCGGCGGATTCGGGCGATGACGGACGCGGCGTTGCGAGAGCTGTCGGCGGAGTTCGACGAACTGTACGCGCCGGGCGGGCGGCCGTCGATTGCGCCGGAGCGATTGCTGCGAGCGCTGCTGCTCCAGGTTCTGTACTCGCGGCGGAGCGAGCGGCTGTTGATGGAGGAGATGAACTACAACCTGCTGTTCCGCTGGTTCGTGGGGCTGGAGATGGACGACGAGGTGTGGGACGTGACGGTGTTCACCAAGAACCGGGAGCGGTTGATCGTGGGCGAAGTGGCGCAGAAGTTTTTTGCGGGGGTGCTGAAGCAGGCGAGAAGCGGAGAGTTGCTGAGTGACGAGCACTTCACGGTGGACGGAACGCTGATCGAGGCGTGGGCGAGTCGGCGCAGTTTTGAGAAGAAGCCGGATCCGCCGGAGCGGGGAACGGGAGCGCGGGGACGAAAGTTGCTGCGCGACACGCACGAGTCGAAGACGGACCCGGAGGCGCGGCTGTTCCGGCGCAGCCAGGCGGCGGAATCGCGACCGAGTTATCTGGGACACGTGATCACCGAGAACCGGAATGGGCTGGTGGTGGCGGCCTGTGTGACGCAGTCGGGACAGAGAGCGGAGCGGGAGGCGGCGTCAGCGATGCTGGAGCAAGTCAACGACGGAACACGAAAGATCACGCTGGGAGCGGACAAGGGGTATCAGGAAGAGCATTTCATCGCCGGGTTACGGGCGCGGCAAGTGGTGCCGCACGTAGCCGAGTACGCGGTGACCAGCAACATTGGCCGAACTGGCTGCGGGAGGAGGAGCGGAACGATCCAGGATTTGCGCAGAGTCAGAAGCAGCGAAAACGAGTGGAGCAAGTGTTCGGCTGGATCAAACACGTGGCGGGGATGCGGCAGACGAAGTTTCGCGGGCGACGACGGGTGGAGTGGATGTTCCAACTCGCAGCCGCGGCGCTGAACCTGCGACGCATGCAGCGTCTGCTGCCGCAAGCCGTGTAGTGCGCGGGGATAAGTGTGTCCGCCGGGCGAAAAATAGTCGGGGAACACGCAATCCAGATGTAGTCAAGGGGCGGAAAACAACTCAGGGGAAGACGAGACGGGAAAAATATCTCATTTTTCCGCAAGCTGTTCAGTCGTGCCCGATACGTCGTTGAAAATGGTTTGCGCTTTAGCGCCCGAGGTGTGCTTTTTGCGCCCGCTATAAGTTTTTTCCGCAGCCTGTGAAGCCGTGCCGTCTCGCTTCATGAACGATGCGTGTCAGAAGTGGAACCCAAGTTGAGCCGTCAGCGCCCGCGGCGTCACATAGTGCGTCCCGCTGAACGTCGAAAGGAAGTTATACAGCGCCAGCTTGTTGGTTAGGTTGATGGCGGTCAGCGTGAGACTCCATTTGTAACGGTCGCCTTTGAACAGGTTATCTTCCCCCACCGAAGCATCAAACAGGCTACGCGACGCTATGCGCTGCGGATTGTGGTCGTCGTTCTCCGTCCCTGGCGCCGGCACTTTGATGAGCGCAGACCCGAACTCCGACGCGGGGCAAAACGCCGGAAGAGGATGAGTCGGGGTTGCGCCTGCTCCGTTGCAAGTGAACCCCGCCTGAAACTCCTGATCGGCGCTCAAAGGCAGGTTAAATGGGGTAATCGTGGCGACAGAGCCGCTTGGGATGTTGGGGTTCGAGCCTCCATCCGCCGTCGAAGTCGAAAACGTGCAGGTGGCAGTCGTGGCAAGACATGGCGTTGAGCCGGCTACGAGGCCGCTGTCATACCGCCAATTGAAGCCGACCCACGGGCCACGCTTCCAGGGTTGGTATTGAAAGTGGGTTGTCTGGTTGAACTTTTCGTCGTGGTCGATGCGGAACGGGGCCCCGGCAACAGTCGTGACCGTCGCGCCGGCGCCCCCGATCTGGGGAGTGAAGAACCGGGCCGTCACGCTGGAGAAAACCATGAGCGCCGAAAATCCGTGGAAGTTCGGAACGCTCACGCGCCCGGCATATCCGGGAATTTTGGAGTTATGCCATTCAATGGGGAAAGTGATGGGAGTATCGCCAAGCACGCTGAAATCGTAGCCATTGTGCGTATATTTCGTGATCCACTCGCCGGAAAAGACTAGGTACCGGCCGAAAGCCTGCTCCAGGCCAGCGTGGAATTCATTGCGAAAGCCGGGACTCAACGGATTTGCTACCGGCGCAAGACAGGCAAGCAGCGGAGCCAGTATCTGATTGCTGCATCCGATGCTGGAAAGCACCAGATTTTCATTGAAGGGAGATTCCAGGGTGCGAGCGTAGGAAACCCGCAGAATCGTGTTCGTCTTCTTGACGTTGTAAGAGATCCCAAGACGAGGCTCGGCTTGCCGCGCGATGGTGATCCCGTTGTAGAGATCGCCGCGCAAGCCCAGGTTCAAGGACCAGTTCCCTGCTGTGATCACATCCCGAACATAGAGAGCAAGCTCCTTCACGTCGGTGTGGCCATTAAAGGTGTACGGCACGCCACCCGTGCGGGTCAAATCGTAGGGAGTCAAAAGCGAATTGAAATTCGGGTAAAAAGAGGGGTTGGGGTTATAGGGCTGGCCACTGGACACGTAGCCCAAGGACCCATACGTAGCAAGGGTGTTGGGCAGGTTGTCGCCAGCGCATTGCGAGGGATTGGTGAAGCCCGGGACCGGAACAATATACGGGAGCGGGTTCAGCAGAGGCGCTACTGGTGGTAACGCCGTCACGCAGGGTGCGTTGAAGATTGGATCGACAATACCGAGCGTGTCGTTTTCGTTGAGAAATGTCTGTTCGTAGGTAATCCCAGCCTTGATTTGGTTGATCCCTTTGACGTACGAGAGATCGGATCGAAGTCCCGCGTTAGTGAGCGTGCGGTTCTGACCCACGGACTGTCTCTGCAGGCTCGGCGGCCCAAGATCCGCGAAAGGATCTCTGCTTGGGTAGTAGTTGTAATCGTCCCGGCGCACGAATGCGCCCAAGGTAAATACGGCGTTCGTACTCAGCAGATGCGTCCACGAGGGGGCGATGTTGAAGGTCCCAATCTTGGAGCGTTGATCGTTCGGTCCAACGTTAACGCCGTCGGTAAAGCCGGTGGGAGTACCTATGGGAACTTTGCCCCCATAGTCCTCCACGGCTGGTAGAACCCCATCCAGTCCACTCCAGGGCGTCGCGTTTTGCGCGTCGAATGAATTCGGCGTCTGGAACCAGCTCCGGCTGTAGCCGAAGTTCAGGTGAATCGAGTCGGCGGATGAGAGCTGGTAGTCCACGCGGTCGAACAGGTTCTCTTCGTTGCCCTTGTCGTGCATTACCGTGAACTCTGGCGGATCCAGGAATCGGCCGCTATTCAAACCGTCTACGGAGATGAAGTTCCCCCAGTTCTTACCCCCATATGCGAGTTCGGCTGCCACGTCGGATGTTCCGAATGCCCCGTAGGAAGCGGTCACGCTGCCATGAGGTGTGGTTACGCCCTGGCCCGAGCGTGTGGTGGCCACAATCACAACGCTGGTCTTGCCTCCGTATTCCGCCGGGGGCGCGCCGGATATGACCTCCAACGATTGAACGGAATCGAGCGGAATCTGGTTCGAGAACACCTTGCTTTGCTGGTCGGTAATCGGCTGGCCGTTGACGGAGAACGAATTCTCCGCGTGATCGCCGATCCCGTGGAAGAGTCCATTGGAATCGGCGGCGACGCCCGGCGTTGTTTGCGTAACCAACGCACTCAGGTTAGACGACGCGCTTTCCAAGGGCATTTTGTCGAACAACTCCTTGTCGATGTCGGAGTGGAAGGTGGGATCGTTTTCCACCAGATCTCCCGCAGACTCGACCGTGACCGTGGCGGTGCCGCCGGCCACCGTCAAACTTACTTTCACAGTCACGGGCACCACCGACCGGACTTCCACATCCTGCGCATATTGAGCGAATCCCCCGGCCGTAACCGTCATGTGATACGGATTGAACGGCACGTTCGTGAAATTGAAATTCCCCTTACTGTCTGTGGTGGTCGTTCGGTCATAGCCGCTGACCGCTTGATGAATCTCAACCTTCGCATCCGCAACCACCGCGCCCGAAGGGTCCAGGATGCTACCGCTTATCGATCCCGAACTTCCCCCCGACTGCGCATTCGCAGTCCCAGCACCCAACACCACAGCAACGGCAACTATAGCCGCAGCCAGCCGACTCTTGTAAAACGAAGACATGATTCCTCCAAGAATGAGTACTCAAGCGAGTCCGATCACAGCCTGAAGATCGAAGCTCGCGGTCCCGGGAAATACTTATTTGAGTTGGGCGCGGGATCAGGACGCAGGTGGAGGACGAATAAACTGGGTGGTGACGGGACGGAAGATCGGGGAAACTTCCGCCACCAGAATCGCCAGGACCGCCGTAACCAAAATCGGCGCGGAGGCAGGCGTCTGAGTACTAAGTCCGGCATGAGCTGTCGCGCAAATCGAGCAGGTGTGTCGGGATGTGGTCGAGTTCTCGGAATGCGAGTGGGTCGCCTGCACCGTGCCCATCACACACACCAAGGCAACCGAGAGCACGCACACAGCTCTGACGAAGACGCCCCGATTTGCCGATACCCTCAGCATGGCAGCCCCAACGTGATGATCCCGACCCAATTGCTTTCAGACGATTTTACGCTTAGATGGTTGTCCACGGATAGGCGAAGCACAAAAAAGGATAGGCGCCGCGCAAAAAAATAGATCCTGCCCGCACACCCCCCAAATCTCGCCCCTGGCCGAGAACCAACAATAGCACTATCACCGGCGAAGGCATTCCCCGACAATCATTGGAATAGAAATTGGAGTTACCGCCAACGGTCGTTAATTGCAGCGCCACCTGCGTCTTAATTTGATCTTTCTCAAATGTGCCCGCGCTCGCTCCAAACCGTGTTTTTCGAGCTCAGACTCAGGGAGAGGTACCTATGTCAGGACAAGTCATTTTGTATTTTGAGGACCAAGCGGACGCCTTGCGCTTCGCCCTCGCCGCAGGTTCGGTGATGGCAGGAGACGGGACACGCGCCACCGGAGATTTAGTCAAGGGAACGGCACAAGTCACGCGCATCCGGTTGGACGCCGCCAACAAAGGAAAGGGCAAGCAACCCAATCCTAATTCCAACGAACGCGTCGCGTAACCGCGCCCCTCCGAACGGTTTTACCCGCGCGTTAAACCACCGCGAGCGAAAGTTCCCGCCGACGCGGCGCGGGCCCGAATTAGAATGTCTGCTATGCCCATCGCTGAACAGACTTCTTCTTCCTCTGCATCCACCGCGTTCGACCTCGCCTGGGTTCGCTCGCAGTTCCCGGCGCTCGCGCAAACTGTCAGCGGGCATCCTGCCGTCTTTCTGGACGGGCCCGGCGGCACGCAGGTGCCGCAGCGGGTGATTGACGCCATCGCGGATTATCTGGCGCGCAACAATGCCAACACCGGCGGCGCTTACCACACCAGCCGCAACACCGACCGCATGGTCGCGGAAGCGCGCGCGGCGATGGGAGATTTTCTAAATTGCGATGCGGATGAAATCGTTTTCGGCGCGAACATGACGTCGCTGACTTTCGCGATGAGCCGCGCGATTGGGCGCGAACTCGGCCGCGAACTCGGCCCCGGCGGCGACGAGATCGTGCTCACGCTGCTCGACCACGACGCCAATTTTTCGCCGTGGAAAGCGCTGGAAGAAAAAGGCGCAGTCATCCGCGCGGTGAAGTTTAACCAGAACGACTGCACACTCGACATGCGCGACCTGGCGGCAAAAATCGGTAGGCGCACGCGGCTCGTGGCCGTTGGTTATGCGTCGAATGCGGTGGGCACAATCAACGACGTCGCCGAAGTGGTGCGGCTGGCGCGGCAAGCGGGAGCGCTGAGTTACATCGATGCCGTCCACTACGCTCCGCACGGCCCCATTGACGTGCGCGCCCTCGACTGCGATTTTCTGGTCTGCTCGACTTACAAATTTTTCGGTCCGCACCTGGGCGTTCTCTACGGCAAGCGCGAGCACCTGAAGCGGCTGCATCCGTATAAAGTCCGGCCCAACACCAACAGCATTCCTAACTGTTGGGAGTGGGGGACGCTGAACCACGAAGGCATCGCGGGAATCAAAGCCTGCGTGGATTACTGGGAAGCGCTCGGCCGCCGCGCGCAGCCTGCGGTCACCACCCGGCGCGCCGCGATCCTGGCCGCGTACGAGGCGATCCATGGGCACGAACGAAAGATGACGGAGAAGATGATCGCCGGCTTGCTAGCGATCCCTGGACTGAAGCTGTACGGCATCACCGACCCACGGCGTTTCGAGAATCGCCTTGAGGAGAGATGCTCGACGTTCGTCATCCGCATCGAAGGCCACACGCCCCTGGAACTCGCAACCAAGCTCGGCGAGCGTGGATTCTTCACCTGGGACGGAAACTACTATGCCCTGAACCTGACCGAGCAGTTAGACGTCGAGCGCCTGGGAGGATTTCTGCGCATCGGACTGGTGCACTACAACACAATGGAGGAAGTGGAACGACTACTCGGGGCGTTGCGGGAGATAGTGGGAATGCGGTAAGAGAATTATTCGAGCCTCTTGAGCTGACTTGCATCGCGTAGGTCCTTAAGCTTCATGAACCAGCGCAGGTTCGAAACCAGTGACGTGGGTCCGTCGAACTCACGGCTCGTGGCGTTAACGCCCTGCTCGATCCGAATCTCGAATGTTACCGGCTCTTCACCTTTCTTCCTGCTGCCGTAGGTACCCGTGAAGAAGTACCGGTACTCGATCCCGGGCATATTGGAGAAGGGACGGGTTTGAAATATTCGTCGAAGCGCACTATATCCCGCACGATCCATGCCGAACTCGAACGCGGCCGTTCCTCCTGACAACACGATGCGGACAACTCCGAAATAGAAACCGTCGCGCTCGTATGCCTTCAGGATTTCGGGCATTCCCAGGTGGGTGCCCCTCGTGTGCAGTCCTGGAGCTAGCCCCAAACTTCCTCCACTGAATCCCCTTTCCCTATGATCGCCATCTTTGCCAAGCCAATGAAGAGCCCATGTTCCACGATTCCGGGGACATTCCTAAGTGCAAGCGCCAGCGCCGGCGGATCGTCAATCTTCCCAAAGCTGCAATCAAGAATCGGATTGCCGTTGTCGGTAAGGTAAGGACTGCCGTCGGGCCGCGTGCGCAATTTGGGCGACCCGCCAAGCGCCGCGATTTTCTTCTCGACCACGATTCGAGCAAACGCAATTACCTCAACCGGCAAAGGAAATTTCCCCAGCACGGGAACAATCTTTCCCGAGTCCGCAACCACGACCATCTTCTTGGACGCGGACGCGACGACCTTCTCGCGCAGCAGCGCACCGCCGCCGCCTTTGATCAAGCGTAACTGCGGATCGACCTCATCGGCGCCATCGATGGTGATGTCGATCTCCGGATGTTGGTCGAGCGTGGTCAGCGGAATGCCGACTTGGCGCGCCAGATCAGCCGTCTGGACGGAAGTTGGGATCCCGATGATTTTCAGTCCCGCTTTCACGCGCTCGCCCAGAGCGATGACCGCGAAGTGGGCGGTTGAGCCAGTGCCTAATCCAACGACATCGCCATCGCGCACCAGTTTGGCGCCCGCGCGCCCTGCGGCTTCTTTTTCTTCTTCATTTGCCATGACTAACTCGTTTCACGACTCACTCATTTATTGAAAATTTCTATGTAGGCCAGATAGCCCGCCAGCACCAATCCGAAAATAGCGAGCAGGTAAGACACCAGGTCGACCACGAATCCGGCGGGCTCGAAAGTGTTCGAGTCAAGTTGCATCCTGGTCTTGCGGTAACGGCCGAGACCGGCAAGGATAAGCAGCACTCCACCGGCCGCGGAAATAATTCCTAGCCATGTAGTAAAGCCGGGGGTGACCGACTTGTATCCCTGAAGCTTCATGAATTCGCGCAGTGCGATGGAGAAGCGTCCGATGGCGAATCCGAAGATGATGGTCGCGACCCCGGTTCGCACCCACGCCAGAAAAGTGCGTTCATTGGCCAGGTGGTCGCGCGCGCGATTGGGGTTGGGATTCTCAGGCATGCGCTTGAGCAGGCAAGTCCAGCAAGCCCGCTATTATTCCACAGCCTTCTGAATCAGCGCAGGGATTCCGGCGATGTTTTTCAGGAGGTCGGCGGGAAAGCCGTGCCGCTCCCGCAGGTATTCGGGTGAATTGTAGGAGAGCCACACTTGGCCCTGTTCGTCTTGCCACGCGAGTGCTTTCAACGGAAGATCGATAGCCAGCCTGGGCGCGGCCACCATCAAAGGCGTGCCCCCTTTTGGACTGCCGAAGATCAGTAACTGCGTCGGGCGCATTTTGAGGCCCGCCTTCTCCGCCTCACCGCTGTGGTCGATGAGTGCAAAAACCGTTATGCCTTTTTCTTTGAGGATCGACTGCAACCGCGCCAGCGTGTCGGGCACGGAATAGCGACTGCCCACATCAATGATTCCTACGCCCATGTCGGCACCTCCGGTTACGAAAGTGGAGAGCCGGGCGTCCCCGCCCGGCCGGACCCTTCGGCTGCGCTCAGGGCAGGCTCGCGGGACGCCCGTCCCTCCAGCGTATGACTTCTGCCTGAATCGGCCGCACGAGACCGATCATCCGTTATTCTATAGAGACCTTCTATGGCGACTTCAATTCGAAATAGTAGCAAAGGCGCGGCTCCTGCAATCATTCAAAACGGCGAACGGGAACGTGTGTTTGGGCTGTTCCGGCAATTTGGATATCTGGAGGCCGAACTGAACCCGCTCGGCCTGCTGCCTCCGCAACCCCATCCCGACCTGCGGTTTGATAACAATATCGACAACGAATGGGCGCGCGAAGCGCGGCGCATTTATTGCGGAAGCGTAGGCGTGGAGTTCATGCACATCGTCGACCCGGAGCAGCGGCGCTGGATTCAGAATCGCATCGAAGCCCGCATCGAGACCGAACCAGCCGCCATCGCCGTCGACATCGATCACGACCGCGCGCTCGACCTGCTCGTGCGAGCCGAGATCTTTGAGCAGACGCTGCAACAGCGCTATCTGGGCAACAAACGCTTCTCCCTCGAAGGCAGCACGTCTCTGTTGCCGGCGATGGATCAGGTTCTGGACGTGGCCGGCGAACGCGGTGCGGTGGAGCTGGTGATGGGCATGAGTCATCGGGGGCGGCTGAACGTCATTATTCATTTAGCCAACCGCCCGCCGGACCAGGTCTTTGCCGAATTTGAAGATGTCGATCCACGCAGCGTATTGGGGTCGGGCGACGTGAAGTACCACATGGGCGCGACCGGTGAGTACGTCACCAGGGGCGGGAAGAAAATTCATATCCACCTGGCGTCGAATCCCAGCCACCTCGAAGCGGTCGATCCGGTGACGGTGGGACGCACCCGCGCCAAGCAGGACCGCGCCGGTGAAGGCGGCACTGCAAAGTATCTGCCGCTGCTGGTGCACGGCGACGCCGCCTTCGCGGGACAAGGCATCACGGCTGAGACGATGAATTATGCGGACCTCGCCGGCTACACCGTGGGCGGTACGATCCACGTAATCGTCAACAACCTGATTGGCTTCACGACGAATGCGCGCGACGAGCATTCCTCGCGCTTCTCCGCGCAACTGGCGCGGCGGCAGGCGATTCCCATCTTTCACGTGAATGGCGAAGACGTGGATGCCGTGATGCGCATCGCGCGCATCGCCACCGAGTACCGCTACAAATTCGGCACCGACGTGGTCGTGGACATGATCGGCTACCGGCGCCATGGCCACAGCGAGGTGGACGATCCCACGGTCACCCAACCGCTGATGTATAAGGCGATCAAGCAGCATCCGCCTTTGTATCAGATTTACGCCAAACAACTCGGCATGAATGATGAAAATATCGCGGAGCGTGTGCGGGCGGTCAAGAACGAATACGAGGCCGCACAGAAGAGCGCGACGCAAGTCACCAAGAAGCCGCTGATGCGCGATCTGCCAAAGTACTGGGACGACTATTTCGGGGGCCCCTATAAACCGGATTACGAACCGCCCACGGGCACGGGCACGGGCATTGAACGCGAGGAACTGGCGGAACTCACAAAGCGTTTGACCACATATCCGGAGGATTTCCGCATCCATCCGAAAGTGAAGAAGTTACTGGAGCAGCGCCACGAAATGGGGACGGGCAAGAAGCCAGTCGACTACGGCATGGCAGAGGCGCTGGCTTTTGCGAGCCTGGTCAAGCCTAACTTGGGGAAGCAGGGGATCCCGGTGCGCCTGAGCGGGCAGGACTCGCGGCGCGGGACATTCAATCAGCGGCACTCGGTGCTGCTCGATATTGAGGATGAGACGGAATACATTCCGCTGCGCCACATCGCGCTGGGCCAAGCGGCGTGCGACATCTACAACTCTCCGCTTTCGGAGGCGGGCGTGATGGGATTTGAATACGGCTACAGCCGCGATTATCCCGAAGCGCTGGTTCTGTGGGAAGCGCAGTTTGGCGATTTTGCCAACGTTGCGCAGGCGGTCATCGACCAGTTTGTGTGCGCGGGCGAGGAGAAGTGGAAACTGCTGTCAGGACTGGTGCTGTTGCTGCCCCACGGCTACGAAGGACAGGGTCCGGAGCATTCGAGTGCGCGCATCGAGCGATTTTTGCATCTGGCGGCGCGCGACAATATCCAGATTTGTCAGCCCTCGAATGCGGGGCAGTATTTCCACCTGCTGCGGCGGCAGGCGCTGCGCAAGTGGAGGAAGCCGCTGGTGGTGTTCACGCCCAAGAGCATGCTGCGGCATCCGGATGCCCTGTCTCCGCTGGAAGATCTGACGCATCAGCGCTTTCTGCCGGTGCTGCCGGACACAGAAGCGCAAGACGCCAAACGGATTCTCGTCTGCACCGGCAAGATCGGGCACGAACTGCGCACGGAACGGCAGAAGCGCAAAGATTTCAGCACCGCCATTGTCTTCCTCGAGCAGATGTACCCGTTCCCAGAGGCGGAACTCGCGGCAGAACTAGAGCGTCACAGTGCGGCGCGAGATATTGTGTGGGTGCAGGAGGAGCCTGCCAACATGGGTGCGCTTACCTACATGCTGCCTCTCTTAAGGAGCATCGCAAACGGCCGGCCAGTTATTTCGGTGAAACGTTCCGCGAGTGCCAGTCCGGCTACCGGTTCGGCAAAGGCGCACGAGGTCGAGCAGAAGACGTTGCTGGCACTGGCGTTCACCACGGTGGATTGAAGTCCCGGAGGGACGACCCACTTCTACGGACCGCTGCCCAGCATATATGACAACGACGGGCAGACGGGGCAAGCCCCGTCTCTACAGCGACGAATCGAGTCGGCTTACGGCCAGCGCTTAGCTGCCTCTTCCCAGCCGGCGCCGCGTGCCGGCGGGTTTGCAGCCTGGGCGTTAACCGCCTGCGGAATCCGGACTGGCTGCGGCGCGCTGGCAGCTAAGCTCGGTTTGGGCGCTTCAGCCAACTGCTCTTTTTCTTCTGAAAGGAGTGGGGCGGCGATGCGCAAGGCCTCAACTTCCTTTTCCAGCCTGCTCAGTTCAAGTTCCTTCTGCCGTAAAACTTCATACACATTCTTCATGCTTGGGCACCTGTGTGTTGGAACAACGATTAAGCGCAGACTATGGTTCCACCGGCCTTTTGTCAAGGAAAACGGCACCCGGCAGTGCATGAGTGGTTATCGAAATTTGGTCATCGAAAGACCACGATGGCGACCAGAATGCCCAATATCAGGACGACCATCGCCAACAGATTGATGGGGTTCGCCAGCCAGGATTGTTGTGTTGGCACCGAGTTTGCCAGGAAGGCCGGCACGAATTCTTCCTGCCCCAGCACCGCGGAGTCGGCCGCGGAGTCGGGCGAGGCGCCCCGCTCCTGCTCGCGCTCCTGCTTCTCGCGCTCCTTCGTCTCACAATCCAGGCAGCGCGTTCTTCCCTCGGAAATGGGGAATCCGCAGGAAGCGCATTTTTGCGAGAGAAGCATGGTCTCGGGGACTGCAGCGGGCGCTGCCGACGGAATTCCGGGCGCCTCGGCGGGAGGGACTGTAGGCACGGCTAATTCTGGGTTGAGAGGAATGTCAACGGGAACGCTAAGGGGGTTCGCCGAGGCCTCCAGTGCGCTGCTTGCCGTGGAGAGTTTGGGCAAAGGCTCGGGCAAGAGTTCCGATAAAGGTTCGGCGGACTTTTCCGGTTCCCGCCTGGGCGCCGGCGGAGGTGCGGACTTCTGGCGCTGCTCGGCCAGATCGAGGGCCGTCAAAGTGAGCTCGGCCATGCGCTCGAGCGCGATCAGATCGCGCTCTTCGAAAGCGTAGGGGTGATCGGAAAATAGTTCGAACAGGCCGCGAACCTCTCCCGTACTCCGCACCAACGGCAAAACGACGATGGAGGCAATGCCCAGCTCCCGGCAAGCTTCCAGATTCACGCGCGGATCGGTTTCCGCGTTGTTGCAGCGCAGCAACTGCCGGCGGGCAATGCTTTCGCCGGTCAATCCCGAACGGACCTGCAGCCGCGCCCCCACTGCTGGCGCCGAAGGACCAGTGCTGGCGCGGCAAACCATCTCCTCACCCCGGGGCAGAGCCAGGGCAGTTCCGGTCGCGCCAGTAATGTACTGCGCGCGTTCCACTAACAACTGCAGGGCGGAGTCCAGTTCCGTTTCTGCAAGCGTGCGGCTCCCATTGGAGTTATCGCCTGCTGCGCCGACTGAGCCGGCCGCTCCCGTTGCAGACGACTGATCCGCAGACGACCGATCCGTAGACGACTGATCTGTAGACGACTGATCTGTAGACGTTCGATCCGTCCCCGCGCTCCCGGTGTCCTCCGCGCTCGCTGCCGGGAATGGATCTTCGGGTTGGGAGCTTTCGTGCATGGAATTCTTGTCAAAGCCACGTTTCGGCAAGCCAATTTTCGTCAGTCTAGAACAACCAAGCTAGAACGGCCAAGGATTACACCGAAAGGGCTGAACCGAGTCTCGCCTTGGAGACCTTGGCTGTCAAGGGGGCTGGGCTCGTAGATACCGCGGAATCGTCAACGATATGGAAACCGGCAACTTGCTTTGCGTTCACCGGATTACTGGCACGGAATGCGTGATTTCGACCACCATGCTCGGCGGATGCAGGAGCGTGTTGTGAATCAGGCAATGATGCACCGCGTTTTCGACGCCGGCCCGATGCTGCTCGTTGAGTGCTGCGGGCGCTTCGATTTCAATATGAAAGTTATCGATGCGCGCGGGATCCTTCAGCTTATCGGCAGTGACGCGGACGCGCGTGCCTTCGGTTGCCAGCTTGTGCTTGCGCAGATATTGCGCCGCGTAGAAACCGGCACACGAGCCCAACGAAGCGAGCAGCAGCTCCGGCGGCGTCATGCCTTCGTCGTGACCGCCATTCTCCGGCGGCTGGTCGCTCACGATGGCGTGCTGACGCGCCTTGATTTCGAACTGTAACGCTCCCAGATGTTCCACCGTGATTTCCATAAGGCCCCCAAACCGTCGAAGCATATTTATCGAACCATGCTTATCGAACCATGCTTATCGAAATATCGATGAGTCCAACTCAACCAACCGCTGCTTCAAAGCTTAAGCTTAACCAGCGAGCGCAGCGTCGAGGTGAGCCCTCACCATGTCGCGGGCCCGGTGCAACCGCGATTTCATAGCGGCTCGCGAGATTCCTAGTTTCTGCGCGACCTCGTCGCCCTGCAGATTTTCGACATCGCACAACTCATAAACCGGGCGGTACAGTGTAGGCAACGCGTCGATCGCTTGGTTCAGCAATCCCTTCATCTGCTGCCGGGCAAGTTGCGCGTCCGCAGGAGGCTCCGATCCAGGAACCTCGCGGCCTTCGTCCTCTAATGTCGAGAGCTGCAACAGCGGGAGCAATGCTTCGCGCTCCTTCAATTGCCAACAGACGCGTTTCGCGATTTGCGCAAGCCAGGCTCGAAAAGCTGCCGATTCGCGCAATTGATCGAGATGGCGGTATGCCTTGAGTAGGGCCTCGATCAGCACGTCCTCGGCATCTTCGCGGTTGCCGCACACGCGAATCATCTGGCGATAGACGGCATCCTTGTGCTGCTTGGCCAATGCGTCGAAGTCCAAGTCCAATTCCAGTTCCTTTTCCAACGACCCATTGTGGCATTGCCGAGGCTCCAACACATAACAAACCGTCACGGACGACTCTCAGATTGTGCCGCCGGAGGACCGCCGATCGAGCACTGCCTCCGCCTGTTCCAGGGCATTTTTTCCAGGATGATCCCCATCGCGCAGATGTCGGTGAGTCCGGCGAAGGTTAGGCCCAAACCGACGAATCCGCAGAGAAAAACCCACAGCGGATTGGCGGTCAGTGCCAGGATAGCGCCGGTCAGCACCAGCAACCCCGCGCCCAGACGAACTTGGCGCTCCAGGGACCAACGAGTCCTCACGCTGGCAACGACGGGGAGGCCGGCTCGGATCCATGCTTGTGTGCCGCCCTCGAGAACCGTAATCTGCCGCTGGCAGGGCGCGAGCAGGCTGGCGGTCATGCGTGCCCGCTTGCCTGATTGGCAGATGAGGGCGATGGGAAGATTGGCGTCGAGATCGTCGAGGCGCGCTTCGATCTCCTCCATCGGGATGTTGATGGCACCGGGAATATGGCCGGAAGCGAATTCGGAGCCGGAACGCACATCCACAACCAGGGCCACGCCAGACGGGCGATTTCGCAATTGAGAGACTGATAAGGCGGAATCCAAATTTCCTCCTACATTAGGGAAGAGCGGCAGTCTGGGGAAAAGGATTCAGGACTCTGCCAGGAAAGCGATTAGCAGGCTGCGGAAAAACTCGCTGTTGCACTTGATTTTGGGTGGCGCAGCGCTTTAGTGTGTGCGTGAGAACTGGTTTTCAGGCAATCCAGTGGAACAAGATGTCCGAGAATCCAGCCCCGGAGGGGCGTCCGAACTTAACCCAGCGCTTCAGCGCTGGGAAAAGTGGAAGAAATATTCAAGTCCCGGAGGGACGACCGAGTTCTCACGCACACACTTTAGCGCTGCAGTAACTGCATTGTTTTAAGTGCGGCTTTAGCCGCTGAGGTCGCAGGTTCCGCTCGGAAACTAGTTTTTCCGCCGCCGCGGAATTTCGACTTACTGCGGCTTTTCGTCCTTATGCCGCAGCCATTCGATAAACATCTGTTCTTTTGGTTTGTCGTAAGCCATGAGCAAGTGGCGGATGCTGCGTCCGCTGACGAAGTGGCAAACTTCTTCCGCCAGGTTCTTGGCATGGTCGCCGGCCCGTTCAAGAGATTGCGTCATGAAGATAATCTGCAGGCTGGAGTGGTGCGCGACGTTCTCCGGATTCTCGATGTGGCGCAAAAAGATGATATTGCGCAGGCGGTCCATCTCCGCATCGGCGCGGAGCACGTCAATCGCTTTCTTGACGTCGCGCTGGGAAAAAGATTGCCCGACATCGGCCAGCATTTTCTCCAGAACCGTAGCCATCTGGGTCAAGTCGCGAGCGTCCTGCGCATCGATGCGGCCTCCCGCCGCTTGCGCGCTGGTGGCAAAGCTCAAGAGCAGGTCCCCTATGCGCTCCAGTCCAATCATGACTTTCATACACCCCAGCAGTTGCCGGGTTTCGGCTTCCGGGACGCGCGTGATGCACGCGGTCACACCCGAGTCCACTTCCAGGTCAATGGCATCGAGTTCTTTTTCGCACTGTCGGATGGCATTCAGGCGGGACATGGAACCAGTGGCAATGCCCTCGGCCGCAATGGCCGCGGCCTCGCGCGCCAGTTCGCAAGCTTCTACGGTTCGCTGCACCAAGCCAGAGTGCGAAGGCTCAGGCAAAGGTGTTTTTACGCTGGCTGTACTCATAGTATAGGTAAAGATAAAAGTAAAGACGTATAAGTTTAAGTTAAGGACAGTCCCACTGCTTTGGATGCCGCATCCGCCCTGGTGGACGCAAGCGATACCACCACGGAGTGTGGCACACAACCCCAGAAAAAGCATAATTGGCGCGGTTACAAAGTAGGTTACAACCCGGTAAATTTCTTGTCGCCGAATGAAAAGGTCAGATCATGGCTCGACTGCCCAGCTGTGAGGCAGCGCTTCGGGTCAGAGCTGTCATTCGTTGACTAGTGGATGCCGCGTCCGTAGAATGAAGCGACCCGAAAGCCAGGCATCTCCCCAATGATCGGACAGACCATCTCCCACTACCGTGTCATCGAGAAGTTAGGCGGCGGCGGGATGGGTGTGGTGTACAAGGCCGAGGATACGCGCCTCCATCGTTTCGTCGCTCTCAAGTTCCTACCCGATGAAGTGGCCAAAGATGCTCAGGCCTTGGTCCGCTTCGGTCGCGAGGCGCAGGCCGCCTCGGCCCTGAATCACGCCCACATCTGCACCATCTATGACATCGGCGAGGAGAACGGACAGGCGTTCATCGCGATGGAGTTTCTGGATGGTCAGACGCTCAAGCACAAGGTCGAGAACCGGCCGCTCAAGATTGACGAGTTGCTGGAGCTGAGCATTCAGATTGCCGATGCGCTCGATGCAGCCCACAGCCGCGGCATTGTGCACCGTGACATCAAGCCAGCCAATATCTTCATTACCAGCCGCGGGCAGGCGAAGATTCTCGACTTCGGACTTGCCAAGCTTAACTCAAGCCGCAATCTTTCGACTTCGATGACCGGCTCAACGATAGCGGATATTAGGGAAGAACAACTCACAAGCCCTGGCAGCACCGTGGGCACGGTGGCTTACATGTCGCCGGAACAGGCCCGCGGCGAAGAACTCGATGCGCGTACCGACCTGTTTTCTTTCGGCGCTGTCCTGTATGAGATGTGCACGGGCAAAGTGGCATTTAACGGCAGCACCTCCGCGATCGTCTTCGAGGCCATCCTTAATCGCGTCCCGCCCCCGCCGCCCCAGCTCAATCCCAGCGTGCCAACCGATCTCAACCGGATCATTGACCGGGCTCTGGAAAAGGACCGGGAGCTGCGCTATCAGACGGCTTCCGAGATGCGCGCCGAGTTAAAGCGCTTGAAACGTGACTTGGACTCAACCCGGATTGCGGTAGCGCAGGGTACGGTATCAGCGGCACCCGCAGCCGGAGCTGCGGCGTCAGCCCCGGCCGTGGCCAGAAAGTCGCGTTCCATCGCATGGACGGGATTGATCGTTTGCGCCCTCCTCATTCTGGGCATTGGTGCAGGCTGGTTTCTCCGTGGCCGTTGGATGCCGATCTCCCAGCCTTCATACCATCAGCTCACCTTTCGCCGAGGCACGATTCGGTCCGCGCATTTTACGCCCAACGGGCAGTCCGTGGTTTATGGTGCTGCCTGGGAAGGAAGCGCGATCGATTTGTTCATCACCAGTCCCGAGAGCCCTCAATCGCGCTCCCTCAACCTTGGGGGAACGGCGCTTTTGGCTGTTTCCTCTTCGGGAGAAATGGCGGTATCGATGGATAGCCGCCCATCCGGATCTTATGCCCAGGTGGGTACGCTGGCCAGGGTGCCACTCAACGGCGGATCTCCGCGCCCAGTGCTGGAAAACGTGCAATGGGCGGATTGGTCCCCGGATGGAAATAACCTAGCGATCGTGCGGGATGTGGGTGGTCGAAACCGGCTCGAGTTTCCCGTCGGGAAAGTGCTGTACGAGACCTCAGGCTGGATCAGCCATCCACGAGTTTCAAGAAAAGGTGACCTGGTGGCGTTTCTGGACCATCCTCTGCCCGGCGATGACGCGGGTTCTCTCAGCGTCGTGGATCTGAGCGGAAACGTCAAGACTTTGGCTACGGGGTTCCAAACCACACAGGGACTGGCTTGGTCTGCTGACGGCCAGGAAATATGGTTTACCGCCAGCCGGCTGGGCGCTAAACGCGCCATCTACGCTTCGACCCTGGGCGGGCGCGAGCGGCTAATCGCGCGAGTGCCCGATACTCTATCGCTACACGATATTTGGCAGGATGGGCGCGTACTGCTTGCCCGGGACACCTGGCGACGAGAACTCATTGGCCTCGCCTCTGGTGAGACAAGGGAACGCGATCTGTCTTGGTTCGACTACTCGCTCCCGTCAGAACTGTCGCCCGATGGCAAGGAGTTGCTCTTCGACGAGGAGGGTGAAGGCGGAGGACCGAACTACTCTGTTTATCAGCGAAAGATCGGTGAGACGTCGGCCGTCCGCCTGGGAGACGGACAGGCGCTCAGCGTCTCCCCGGATGGCAGATGGGTTATTACCAGTCTGCCTTCCCCTCCGGCCCAGCTTCTTCTTCTTCCGACCGGGCCCGGCGAGGCCAAGCCTCTCACTCACGACTCCATCAATCACAGCCAGGCGAAGTGGCTTCCTGATGGCCGGCGCTTCCTTTTCTCGGGCAAGGAGCCAGGTCACGCTGCGCGTATTTACCTCCAGGATTTGTCCGGCGGAAAGCCCGCGCCTATCTCGCCGGAAGGAATCGACCCTCTTGTTCTGGTCCTTTCTCCAGATGGTCAGCAGGTGGTTGGCATCGGGTCAGATGAGAAAGCATATTCTTACCCGGTGGCAGGAGGGGAGCCTCGGGCTGTTCCAGGCATAGAGCTTGGAGAGCAACCCCTTGAATGGAGTGCAGACGGCAAGGCGATCTATGTCTACAAGCCGGGAGATCTGCCAGCCAAAGTCTATCGACTGGATTTGTTGACAGGCCACAAGACTCTGTGGAAAGAGCTCATGCCCTCCGATTCAGCGGGCGTAAGCCGCATTGGCCCCATCCTTCTCACGCCGGACGGCAAGTCGTGCATATACGGCTATCACCGTATTCTGTCAGACCTCTATCTCGTGGAAGGCTTGAAGTAAAGGGGAACTCTTTTCTGAGTCTCCATGGTTTTGCGGCGAGCGATCCTTACCGAACAAGCCAAGGCGAATACACGAAGCTGCAGCAGTTCAGGCATCATCCTTGCTGCATGCGCGCTCTGACAAGGCTCGACTAACATTTGCCCACCGGAGGTGTGATGATCATTCCTGACGCTTTGGCGATTGTCCCCGTATAAGGGGCAACCCGGAAACTGACACACTACTTAAAATCTACGCGGAATCCGCCTCCGAAGCGGGCAGGGTGAACAAAAACGTCGAGCCGTGATTAAGCTCGCTCTCGGCGCGAATCGTCCCCCCGTGTGCCAGAACAATGTGCTTGGCGATGGCGAGTCCCAGCCCGGTGCCCCCGGATTCCCGCGAGCGAGCTTTATCGACGCGGTAGAAACGCTCGAAAAGACGGGGCAGATGCTCGGAAGAAATGCCGGATCCGAAGTCCCGCACGTAAAATTCGACGCTGCCCTCAACCGCGCCGGCTCCGAGAATAACTTTTTTTCCGGACGCCGCGTACTTCAACGCATTCTCGATCAGGTTGGAAAAAATCTGGTGGATGGCTTCGCGATTCGCATTCACATTGGCGCCGGGCGCTGAATTCTCAATCGCCAATTCGACGCCATACGAGCGCGCCACTTCAACGAAGCTTTCCAGGGCATCCTGCAGCAGTTCTTCGGCGCTCACCCGCTGGATGTCGAACCTCTGCTCGCCCGATTCGACACGCGCCAGCGTGAGCAGGTCTTCCGTAAGCCGCGACATGCGGGCCGCGTTCTTGCGGATGATTTCCAGAAACTCGCGCACGTGATTGTCTGCAATCGGGCTATCGAGCAGCGTCTCGGTGTATCCCTGTATGGAAGTCAGGGGAGTGCGCAGCTCGTGGGAAACGTTGGCGATGAAATCGCGGCGGCTCTTTTCCATGCGCTCGGTCTCCGTAAGATCGCGGAGCACGGCTACCGCGCCGCCTCCGGGCATAGGCGCCGCGGTGACATCGAAGGTGCGCCCGGAAGCAATGGTGTTTGCGCGCACCGACCTCACCACCTGGTAGCGCGCCGCATCTTGCATGGCGGCGAGAAAGTCCGGGTCGCGGACGCTGTCGATCAACGGCGCATTCAGGCGCAGAGCGCGAAGCAGCAGACGGTCCATGCTCCGATTGGCCCACTGTACGCGTCCGCCGACATCGACCGCGACTACCGCGTCCTGCATGCTGTTCAGAAGAGTTTCCAGCTCGCGCTGGCTGGTTTGCACGCGAGCGTAACTTTCCTCCACTCGGCGCGTCGTCTTATCGAGTGCTAGCGCCATCTGCCCGATCTCGTCAGTCGAAGTGGAAGCGATTCGGGCGGTCAGATCCCCGCCCGCCACGCGCTCGGCAAAATCTACGATCCGCTGCAGACGCCGGCCCACATATTGCGAAGCCGCCGACGCCACCATCACCGCGAAAACCACAGCGCTGAACGATCCCCAGAACAACGCCACGCGCAGCGGACGATCGGTAATTTCGATCTCCGGCAACGGATACGCCAGCCGCACCGCTCCTCCAGAAACCGGCGCCGCCACGAACACAAAAGGTACGCCGAGACTCTGACTCTTGCGCTCATCCACGCCCACTTCGCCGCCGAGAGCGGCGACAAACTCCCGGCGATGCGCGTGATTCTCCATCGTGCTGGGATCGTTTTCCGAATCGGCCAGCACCTTCCCGGTGGGATCGATGACGGTGGCGCGGGCTCCCGCCGCCTGGCCCTCCTGGGCGGTAATGTCCGCCAGGGAGTGCTGCCGGTCCGCCTCCACGCGATGGGCGAACATCAAGGTTTTCTGTTTGAGATTGCGTTCGATCTGCTCGCGCAGGGTGCGTTCCCAGACCTTGTGCACAGCCAACTGCAGCGTGATCGCGGTGACGCCAATCACCAGCAGAAACACAAACATCAATTTAAAGAAGATGCGACTTCTCAACGCGCGACCTCAAAGCGGTAGCCGGCTCCCCGTACCGTCTTCAAGTAACGCGGGTTTTCCGGATCGGGCTCAATCTTTTCACGGATACGCCGCACATACACGTCCACCGAGCGCGGCGTCACGTATGCCGTATCGCGCCAGACCGAGTCGAGCAACTGGTCGCGAGTAAAAACCCGTCCGGCGTGGCGCATGAAGTGGTCGAGCAGTCGGAATTCGGTGGCCGTAGTCGGCACCGTTTTCCCGCGAACCGTCAATGTCATTGCGCTCGGGTCAATGTGGATTTCGTCGATCTTGGTTGGGAGCGGCGGCAGCGGCCGCTCAAAACGGCGCAGCACCGCTTTGACCCGAGCCACCAGTTCGCGCGGGCTGAAAGGCTTGGGGATGTAATCGTCGGCGCCCAACTCCAACCCCAGAACGCGATCCGCCTCGCCGCTCTTGGCGGTCAGAAAAATCACCGGGACCGAAGCCAGCGACACCGACTGCCGGATCTGCCGGCAAAGTTCCAGACCGTCTTTTCCCGGCACCATGATGTCCAGCAGAAACAGCGCCGGACGCTGCCGTTCGGCATCGGCCACGACCAGATTGCCGGTCGAGTAAAGTCGCACGTTGAAGCTCGCCCCTTCCAGATGATGGCGAACCAGCCGGGAAATATCCGGGTCGTCTTCGACTACATAGATCGTCGGTTTCACGCGAACCATTGTAGCTGGGAAGTGTTTCAATTTCGATGCAAGGAGCGAAGAACGGATTCCGCGGCTGTTCAGATGAACAGCCCCGGAGGGGCGCACTAACTTAGCCCAGCGCTTCAGTGTGTGCGTGAGAAACTGGTTTTTGAGCAATCCGGTGGAACGAAGAGCTCGAGAATCCAGCCCCGGAGGGGCGAACCGACTTAGCCCAGCGCTTCAGCGCTGGGAAAAGTGGGAAGAATGAGCTAAGTCCCGGAGAGCCTGCCCTGAGCGAAGTCGAAGGGACCCAGTTCTCACGCACACTCTTCAGCGCTGGGAAAAAGTGGGAAGAATGAGCTAAAGTTCCGGAGAGCCTGCCCTGAGCGAAGTCGAAGGGACCGAGTTCTCAGGTACGCTCTCAGCGTTGCGATTAATGGGTTAGCGCAGCAACATTCCGGCGTCAGCGCAAAAATCCATCGCCACAAATTCCCCGCGCAGAAATTTCGGAAAGGCCGCGGCCGCGATCATGGCCGCATTGTCGGTAGAAAGTGCGCGCGACGGAAAGAAAACCGGAAGGCCCTGCATCGCCGCTTCGCGCTCAAACGTGGCCCGCAATTCCCGGTTGGCGGCCACGCCACCGCTCACAAAAAGAGTTCGAACGTCATACTCGCGCGCCGCCGCCAGCGTCTTCACGACCAAATCGTTGACCATGGAGCGCTGAAAAGAAGCCACCAGGTTGAGGATTTGCCGGTCGCAAAGCCTGCGGACGTCTTCGACCGTGGGCTTGCCAACGCCCGCGAGCGCCTGCCGCCGGCCCTCAATCGCAGGTTTCAGTTTCTCAGTCTCGACGTATCGCAAAACCGCCGTCTTGATTCCGCTGTAGGAAAAATCAAAGCGCGGCCTAACTAAGTGCGGCCCATCCTCTGCCGCCCGAAGCTGAGCGCGATTCTCTTGCTGACGATCGCCCTGCTTATGATCGCGCCGGTCCGGGTGCTTGATCTGCGAAATCTGGAACTTGACCACCTGCGGATCGCCGTACGGCGCCAGCCGGTCGATGATCGGTCCTCCGGGATAGCCCAGCCCCAGCAGCTTCGCGACTTTGTCGAATGCCTCTCCGGCGGCGTCGTCGCGAGTGTGCCCGATGTTCCGGTAGGTCCAGAGATTTTCCTGCACCTGGGCAAGATAAAGATGCGTGTGGCCGCCCGAAACAACCAACGCCAGCACCGGAAAATGCAGGTCCGCATTTTCGCTTTGCCGCTGCTCAAGCAATACGGCGTGGATGTGTCCCTCAAGATGGTTGACAGCGATCAGTGGCTTCTCCAGCGCGAAAGCCAGCGCCTTGGCATAGCTGATGCCAACCAGCAGAGCGCCCGCCAGTCCCGGCCCTTGCGTGACCGCGATGGCATCGACAGACTGATAAGTCTGCCCAGCTTCGGCCAGAGCCTGGCGCACCACCGGAACAATCGCGCGCAAGTGCTCGCGCGAGGCCAGTTCCGGAACCACGCCGCCATAAGGCTGATGAGTGGCGATCTGCGAGGCAACGATGTTCGACAAAACCCGCTGCCCCGAGCGCACCACCGCCGCCCCCGTCTCGTCACAGGAGCTTTCGATGCCGAGGATGTAAGCGTCAGGCATAATTAAGCTCTTGGCTCTCAGCTCTTAGCTCTTAGTCTCAGCCCTTGCTATTGATTTTCTAGAGCCGGTCACACAAATGGTTTGGGAAGGGCACGGCTTCAGCCGCGCCGCCCAGGACCACAAGGAATGCGGGCTTTAGCCCCTGAGGGCCAGAGATCGCGTCCCGGAAGACTGTTTGTAAGACCAGCTCTAGTTTACGCGACCGCGACTAACCGCCGATGTCGAACGCCAAACAACACGCCGCCGCAATCGTGCGCACGCTGCGCGCACGCGGGCACCAAGCCTACTTCGCCGGAGGATGCGTCCGCGACCTGCTGCTAGGCCGCGAGCCCGCCGACTACGACGTTTCGACCGACGCAACTCCAAGGCAGGTAATGCAAATCTTCCCCCAAACCTTCGCCGTAGGCGAGCAATTCGGAGTAGTACTGGTACCGCCCCAACCCGACGGCGACCCAACCACGCTCCTCAGTGGAGCGACGGGCGTCCCCGCCCGTCAAGGCGAGCGAGGCAAGGAAACCGTCGAGGTAGCGACTTTTCGCTCCGATGTGGGCTACTCCGATGGCCGTCATCCCGACGAGGTGCGCTTCAGCAAAGACCCGCGTGAAGACGTACAGCGCCGCGATTTCACCATCAATGGCATGATGCTCGATCCAGAGACAAACGAGACTTTGGATTTCGTCGGTGGCCGCGAAGATCTAAAAGCCGGAATCGTGCGCGCCATCGGCGACCCCGAACGCCGTTTTGCCGAGGACAAACTGCGCATGCTCCGCGCCGTGCGCTTCGCGGCGCGCTTTGATTACCAGATCGATCCCGCAACCATGGCGGCGATCCAAAAGTTAGCGCCGCAAATTCGCCAGGTCTCCTGTGAGCGGGTGCGCGAAGAACTGACCAAGATGCTCACCGAGGGCCAAGCCCGCCGCGCCTTCGAATTACTGGATACAACCGGACTCTTGCGGCAAGTCCTGCCAGAAATCGCCGCCATGAAGGGAGTGGAGCAGTCGCCCGACTATCATCCCGAAGGTGACGTCTTCGTGCACACGCTGCTTCTCCTGGAGAAACTGCAGCCCGGCGGTTCCGGCTCTATCTCCAAGACGCTGGCCTGGGGAGCGCTGCTCCACGACGTAGGCAAGCCGCCGACCTTCCGCGTCGCGCCCGACCGCATCCGCTTCGATGGCCACGTGGAAGTAGGAGTAAAGATGGCTGCCGAAATCTGCCGCCGCCTGCGCTTCTCCAACCACGAGACCGACCAGATCCTGGCGCTGGTAGACAATCACATGCGGTTTGCGGATGTCCAGCGCATGAAGCAATCCACCCTAAAAAAGTTTCTGCGCCTGCCCGCCTTCGACGAGCATCTCGAATTGCATCGCATAGACTGCCTTTCCAGCCACGGCCAACTCGACTCGTATGAGTATTCACGAGAGCAGTTGCGGTCGATGGCGCCCGAAGCGATTCGTCCTACTCCGCTAATTACCGGACGCGACCTGATCGAAGCAGGCTATGAGCCCGGTCCACGCTTCAAAGAGGTGCTGACAGCGGTCGAAGACGCACAACTAGAAGGACGACTCACGTCACGCGAGGCGGCGATGGAGTATGTGCGGCGAGAGTTCCCGGGCACGACAGGTTAGAGCTAGGAGGTTAGGCACGATGCGCATCAAAATATGGGCGAGCGTTGATACCCAGTTCCCAGAACGCGGACCATACAAAGCGCTGGACGTCTTAGAGAAAGACGCTCTCTGTCTTGTCGGAGACCTGACGCACTACGGCGAAGTGATTGCTATTCCCCCGTCCATCACGCCATTCTCAGAGGGTGTGGATCAAAGGTGGATCAAAGCGTGATTGTGAAACTCATCCCCGCCAGTCTGAACGCCAGGCCGGACGAGAGCGTGTTCGAGAAGCCGCCGTCCTCCTACGAAAGGATCGAGTTCTTCCCAATCCATGTGGACTGCCGTGGCGATTGGACTCCCAACGCGCCGAACGGAGCGTACCGTATATTGGAATCGGAAAACCTAACGATTGAAGATGTCTCTAACCTCATAACTCCCGACACGTTTTCAGTTTGGAAGCAAGATTGTTTCCTGTCCAAGGACACGACCGATGCTTTGCAGGGCGTGGGATATGCCATTGCTCATCGTTATTCCACACAAACAAACCGAGACGCTAAACTTGACAAGAACTCAGCCGAGATCGTGAACCTGACGGTTACGTGCTTATCCTTAATCCGCCCTACAAGGAGAAGTCGCGCCGCCAGTATCACTGGCGTGATTAACCCGAACGGAATTTTTGAACCGCAAGTGTTTAGTACACACAACCCGGCGGAAGTTCCAGAAGTCCAAAAGCTCTTCACAATTGAAAGGCAGGACATCGACCTCTTGCGTTCCGTTCTGCCAGAATTCATGCACCTTTACCAGAAGGATGAAACAGGAAAGCTGACCGACGCGTATGAACCGGTCAGGATGGCGGTTCAACTCTATGAGCAGGCATACGCCATTCCGTATTGGAAAGCTCGACACATCCTTTGGTGGGCAGCCATAGAAGCCCTCTACGGAAATTCCGAGGATTCTGTCAAGGCGAGGATCTACGCTTTGTTTGGAAACAAGGATCTCGTCGAAGGGTACCGCCGTTCGATCTACGAAAAGAGGGATATTCCATCCTGCTACTTTCCTGTGCAACCCGAAAGCGACCACACGCTGGGCGAGATGGTGCCCCGCATTCGCGAGGTACGCAACGAGTCTGCTCATGGGCAAAAAGTTTCGGACCCTAATTTCACCAGCGTCCCACACCCGGTTGCCAATGCCGCCCCCTTGATAGCTGTACTCGCGGAAGCTGCCACCTTCATCATCCGCAAGACAGTCATTGAAATACTCCAGCGCGGCTTTCGAGAGGATTTCAAAGACCGGGAGACTCGCGATAGGTTCTGGCTTATGAAGTACGGATTGGATGGTAAACAGAGCAAGAAGCGACTCAAAGAGATGGAGAACTCTTTGAAACTGAAGAGCTGAACTCACAAAAGATTAAACCATTATCAGCCGGGTGCCCCACTCATCGCGCACTTTGCGATGAGTGGGATGCCCGCGTCCCCACTTCCGCATCCGCCACCTGACCCTCTTCATCACATCCGGCCGGGTGCCCCACGTCTCGCGCTTTTCGAGACGTGGGATGCCGCGGGGTCTACACCTCTGCAATCTGCCCTCTGACCTCTGACCTTTTTTCATCACATCCAGCCTATGTGCGCCATCACAGACACCGATCTCGACGAGCGCGACAATGCCCTCTGATTAGAATAGGAAAGTTGTGCCCGTCTCTAGAGACGGCCAGCGAAAAGGGCCTGGGCTCACCTCCAGTTCTTTGAAATCGAGATTTGGAAAAATGCAGCTAAGTCCTTATTTCTGAATATTTTGTAGTTAAGTCCTTTATATTCTATATTTTGGCGAAAATTGGGGGGGGGGGGGGGGGGGGGGGGGGTAGAAAACCCACAACCAACCCACTAAACAAAGAACGGAACCAATCTTCTCGGCTTCGGCCTTTTCGCGGGCGAGGGCGCCCGCGCTACACAACCAACTCTACTCCTCGTTCTGGTCCCGTTCCTGCGAAGTGGTCTGCGCTGCATCGGACGAGCCCGCGACCGGCTTCTGCAGATCGATCAACGGCAATCCCGCTTTCTTCAGCTGTTTGTTCAGCGCCGGAATATCTTTTGCCTTGAGTTCGGCCCATGCTGACAACTGTTCTTCGAGCGCTTTGTCCAGTTCTCCGAACATTGCGACTTGCTGTGTTGTCGGAGCGGCGTCGGCGGTATCGAGAGCGCTGACGAGGGCATTGAGGCCGCCATTCAGCCGAGCTAGGCTGCGGCCTTCGGGAGTGCTCAGGTAGCGCGTGCCGTATCCGCCTTCTTCGCCCTCGATGGGCGCGGCTTTCGCTTCCAGCTCGGCGGCAGCTTTTGCGATCGCTGCGTGACCGGAGAGCGATTTCAACTGCGCTCGCAGGCTGCGCAACTGCTGTACGGCTTCGTAATCGCGGTGGAGCGCGCCGGCAATTTTCTGGTCGAGTTCAAATTGGCGGCGCAGATCTTCGGGCGAGGTTTTTACCCGCGGGTCCATGCGGATTTCGAGAGGTTGCTTCTCAACCATCTTGCCACCGCTGCTCGAGAAGCTGACAATGTACTTCCCCGGCAGCACGGTCGCGCCCACGGGATGCAGCGGCGTGTCGTGATAGATCGCCGAAATCGGATAGTCGCGTGTCAACACGTCCGGGGCGGGGTAGGTCAGATCCCAAACGAAGCGGTGCATCCCCGCCGCCGCTGACAGCGTTCGCGGCGGGCGCACCCAGTACATTGGGACGTTGAATTTTCTTTCGTCGCCCGGCGCGGGCTTGTCGGCGCTGGAGAAACGTCGGACTAAGTTGCCGCTTTCATCGGTAATTTCGATTATGACTGGCGCGGAGGCGGCGTCCTTGAGCCAATAATCAATCATCGCGCCATCCGGAGGATTCTGTCCGGCGGGTTCTTCGGGCGGCAGCGGCGTGTCGGTGCTGTTGTTGCGGCGGACGCGGTAGGTGAGCTGTGGCGCGAAGAGGTACCACGCTGCATTCGCAACCTCGGTGTTGAACTGGCGCAGCGGAGTGATGTTATCCAAGATCCAGAACGAACGGCCGTGAGTCCCTACGACTAAGTCGTCGTGATGAATTACCAGATCGCGGATCGAGGTTGGCGGCAGATTCATCTGCAGCGATTGCCAATGGTCGCCGTCGTCCCAGGAGACGTACACGGTGCGTTCGGTGCCGGCAAAGAGTAGTCCCTTGCGTTCTGGATCTTCCCTCACCGTGTTGACGGGCTCGTTCTCGGGCAGGCCGCTGACAATCTTCTGCCACGACTTTCCGCCGTCGTGCGTGCGATAGATATAAGGATGCAGGTCGTCGAGCCGGAAGCGATTCACCGCGGCATAGGCAGTTGGGGTATCGAAATGTGACGCGTCCATCTGCGCCAGCTTGCTCCACGGCGTCAGTTCGGACGGCGTCACGTTCTGCCAGGTCTTGCCACCGTCGCGCGTTACTTGAATCAGGCCATCGTCGGTTCCGGCCCAGATCAGGTTTGCATCTTTCGGCGAAGGAGCAATGGAATAGATCACGCCGCGATGCTTGCCCTTCGCCGGATCGGCTGCGATAAACGGCCCGAGAGTCGCAGGAGAGCCCGGATCTTCGTTCGTTAGATCGCGCGTCAGGTCGGGGCTGATGATCTGCCAACTGTTGCCACCATCGCGTGTAGCAAACAGCACGTTCGATCCGAGATAGAGCACGTGCGGATCCGCCGCCGAAAAAATCAACGGCGCGGTGCGATTGAAGCGATACTTCCCGGTGCGCAGAACCACCGGCGAAACGTCGCGCGTCTGTCCAGTATTGCGGTCGAACACAGTAGCCTTGCCGCCGTAAATCAGATTCGGATGCAGCGGATCAGGCGCGACGTAGCCATGCTCTTCGACCCCGACCGTGGTCCAGTCGCGAAAAGTAATTTCGCCGAAGTCGCTGCGGCTGGCGGTGCCGATCGACCCGCTTTCCTGTTGGCCGCCATACACCCGGTAAGGAAAATCGTTATCGGTGATGACGTGATAGAACTGTGCCGTGGGCTGGTTGTACCAGGAGCTCCAGGTCTGGCCGCCATTCACGCTGATGGTCGCGCCCTGGTCCACGGCGAGGGCGATGATGTCGGGGTTTTCGGGATTGATCCAGATGGTGTGGTAGTCGTCGCCGCCGGGCGCGCCCTTGACGGCCGTGAAGTTTTTGCCAGCGTCGGTGGAGCGGTAGGTCGAAGTGTTGGCCACATAGATCACATCTTTATTTCGCGGATCGACGCGCACGCAGGCGAAGTCGTCGCCGCGTCCCACGACGCGTTCTTCGGTATTCACGAGTTGCCAGCTTTCGCCGGCATCGTCGGAACGATAAACGCCGCTGTTCTTCCCCGCATCCCCCAAGGCGTACATGCGATCGGGATCGCTTGGCGAAACGGCCAGGCCGATGCGGCCCAGCTTATCGGCTTCACTCGGCAATCCTTTCGTGATTTGCCGCCAGTGGTCGCCGCCGTCGCTGGATTTGTAGAGTCCGCTCCCCGGGCCGTTATAGCTGTCATCGGCCGTCCACGGCGGACGGCGCGAGGCCCACATGTC
>CAVVNA010000041.1:0-12883 GCA_963749275.1 uncultured Acidobacteriaceae bacterium
AAAGCGCGCACAGGATCGAATTTCCGGTCATTTCGGTCGTAAAAGACAAATCCGCTTCAATGTTATACTTTGCCGCTAAAGTGACCCTCCCGCCATGACGACATCAGAAGAATGGAAGGTAGTGACACGTGCCGTCGCAATTCAGTTAGCTCAAGAACGAATCTTTGGCACGGATAGGACGCTCCCCGCTAAGATTGAGGCGATTCTATCTGCCAAACATGCAGAGCTTAATCGGCTAATTCCATCAGCAACTGGGGCAGAAATTCCTATCGATGGGGAGCGAATTGGTGAAGAGGGTACGCGGCTTATTGAAGAGGAGGCGCTGTTAGTGATAGCCCGTGTATATGCACAAAGGAACTATGAAATGCTCAAAGACAAGCCAAAGCCTTATATTGCTTTGCACGGCTTGCTCACGTTGTCGCGCACATTTCGTGCGACGCTTCATGCGCGTTATGCTGAACTGCTTGGGTGGCACGGTTTGTCTGCGGCAGAGCGTGCGCGTGCGGTAGAAGTGATTCAGACAGCCGAATTGGACGAGCCTTTAGACTGATTCCTTGGCAGTCGGCGGATTATTAACTATGCGTTGGAATATTCCTTCACAGACCGCCACCGAGGTACAATGGAATTCAAAAACTACACACACTCAGACCAAAACCATTCCGACTAAACGACCGCAAGGCCACAATCAAACAAGGAGAGGTGCAATATGAAAGATCATGGCGCTGCTCTGAGCGAACAAATGTACAAGAAACTTGAAAAGACTCTTTGGGACATCACCCACAGAGCGCAGAAGATAAGAGACCTCGAAATAGAAAATCTCGCCGACAATGCAATTCTGCTCCTTCAGAACTACAGCGGTGCGAAATTCATGGAGAGCGAAAAAGCGCAGAGTGCGTAATTTAGCCAGCCAACATTTCCTTACATGCGCAGCCAGAAAGGCATTGCGGGTGAGGCCTAGCTTGGCGCCGCGCCCCTACCGGCGCGCGCCGGCCGTCTGCAGTTGGGCGACTTTTGCGCGTGGCGAAGTTTCCTGGTAGCGGGCGATGCCCTTGTAAAGCGCTTCTGCGATTTGCTGGCGGTAAGTCGGGCTCTGCAGGTTGCGCTCGTCGTCGGGACTGCTGACAAAAGAAATCTCGGTAAGAATAGCGGGCATGGTGGTGCCAGTCAGCACGACAAAAGCGGAGTCCTTGATGCCCCGGTTGCGAATGTCTGGGCTGTTCACGGCCAGCGTGGCGTAGAGAGCGCGCTGAACGCTTGTCGCGAGACGGCGCGACTCCTCGATTTTGTCGTGTAACTGTTCGATCGATAGCGAGACCGGCGTTGGCTTGGCGAAGGTTCCATCCTCATGCTTTTCGACTTCACGCGACCCCGGAGCCGAAAACAGATCGCTGTAGTAAGTTTCAACGCCGCGCGCCGCCGCCGAGGTGCTGTAGTTGGCGTGAACGGAGACGAACAGATCGGCCTGCGCCTGATTAGCGATGTCCGCGCGCTGATCGAGGGGCAGGTAGGTGTCGCCGGTTCGCGTGAACAGCACTTCCGATCCCAATCGCGCTTGCAGCAACTTGCCCAGACGCTGGGTCACGTCGAGCACCAGATCCTTTTCCGTCAATCCCTCTCGTCCAACCGTGCCCTGGTCCCAGCCGCCGTGTCCGGCGTCGAGCACGATGCGAAATTTGCCGGCCCTCGCGAGCAAAGGCTGGCCGGATGGCTTCGCCGCCAATGTGGCCACGGGAACCGCGTTCAGCGGGGACGCTCGGTCAACGGAGGCGGACGTCAATTTCGGAGTTGCGCCTTTCGGAGCGAATTGGTTCGCAGCCAAAGCTTTCTCGCTGCTGCGAAGCCCAACCACCAGGCGATAGGGGTTCGACTCCATGCTGACGGAAAAGTTCGATCCGCCTTTGGTGTCGAGCACGATTCGCGTTACGCCGGCGACAGGCTGCGCGATCCGCACACGAGTCAGCGAAAAGTCGCCGACGTCCATCGTCTTTCCGGCCAGTTCGGGCGGCAGGACCGTGTCATGCAAATCGAAGTAGATCCGCTCCGGTGACATCAAACGATGCACTTCGTAGGGAACCTGGTCTTCCATGTCGATGACCACCGTGCTTCCCATGTCCGAAGACCAGTGGCGCACGCCGGTGACTTTCGGCAGCACCGCCAACTTATCTGCGGCCACGGCGGTGAGCGGCGCCGCATCGGAGCCGAGCTTCTCCGGATTCATCAGATTGTCGGAGAACTCAAGAGATAGAACCTCCTGGGGCGCTGACGGCGGCGGCGCCGAGTGCGGCGAGATTGCGGTATTGGCGGCTGCGACCTTGGTGGCCGCCGTCTTCCCATGAACCTGCATCCCCCACCATGCTCCGGCCGAAAATAACGCGGCCACGGCCACCAGACCCATCACCACACTCAATCCCGGCCGCGAACTGCCGGGAAGAGAGATGCGGCGCAGGAATGGCAAGGCGCGCGGCAGTTCGATAAGAGCCGTCGGCTCTTCGATCGCAAATAGTTCATCCACGATGCCCGGCTCAGGCAACTCGACCACGGGCTCGGGTAACTCGACTAGGGCCGCGGGAATGACAACCGGCTGCACCAGCGCGGCCAGGCCTGGAACTACTTCTGGAAACGGAGGCGCTGCGTTTGAAACTTGCCGCGTCGCGGGAACGGGAGACGGGGAAAGCCCCGTCTCTACGACGGTTGGGCTGGGCTCGATTTTAGGAATCTCGGCTGCCGCTTCGGCAACAACTGGCACTGCCGCAGCCGCTTTCGCCTGCAGGACTTCGGTAGCCACACCAGACAGCCAGTGGATGCGCCGATCCTGATCTTCGGGTTTGAGCGCCGAGAGAACCAGTTCCGCGAACAGATCGAAACAGCGAATGTCCCGATCGCTGAAAGCGCGAACCGTGGTTGAAAACGCCTGCAGCACGCCCAGTTGCTGGTGCCGGCCACGCAACGGAACCAGCACGGTGGAGCGAGCTTCGAGCACGCGCGCGAAGTCCATCTCTACGCGAGCGTCGATTTCACAATCGTCGCAGCAAAGAATGCTTCCCGATTCCAGGCAGTCCTGCAGAAACTCGGATTCGCCGATCAAGCGAACCCCGCGCGCGGCGGCGAGCGGTCCCGCGGCGGCGCGGCACACCATCTCCGGTTCTTCCGTCTGCGGTCTTTCCGCCTGCGGTCCTAACGCGAGCGCGACCATGATGCCATCGGCCTGGGTGATGGCCTGAGCGCGGTCGCAGATCAATTGCAGTACTTCGTCCAGAATGAAGCATTCAGTCTCGAACAAGTCGCGATCGCTGGCGCGTCCCGTGGCTACGCGCCGGTTCCGTATCTGCTCGTGGAGTTCGGAGAAGGCGAGCAGGGCGCTCAGGGCTTCCTGGTGGGCAAGCGATTCGAGGACACGGTTGCCCTCCTGCAGTGGAAAGCCAGGGTCGGCCGTCGCCGACGCTTCCCGTTCAACGCGGGTTGGATTGGCACTCATGTTTGTGCGGTCAGGACCACAAAAATCCGTGTTCATCGTATCCGGGCTCGTCGAAAGGCTCAACCCCACTTTTAGGTCAACCGGCCAAGCCACGGGTACACGTTCAACCGGCGACCATCACCAGCGATCTTCACCGGCGGTCTTATCCGCGAACGAAAGTCACAACTCTAAAGTCCAGCGTAATATCCTTGTGGGGGTACCGCAATGTCCCGCAGTACACGTCCAACTGCGCATTGGCAACGCTGCAAGCGACGCCGCCGGAGTCGGATGCCCGAGCTACGACCCTTCAGCTTTTGCCCTCCGCGGCGATTCGTCCTATGGTTATGGTTAGAGGCAGCAACGAGCCCGGAGATGGGATGACCAACGCAGTCGAGCAGGAAAAACCAGAAAAGCTCAAGAAATCTAACTGGTGGTGGCCCGCCGGAGTCCTGGCCACCAGTCTGGGTGGCATGGCCGTGGTGGCGTTCCGAGGCTGCTGGCACCGCAAGATGAGCTGGCCGGTTGGCGTGCAGGGATATTCCTACCAGGTTTGCCTGGGCTGCGGCGCCATGCGGCTTTTCGACGAGAAAACCTTCAGCGCATTTGGCCCGTTCCGCTATGACCTGGACGAACTCATCGCTTGGGAAAAATCCACGAAAGCGAAATCCCCTCCCGCGGCGGACGACCAGCGCCGCGCGTTGTAGGCCGACGCTCAGTCCCCAGTTCCACAGTCCACAGTCCACATTGCAATGACGGCTACGCCAGCGCTCAGGCTTCGACCGTCCGGGCCTGGTTCTTGTACCACTCCACCGTAGGGCGCAGGCCGTCTTTAAAGTTCACCAGAACCTTGTATCCCAAGTGCTTTTGCGCCTGCGTAATGTCCGCCAGCGAATGTTGGATGTCCCCACCACGCTCCGGACCGTACTTGACGCTGCCCTTGTAGCCCGTCAGTTTTTTCAAGGCATCGAAAGTTTGATTGAGCGTGGTGCGCTGGCCGGTTGCGCAGTTGAAAACGCGCCCGGCACACTCCGCCGCCGGGGCCGTGCACGCCAGCAGATTGGCCGAGACCGCGTTGTCGATGTAGGTGAAGTCACGGCTGGTTGTGCCATCGCCAAAAATCGTGGGCTGTTCTCCACGCAGCATCTGCATACTGAATCTGGCCAGTACGCCCGAGTATGGAGAAGAAGGATCCTGCCGCGGCCCAAAGATGTTGAAGTAGCGCAGGCTGACGGTTTCGAGGCCATAGCAATGGTAGAACGACACCATGTAAAGCTCGCCGGCCAACTTGCCCACTGCGTACGGGGAGATCGGGTTAGGGGTCATGGCTTCATGCTTCGGGAGCGTCGGCGTATCGCCGTACGCCGAAGATGAGGCGGCATACACAACTCGCTTCACTTTCGCGTCGCGCGCCGCGACCAGAACATTGACCGTGCCGTTGACATTGGCGCGATTGCTGGCGAGAGGGTCCAGCACCGATTTCGGGACCGATGGAATGGCGGCTTCGTGCAGCACGTAATCGACGCCGGCGCACGCCTTGTGCATGGCCTCCAGATCGAGAATGTCAGCTTCGCGGAAGTCGATCCGGTGCAGCACTTCGGCGAGGTTCTCGCGTCTGCCGGTGGAAAAGTTATCGATGCCCCGAACCTGCTCGCCGCGTTCCAACAGAGCGCGCACCAGCGCGGACCCAATGAAGCCGGCAGCACCGGTCACAAGATATTTAGCCATATGCTTGTTGATGATAACGGATGAACTCGTCCGGCACAGAGAGCGGCGCCCTCAGCAGAGGAACTTCTGCTTCCAGAGTCCGCCAAACGGTCGCCAGTCGCTGAAATCCCTGGAGGAAGGATTCAGGACCGGCGAACCTATTTCGGCGGTCTGGTATAACCTTTCGCGGCAACTGGGCTGCTCTTAGTGGGATCGGAAAATTGCGGGTAAACTTTAGCCCGCTGCAAATTTCGTACTGTCCTAATTCAGTTTTTCCACCACGGAGTCACGGAGAAACCCAACTGCTTGGCAAAACCTTCCCCTTCTGGTTCTTTGCAGGTTCAGGTTTTTCTCCGTGACTCTGTGACTCCGTGGTAAAAAAAGGCAGATTACGACACTGCTGGAAATTTGCGCAAAGCAGCTTGAATCTGGCGCCACAGTTCCTCTTTGCCGGCTCCGGTTTTGGTCGAAAACGCCACGATAGGCACTCCGGCATATGCTTGCCCGAGCGTGTGCATCGATTGCCGTAACTGGTTACCAGATAGCCGGTCGCACTTGGTGGCCACAATCACATGCGGCCGTCCTTTGGACGCCAGGAATTCCAGCAACTGGCCGTCGCTTTCCTGGGGAGGAACGTTCGAATCCACCAGCGCCAGGCACAGCGCCAGGCTGGGGCGTTGGTGGAGATACGGATCCACAAAACGAGCCCAGTCTTCGGAGATTTCGCGGGAGACCTTGGCGTAGCCGTATCCCGGCAGGTCGGCGAACAGCAACTCAGGCGTGGGTTGCCCCGCCCTGCGGACCTCAAAAAAGTTAATGCTGCGCGTGCGCCCGGGAGTATTGCTGGTGCGGGCCAGCTTCTTGCCCACCAGCGCATTGATCACGCTCGACTTCCCGACGTTGGACCGCCCCAGAAAGGCGATCTCCGGCACGCCGGGGGCAGGGAAATGCGTCAAGTCACTCGCCGACAGCATGAATCGCGCCAGAACCCGCATACAGACAGTTTCCAGTGTTTGGGTTGCACATGGCAAGCGCCGCAGAAAAATAAGTTCGCAAGAGTGTGTTGAGAGAAAACGGATCTAACGCACGAAGTAGTAGCAGAACGAATCCATAATCCAGTCCCGAAGGGACGGCCGAACTTAGCCCAGCGCTTCAGCGCTGGGAGGCGGACGAAAGAATGATTCAAGTCCCGGAGGGACGGCCGAACTTAGCCCAGCGCCTCAGTGTGTGCGGTGAGAACTGGTTTTCAGGCAATCCAGTGGAACAAGATGTCCGAGAATCCAGCCCCGGAGGGGCGTCCGAACTTAGCCCAGCGCCTCAGCGCTGGGAACAGTGGGAAGAATGACCTAAGTCCCGGAGGGACGACCCAGTTCTCACGCACACTCTTCAGCGCTGGGAGGCGGACGAAAGAATGATTCAAGCCCCGGAGGGGCGGCCGAACTTAGCCCAGCGCTTCAGCGCTGGGAGGCGGACGAAAGAATGATTCAAGTCCCGGAGGGACGGCCGAACTCTCACGCAAACGCTAAAGCCCAAGCGGACGTTTATGCTCCACGTCCTGTTCCTCAATCGGATGCAGCTTGTGCCAGAGCGCGAGCCCGCCCGCGATGACCAGTCCGATGAGAACGCTGATCAGAAAGAACCAGCGATAAGCCGGAAGCGCGATCAGCAGAATCGCCACCACACCGACCGCGACGATGAGACCCGCCGATCCCTTCAGGCTGAATCCAGACCGGCTGCCAGATTCCGGCTCCATGATTTTATTTTAGCGCGGCAATCAAGAGCGGCGAAGTTGCAGAGGTCCAAATCTGTCGGGCGAAATCACTATGGCCCCGAACATTGCAATTTGGCTATGCTTGTCGGTTCCGGCGTCATCCAAGTAGGCTAGGTGCACAAACACCCTCTCACTTTCTGACGGCGCTGCTCAAGCGCTGGCCAACGGTCGAGAGTCGCTAACTTTCAACGGGTACCGGCGGCCTCGTCTTCCCCACCCTTTGGGATTTTATCGCCTGAGGACCACGAGCGTCGCCATTCGGGAAAAGCACCCGAAAACAAGCGATCTGATCCCCGGACATCTGGAGAGTCGGTTCCAGCAGCACCCATGAAACGACCTCCGGTAAGTACCCGGAAGCCAACTGATCGATAGGGTTACCGGGCGGGATACAGCCCAGGTCGGCCGGCGCCGTGAGAGAGCCCGAATAACGGTAAGAACCTTCGTTAAGGTTGGTTAAAACCTTGCCAATTGTGAATTGTTTGAGCGGGACTGCAGGAAGACCATATCTTGTTGGCAAGGCGATTTGTCCACCGAAGATCTTGTTCAACTCCGAGTTCGGGGCGCCCTTCATAATCCTCTGACCTATGACGAGATACTCATCGGAACTACAGGCCTGCCCCTCATTTTTCTTGAACACGAAGTGCACTTCCATCTCGGTAAGTACGCCGTTGACGAGATGCTCGGCAGGGGCGTGAAAGTGAAACTCCTGAAGAGTGTAACGGCTGGCGCCGAATTGGATTTGTATCGGTTTCTCGGGCGCAGGAGGCGGGTATGCCTTCAGGCTGCCCCAGCGCTGGTCAACCGTTCCCTGACACTCCGTCACGTCGTGGCACCAGTTGCTCCCCGTGGTGTTTTTAAGGGTGAAATCCCGTGGCTGCTGCAGATCGCTTGTATTTACGAATGTTGGTGCGTTCACGAGCGGGACTGGTTCGATAATATTAATCGGTGACTGGTAGTTTCCGTAGGGCGGGGGGACGTTTTGCGCGACGGCTACATTCGCCGCGAGCGCCGGTGCCAGCACCAGGGTGATGCGTAGGATGCGGCGTGCCGCGATGTTGAGAACGCTCATAGTCATGTCATTTCTCCTTGAGGAGGGCGGCCGGGTACCCTCCTCATCGCGCACTTTGCGATAAGTGGGCAGTGTAATTCTAGTCTATCCGCTGGACAATACCATCGAAGGGAACACTCGACCGGGACGCCCGGCCCACCAAATAATGAGCTTTGTAATAATTACAGTGTAACAAGTACCCGCCAGTGGCTGTTTAACCACACCAGACCCTGAGCATTATCAATGCCGCCAGTGGCTGTTTAACCACACCAGACCCTGAGCATTATCAATGACTTACAACCTCGGGTCACCCAGGTCTGACTCACCTTTTGGCTTTTTTATGCGCATTATATGTACAATTCAGTCAGTACAACCCTTCTTCTCTCATCACCTTCCACAACGCCCGATTGATCTCCTTCTGGTATCTCGGTTTTTGCTTGAACCAAGCCAGCACATCGGCGTCGAGATACAGTGTGACCCGCTTCTTGATCGGCCTGCGCCATGGTCGGAACGTTGCCAGAGGGGCATCCCCGCTCGCACCCCCGCCCTCCCCGGACGCCTTTAGGCTGCCAATCCTTCGGCTGGCAATCTTGCCGCCGCCAGCCTTCCGGACTCGGCCAACTCTTTTCTTTCGTTTCATTTACCCGCAATTGTCTTATATATACGTAAGTACAATAATACCTGCACAAAATGTTCCACGTGGAACATTACGGAACATTCCGGGAGTTGCGTCTTTCTTACTGTCGAGCCGTGGGAATCTCTCCGGCGGGAGTGGTCGCGATGGGAGCCATCGTCTCGGTGTCCGACGGCATCTGCGGCAGCGGGCCTTCGAGGGCGACGGCCAGCACCTGGTCCATGTTGTCCACGAAATGCAATTTCATCGCGGTGCGCAGGTTTTCCGGGACCTCGGCTACATCTTTTTCGTTCTCCTGCGGCAGGATTACTTCGAATAATCCGGCGCGATGGGCGGCTAGAAGTTTCTCTTTCAATCCGCCGATGGGAAGGACCTTGCCGCGCAGCGTGATCTCTCCGGTCATGGCGATATCGCGGCGCACCGGAATCCGGCTCAGCGCGCTGGCGAGAGCGGTGGCGATGGTGATGCCGGCGGAGGGGCCATCTTTCGGAATCGCTCCTTCGGGCACGTGCACATGAATATCCTGGTTGCGGTAGAAATCGCGGGGCAGTCCGAGGCGCGCCGCTCGCGAGCGAATGTACGACATGGCCGCCTGCGCCGATTCCTGCATTACGTCGCCCAGTTGGCCGGTTAAAGTGAGCTTGCCTTTGCCGTCGACCACCGCGGCCTCAGTGCTTAGAATTGACCCTCCCACCTCGGTCCAGGCCAGGCCGGTTACCAGGCCGATTTCGCTCTTCTCGTGGGCCAGGGTGTCGCGGAACTTCAGAACGCCGAGCCAGTCGCCAATCTTTTCCGGCTGGATCGCGGCCGCGAAGCCCGCGCCTTCTTTCACCACCTTGCGCGCAATTTTGCGGCAGATGTTGCCAATTTCCCGCTCCAGGTTTCGCACTCCGGCTTCGCGGGTGAAGCCGCGAATGATCTGCCGGATGGCGTCGTCGGAGAACTGCACGTTCGTCTCCGTCAAGCCCGCCTGCAACATCTGCTTTTTGATCAGGAATTGTTTGGCGATCTCGACTTTTTCCGGTTCGGTGTAGCCGTGCAGGCGCAGCACTTCCATGCGATCCTGCAGCGCGGGTGGAACGGTGTGAATTACGTTTGCGGTGGCGATGAAGAAGACCTGCGAGAGGTCGTACTCGACGTCGAGGTAATGATCGACGAACATGAAGTTCTGTTCGGGATCGAGCACTTCGAGCAGCGCCGCCGAGGGATCGCCGCGGAAGTCCATCGACATTTTGTCGACTTCGTCGAGCATGAACACCGGGTTCTTGGTGCCGGCCTTTTTCATCATCTGGATGATCTGGCCGGGCAGGGCGCCGATGTAGGTGCGGCGATGGCCGCGGATTTCGGCTTCATCACGCACGCCGCCTAGCGACATGCGCACGAACTTGCGGCCGGTGGCTTTGGCGATCGACATTCCGAGCGAAGTCTTGCCTACGCCTGGAGGCCCTACGAAGCACAGAATCGAGCCTTTGGGGTTTTTCACCAACTGGCGGACGGCTAGGAATTCCAGGATGCGCTCTTTAATTTTCTCCAGGCCGTAGTGATCTTCGTTCAGAGTTTTCTCGGCACGCGTGATGTTGCGGATTTCCTTTGAGCGCTTCTTCCACGGCACCGCCAGCAGCCAGTCCAGATAATTGCGCGAGACTGTCGACTCCGCCGACATGGGCGGCATGGCTTCCAGTTTTTTCAGTTCCTGGATGGCCTTATCGCGAACTTCCTTGGGCATGCCCGCGGATTCGACCTTCTTCTTCAGTTCGTCGAATTCGCTCTTTTCGCCTCGTCCCAGTTCCTTCTGTATGGCCTTGATTTTCTCGTTGAGGTAATACTCTTTCTGCGCCTTTTCCATCTGCCGCTTCACGCGCGACTGGATGGTGCGGTCCATGTTGAGCTTTTCGATCTCGACGTCGAGCACGTCGCCGATGCGGTTCAATCTTTCCGCGGGATCGAAGATTTCCAGCAATCCCTGCTTTTCTTCGATCGAGAGCTGCAGGTTGGCGGCGATAGTGTCGGTCAGCTTCGCCGGATCTTCCATGCGCACGGCCGCGATCATGGTTTCGTAGTTCAGCGACTGGCAGAGCTTTACATATTGCTCGAACATGCCGGTGACGCGCTGCATGCCGGCTTCAATCTGCGCCGTCGTTTCGGTGGCATAGCGGGCGACGCGCACGGTGGCTTGCAAATAGCCTTCGGTTTCGACGACCTGCAGGATTTTGCCGCGCTCGATGCCTTCGACCAGCACCTTGATGTTGCCGTCGGGAAGCTTCAGGCTCTGCACGATGTTGACGATGGTGCCAACCTGGAAGATGTCTCCGGCCTTGGGTTCGTCGATGCTGGCATCGTGCTGGGTGGCGAGAAATATCTTCTTATCGCTGGCCAGGGCTTCTTCGAGCGCGCGCACGCTCGACTCCCGGCCCACCACGAAGGGAGTCATCATGTAAGGGAAGATGACCACGTCCCGAATGGGCATCATGGGCAGTTTCTTGCTCTCGAACTTTTCCTTAGGGTTCGGCAACGCAGTCTCCCGTCTCTAGGCGCTTCTAACCTTAACAGCCTGTAGTGAAACCAGCGCCTAAAGGCGCATTCATAGCACGGCATTTGCGGTATGCCTAAAGGCATACCCTGACACAAATCTTACTTCGCTTGCTGCAGTTTAACTCGCCGCTTTCTCGATCATCGCCAGCGAGACATTCCGCTTCTCCACCATCTCGCGGGTCACTTCAAATTCCTTCACCTTCTTCTGGCTGGGCAGACTATACATCAGTTCCAGCATGAGCTCTTCGAGAATCATGCGCAAGCCGCGAGCTCCAACCTTACGCGCCATCGCCTGGCGCGCAATCGCCCGGTTGGCGTCATCGCTGAACTTCAGCCGCACGTTCTCAAACTCGAACAGACGCTGATATTGTTTCACAATCGCGTTCTTCGGGCGCGTCAGAATTTCGACCAGCGCGTTTTCATCCAGTTGCTGCAGAACTCCCATGACCGGCAGGCGCCCGACAAACTCGGGGATCAGCCCGAACTTGATCAAATCCTCGGGCTGCGCTTCCGAGACCAGCTCAAAGTTGCGCAGCGCGGCCACGCCCGCCTCGGTCTCCGTATCTTCGCCCATGCGGAAGCCCAGAGCCTTCCTGCCGATGCGCCGCCCGATAATTTTCTCCAGGCCGACGAAGGCGCCGCCGCAAATGAAGAGGATGTTCGTGGTATCGACGGGCGTGAATTCCTGATGCGGATGCTTGCGTCCACCCTGGGGCGGCACGTTCGCAATCGTTCCTTCCAGAATCTTCAGTAACGCCTGTTGCACGCCTTCGCCCGATACATCGCGCGTGATCGAGGGATTCTCGTCCTTGCGCCCGATCTTGTCGATTTCGTCGATATAGATGATGCCCGTCTGAGTGCGGCTGACGTCGCCTTCGGCCGACTGCAGGAGCTTAAGGATGATGTTCTCGACGTCCTCGCCCACGTAACCGGCCTCGGTCAGGGTGGTCGCGTCCACGATCGCGAAGGGCACGTCGAGCATGCGGGCGAGGGTTTGCGCCAGCAGCGTCTTGCCGGTTCCGGTGGGCCCGATCAGCAGAATGTTCGACTTGGTCAGCTCCACGCCATCGCCGGTGCGCTGGCGGTTCATGTAGATGCGCTTGTAATGATTGTAGACGGCGACGGCCAGCTTCTTCTTGGTCTGCTCTTGTCCGATAACGTACTCGTCGAGGAACGTTTTTACTTCAAGCGGCTTGGGCAGTTGGTTCGGAACCGCAGCCGCGGGAGTGGCGGTGCGGTCGTCTTCGAGGATCGAGTTGCAGACCTGTACGCACTCGTCGCAGATGTATGCCCGGGGATAGTCGCTCGGCGATGAGATCAGCTTGGCTACTGCGTCCTGCGCCTTGTGACAGAACGAACAGCGCAACATCTCATCCGAACCCGATCTGTTTTTCACTCGGCCTTACTCCTTTTCTGGCGCCTGGCGGTTGCGGGCATCCTGCTCCAGGCTGAGACGCGGCAAGCCGCGTCTCTACGAACGGCGTCACGAACTGACGATCATATATTGGGACCAGCCCGCTATCGCGTCTTATAGATAATATCGTCAATGATTCCATATTCCTTAGCCTGCTGCGAATTCATGATGAAGTCGCGCTCCACGTCCTTCTCCACTTTATCCAGCTTTTGGCCGGTGTGCTTGGCCAGTAACTGATTAGTAATCTCCCGCATGCGGAGAATTTCGCGGGCATGAATGTCAATGTCGGTCGCCTGCCCGGAGAGCCCGCCCATCGAGGGTTGGTG
>CAVVNA010000042.1:0-73004 GCA_963749275.1 uncultured Acidobacteriaceae bacterium
TTCCCGAGCAGGCTTTCTACATGAAGGGAACGATTGACGAAGTGCTGGAGACGGCGGAGAAGATGAAGGCCGTGGCAGCATAAGATCAGTCGCTGGTCGTTAGTCGTTAGTCGGTGGCAAATGCCTCCGACTAGTTCTGAGCTAACGACTAACGACTAACGACCGACGCGACTAACGACCGAATGGCTAATACTTTTCAACTCGAAATCGTAACTCCCTCCCGGCTGCTGGTGAAGGACGCGGCGGAGGAAGCGCAGATCCCGGGGGTGACCGGATATCTGGGGATTCTTCCTGGACACGCTCCGCTGATTACCGAGCTTGGCGTCGGTGAAATTACTTATAAGGCTAGTGGCGCCACGCACACGCTGTCGGTGGCGTGGGGATTTATGGAAGTGCTGCCGGACAAGGTGACGATTCTGGCGGAAGCGGCGGAGCGTCCGCATGAAATTGACGTAGAGCGCGCGCAAAAAGCGAAAGACCGGGCCGAACAGCGCCTGAAGAGCAACGATGTTGAGGTGGACTACACGCGCGCCGAAGACGCATTGCAGCGCGCGGAAACGCGTCTGAACGTTGCGAAAGAAAAGTAGCGTCCTTCCGTCGCCAACACTAGAGTCCAGTATGATGCGGGCCGTCCAGCGACCCACTTTTCGAACGAGAAAAGTGAGGCACCCTCGTTTTCCCCTCTGCTAACGCTAAGGACAATGTGTGCCTTCTGCTAAACTCTTCAGTTCCTTTCGAGGCGAGTGAGGCAATTATGGCGATGCAGTTGGTTGGAGTGATTGGAGCAGGCACGATGGGCAACGGCATTGCCCACGTGTTTGCGCGGTGCGGGTTCAACGTGGTGCTATGCGATGTGGACGAGCGATTTCTGGATCGGGGGCTCGCGACGATTGCGAAGAACTTGGATCGCGAAGTGGCCAAGAACAAGATTACGGTGGCCGACAAGGTCTCCACGCTGGGGCGCATTAAGGGTGTGGTGGACCGGGCGAAGCTGGCGGATTGCGATCTCGCAATCGAGGCGGCGACGGAGAAGTTCGAGATCAAGGCGGAGATTTTCCGCGAGTTGGATCGCCTAATGAAGCCGAAGCCAGAGGTGATTTTGGCCACGAATACGTCTTCGATTTCGATCACCAAGATTGGGGCGCTGACCGGGCGCGCCGACAAGGTGATTGGAATGCACTTCTTTAATCCGGTGCCGGTGATGAAACTGGTCGAAGTGATTCGAGGGCTCGCGACTTCCGAGGCTACGTTTGAGACGGTGCGCGAGCTGGCGGTGAAACTGGAGAAGACTCCGGTGGAGGTGAATGACGCTCCGGGATTTGTTTCTAACCGGGTGCTGATGCCGCTGCTGAATGAGGCGATGTACGCGGTGATGGAGGGCGTGGCGACGGCGGAGGCGGTGGATGAAGTGTTCAAGCTGGGGATGGCGCATCCGATGGGGCCGCTGACGCTGGCGGATTTCATTGGGCTCGACGTGTGTCTGGATATTATGCGGGTGCTACAGGATGGGTTGGGAGATCCGAAGTACCGGCCTTGTCCGCTGCTGATCAAGATGGTGGACGCGGGCTGGCTGGGACGCAAGAGCGGGCGCGGGTTTTACACTTACTCGTAAATAAGCTGCGAGCTGCGAGCCGCGAGCTGCGAGCAAGCTGTTGTCACGCAGCTCGTAGCTCGAAGCTCGCGGAACGCGGATTTAGCTCGCGATCAGAGATGAAGATATGACGACAGCCGGGGACGGAATTCTTCCGGAGAGAAAACCGGGCGGCGACGGCTTTTACTATTTGCTGGCGGCGATGTCGGGGGTGCTGGCGGGGTGGTTGGACATCAAAGTGGGCGATTTGCTGTTGACGGCGATGGTGGTGCTGGCGGCGAACATGCTGCTCGGGTTTCTGAGTCCGCGCAGGCCCTGGCGCTGGGTTGTTTTGGTCGGAGCGTTCGTGCCGGTGGTGGAGGGGCTGGCGTATTTCTATCTTTCAGAGAAGCCAGCGCGCGCCCAGATCTACGAATCCTTTCTGGCGTTCCTGCCGGGAATTGCGGGTGCGTTTGGGGGATCGGTGGGACGCGGCGTGGTGGACAACCTGTTTGCGAAGAAGTGAGCGTAAATGAGTTGGGGATGGGAACGGCGACGGACCGCGGAGGACTGATCTGTACAACTAGGACGCCACGCGCAGCGGCCGGTGTCGCCTGGATTTCCCGTTCTTCGATTTGCTCTGATTATCCCAGCCGCCAAGATTGAGCGCGACGGCCATGCAGGCGTCGCGCAATTCGTCCGCAAGAGCGCGGTCGACCATGGTACGAGCCACGATCATGCCTCCAATGGACAGGGCAGCTATGCCCTGCGCGGTGGTGCGGCGACTTCGGCCATTCTCGGTTAAGCTTCGCTCCAAGACACTCACCATTGCTTTGAATACGGTCTCGAAGGCACGCCTCGCACTTACACCGCTGCGGGCGACGTCGGTCGGCAATGCGACCATGGGGCAGGAGTTTTCGACGTCCTCGAAATGCTGGCGAGACAGATAGGCGCGGACGACTTGCGACCCAACGTCGGTCGACGACAGATCCACATGCACACCTTCCCAGCAGCTTTTCCAATGTGGGTCGGTGAAGAAGCACCCTAATACCTCGGCATACAGATCGCTCTTGCTTTTGAAATAGCTATAAAATCCACCGTGGGTCAGGCCCACACCGGCCATGATTTGGTCGAGAGATACACTCTCAAAGCCATGCCGATTGAACAGCTTGCGTGCGCTGTCGATGATATTTTTCTTTACTGCCGCGCGATGACCAGCGGGATAGGGCATAGGACTCTCCTCGTTCTCTAGGCGCTTAAGTATGCCGCGAACGCGTTTGCCTGCATAGAGAAATATTATCTTGAACATATTTTCGCGCGGTGCTGTTATGCGGGGGACGGTTGGACGCAAAAATTCGGGAGGACGATGACGATGATGAGCGATAGAAGGAATCTGGCAACGCTGGCCAACCTGCCGACGCGGCGGCAAGCGATGGTCGGTGTTGCGATGACATTCGGTGGTTTAGCCCTGGGCTCAACCAAGGCTTGGGCGGGAGCCGAGGACGAGATTTCTCATACGGCAGAAGCCATTCACCAAGAGCCTGTTTTCAAAGCGAGCCGGAAGCGTGTCTACGAAGCGCTCACCGACGCCAAACAGTTCGACAAGGTCATCCAACTCAGTGGAGTCATGCAGTCCATGCACCTGGGAGACAAGCCCGCGGAGATCAGTCGTGAAGTGGGCGGCGCGTTCACGCTCTTCGGCGGGTATATCACGGGACGACACGTCGAACTTGAGCCCAACGAGCGCATCGTGCAAGCCTGGCGCACGGGCGGCTGGCCCCCGGGCGTCTATTCGATTGCGAAGTTCGAGCTCGTGGAGCAAGGCTCCGGGACGAAGATCGTATTTGACCATACCGGCTTTCCTAAAGGCGAGGCGGAAGTCCTGGCCTCGGGATGGAGAGCCCACTATTGGGAGCCGCTCAAGAAGCTCCTGGCTTAGGTGCTGCGCATGGTGCCAGACCGCCCGCGCGGGCAGTCCCACCAAAGGTACCGGCTCATGAAAAACTGTTGCCGTTTCCACAGCCGGTGGGGGTAAGCTACGTGCTATGGCAGTGTCGGTTTCGGTGCTGGCGAGCGGCAGCCGTGGGAACTGCTCGCTGGTAGCGACGAGTTCAACACGCATTCTGGTGGATGCCGGTCTCTCCGGCCGCGAAACCTTCAAGCGGCTGCGGGCCGTCGCCGATCGTAACGGGGAGCGCACCGAGGAAATCTCCGCGATCCTGATTACGCACGAGCACTCCGACCATGTTGCCGGACTGCAGCGGCTGGCCACCAAGCTGAACGTGCCCGTCTTCCTGACTGCGCCGACGCATCATGCCTGGAGCCGGGCGGTGCGCGATGAGAAAGGAGCAATCCCCGAGCTTCCGAAGTCGGAACACTTCTCTGCCGGGCGCGGCTTTCGCGTGGGCGACATTGAGGTCATGCCCTTTACCATTCCTCATGACGCGGCCGATCCGGTGGGCTTCACCTTTCGCGCGGAAGGCGTCAAGATCGGTTTTGCCACCGACCTGGGCTACATGCCGGCAAGCGTGCGCGACCATCTGCGGGGCTGCAGCGTGTTGGTGATGGAATCGAATCACGATGTCGAGATGCTGCGTTCGGGGCCGTATCCGTGGTCCGTGAAGCAGCGGGTGATGAGCCGGGTGGGGCATCTGTCGAATGGCGCGCTCGCGGAATTTTTCTCCAGCGATTATGATGGAGGGGCCGAGTACGTAATTTTGGCCCATTTGTCTGAGCAGAATAATCATCCCGAAATCGCGCGCGCCGCGGCAGAACAGGCGCTCGGTGCCCGTCAGGGGTTGTGGCACAATCGTGTGCTGCTGGCAACCCAAGCGGAAGTTCTCGAATCCATCCGGTTATAGCCTCTCCGGTTTTAGCCTCTTATGAGCGAGTGTGTGGAACCGATCGTCGGTAAAATCCTTGCGGGATGGCGGTACGATATTTCCGGCCTGGCTCCGGAGATGCGCGGGGACTACGAGTTACATTTCGCCGATTGCGAGCACTGCCGCAGCCGCCAGAAACTGAACCGCATCATCGATATTTCTCTGATTGTGCTGGCTTCGGCGTCGGCCGGCGTGTTTCTGCTGGCGTTCGCCGTGATCCGGCATTTTGGACTGCGCCACGCTTTCTGGCTGGAGGTGGGCGCGCTGGCGGGCTTTGCGCTGTCGGCGCTGATCTGGCTGATCGTGGCCGTGGCCACGCCCGCGCCCATGGCGGTGGTGGATGCAGCGAAGATCGGCGCGCGACATGTGCATGACCGGCTGCCGGCGGAGATCCGCGAGAAGCTACCGGAAGAACTGCGGATGAAGATCACGGGGTCATGAGCGCTCAGTCGTGACGGTTCAGCGATGAAGTTCAGGTTCAAAGTCGCCAGCGCTGGCCCTCGCATGATTCAAGCCTTTTCATGATTCAAGCCCTTAAAAGAGCGCGATGCTCGTCCTCCTCTTCCCGCCAATGGGTATCTGCATTGGCCTGATGGTCATGTCCTAATAAGAGGCGCTACCTGTTCGGCGAGCAACGTAACTCCGAACGCAAGTCCGGCCGTAGGTCCGAATCTGGACTAGTAACGGTTGTTCACTGAGCTCTGTCAATCTATTCCGTGTCAACTTATCGCGGTGGTCCGCTGTATAGGAGCGTGACTTGCGGCTTGAAGTACTGCCCAAAACTGGATTTCATCCGATACGGGAAATTGGCGCCAGTTAACCAGCCTCTCCCGCAGGAACTGCCTTGATATCCAACTTACAAGTGATACAATCCCGTAATGCCAAAGACACTAATTCAGTCGGTAGTCAAACAACTTCAGCAGGAACGTGCGCGACTTGAGCGCGAACTCCGCAGCGTGACCGCTGCACTAACCACCTTCGGGAAAACCTTCTTACAGGGAAGCAAGCGAGGCCCCGTCGCAACTCGCAAGAAGCGAACGATTTCGGCTGCGGGACGCAGGAGAATAGCAGCCGCGCAGCGGGCACGATGGGCAAAGGTAAGGGCAGCAGCCAAGAAGCAATAGGTACGCCCGTCTTCCGCCGAGAGCGCCCACGAGGCGGAAAATCCGATCCTCCCGCTGCGCGCCCAACGCGGGGGCGCGTCAGGTCGAGAGATCTTCTAACGGAGATCTCTCAACACGGCGATCACAAACTCGGTAAACTCCCGCACGTCTGCTTCGGTCGTGTCGAACGAGCACATCCACCGCACCACCGACTCCTCTTCGCTCCACACATAGAAGAAGTACCGCTCCTGTATCTGCTTAATCGCTTCGCGCGGAATTTGCGCAAACACTCCATTCGCCTCCACGGGATACACAACCTTGACGCGCAGAATTTTCTTCACTTCCTGTTCCAGCAGTCGCGCCATCCGGTTCGCGTGCTCCGCATTTCGCCGCCAAAGATCGTCCGTCAGCAGCGCCTCCATCTGCACCGACAGGTAGCGCATCTTCGACGCCAGTTGCATTCCCTGCTTGCGGACAAACAAAAAATCCTCCGCCAGTTCCGGACGAAAAAAAACGACCGCCTCTACGCCCATCAGCCCGTTCTTCGTCCCGCCAAACGAAAGCACGTCCACTCCCAAGTCGCGCGTCGCCTGGGGTAGCGTTAGTCGCTGCGCCGCCGCGGCATTTGCAATTCGCGCTCCGTCCACGTGCAAAAACATCCCCCGCTCGTGGGCAAACCGCGCCAGCGCTTCGATTTCCATGGGCTTGTACACCGTGCCCATCTCGGTCGCTTGCGTAATCGAAATCACCCGCGGCTGCACATGATGCTGGTCGCCAATTCCGTGATACGCATGCGCCACCGTTTCCACCGTCAACTTCCCGTCCGGCGCGGCCAGAGGCACGAGTTTGCAGCCCGTAAACTTTTCCGGCGCGCCACATTCGTCCGTATAAATATGAGACAGCTCCGGACACAGCACCGCATGAAATGGCCGCGTCAGCGCCTGCAAGCTCAGCACATTCGCCGCCGTCCCATTGAAAACAAAAAAGACCGCCACATCGGCTCCAAATTGCTCCCGGAATTTCCCGACCGCCGATTCCGTGTACGGATCATCCCCATACCCCACCACATGCCCCTGGTTCGCGCGCCGTATCGCCTCCAGCACCTCGGGATGCACCGCGGCATTGTTGTCGCTCGCAAAACTTCGGCTCGGTTTCATGACAAAACAATTTAGCAGAAGGGAAAACTCTTCGGAGCTTCCCTCCCTTACTGCGAATCTATATTCTTTGATCTAATATTGGTGCGACCTATGTACTGGGAGTAGCGCCGCCGTCCCGGCGGCTGTACAGCCGGGCGTCCCTTCGACTTCGCTCAGGGCAGGCTCTCCCCCGCCGCGCCGAGGGCGAGACGCCCTCGGGACAGCCGGCAGGATGCCGGCGCTACTCGTTTTCCACGTTGTAATCGTCACGCGGTCACGGTACGAGTCGCCGTAGCAGATGTTAGGAAGTTTGCGGTTTCAACTAGGAAATGTTATGTCTCGATTCTCCGCAAGAACGTCATTTCTGATTCTGCCCGGCGCCCTTCTGGCCGCGCTTCTTCCCACGATTGCCTGCGGCGACAGCAAAGCAGCCAAGGCTGAAGCCCCGCAGGCCATGCCGGTCAAAGTTCAAACGGCGAAGGCCCAGAGAATCGACGACACCACCGACTACGTCGCCACCTTGAAATCCCGCGACTCCGCCGTGGTGATGCCGCAGGTCGAAGGCATCATTACGCAGATCTTCGTCCACTCCGGTGAACAAGTCGCTTCCGGCGCTCCCATGATGCAGATCGACCCCGCCAAGCAGCAAGCCACGGTCAAAAGCCAGGAGGACGCGCGCGCCGCCCAGGTCGCTCAGGTCAAATGGGCGCAGCAGAACTACGACCGCGTCAGCGGCCTTGCCAATGCCGGCGTAGTCAGTAAGCAGGATCTCGACCAGGCGCGCGCCACTCTCGACGCCGCCCAGGCGCAACTGCACTCACTCGATGCTCAGGTGAGCGAGCAGCAGGTCCAGTTGCACTACTACAAGGTGGTCGCGCCGCGCGCCGGTGTCGTCGGCGATGTTCCCGTCCGGGTTGGCGACCGCGTCGTCACCACTACTACGCTCACCACCGTCGACCGTCCCGGCAGCCTCGAAGCCTACATCTATGTTCCCATCGAGAAATCTGCGCAGCTGAAGATGAATCTTCCCGTGCAGATCGTCGACGCTTCAGGGAGCCCGCTCGCTACCAGTCGCATCACTTTCATCTCGCCACAAGTGGACACCGCGACCCAAACCGTGCTCGCCAAAGCGCAGATCGCAAATGCGAACGACAGCCTGCGCACCGCCCAGTTCATTCGCGCCCGGGTAGTCTGGGGCAGCCAGGAAAAGCCGGTGGTTCCGGTCGTAGCCGTGTCGCGAATCGGCGGCCTCTATTTCGCTTTCGTCGCTGAGTCTGACCAGAAAGGTGGATATGTAGTCCACCAGAAGCCGCTCCAGATCGGTCAAATCGTCGGCAACGACTATGTCGTCCTCGACGGCGTAAAACCGGGAGACAAGGTAGTCGTCTCCGGCACCCAGTTTCTGATAGATGGCGCACCCGTAGTCCCGCAAGAAAGCAGCAGCTAGGCATCGGGTGATCGGGTCATCGGGTCATCTACTGAACTTCCGATCACCCGATGACCCGATGGCCCGATCACCCGATGCCTTTCTCGATAACGAACACTCATGGTCAACTTTTTTATTCATCGCCCGGTATTCTCAACCGTCTGCGCCCTGCTCATTATTCTCGCCGGCGCGGTGTGCATTCCTACGCTGCCCATCGCACAATTCCCCAACCTGGCGCCGCCGCAGGTCGGTGTCGTCGCCATCTATACCGGAGCCAGCGCCCAGACCGTCGAGTCCGCCGTTACCACGCCGCTCGAACAGCAGATCAACGGCTCCGAAGGCATGAAGTACATCACCTCCTCCAGCGACAACAACGGCATCAGCCAGATCACCGCGACTTTCGATCTCAACCGCGATCCCGACCTCGCCGCCGTTGATATCGAGAACCGCGTCAACACTGCTCAAGGACGTCTCCCCAACGCGGTCAGGCAAGTTGGAGTTACTGTCGCCAAGACCTCGGAGAATTTCGTCTTCGGCGTCGCCGTCTACTCGCCCGACGCCCGCTACTCCACGCTCTTCATGAGCAACTACCTCGATGTCTACGTCCGCGACAGCCTGAAGCGTATTCCCGGTGTGGCCGACGTCATCATCTTCGGCGAACGCAAATACTCCATGCGTCTGTGGCTCGATCCCGTTCATATGGCCAGCCGCGCCCTTACCGCCGACGATGTGGTCGGCGCTCTCCAGGAGCAGAACGTTGAAGTCGCCGCCGGGCAAGTTGGTTCGCAGCCCTCTCTGCCCGGCCAGCAGTTCCAGATCAGCGTCCGCGCCGTCGGTCGCCTTTCCGAATCCACTCAATTCGATGACATTATCCTGAAGAGCAATGCCGATGGCACTCTCGTCCGCCTGCGCGACGTCGGCCACGCCGAACTCGGCGCCGAAGACTACAGCTCCAGCCTGGACTACAATGGGCACGATTCGGTTGGCATCGGCATCACCCAGCTCTCCACCGCCAACGCCCTCGACGTAGACCGTCGCTGCATCGCCGAACTGGCCCGTCTTGCCAAGCGCTTTCCGCCCGGCATGAAGTATGAGCTCGCCTTCGATACCACCGACGCGGTCAGCGAATCCATTCGCGATGTAGTCTCAACCCTCGGCCAGGCGATCTTCCTCGTCATCCTCGTCATCTTCGTTTTCCTCGAAGACTGGCGCTCCACCATCATCCCTTCGGTCACCATCCCGGTCTCGCTCATCGGGACCTTCGCCTTCGTCAAGCTGCTCGGCTTCTCCATCAACACGCTGACCCTGTTCGGCATCACGCTCGCCACCGGCCTCGTGGTCGACGACGCCATCGTCGTCATCGAAAACATTGAGCGCCACCTGCAGGGAGGCGAACTGAATCCCATCAAAGCCTCGTCCGACGCCATGAAGGAAGTTACCGGAGCCGTCATCGCCACGTCGCTGGTGCTGGTCGCCGTCTTCGTGCCGTGCGCCTTCTTTCCCGGCACCACCGGCATTCTGTTTCGCCAGTTCGCGCTCACCATTGCCTTTTCGATTTCGATTTCTGCCTTCAACGCGCTTACTCTTACGCCCTCGCTCTCCGCGCTCCTGCTCGGTCGCGAGCACGGCGAAAAGAATTGGTTCTTCAAGCGCGTCGACCGCCTCCTGAGCGCGATTAACAATGGCTACGTTAGCGCGCTCCGCGCTTTTCTGCGTTTTGAAGCCGTCGCACTGATCTTGTTTTTCGCCGGCCTCGGTCTCGCTTACTTCGTCTTCCGGCACGTGCCCCAGGCCTTCGTCCCCACCGAAGATCAGGGCTACCTCGTCGTCGTCATCCAGGCTCCCACCGGAGCATCGCTCGAATACACGCGGGAAATCGGCCAGCAGGTGACCGCCATCACCAAGAATTTTCCTGAAATCGAGGGCACTTTCTCCGTCTCCGGCTTCAGTTTCGGAGGCAGCGCGCCCAACGCCGGCCTGGTATTTTTGTCCCTCCGGCCATATGCGCAGCGCAAGGGCCGCGACCACACCGCCGCCGCCATCCTCAATCGACTGCGCGGCCCCTTGTTCGGAATTTCCGGCGCCATTGTCATCGTCTTCGAACCGCCCGCCGTGCAAGGTCTCGGCCAGTTCGGCGGATTCCAATTCGAACTCCTGGATCAGGGCAATCACACCCTTCAGGATCTCGACAAAGTCACCCACGACCTCACTCGCGCCGGCTTCGGGCGCCAAGACCTCGCCGGACTCTTCACCACCTACACCGCCAGCGATCCGCAGTTTGTCGTCACCATCGATCGCGAAAAAGCCAAGAGCCTGCACATCCCGCTCAGCCAGATCACCGACACCCTCAGCGTCTACATGGGTTCGGCCTACATCAACGATTTCGATTTCAATAACCGTTCCTATCGTGTTTACGTGCAGGCTGACAAGCAATTCCGCTCGCATCCGCAGGACATCAAGCAGTACTACGTGCGCTCCGATTCCGGCGCCATGGTCCCGCTGGAAAACTTAGTCAGCATCAGCCAGACCGCCGCTCCCCAGGTCATCAGTCACTACAACCTGTTCCGCGCGACGGAAATCGATGGCTCCGCTGCCTCCGGCTTCAGCTCCGGACAAGCTATCGAAGCCATGCAGCAGCTCTCCGCGAAGACCTTGCCCCAGGGTTACACCTACGAATGGTCGGGAGTTTCACTCGAAGAGTTGGCCTCGGGATCGACCACGCTCATCCTCTTCGGTCTCGGAACGCTGGTCGTCTATCTCACGCTCTCGGCGCAGTATGAAAGTTTCGTACTCCCTTTCATCATTCTGCTCGCCGTGCCCATGGCGTTGCTCGGTGCGCTTTCCGCGCAATGGCTCCGGGGCCAGGAGAACGATGTCTACTGCCAGGTAGGACTCGTCATGCTCGTGGGCCTCGCCTCCAAGAACGCGATCCTCATCGTGGAATTCGCCGAGCAGTTGCGCGAACGCGGCATGACCATTGTCGACGCGGCCGTCGAAGCCGCCCGTATCCGCCTGCGCCCGATTCTCATGACCTCCTTCGCCTTCATCCTCGGAGTTGTCCCTTTGGTTACCGCCAGCGGCGCCGGAGAAAACGGACGCCACTCCGTAGGCACCACGGTCTTCGGTGGCATGATCATGAGCACGATCCTAAACTTGTTCTTCATCCCAGTGTTCTATCTGCTGATCGAAGGTTTTAGAGAGCGCCGCCGCAAGCCCAAAACCGCCTAAGCAAGTGCGGATTGTGTGGGGACGGGCGCATGTGGGGACGGGCGCCCTCGCCCGTCCAGCCGAGCGCAGCTCGGCAGTTGCCTGCGATCACCGCAACAATGGATTCGCCATAGAATAAGCGGACAGCCGCCGCCCCCGGCGCAAGAAAAAGCAACCACTCGCCTCTCTCCCACGTCTGAAAGAGTGCGAAGAACTTCACGGTCTCTCACCATGCCGCAAGAGATCCAGCGTGAGGTAAAAGCAATGAAGAAATCACGGCTCGCAGTTCTTGCTCTCCCACTGATTCTCTCGATAACGATTCTGTCAATAACAAGCTTCTCGATGGCGGCCCTCGCCCGTGCCGCCATCCAGAACAACCAACCAACTGGCGCGCTCGATCAGAAGAGCCTCGAGCGCATCTACAAGGAAGTCCGTCATGAACTCGTGATGCTTCCCTACTACGGCGTGTTCGACAACCTCGCCTACAAGGTCGACCCTGACGGTACCGTGACATTGCTCGGCCAAGTTTCGCCGGACAGGGGTCCTACTCTTAAGTCCGAGGCCGAAAAAGCGGTCAAGCGCATTGAAGGTGTCGAAAAAGTCGTCAACAACATTGAGGTCCTGCCTCTCTCACCCTTCGACGATCGAATCCGCCGCGCTGCCTACCGCGCTATCTACGGCGACCCCGCCCTAAACCTGTATCAGTTACGGGCTATTCCGCCCATTCACATCATCGTCAAGAACGGAAACATCACGCTCGAAGGTGTAGTCGCCCGCCAGATGGACAAGCAAATCGCCGGCATGCGGGCCAACGCCATTCCCGGCGTATTCTCCGTGACCAACAACCTTGTAGTCGAAGAACCGGAGAAGAAAGACGACAAGAAAAAATAATTTCATTTCTCAGGCCGCTGGGGCGGGCGTTCCTCTCTGCTCGTGTGGGGACGGGCGCCTCGCCCGTCCAAGCCGAGCGCAGCTCGGCAGGCTGCCGGTGGCCGCCGCAATTCTGGATTCGCGCTAGGGCAGGCTGAGCGGCGCGCCTCCGCAATCCGTAAATCTGACTTCTGCAATCTACAATTATTTGTGCCCCAACCTGGATCTCAAACTTGCGATCCCGCCGAAATCGATCGCGCCGCCCACCTCCTGCGCGCCGGCGGTCTCGTCGCCTTCCCTACCGAAACGGTTTACGGTCTCGGCGCCAACGCTCTCGACGCCGAAGCCGTGGCTCGTATCTACGCCGTCAAAGGCAGACCAGGAACCAGCCCGCTCATCGTGCACGTGTCATCCATAGAGATGGCGCAGTCGCTAGTTGCGAACTGGCCAGAAAACGCCAACCGTCTGGCCCGCCGATTCTGGCCCGGTCCGCTGACGCTGGTGCTCGAAAAGTTGGTGCTCGAAAAGCAGTTCGAAAATCAGCACGCAATTCCTGCGATCGTCACCGCTGGGTTGCCCACTGTCGGCGTCCGCATGCCCGCGCATCCGATTGCGCTTGCTCTGATTCGCGCCGCCGGCGTTCCGCTCGCCGCACCCAGCGCGAACCGCTTCGGCGAACTTTCTCCGACCACCGCCGACCACGTCCGCCGCAGCCTGGGCAGCGAGGTAGATTTCATACTCGACGGCGGACCCTGTCAGGTCGGCATCGAGTCCACTGTGCTCTCGCTAACCGAGCCCAGCCCGATCCTGTATCGTCCCGGCGGAATTTCGCGGACAGACCTGGAAGCGATCGTCGGGCCAGTCGCCTCGGCGCAAGAAGTTCAAGCCGGAGCGCTTCAAACCGGAGCCCATCCCGCGCCCGGCCTGCACCCGCGCCACTACAGCCCGCGCACCACGTTATATCTAGTGACCAATGGAAAACTGCCCGATCAGGGCCAGGGAATTTACCTACAGCACGCGAGTCCGCCCAACCGCCCGGACATCAAGACCATCCACATGCCAACCGCAGCTCCCGACTACGCCGCTGCTCTCTACGAAAAGCTCCACCAAACCGACACCGCCAACGTCAACTGGATCGCAGTAGACCTGCCTCCAAACGCGCCCGAATGGGAAGCCGTGCAAGACCGCCTACGCCGCGCCGCCTCGAATGGATAGAAAAGAACTCAACGTCAAGTAATTGGGGCAATCGCCTGTTTTGCAACAGTTGTCCTCTGAGGGATAGGAGACGAGGCAGCGGGAACCCCCTCGGTTACAATGTCGGCATGAATCGCCCTAAGGGCCTAGTCTTAACAGCGTGGATAATGGTTGGTCTGGTGGTCGCAGGTTGGCTGCGGATGTACTATTGGCCGCACCATGCTCAACTAGCTCATCCACATGCTCACTTGCATGTCTTCGTTACCGTTACGCTGCTGGTACTTAATATCGTGGTGTTCGTTTGCATTTTTTATTACGTCAAGGGCCGGAACTGGGCAAGGATTGCCGTTCTGGTAGCTTCGGTTTTATCAATATTGAATCTATTCCGGTTGAATCACGAGGACACTCCGGGCCGAATCATCACCGCAGCTTGGGGTCTCCTTGGTGTCTTTTTCCTGTATTGGCTGAACACCCGTTCCGTTCGCAAGTTCTTCAAGCGGGGCGCAGCTACCATTGGGCCCTCATGATTATGACCGCCAGACTTTCAACTGTCGTAACATCCCCACTACGCCAACAACGTTTCCCGACAGTCCGACGCGCCCACCTCTGCAATCTGACCTCTAACCTCTGACTTCCCCCGGCACCCGCACCCTGATCGTCTGCGGAACCGCGCGTAGCTTTGCCAGTAACTCCTCATCGCAATCCTGATTGATGTCGTAAATCGCGTATCCAAGCGGTCCGCGAGTATCCAGCACTTGCCGATCGATATTGATTCCGCGATCCGCCAGAATGTCGTTAATCGCCCGCAAGATTCCCGGCACATTGTGGTGCATATGGGTCAGCCGGTGCGATCCCGGAGCATAGTCCAGATGACACTGTGGCAGGTTCACGCTCAGCTGCGAATTCCCGCTCTTGAAATAATCGATCATCCGCGCGGAAACAAACTGGCCAATATTCTGCTGCGCTTCCTCCGTGCTCCCGCCGATATGCGGAGTCAAAATCACATTCGGCAGCCCTTGCAGCGGGCTTGAAAAGGGGCCGCCACTCTCCGGTTCCTGTGGAAACACATCCACCGCCGCTCCGGCCAGCTTCCCGCTCTTCAAATGCCGGGCGAGCGTCTCATGGTCCACCACAAAGCCGCGGCTCAAATTCATCAGGCACGCTCCATCTTTCATGGCGCGCATCTCATCTTCCCCAAACAAATTCTGATTCTGCGGCTTGCCATCGACGTGCAGCGTGATCACATCCGAAATTTCCAGCAACTCGCGGAAGCTTACCGCGCGGGCATTTCCACGCGCCAGCACGTGCGCGACATCATGAAACACCACGCGCATGCCCATCGCCTCCGCCAGATCCGATACCTGCGATCCAATCTTCCCGTAGCCCACAATCCCCAGCGTCAGCCCGCGCACTTCGTGCGACCCCGCCGACGACTTATTCCACACTCCGCCATGCAGTCGCGTGCTCGCCTCAAACGTCCGCCGCATCAGCAGGATGATCTCCCCCATCGCCAGTTCGGCCACCGACCGGCTGTTCGAATGCGGGTCGTTAAATACCGCGATCCCCCGCTCGCTCGAGGCCGCGCGGTCGATCTTGTCCACGCCAATGCAGAACGCCCCCACCGACACCAGGTCCGGAGCCGCATCCAAAACCGGCGCCGTGATGCGCGTCTTCGAACGCACTCCCAGAATCGAAGTCCCGCGCACCTTCTCCATCAGCTCGCGCTCGTCGAGCGCCCGCTTCAGCGACTCCACCACAAACCCCGCCTCTTCAAACTGCGAAACCGCCACCCCGCTAATGTTCTCCAGCAATAAAACCTTCAAAGACCCTCCCGGAACCGGTCACAGTTGATGAACAAGAATTATAACGGCGAGCTCTTCCGGGTTTGATCTTGTTTTGAAGGGGCGCGGCTTCAGCCGCGCCGTAAGCGCCGAAAAAACTCACGAATGTGTGGGTTACTGTGGAAGCCAGAGATTCGTATTAGGGTATCGCTTTAGCGATACCGCAAGTTCTTCAAACCCAGAGGCCCCTTCAGGGCTAAACGCCCGCAGGCGGTGAGAACGCTCTATTCGGCTTACAAAATGTTACAAATATATGGGGTCGCCAGGGCAACCAGGCCCGCCCCGCATGAATCTTTCCACCGGACCCGGTCATCTTTAAGACTCTGGAGGAAACGAAAATGGCACAAGTTTTGGAGGAACTGAAAATGGCGCACGAACTGCCCCCGCTGCCGTACGATTACACGGCGCTCGAACCCACCATCGACGAAAAGACGATGCATCTGCATCACGACATGCATCACGCCGCCTACGTCAAGAACCTGAACGCGGCCCTGGACAAGCATCCCGAGCTGCACAAGAAAACTGCGGAAGATCTCCTTCGCGACCTGAACGCCGTCCCCGAAGATATCCGCGGCGCCGTGCGCAACAACGGCGGTGGCCACGTCAACCACACCATGTTCTGGAACATCATGAAGCCCAAGGGCGGAGGCGACCCCACCGGCCCCATCGCCGAAGTGATCAAAAAGACTTTCGGCGACTTCAAAACCTTCCAGGAAAAATTCAACGCCGCCGGGGTCGGCCAGTTCGGCAGCGGATGGGTGTGGCTGGCGGGAGACGCAAAAGGCGAAGTGAAAATCCTCTCCACCGCCAATCAGGACAACCCCATCTCGCAAGGCCTCCATCCCATCTTCGGCAACGACGTCTGGGAGCACGCCTACTATCTCAAATACAACAACCGCCGCCCCGAATACCTGCAAGCCTGGTGGAACGTAGTCAACTGGGAAGAAATCAACAAGCGCTACCAGTCGTCTCTAAAGAAATAATGCTCTGCTCGTGTGGGGACGGGCGCCCCGCCCGTCCTAGCCGAGCGCAGCTCTGCTGCCGGTGACGGTTCATCGCATACCTGCGTCTGCCCACCAAAGAACGATTGCTGCTGTCGCTAGTCCAGCAAGGAGAACTCAACTTTCAAAGAACTCCCTGATCTCCGCCCAATACTTCCGAACAATGAAATCCGTGCTCAAGTGCCCGCCCCGCCGGAGCAACTTCAATTTCACTCCCGTAACCCGCGCAAATTTCTGAACCGACCGATAAGGAATGTAAGGATCGTCTTGCGCGTGAAACATCATGACCTTCGAAGCAGTAACGTCAAGCGCGTGATACAAGGGGTTATAGAACTTTCCACCACCAAGCTTCGCCCAATTCTTGTCGGAGAGCCGGTACCCAGTCCCAAACGCCGCGCGAATATACGCGGAGTAACTCGGATTCGAAGTCTCTTTCTTCTCCTCCCGCGGAAGAATGGCCCAATCCACCACCGGACAATTGGCAACCACTTTCTTAACGCGAGGATCAAGCGAAGCAAGAATCGCCGCCGCACCGCCAAAACTCCCGCCCATCACAAACACTTCCCCCACCGCCAGACGAAACCGCCGCCCAAACGCCAGCTCCCGAAACTCCGTCGCCAGCCCGCCAATCACGTCCAGAATGTCCAGGTGCGGCGATCGTGCCAGAAACTCCCCGCCACTCTCCCACGCTCCCCGATAGCGCGGATAAAACACCCAGTATCCCTTCCCAGAGAGAAATTCAGCCAACGGTTGTTTGCGCGGAATCGAAGGCATCCCATCGCACAAGATAATCGCCCGTTGCGTTTTCCCAGGTCGAGTCGGACCCAGGAATTCAGTTACCACGTCGCGTTTAAATCTTGTCCTGAACATGACGTATCAAAAGCCCGGCGATCAGAATCTTTGAAACATCTAAACCCTGAAACCCTGAAACTTTGAAACCTGGCTTAGTAAAACCTGTGCACCAGATGTGCAAATCCCGGCCGCCGGGCAGGGCAGCGTCCACCACAATTTTCCGCGCTCCGCTCAAACCCCGCCGCTCGCGCGCCAACCACAGGTGCCTGCGATTGAAGCGCGATGCGGATTCATCGTATCCAATATGCAACCCCGAATTCCACCGTTGCACAATTCTTTTGTAATTGACCCACTCTGTTTCTGCGCGTACAGTCGCTCCACTCTGAAAACAAGTATCCGCCGAGCAGGGCCGTGCTCGGACGAAACCTGAAACCTGAAAGCCAGAAACGAACCCCCGGCCCCGCCGAGAGGTGAAAGAAGTGCTTATGAATCTCGAAAGTCAATGGACTGTCTACCGCACCCGCTTCCTGGTGCGCGCTCGTCAACTCACAGAATCACTCGTCTTTACCGATGCTCTTGGCCGCGAACAATCCGGCCGCCCCGGCGATTACCTCGTCGAGTCCTCTGACGGCATAAGACGGATCACCAGGCAAGTTCTCTTCGAAGACATCTACGTGCCTCTCACATCCACCCAGCTTTGTCCCCCAGTCCCAAGAGTTCAAACCGGCGTCCCAGGCGATGGAGCGCCAGGCGTCCTCGCCCGGCCCATAGCCCGCGCCTCGCCAGAAGATCGCATCCGCGCCACTGCCTGAACAAGCCAAGTTAAAAGGTTTCAGAGTTTCAAAGTCTGAAGGTTTCAGGCACGCCCCGGAGTCTCCAGACTTTGAACCTGAAACCTTGAAACGTTGAAACCTGGCTTCTTTCCCAACCCAGTACCCTACCACTTTCGGGCCACAAGATGTTGCGTTTCCCTCTTGACAGATACCATATACGGGAGTACGTTAAGCATCCCAGAACTTTTTGCGGCTACGACCGCAAAAGCAGGGGGAGACTCAAAGTGATGTGACTTCGCGTCTTTCCCTTACGGGGAAACCATCCCTCCTGAGTGGATGGAAATTAGCGGTGACTCCCCCCGGTCCGGCCGTTCCACGCGTCCCCTCCGGGGGAATTCATCAAAAAATTGAGCTTTGACTTTGCTTCGTTAGTGCCGACGTTGCTTTGTAGGTTTTGACTTTGCTTTGAAGGGGCGCGGCTTCAGCCGCGCCATAAGCTCTTAGAGATCAGATGCCCCTTTAGGGGCTGGACGCCGCGCCCAATGAAACCATGAAGCCGGTTACTCAGATCATCCGCTCTTTGTCATCATCTAATTAGGAGAAGGAAATGCCCGAAGTGCGCGACCAAATCAAAACTCAAACCGCCGCCAGCAACCCTAAGAAGAAGGCCTCCGGCCTAACCTTCCGCCGCCTTTTCACCAAGCCCGGTGTCTCCCCGTACTCCGAAGTGGAGTGGGAACTCCGCGACGCCCAGATCACCGACTCCCAGGCAGGCGTAATCTTCGAGCAGAAAAATGTCGAGGTCCCTAAGGACTGGTCCATGACCGCGACCAACATTGTCGCCTCGAAATATCTCCACGGACAGATCGGCACCGATCAGCGCGAATCCGGCGTTCGTCAACTGGTAGCCCGCGTGGCCGAAACTATTCGCGACTGGGGCATGAAAGACGGATACTTCCGCACCAGCGAAGACGCCGCCACCTTCCACGACGAACTCGTTCACCTGCTCATCCGCCAGTACGCGGCCTTCAACTCGCCCGTCTGGTTCAACGTCGGCTGCGAACGCGTGGAGCCGAAATCCGACGCCACCAACTGGCACTGGAACTCGACCACTCAGCAAGTGGAATTCGGCGTCACCGGATACACCCGCCCGCAGTGCTCCGCCTGCTTCATCAATTCGGTGAAAGATTCGCTCGATTCCATCCTTACCTTGGCGAAGACTGAAGGCATGCTCTTCAAGTGGGGATCGGGCACCGGCACTAATCTTTCTCCGCTGCGTTCCTCCACCGAAGTTCTAAGCGGAGGCGGCACCGCCAGCGGCCCGCTAAGCTTCATGAAAGGTTTCGACGCCTTCGCCGGAGTAATCAAGTCCGGAGGCAAGACGCGCCGAGCCGCCAAGATGGTCATCCTGAACATAGACCATCCCGACATAGTCGACTTCATAGAATGTAAGTCGAAAGAAGAAGCCAAAGCCCACGCGCTAGTAGCCCAGGGATATGACGGTTCGCATCCCGACTCCGACGCCTACAGCTCGATCTTCTTCCAAAACGCCAACAACTCCGTCCGCGTAACCGACGATTTCATGATAGCCGTAATGCGCGACACCGATTTTTCCACGCGAGCCATAGTTGACGGACGCGTGGTCAACACTTACAAAGCGAAAGACTTGCTGCAGAAGATCTCCGAAGCCACCTGGCAATGCGGCGATCCCGGCATGCAATACGATTCCACCGTCAACCGCTGGCACACTTCGAAAAACACAGCGCGCATCAACGCGAGTAATCCCTGCAGCGAGTACATGTTCCTCGATGACTCCGCCTGCAACCTCGCCAGCTTGAATCTGCTGAGGTTCGCGCCCAACGGTACTTTCGACGTGGAAGCTTACAGGCACGCCGTGGACGTAGTCATCACCGCCCAGGAAATTCTGGTAGACAACGCCGGATACCCCACCGAAATCATAGGCAAAAATTCGCATGACTATCGCCCGCTAGGTCTAGGCTACGCGAACTTAGGCGCGCTCTTGATGGCCGCCGGACTTCCCTACGATTCCAATGCCGGCCGCGACTACGCCGCCTGCGTAACCGCCATCATGTGCGGTGAGGCCTATCTGCAATCGTCGCGTATCGCCGAACTCTGCGAGCCGCTAGGCCCCATCACCGACACAGTTCAAGCTCGCCTGGGAGTGACCACCGCCGAAAACATGCCCGGAGCAGCCTGCCCCGGCTGGTACATCAATCGCGAGCCCTTCTTAGACGTAATAAGAATGCACCGCGCCAGCGTAAACAGCATAGGCAGTGCTCGTGTTCGTGGAGGGACGGACGCCGCGCCCGTCCAAGCGGAGCGAAGCTACGCAGCCGCTCAACTCTCAGAGTTAGTCGAAGCCTCCAAGCAATGCTGGGACGAAGCCCTGTCTCACGGAGAAAAACACGGCTACCGCAATTCCCAAGTAACAGTTCTAGCTCCAACCGGCACCATAGGCTTCATGATGGACTGCGATACGACTGGAATTGAGCCCGACCTGGCGCTCATCAAGTACAAGAAACTGGTTGGCGGCGGAATGATCAAGATCGTCAACAACACTGTGCCGGGCGCGCTGTTCAAGCTGGGTTACACGCACGAGCAAACCAATGCGATCGTGTCTTACATAGACGCGACCGGAACCATCGAAGGCGCTCCCAATGTTAAAGATGAACATCTGGCCGTATTCGATTGTTCCTTCAAGCCGGCGAAGGGGACTCGCTCCATTCACTACATGGGACATCTGAAGATGATGGCTGCGGCTCAGCCTTTTATTTCCGGAGCGATTTCAAAGACCGTGAACTTGCCGAATGCCGCGTCGGTGGACGATATTTCGGAAGCCTACATCCAGGCGTGGAAGTTAGGCCTGAAAGCGGTGGCGGTTTATCGCGATGGATGCAAACAGTCGCAGCCGCTCTCCGCCGCCGGCACCAAAACGGCGAACTCAACCAAGGACGACGCCGCGCGGAACGCAGCCGCCGCGGCCTTTGCCGCAGATGACAACCTCGAAGCTCCGCCGCGTGCCGTGCGTCACAAGCTGCAAGAAGAGCGCATGTCGGTGACCCACAAATTCAACATCGGAGGTCACGAAGGTTACGTCATAGTCGGCCTCTATCCCAGCGGCGAGCCCGGCGAGATCTTCATCAAGATGGCCAAGGAAGGCTCAACCGTTTCCGGCCTAATGGACAGCTTCTCGCTGACCACATCCATCGCGCTGCAGCACGGTGTTCCGTTGAAGCTGCTCTGCGAAAAGTTCGCGCACACGCGCTTTGAGCCCAGCGGCTGGTCGAGCCATCCTGAGATCGGCTATGCCAAGTCAATCGTGGATTACATCTTCCGCTGGCTGTATCTGCGTTTTCTGACTGGACGGCAGCAGATGCTCTTCGACAACCTGCGACCCAAGTCCTGGCCCGCCCCGGAAGGGGTCGGCGACCTGAACGGCTCTGCTGGTTCGGGCTCTGGCGGTTCCCTGACACCTGAGACCCGAAACCTGAGACCTGGTCCCGTCCACGCGGCCGATGCCCTCGCCGGCATGATCGACATGGGAGACGCTCCCAGCTGCTCGTTCTGCGGCTCCATCATGGTCCGCAACGGCAGTTGCTACAAGTGCATGAACTGCGGGAGTACCAGCGGGTGCTCCTAACGTGGCACCAGGTGGCCTTTGAATAGTTAGCACGAGTTGGCAGATAATTATTCCGACCGAGGGGGTCACGGGAGATATGCCCGTGACCCTTTTTGTTTCCTTGTTTCGGCCGACTAGGGAGATCTAACATGCGAATTGCTGTCATTCACCTAAGCGACATTCATTTTCGCCAAGCTGGGAACCCAATTCTCGCGAGGGTTGATCGGATAGCGGCGGCTGTCAACTCAAGCGACGCAGCTACAGGTCTGTTCCTCGTTATCATTTCGGGCGACGTTGCGTACTCGGGGAGTGTGAAGGAGTACGCGACCGCCCTCGAGTTTTTTGGCACGCTCAAAGGAAAGCTGGAGAGTCTGCGGAAGGACGCGAAAGTGGAATTTGTCTGCGTCCCAGGCAATCATGATTGCGCGCTGCCCGAGGCGGACCTGAAGCTTCGCGACGTATTGGTTCGGGGCGCAATACCTTCAATGGTAGACGGCAAGGAGGATCAATCCTTACTTACCCAGATCCTGCGTGTTCAGCGGCCATATAAGAACTTCCGCAAGAGACTCACCCCTGGCAAAGGCGTCTGGGACGGAGTCTGCGAGACGCTGTTCGTCGAACACGGCGAGAAGAAGATCCAAGTCAATCTCTACAATACGGCGATCCTTTCCCGTCGCGACGAACAACAGGGTCAGCTATATGTTCCCTTGGAGACATTGCGCACGCGGGTCACGTTGGCAAAGGACGCCGCGCTATGCCTTTCGGTTTTTCACCACTCCTATCTTTGGATCGAGTCGAACACGGCCACTGCTTTTAGGAATCACATTGAGCGGACCTCGGACGTTGCTCTTATGGGGCACCAGCACTATTCTCACAGTTTCTATAAGGAGAATGACACCGGCCAGCGCGTCCTTTACTTAGAGGCGGACGCGTTGCAGGACGAAAACTATCCACAGAAGAGCGGTTTTCAGATCTTGGTTTTTGACCTCGACTCGCAGGAAGAGCAGTCCATCAAGTTCCGCTGGGCGGCTAAAGAGGAAATCTATCGGAAGACGGAGGATAGCGGGTGGCGGCCCTTGACAATAAATCGGGCGATTCGAGCGGAATTCCGGCCCAGCGTGACGTTTCAGGCGTTTCTGGACGACGTCGGGACTCCCCTTTGGCATGGACGAAAGGGCTCCCTTAAGCTGCGAGACGTTTTTGTTTTTCCGGATGTGATGGTGAGGCCTGCTGGGGGCAAGTCATCGCTTCGCGAGGTCCGCGGAGAGGATCTGCTTAAGTATGTTATGGCGACGGACCGGATCCTCTTTCAAGCCCCGGGATTGGGCGGAAAGACCTCTCTCGCCAAAATCCTGCTTGCCGAAATTCTCTCTGGCTCGGACGTTGTACCTATATTCCTGAACGGCGAACAAATCACGGCAGTGATCGAGCGAAGAGCCGTCGCCTCCTTCTGGAGACTGTTTACCGACCAGTACGGTCCGCCAATGCTCGAGGCATTTCAGCAACTTGGAAAGGATAAACGTGCCCTACTGATCGACAACTGGAGCAGCGCAAACCTGAACGCGGAAGGACGAAAGGCATTCTTGGATATCTGTAGTCAGCACTTTGGGAAAATACTCCTGTTCGCTGACGAACTCTTTCAGATACAGGAACTGATCGATCAGTCCCCCTCAACGACATTGGAGTTCGAACACGCTAGTGTCCAGCAGCTTGGGCACGGGCAGAGAGGACACATTATCGACAGGTGGGTCGCGTTGGGTAGGGAACACACGGGCGACGAAAAGAAAATCAATCGTGAGATTGAGGAAAAGGAACGTTTGATCCGGGGCCTCATCGGGAAAAATACCCTGCCGTCGATTCCGTTTGTTGTGCTTTGCATCTTGGAAGCCGAACAGGAGGGCAAGGCTGAATCAACGGAGGCCGGCTCCTTTGGGTACCTCTATGAGGTCCTCGTCACGACCGCATTGAGCGCTACCACGGGGCCTAAGGCTCAACTTGAAAAGAAGTATGCTTTCCTCGCTCGGCTTTCGTACCAGATGTTCAAGCTTGACGTAAGGGCGCTGTCTCTATCACACGTCAAGGAGATAGCTGAGAAATATTCTGAGTCGGTCCTCGTCAAGGTTGATATCGAGGGCATGCTCGCGGATTTGGAGGCGTCCCGCGTTCTAGTTAACATCGACGGTAATTACGCATTCGCCTACCCTCACCTCTTCCACTATTTCGTGGCGCGATCCTACAAGGAAAACCTTGATCGGGAGAATGGCCCGGCGCTGCGAGAGGAGATCAGCCGAATGGCTGATTACGTCTCATCCGATAAGTACTCCACAATATTGATGTTTATTATATATTTTGCCCGTGATGCATCTGGGGTTGTAAGAAAACTTGTTGATAATGCTAATCGGGTATACGCAAACGAGAGCCCTGCGAGTCTTGAGACTGACGTAGCGTTCTTGAACCAGTTCTGTGAGCAACCGGACGTAGAGATTCCAGAAAAAGTGGATGTCAATGCAAACAGAGAAGACAGGAGAGAATTTCGGGACAGGATGGATCGCAGCGAAAAGGACATTGTTCATCCTAGGGATCGCGAATACCTCTACAGTGAGGACCTCTCGGACAAAGAAAAGTTTGACCTCGCGTACAAGCACATCGAATTACTCGGGCAGGTTATTCGAAATTTCCCGGGATCTCTTCCCGGTCCGGAAAAACTAGCCATCTTGAAATCTAGCTACCTCCTAGGCCTCCGGACCATGAGTGTGCTTCTCCGCCTACTAGAATCTTCCACCGGTATGTTCCGGGAAGCTCTGCTAAAAGCTGGGAAAAAGGACCAAGACGCCGACGCCAATAAGTTCCGCAGAGCCGTGGACGGTTTGATGCTGCTCATCAGCAGAATCTGTGTGCTCGTCATGCTAAAAAAAGTGTCGGGTAGCGTCGGCGTACCTGATTTAGAGGGCGCCTACCACGAAACACTGCAGCAGGTCGGAAGGAACAATGCCACGCAGCTGATCGACCTGTCAATAAAGCTGGACCACTTTGAGGGTTTTCCCGATACCGACGTGAGGCAACTGCACAAGCTATTGATGCACAACGCATTTGCTGACTGGGTTCTGGCTGACCTTGTAATGAGCCACATTGCGATCTTCGGCGTCGACTTCAAGACTCGGCAAAGCATGACCGCCTTGTTCAAAGTCAAAGCAAACACACCCATGTTGATGGATCCCGCGCGCAAAAAGTAGCTGGCAAATGCCCCCAACTTTCGCGCCTTCCGAAAGCTGGGATCCTACATCCTATCCCGCTGGGATTTTGCGAACTTTGAGCTAGCCGCGTGGGATTGGCACGCGGACAGAGCCCGCCCTGAGCGAAGTCGAAGGGAGTGTCCGCGCCACACGGGCTTTTCCCGAGGCGGCACTACAAGTCGGGCGGGCTTGGTGCGCGGCGCGAATAAAAGTACATTTTTTCCTTTCCTATCCACAGGAAATTTCGCCCCTCCACAGTTTTTACACAGTGGAGCCGCAGTTTGCCGTTGCGTTAATTTTTTTGCTGCCGCAAAGTGCTTGCAGTCAAAAGCGTGAGATGTTCTGAATCTGTTCCGACAAGGGTTCAGCGTTGCCGGTGACTTCCCGAGAGTGAATCACCGGGGGGAATTCGGCGCATATCCAGTGTGCCGGCGCCCGGGCTTCGCGGCCTCATACGAAATCCTTCTTCCAAGGAGGATGGAAACGCTGAATCGTAACCCTGAGGCGCAAGCCTCAGGTGGGAGTCGATGCATGCACTCTTAGGGGGTGCAGTTGCGCGATCTTTCGCCCCAGCGAAAGACGGCAGTCAGAACGTCCGCGATAACAATGCGGCCCGGGTGGCTGGCCCGGGCCGCATTTTTTTGCTGCCCTCACGTTGTAAACTCAATCCATGCCTGCGCGCTCTTCCGGCTCCAGCAATCTTTTTCCCGCGCCGAAATCCGCGCCTGCCGCCCACACGGCGCACGTGGATGGCGGAGCCCGCGGCAATCCCGGCCCCGCCGGTTACGGGGTCGCCATTCAGGACGCCTCCGGCCACCCGGTCGCCGAGCTCAGCGACTACCTTGGCCACCGCACCAATAACTATGCCGAGTATCAGGGACTCATCGCCGCTCTCCGCTACGCAGCCGAAAACCAAATCAAAGCGCTCAAGGTCATCAGCGATTCCGAACTGATGGTGCGGCAGATGAAAGGCATCTACAAGGTGCGTCATCCTGAGCTACGCAGGCTGTACGACCAGGCGCAGCAACTGGTCCGCCGGCTCGAGCACTTCGAAATCCGCCACGCCCTCCGCGAACACAACCAGACCGCTGACCGGCTGGCCAATGAGGCCATGGATCGCGGGCGGTGAAGACAGGTTTCAAGGTCTCAGAGTTTCAAGGTCTACAGTACGGGGCATGAAGCGGAGAGAAAAAAGAAGACGCAACCGAGCAGGGAAGATCAGCGAGGAGCGAGCATTTTAGTTGCCAGAAGCCAGGAGCTGAGGGCTAAATAGTGTGCGTGAGAACTGGGTCCCTTCGACTTCGCTCAGGGCAGGCTCTCCGGGACTTAGGTCATTCTTCCCACTGTTCCCAGCGCTGAAGCGCTGGGCTAAGTTCGGACGCCCCTCCGGGGCTGTATTCTCGGACATCTTGTTCCACTGGATTGCCTGAAAACCAGTTCTCACGCACACACTGAAGCGCTGGGCTAAGTTAGTTCGCCCCTCCGGGGCTGTATTGTCGAGCTCTTCGTTCCACCGTATTGCCAAAACGTCAGTTCTCACGCACACACTAAAGCCCGGAGGCTAAAAGCTCACAGCGTCCTACGCCGGGCTCTTTTTCGTCGTCGCAGCTACCTTTACCTTCACCTTTACCGTCTCCCACGGCCGCTTCGGACGCTCCACCTCGGGCTGGTCGCGGTCTTTGATGCGATCGTAGTGATACGACTCGCTCACGGTTCCGAGCGACTCGTTGTAAAGGCTGGGGAGTGCCAGCGCTTCTTTCATTTCTTCGGAGAACTGCTGCAGCGCTTTCAGGTGGTCGGCCGTCGCCGGCACTTCGGTCTTCGTCGTCTTCAGAAATTGCTGGTAGCCGCGATTGATCAGCTTCGAAATTTCGCTGCCGATCATGTATCCCGGATACGCGAAAATTTTCACGCCGCCGTCGTCCGTCTTCTGGATCGCCGCCGAGCAGTTATACTTCTTCAGGAACACGCGCGTTTGCGTGCCCGGAGCTTCAATCAGGTCAAAGCCATGATCGCGCAGCCAGCTGACCGCGTCTTCGTAGGTTCGTTGTTCGACTTTCGCTGCCATTTTATGAACTCAATTCTCGTCTCATCAGATTAGATGCGGCTTGCACGGTTTCGATGGAACCAAAACTGCCCGCGGCAAATCTAATGACGTAGGAATCCAACAACGTTAGTATAGATATACCTTTTTGAGATTGCGGGCACATTACTCTAGTCACACGGGCCACTACCCTCAATGAAACCAGCTCCTTCCGACTCCCTGTTATCGCGGCGGTTTTCGCCGGCTGAAGCCGCGTCTGGCCTCAGAGGAGAAGCTGTGCTCACGGCCATCGGCAACACGCCGCTGCTGCCATTGGACGCGCTTGTCCGCGATCGTCCCTGCGTACATCTTTTGGGCAAGGCCGAATGGTACAACCCCGGCGGATCCGTCAAAGATCGCGCGGCCGCTAGCATTGTGGCCGAAGCGCGCCGCTCGGGCAAACTCGCTCCTGGAAAGATTTTGCTTGATTCCACCAGCGGCAACACCGGCATCGCCTACGCCATGCTCGGCGCCGCTCTCGGATTTCCGGTCACCTTGTGCGTGCCGGAGAATGCTTCTCCCGAGCGAAAACGAATTCTGCAGGCATACGGCGCAAATATCATCTACACCGACCCCGCCGAGGGATCCGACGGCGCCCTTAAGATCGCACGCCAGCTCGCCGAGCGCCATCCCGATCTTTATTTCTACGCCGATCAGTATTCAAACGACGCCAATTGGCGGGCGCATTACGAGACCACCGCCAACGAAATCTGGCAGCAAACCGAAGGACGTATCACGCACTTCGTCGCCATGCTCGGCACCACCGGGACCTTCGTCGGCACCACGCGCCGATTGAAAGAGTTGAATCCAAAGATCCGCTGCATCTCGCTGCAACCCGACTCCGCCTTTCACGGCATCGAAGGCGCGAAGCACTTGCCCTCGGCGATCGTGCCGCGCATTTACGATGCGTCGCTCGCGGATGAAAATCTGGAGATCGCGACCGAAGCCGCGCACGCCATGGCCCGGCGCCTGGCGCGCGAACAAGGGCTGCTCGTCGGAGTCTCCGCCGCGGCGGCCGTGGTTGGCAGCCTGCAAGTTGCCGCGCGCCTGAAGAGAGATGAACAGGCAACCATCGTCACCATCCTCTGCGACTCTGGCGAAAAATATCTGAGCGAAAGATTTTGGCATGAAGGCTAGGATTGAGTCAATGATTCGGATCTCCCAATCCGCCTACGGCTCCCTTCGTCAGCACGGAGAGGAGACCTATCCCCACGAGTGCTGCGGCGTGCTGCTCGGGCACTTCGAGGACGATGGATCAAAGACCGTCTCGCGCGTCGCCCGCTGCGGCAACACGCGCGCCGACTCGCTACACAATCGCTACAATATCGATCCCAGGGATCTCATCCGCATTCAGCGCGAAGGCCGCGAGCGCGGCGAGGAGATCGTCGGCTTTTATCACTCCCATCCCGACCACCCCGCGCAATGGTCGCCCACCGACCTGGCGGAAGCCCACTGGTTCGGCTGTTCCTACGTGATCACCAGCGTCGAGAAGGGCAAGGCGACGATTACGAATTCGTTCGAACTGACGGGGAGCGACGAGGACGACAAGAAATTCGTGGACGAGAAGACCGAAATGTCATGACCATGGCTTAGGGCAGCACTTTCAGCACGACCGCAGTAATATCGTCATGCGGCGGGCTGCCATCGGAAAACGCCAGCAGGCGGTCGAAGATGAAATCCAGCGATTCGCTTGCCGATTTGCGGCGGCATTGTGCCCACACCTGCTCCATTTCGGAGGTGCAGAATTCGACTCCCTCCCGGTTGCGCAATTCATGAAGACCGTCGGTGGCGAATAAAACGCAGTCTCCGGGGCCGAGTTGCACGACGTGCCGTTCGTAAGTGGAGCCGGTGAACATTCCAGAGGGTAGTCCGCCCTCGCCGAGCTGCCGACACGCGGTTCCGGAGATCAAGAGGGGGAGTGGCATCCCGGCGTTGGAGAAGATGAGTTCTCGCGTCGCGGGGTTGAAAAGAGCGTACAAGGTCGAGCAAAAGCGGCCCCTGACGGATCGCTGCATCAGGCGCTCGTTCAACATGGCAAGAACCTGCGCGGTGTCCGATCCGGTCTTGTGAATCCCGCGCATGGTTCCGATCACGAGCGCGCTGTACATGGCCGCCGGCAGGCCCTTGCCGACCACGTCGCCGAGATAGATGCCGATGAAACCGTTCGGTAGGCGGAAGACGTCGGCAAAGTCGCCCCCCACCTCGGAGAAGGGAATGAAGCGGAACGCGATCTCGACGGACTCGTGGCAGAGCAGGGTTGCGGGCAGCAGCGAGCGCTGGATGATTTTCGCTTCCTGTATTTGCTCGTCGCAACTGTGACAGCGGGCGAACGCTACCTTCACGGAATCCAATTCCACCACACGAACCAGTTCAGACATCCGAGATACCGTCCTGGTGATGAGATCGGCATAACACCGGTGCTGCATTAATGCCCTTCGACTTGCATCTTTCGCGCGTGCCATAGCATCTTCTTGCTATGCCCCAGATCCAAATTCCGTCTCCACTTCGCCAATACTCGGGGAAACAGGCCTCGATCCATGTCCCTGGAAAGACCGTGGGCGAGGCCCTTGCGGGCCTGGTCGCGCAGCATCCCGACCTGAAGCGCCACCTCTATACCGAGGACGGCAAACTGCGCACGTTCGTCAACGTCTACGTCAACGACGAAGACATGCGCTACCTGGAAAAAGAAGCCACCGTGCTGAAAGACGGTGATACCATTTCCATTGTGCCGTCGATTGCCGGCGGCGGTTGCGGCGTCTCGCCGAATGCCCCGCCTCGTGCGCTGTCGCCGCTGTCTCTATTTCGCAATCTAGTTCGCCGTCAAACCGATTAAAATTCTAAAAGGACGTTATGGCCACCCTGGCAGAAGCCAAACCCGAAGCCGTTCTAAGCAACGACGAAATCCTGCGCTACTCGCGCCATCTCATCATGCCCGAGGTGGGCATGGACGGGCAGCAGAAGCTGAAGGCCGCGAAAGTCCTGTGCATTGGAGCGGGCGGACTGGGTTCGCCGCTCGCACTTTATCTCGGGGCCGCGGGCGTCGGCACGCTCGGCATTGTGGACTTCGACGTCGTGGACTACACCAACCTGCAGCGCCAGATCATCCACACCACCAACGACGTTGGCCGCAAGAAGCTCGACTCCGCCGCCGACAAACTGAAGGCGCTCAATCCGTTTTTGAACCTGCGGATGTTCGACACGAAACTGACCAGCGCCAACGCGCTCGAGTTATTTCGCCAGTTTGACATCGTCGCCGACGGCACCGACAATTTTCCCACGCGCTACCTGGTCAACGACGCTTGCGTGCTCACCGGCAAGCCCAATGTGTACGGTTCCATTTTTCGTTTTGAGGGGCAAGCTAGTGTGTTCGCGACCGAAGACGGACCATGTTATCGCTGTCTCTATCCGGAGCCGCCACCGCCCGGCCTGGTACCTTCGTGCGCTGAAGGCGGAGTGCTCGGCATTCTGCCCGGGCTGATCGGCGTGATCCAGGCGACCGAGACCATCAAGCTGATTCTGCGGCAAGGCGATTCGCTCGCCGGACGATTGCTGTTGGTCGATGCGCTCGGCATGAAGTTCCGCGAACTGAAGCTGCGCAAGAATCCCGATTGCCCCGTCTGCGGCACCCACCGCACGATCACCGAGCTGATTGACTACGATCAGTTCTGCGGCATCCGCGGCCAGGAGGAGCCCGCTGGAAACGACGTGCCGGCAATCTCGGCGGAGGAGTTAAAGAAGAAGTTAGACGCCAAGGGCGACGTATTTATTCTCGACGTTCGTGAGCCGCACGAATACCAGATCTGCAATCTGAAGGGATATCTCATCCCGTTAGGCGACTTACCGAAGCGCGTGAACGAACTCGACAGCAGCCGCGAGATTGTGGCCCATTGTAAGATGGGCGGGCGTAGCGCGAAGGCGGTGAACTTCCTGCGCCGCGCGGGATTTACAAAGGTCTATAACCTGACCGGCGGCATCTTGGCATGGGCGGATCGAATCGATCCGAAGATGCCTAAGTACTGAGGGCGGTGGTTGGGATTGAGTTATTAGGAGTGGCGCGAAAGATGCTCCCGCGGTATTTGTCGCCAAAAGCATTCTAAGCATTTACTTGACAAACTCCCGCCCCAGTCCGACAATGGCGTGAGCCCTCTAAGGAAAGTCTCCCTCGTATTCAGGCTCGGTCCCGGGCTCTGTTCGATCCGCTCAAAGTTTGATGAATGTTCGCCGAAGGCGCGCGGCAAGCGCTCGCCCTCGGTGACCCACGAAAGGACGCAACGCAATGAGGCACTCAAGTGCAGTACTTCTCTTACTTCTTCTGAGTTTTTCGCAGGCGCTCGCTTTCGGCCAAGATGCACCTGCTGCGGTTGCAGCGGCCGCGCCAGTTTCACCAGCCGCGCCAGTTTCACCTGCCGCGGCAGGTGCTCCAGCCGTCAAGTTGGTTCTGAAGGAAGGCACCGACGTTAGGCTGAAATTCGCCGACAATTTGAGTTCGAAAACCGCCGCGGAAGGCGACCCGGTCAATTTGGTTCTTGACGAAGACCTGAAAGTGGGCGATGTGGTAGTCGTTACGGCTGGAGCGAAAGCGACGGGAACGGTCACCAACGCCAAGAAAGCCGGAATGATGGGAAAGGCTGGCGAACTGAACATGCGCCTGGAACACTTGAAGGCCGGCGACGAGCGAGTCAGACTTCGCGGAAGCAAGGGGAAGGAAGGCGAGGGAAAAGAAGGCACGACGGTTGCCTTGACGGTGCTGTTCGGACCGATTGGACTCATCAAGCACGGAAAGAACGTTGAGATCAAGGCTGGAACTCCACTGGCCGCCTATGTGGACCAAGACATCGCGCTTGAACCGGCGAAGTGACGGGACCGACAATAGTTAGAGCGACAAACAGAAGGGAGCACCGGAGTGCTCCCCTGTTTCTTGCCAGGAGTTAGTAAGTTACTTGGTTGAGCTTGCGTTCATTTCGGTTTTGGTTGCGCCGAGGGCCAGCGCGTACTTCTTGCCGGCGAAGCGTACTTCGGAGACCGTTGCCTTGCCGCTTGCGTGGTTCACGACCGCCGAGTCGTAGTCGTAGGCTTTGTCGAGGGCGACGACTTTCGCCGTAGTCTTCGCGACTTCCTTCTTGCCCTGCATGATGCTTACCTCGACGTTCGGTCCTGTGCCGTCCCAGCGCACTTGATACTCACCGGGGGCGAGCTGCTGGCCGTTAACTTCGAACGCCTCCTGCAAATACAGTGAACCCTTGTTACTTGCGAAAGCACTCGCTGCGAGCAGCACGGCCAGCCCGAGCACCACAGTCTTTGCCAGATGGTTCCGTTTCATTTGCTCCTTCGCTTTCTACCCGGTTCTTGGCCGGGACGTTAGGGGCGGCTGGTGGTGGTTCGACTGAGGGTTTGCTTTTTTCCAGCAAAGTCCTACAATGCGCGTGTCAGGGTGACGCAAAAAGACGCGGGCCTCAAACTCGTTCTCTTTGCCTGGATCGTGCTCATGCAGGGCCGCCAAAACCACGCGTGAGCCAGTCCCGTCACCCTGAAAACTCTTCTTTAAGTGGATCGAAGTTTGTTTCGTCCACGCCACGTTGGTTCGCTACAGGATACGAAACTCCGTTTGAGTAAGTTCCCGATTTGTTTTTTCTTTGCGAACCATTTTTGTTGCATGGTCGTTGGACGTGTGGGCGCTGGCCGCGTTAGCAACGAATGTACAATGTTGACGAGTAACAGAGTATGGATGTTTTGTCTGGAGTTCGGGCTATGTACAGGAACTGCAGATCCCTCGCTCCCCCACCCCAGCCAGCAAAAGCGGCTGGCTGGGGGCCCCGGTCGCTCGGGATGACAAATCTATAGAGGTCATTCAGTCGCTGCTAACTGATCTTCAGCACAATCTTGCCGTAGTTCTTGCCTTCCTGCATCAGGGTGTAGGCCTCGCGGGCCTGCTCCAGCGGGAACACTTTTCCGATCACGGGATGGAGTTTGCCCTCTGCCAGCCATTCGGAAAGCTGCTTCCACGCGGATTCCATGAGCGGGCGGTTCACGCTCAGATACGACAGCCAGAGTCCGTGGACGCTTGCGCCTTTCGCGTAGAGAAGGCGGGTGTCGAGTTGCGGGGTTTCGCCGGTGGCGGCGCCGTAGACGATGACGCGTCCGAAGTCGCGCACGCAGCGAACACTTTTCGCGACGTGCTCGCCGCCGAGCATTTCGAAAACCGCGTCGACGCCTTCGCCGCCCGTCAGATCTTTGATCGCCTCGACATAATCGCGCTGCTTGTAGTTGATGCCGTGTTGCAGGCCGAGCTCGCGCACTCGCTTCAGCTTGTCGTCGGAAGAAGAAGTTCCGTACATTTCGATGCCGAGAATCTTTCCGATTTCGACGGCGGCGGTGCCGACTCCGCCGGCGACAGCGTGAATCAGAACGCGGGCGCCGGCGGGCTTGTCGTTGGGGTGAACGTTTGAGTGAACGCTGGGCTCGACGTTGGGCGGGTCGAGCAACCCGGCCTTCCAGTAGGCGAAGTAGGCAGTAAAGAAATTTACGGGGAAAGCAGCGGCCTGTTCGACGGTCCAATTCTCCGGCACGGGCCAGAGCAAGTTGCGCTGCGCCACCGTTTTTTCCGCGAAGGCGGCCCACTGCGTGTAGCCCATAACGCGGCGTCCGCTGGATTCGGCCTTTCCCAGCTCGATGCCAGCAAATTCGCGGCCAGCAGTGAGCGGCGGCTTGGGGGTGCCCGCGTATCCACCGCGCGCGGTGAGCAGATCGGCAAAGTTTAAGCCGCCCGCTTCCACTTTCACCAGAAGCTGCTCGGGCGCGGGATGCGCGTCGGGGACCTGCTGCAATTCCAGAACCTCGGGACCGCCAAAACGAGTAATGACGAGGGCTTTCATGGGGAAAGTTTAACAGCCCTTTGACGGCGGAGCATGGGCGATCGATATGGGCGATCGATATGGGCGATCGATATGGGCGATCAATGGAGCGCCGAGTCTCTGCCTCGAGAATTCGGTTCGCGGAGTTTGGTTTCGGCATCTATAATGATGGTCGAGTTTCCGATCCCCGTGGCCTGGGAGATTCGCTGCGAGATTCAATGGCGGCGGGGACGAGGGTTGCGCCCGTTTGACGGGCGCCATCCGAGGGTGCGGATGGAAACGTCTGCGCCTCCCGTGTTGGAAAGGAAACGCTCGCTGGGGTTATTCCTGCCTGCTTATTTCCTTCCACGGACTTTGGCTCTTGGCCTTTAGCTCTTAGCCTAACCCGCTCGGCGCGGTGTAAGAGCGAACAGCCAAGAGCTAAGAGCCAACAGCCGACAGCAAATGAAGCTTACCGACAAATTCGGGCGTTCGATTCACGACCTGCGGATATCGATCACGGACCGCTGCAACTATAAGTGTGTTTATTGCCGGACGGGGACCAACGGGGCGGCTTATGCGGAGCTGCCGTTTGAAGATTATCTGCGGATGGCGCGGATATTGGTTGGGCTCGGGATCGCGAAGATTCGATTGACGGGCGGCGAGCCGCTGCTGCGCAAAGACATTGTGGAGTTCGTACGGGACCTCGCGAAGTTGCGCACCCTCGAAGGCAAGAAGCCTGAGATTGCGCTGACGACGAACGGCCATCTGCTGGCTGAAATCGCACAGCCGCTGAAAGACGCGGGACTCGACCGCGTAACGGTCAGCATGGACGCGGTGGATCGGGAGCGATTTGCGCGCATCACGCGCGTGCCGAATGGATACGAGAGCGTGCTGGCGGGAGTGCGCGCAGCGCGGCAGGCGGGGCTCGATCCGGTGAAAATCAATTGCGTGCTGCTGCGCGGTTTCAATGAAGATCAAGTCGTTCCCTTTGGGAAGTTCGCGCGGCAAGAGCGGGTGGTGGTGCGCTTCATCGAATTCATGCCGCTCGAAGAAGGCCGCGTTTGGACACCGGAAATCGTGGTGACGCTGGATGAGATCGTCTCGCGGATGTCGGAGTATCTGCCGCTGGAGGAGATTGCGCGCGAGCACAGCGAAACGGCGCGGCGCTATCGTTTTTCCGATGGGGTGGGCGAGATTGGAATTATCGCGCCGGTGTCGCATCCGTTCTGCGGACACTGCAGCCGGATTCGCATCACCTCGGACGGCAAGTTGCGTACGTGTCTATTCTCGGTGTGGGATCACGACCTGCATGAGTTGATGCGGCGCGGCGCGACCGACGAAAAGCTTAGCGAGTTTATTGTGAAGGTGGTGGAGAAGAAAGAAGAGCGGCACCACATCGGCGAGCCGGAGTTTGTGCCGGCGTCGCGGACGATGGTGCATATCGGCGGCTAGATCGGTTCTGAGCCATCCGACTGCCGTTGAAGGCGCTGCGACGCGGAGTACGCCGCGAGTTTCCGTCCTAGTTCAAACTTCAGTAATCAGTTTTCGGTTACCCAGCCTGCGCAGTTGACGGCGCGCCCGCCGGCACAAGTTTCTTTCAACAAGTCCTAAAGTCTATCCGCGTTCGTGCCGAAGGGAATATTAGAGGATTCTAATAAATGGTCAATTCAGTAGAAAGCATCACGAGAGTCCATGCCCCAACCGCAGTTCAGGCGTCAACAGCGCGCCAAAACGCGCCCGCGTCGAATGCCCACGAACTTGCTGCGGATACAGTTGAGATCAGCAACGCCGCTAGAGTCTTGCAGCAAAGAACCGAGGCTTCTTCTCAGACCGTGAAGGCAGCCGATTCCGGTGACTTGCAGGCCAAGGCCCGACTGGCGACACCGGCGGGTGCTTAGAAGAATGCGAAGTAAGCCTGGGATCACCACCGGACTCAGTAGAAGGAATCGTACTTAGTAACCGTCCAGCCTCCGTCTTTCTTTTCTTCGGTTACTGAGAAGAGATCCTTGTAGGTTGCGTCCTGGCTGGAGCTGCTGTAACGCTGGCCTTTGTAATGAAGAATCACGAGCGGCGGCGCGTCTTCCCATTCCACCAGGTTCCAGGAAATCAGCGGGTGCTGAACTTCGGAGTTACAGAGGAAGTCGGCGCGCTTCTTGCGGTAGTCCTTTTCCCATTGGGCGAGAAGCTTGCGGCAATTGCCGTCGCGCATCTCGGAGATGAAGCTATTGGCGGTGCGTTCGATGGTGCGATCGCGAAACGGATTCATGGTGATGCTGATCGGCATACGGGTGAGCGGGTCGCGTTGCTCGGAGCGCGACAGAACCGACGGCTTATTGCTCAGCCAGTACAAATAGCCGAAGAACACCAGCACAAGCAGGGCAGCGGAGCCCAGTGCGATGGCGAGATGGGCGCGGGAAAACTGCATTAAACGAAGTTTGCGGTGTGAGCGAGGTGACGGCAAGGTTACTTCAGATACTTCCCTAACTGGTGGAGGGGCCACCTACTAATGGGCCGGAAAGCGTCTGTTTGCTATCGAGCGTTCGGGCCCTTCGGCGCTAAGCCAGGCATAAGCAACCCGCATGGTTCCTGCGATTCAAACCGTCTGAGTTCTGTTATAATTCCGTCCTTCTTCCTCTGGCCTTGGCCTTCGGCGCTGCTAGCGGGGATTCTTCTAAGGCGCTCTGCGAGGAAACCCCGGAATCGAGATGACAAGTTGTAGAGTTTTTCATCAAGTTCTCAAATTTTGAAAAAGCTCAATTTGCTTAGTGGAGACCCTCCCCATGAAAAACCTTCTGCTGTGCGTCGTAGTGGTGTTCGCAGGGCTGCTGGCGGGATGCAGTAGCGGAAGCTCAGCTCCAGCCAAAGCCCCAGCTCCAACCCTTATGTCGATTGCAGTTACGCCGGCGACACCGATGGTCGCAGCGGGCCTGACCCAGCAATTCAAAGCGACCGGCACTTATAGCGACAATAGCACTCAGGATCTGACCGCGACGGCGGCGTGGACCTCGTCGAATACGGCGTCTGCGACGATTACCTCGCCGGGCGGATTGGCCACGACATCGAAGCAGGGATCGACGACGATCATGGCGACTGTGGGGTCCATCTCCGGATCGACCACACTGTTGGTGACGGCGGCGGTGCTGGATTCGATTGCGGTGACGCCGGCGAACGCTTCGGTCCCGCTCGGCACCCTCACGCAATTTACGGCGACGGGCACGTACAGCGATGGGTCGACGCAAAATCTGACTTCGACGGTCACTTGGAGTTCGTCGAATACCACGACGGCAACGATTACGGCGGCCGGAGTAGCCACGGCGCTCACGCTCAACGGTACGACCACGATCACGGCGACATCCGGCACGGTTAGCGGGAGCACGGGGCTGACAGTGGTGGCGGCGACGCTGACCTCGATTGTGGTTTCTGGCGCTCCGACGGTCACGATTGCCAATGGCACGAGTTACCAGTTCACCGCCTTCGGCTTTTATAACGACGGGAGCAAGCACAACATCACATTGCTGGTAACGTGGGCCTCGTCGAACACGGCGGTAGCGACGATTGCAACGGGTCCTGGGCGTGCGCAGGCGATTGGCAAGGGGACGACAACCATCTCGGCGATGCTTGGTTCCGTGAGCGGAATGGTGACGCTGGATGTAACTACACCGACCATCCAATCAATCGTGGTGGGGCCTTCGAGTGTGACGATTGCGCCGCTGACGGCGCAGCCCTTTACGGCCATCGGTACTTTCAGCGATGCCAGTACGCAGAACATCACGCAGGATGTCGTGTGGTCGAGCAGTAACACGGCATTCGCGACCATCAGCAATGCGTCTGGGAGCGTCGGTGTCGCCACAGCGGTAGCGGCCGGCTCACCGACGATCTCAGCCACCTTTGGAGGAGTGGGCGGATCGGCGCCGCTGAATGTAAGCTCGGCGACGCTGACCTCGATTGCGGTGACGCCAGCGAGTGCGGGGCTGGCCCCGAGCACCCCGACACAAGACTCGACACTGGCGCTGCAGGCCGTCGGCACTTTCAGCGACGGGACCACGCAGCATCTCGAAACGGTCGCGACTTGGACGTCCTCGGCAACGAGCGTGGCTTCGGTCTCCGGAAATATCGTAACGGGAGTATCGAATGGTCCGGTGACGATCACCTGCTCACTGGGTGGGACGAGTGGCACGGCGAGTTTGACGGTCGAAGGGCTGAGCGCGACTGCGCCTGCGATCACGATTACAACGCCTGCCAGCGGCAGCGTCGCGGAGAACACATCGGTTGGCTTGGTGGCAACCGCGACACTGACGGACGGGACGACGCAGGATATAACGAGTTCGGTGCTGTGGACGTCGTCGAATCCGACGGTGGCGATCATGAGCGACGCGTCGGGATCATTCGGCCAGGCGGCCGGGGTTGCGCCGGGCACCGTGACGGTAATCGCGGCGTTTTCGGGGCAGGTTGGCGTGGCTTCGTTGACGGTAACGAAGGCTACCCTGAGTTCGATTACGATCAAGCCCGCAAGCGCGGATATCGCGTTGGGGAGTCGGCAAGGGTTCTCTGCGACGGGGACGTTCAGTGATGGGACAACCGAGGACCTGGGTAGTCAGGTGACTTGGACTTCGTCGGATATAACGGTTGCGATTATCAACAATACGGGAGCGGTTTCGACTACCGGCACGGGAACGACGACGATTGAGGCGGCGCTAGGAACTGTCAACGATACAGCGGTGCTGACGGTTCACTGAGGCGAGCTGCGCTCGGCTGGGACCCTTCGACTTCGCTCAGGGCAGGCTCGCGAGGGCGACCGTCCCCACACGAGCCGTGGCTGGGGCCATTTATTAAAGGAGCGGCGCCCTGAATCGGATGCAGCTTGTCCTGCAGTTCCGAGTGCGTTAGAGAAGCGCTGTTCCGCCCTTTGCCATACGCCGAACTGGTTTGTGTTTTCCTAACTGGCGGCGTATAGTTAGCGATGAATACTGTTGTGTCGTAGTGTCAGGATTGTCGAAGCACACCAGTGGGCGAAAGCCCACTTTTTAGTTGGGGCCGATCAGCGGGGACTTGCTGGAACGACTGGCGCGGCGATTCTTGACGCAACTTGCTGAAAACATGGCTTTTGATTTGGATAAGATCCGGCAGATTGCCGAGCGGGTGGCAGGCTCGAGCGGGCTGGAAGTGGTCGAAGTGGAGGTGTGCGGGTCGGGTAAGCACCGCATGCTGCGCGTGTTTATCGACCGTCCCGGAGGGGTGCCAGCGGCGGATCGTCCATGTGAAGATCGTCCGTATGAAGATCGTCCGGACGGCGTGACGCACGAGGATTGCTCGAAGTTCAGCCGCGAGTTCGGGATGATCGTCGACGTTGAGGATGCGGTGCCAGGCGGATCGTATGTGCTGGAGGTTTCTTCTCCAGGACTGGATCGCAAGCTGACCAAGGCGGCAGACTTTGAGCGCTTCCGCGGACAGCGCGTGAAGTTGACGACGCGGGAGCCGGTGAACAATAACCGGCACTTTGAAGGGAAGCTGGAAAGCTTCGAAAACGGAAAGCTGCTGCTGGATCTGAGCGCCGCGCGAAAGAAGAAGATGCGTCCGAAAGAGGGCGCGGCGACGAAGGTTGAGATTGGGCTAGGGAACGTAGAGAAGGCGAATTTGGTACCGGAAATTTAGGAGCAGATCTTAGGTGTTAGGTCTTAGGTCTCAGGAAGAGCAAGTTCCAAGCCCTGAGACCTGACACCTGAGACCTGACACCTAAGACCTGAGACCTGAGACCTGAGAACTTTATGGCTAGTGAGCTCTACAACATCATCGAAGGGGTCAGCCGGGACAAAGGCATTGATCCGCAGATTGTGGTGAGCGCGGTCGAAGACGCCATTGTGGTGGCCACGCGCAAATACTACAAGACGCAGGAGAACTTGCGCGCGGTGCTCGACAAGGACAGCGGCAAGATCAACGCCTATGCGGTGAAGTCGATCGTCGAGACCCCGGAGCAGGTGGAAGATCCGAATCTTCAGGTCACCGTGGAGCAGGCGCGAAAACTCGATCCGACGGCGGAAGCGGGCGGAGAGCTGCTGATTCCGAAAGTGACGGAAGGAATTCTGGGGCGGATTGCGGCGCAACTGGCGAAGCAAGTCATATTTCAGAAAGTGCGCGAGGCGGAACGCGACACGGTTTACAACGAATATATCGGACATGTGAACGAGGTGGTGAATGCGACCGTGAAGCGGCTCGAGGGTCCGGACGTGATTCTCGATATCGGCAAGGCCGAAGCGCGCATGGGACGCAAGGAGCAGTCGCGGCTGGAATCGTTCGCCGTCGGCGAGCGCATTCGGGTCGTGATCGTGCGCGTGGAAAAAGCGGTAAAGGGTCCGGGCGTGATTGCTTCGCGCTCCGCTCCGGAATTGGTCCAGCATCTGTTCCAGACCGAAGTGCCGGAAATTTATGACGGCACGGTGGTGATTCGGGCGATTGCGCGGGAAGCGGGCGAGCGCACCAAGATCGCGGTGATGTCGAAAGACAAGGACGTGGACGCGGTCGGCGCCTGCGTGGGCATGAAGGGGATGCGGGTGCAGTCGATCATCCGCGAGTTGCGCGGAGAGAAGATCGACATCATCGAGTATCACGAGGATCCGGTGACGTTCGCGGAGAAAGCGCTGCAGCCGGCGAAAGTGAGCCGCGTCACGATTGTCGATGCGGCGGACAAGCATCTGGAAGTAGTGGTGGACGACACCCAGCTCTCGCTGGCGATCGGGAAAAAAGGCCAGAACGTGCGGCTGGCGGCCAAGCTGCTGGGCTGGAAGATCGACATCAAGAGCGAAGAAGAGAAGCGGCAGGAAGTGGAACAGCAGATGTCGGCGCTGGTCACGCAGACAGTTACTCCGCTGGAGAATGTTACTGGACTCGGCGAAGGGCTGGTCGAGAAACTGAAGGCGGCGGGCGTGAATACGGTGGAGTCGTTAGCCGATATGACGCCAGAGCAGCTGGAAGCGATTGAAGGCATTGGCCCGAAAACGGTGGAAAAAATCAGTATTGCGGTCAATAATTACTTTGCCAGTCTGGATGGCGGCGAAGCCGTAGCCGCCGAAACGGAAAACACCGGAGAAGCCGCCACCGAAGCGGCAGTCAGCGATGCGGGAGTCTCCGAAACGGAAGTCAGTGAGGAATCGCTGGCAGAAGGCTCGGTTGAAGCGGATGCATTGGCCGCGGAACCGGAGCACACCGGAGAAGCCGAATCGCCGGCAGACGGCGAGTTAGAGGCGGCGAGGTTAGCCGCGGAAGCGGAGCCCGCCGACACGGCGCCAGCAGACGACGCCGAAGCCGCGACGGAAGAAGCCCCGGAAGACAAGCAGAACTGAAACAGGAGCGTGGCGAGTTCGGAGTTACATCCGAACCGAAAGTGCGGGCTTCGTCAGGAGAGGTTAGAGGTCAGAGGTTAGAAGTCAGAGGTTAGAAGTCAGAGGTTCGACATACGCGGATTGGCACATGAGGTTAGACATGCGAGCTTAGATACGCGAGATAGCGGGACGAGAAGAGGAAACAAGAGCGGATGAGTAAGATTCGAATCAACGATCTGGCCCGTGAGTTGGAAGTCAAGAGCAAGGAAATTCTTGATGTGCTGACCACGGTGGGCGTTACGGAGAAGAAAACGCACTCCAGTTCTCTAGAAGATCACGAAGCCGAACTGGTGCGGAGACATCTCCGCGGCCGCTCCGACGCAGCGCCGAGTTCGGCGAGGACTTCGCGTGCCGCTCACGGCGAAGAAGAGATCAAGACCAAGATCGACCTCTCGCATATTTCGCGACCTGGCGACGTACTGCGCGCCATCACGCAACTAAAGGAAACAACCGAGCATCCCGCGGCGCGCCGGCTAATCAAGCCGCCGGTTGCGCCGCCGGCGGCAGAAGCGAAGATAGAAACCCCCAGCGCTCCCGTGGCGCCGCCGAAGGCAGCGCCGCACAAGCCCGCGATCGAAGTTCCTGCGCCTGCGCCGCCCATACCGAGACTGGTGACGCCGGCATCGGTAGCGGCCACGTACCGCCCGCCCGCAGTGGTGGTGATTCCACCCAAAGTTTCCGTGACACCACCCGCCGCAACCACACCGGCTGTCTCCGCCAGTGCAGCACCGCCTGCGATTGCCGTTCCGCCGCGAGTGACCACTCCTGCCGCGCCGGCCGGAAGTGCTCCGCCAGCAGCGCAACCACCGGCGAATAATAATAATGTTGCCCAGATGCACAGCGCGGCACCCGCGAAGCTCGCGGCTCCAAGTGCGCCACTGCCGCGAATGATCATGCCGCAGACCGGCCCGCGCCCGGTATACAAGGCGCCGCTGCCTCCTCCGGGAGCGCCTGCGGCGAGCGCAGCTTCGCGTCCCGCGCCGGGACGACCGGTGCCGGGACAGCCAATTTTTCAGCGCACGGCACGGCCGCAAGCGCCGGGAGCGCCGCGTCCGCCGCTTCGTCCAGGTGAACGGCGGCCGATGCATCCGACGCGCGTGGCGCCCGCGGGATCGCGTCCGCTGGGTGTAGGTCCGGGAGCGGGAATGGCTCCGCCGGGAGCGCCGCGTCCGGGAAGCCGTCCGGGAGGTCCGGCCCGCCGGCCGGGACAGAGGTATGTGCCGCGAGGGGTGAAGGAAGGCCCGATGAAGGGCTACACTCCGCCGCCGCGGATGACCATTAGCAACGAGCCGGCGCCGATCACGCGCAACATCACGATTACAGAAGGAATCTCGGTGAAAGACCTGGCCGAGAAGCTGGGCATTCGCGCCAAGGACGTGATTGCTCGGCTGGTGGTGCGCGGCGTGTTCGCGACCATCAATCAAACACTCGACGCGGAACTGGCCAGCGAAATGGCGCGCTTCTTCGGAGCGGATACGGAAGTGATCACCTTCGAAGAACAGGCTGCGAAGGATACGACCGAAGCCACCGAGAGCAGCGAGGAAGGCGCGGAAGCGGTACCGCGTCCGCCGGTGGTCACCATCATGGGCCACGTGGACCACGGCAAGACGACGCTGCTCGATTCGATCCGCTCGACGAATGTGGCCGGAGGCGAGGCGGGTGGCATTACGCAGCATATCGGCGCCTACAAGGTTGCGATTACGGACACTGCGTCTCCGGCCTTCGGCCGGGAGATCGTGTTCCTGGATACGCCGGGCCACGAAGCGTTCACGCGCATGCGATCGCGCGGAGCAAAAGCGACCGACATTGTGGTGCTGGTCACCGCGGCCGACGACGGCGTTATGCCGCAGACGATTGAAGCCATCGACCACGCGCACGCCGCCGAAGTTCCCATCATTGTCGCGGTCAACAAAATCGATAAGCCGGGCGCGCTGCCGGAGCGGGTCAAGAAGCAACTGGCGGATCGCGGGCTGGTGCCGGAAGAGTGGGGAGGCAAGACGGTGTTCGTCGAGGTTTCCGCCAAGCAGAAAACGAATCTTAATCTGCTGATGGAAATGATCTGCCTGACCGCCGACCTGCAGGAATTGAAAGCGACTCCGGGACGCGCGGCGAGCGGCGTAGTGCTTGAAGCGAAACTGGATCGGGGACGCGGTCCGGTGGGGACGATCCTGGTGCAGAATGGCACGCTGCACGCGGGCGACAACTTTGTGGTGGGCAACGTGTACGGAAAAGTCCGCGCGATGTTTGACGATCGCGGCAAGCCGCTCAAGGAAGCTCCGCCCTCGACGCCGGTGGAGATCATCGGATTGGAAGGGCTGCCGCAGGCGGGCGATCAGTTCGTGGTGGTTACCGACCGCGAGAAGGCGCGCGATATCTCGGAATACCGCGAGCAGAAAGCGCGCGAAGCCGCGCTCGCCAAGAGTTCGCGAGTTTCACTCGAAGGCCTGGCGGAGCAAATGAAGACGGCTGGAACGAAGGAGCTGAACATCATTCTGAAGGCCGACGTGCAGGGCTCGGTCGAAGTGCTGGGCGATTTGCTGGGCAGATTGTCGAACGACAAAGTGCGGCTGAAGTTGTTGCGGTCGGGCATTGGCGCGATCACCGAGACGGATGTGCTGCTGGCCTCGGCGTCGAATGCCATCATCATAGGATTCAGCGTGCGTCCGGAGCGCAAAGCGCAAGAGCTGGCCGATCAGGAAAAAGTCGACATACGGCTGCACTCGATCATTTACGAACTGCAGGACGAGATCAAGCGTGCCATGACCGGGCTGCTCGAGCCGACGATCAAAGAAACTTACCAGGGTCGCGCCGAGGTGCTGGAGACCTTCCGCATTCCGAAGGTGGGGACGATCGCCGGTTGCCGCGTGAGCGATGGACTGATCAAGCGCGATTCCGAAGTGCGGCTGCTGCGCGATAACGTGGTCGTGTTCAAAGGAAAAGTCGGTTCGCTGCGGCGCTTCAAAGACGATGCGTCCGAAGTGCGCAGCGGTATGGAGTGCGGCATCTCAATCTCCAACTACGGCGACATTAAAGTTGGCGACGTAATCGAAGTGTTTGTTACGGAGCGGATCGCGGCGGAAGCGATTAAGTAACAGTGATTTGTGGAGCGCTGGGCGTCCCCGCCCGGCTCCGCAGGCATTCCTCCGGACGGGCGGGGACGCCCGTCGCTCCATATTTCTCATTCCTCCGGACGGGCGGGGACGCCCGTCGCTCCATATTCCTCCATTCCTCCGGACGGGCGGGGACGCCCGTCGCTCCATATTCCTCATTCCTACGGACGGGCGGGGATGCCCGTCGCTCCATCGGATGATTCATCACTAGTTACATGTGATTTCGCTACTGGCCCTCAACCGTAGAGCGGTGCTAAACCTGCCCTTGTGTACCCCTATGAATACCGCCGTCGTCTGCCGCATTTCCAGCCAGACTTCAAGATAATATTCATCAGTTTCTGCACCTACCTCCGGTGGACTTTACCTCCGGCAGCGAGAACAATTGTTGTCGACACCTGCATCGCTGGAAATGGTTTGAAATTTGACCTCTACGGGTTGGTCGTCATGCCCGATCATGTACACCTTGCCCTGGTACCACTTTGCCTTTCTCGCGGGCCGGTGCCTATCGCGGAGATCATGCAGGCTATCAAAGGCGCGTCGGCGCGCCGCATCAACAAACTTCTGAACCGCCGAGGCAGAGTCTGGCAAGAGGAATCGTTCGACCGCGCTTTAAGGAAAGAGGAACAATCTCAGGAAAAGCTCTATTACATGCTTGAGAATCCCGTGCGGGCGGGTCTGGCTGGCAATCCGTTGGATTACCCCTGGATATGGCGAAGGACATCAGCAACGGTTATCGGTGCGGCTTCCTAAATGTCAGTGGAGTGGGTGTCTCCGTCCCGCCACTACAGGCATTCCTCCGGCCGGGCGGGGACGCCCGGCGCTCCATATTCCTCATTACTGCGGCCCTCGACCTTTGACCATGCCGACGCTCCTAGCGGACGGTGTGCGACGCAGTCGCGATCAATTACTACCTGCGTCGGCTGCTCGGGCTCGAAGGAGGTGAACTCCAGGTTGCTCGACGCGATCTGCAGCGCATACAGCAGCAGCGCGGCCGTCTTATGATCGATGATCTGCGCTTCCAGTTGGCGCACCACCTTTGCCACTTCGCTCTGGATGGAGTTCGCGTCGCGAAGCGCCGGCAGAGTAATGGGCTGCTCTTTCCGGAGATACTTATTAACCTGCATGCCTTTGCGATGCCAGCGCCGGTGGAAGTAACAATAATTGTGCTCGCGCATGGCGGGCGATCCGCATTGCGTGCCGTTGACTTTGACGTGATGACATTGACGAATGGTTACGGTAGAGGGAGATATTTTTGCAGCTCCTATGTGTGGCTGACTTTTCGCTCCTACTTTTTTGATCCTCGATCTGTTGGAATCATGGAGTTACGGGCTAAAACGCTTGAAATATTTGGATTTAAAGGGGTTATATGGAAAATCTTGCGGAATAAGGACTTGGGGTTTCCTGGCCGTCTTGGGAGACGGGCACACCAATGAGAAAAGGGTGCGGGAGGAACACCGCACCCTTTTCTTATCTATTAGTTTTTTTATATCAGTTTCAACCTACCTACCCCGCCAACTTTTCCGATTTTATTTTCCGAGCCAATTCTTCGACTTACGCGGAAAATCGTCGAAACGGGGGGTTGACAAGATTTGCCAAAATCGGGGTATCCTGGCGCTGCTGCCGGTTGGATCCTTGGGCTTCGCTCAGGGCAGGCTCACGAAGGCATCCTGCGCTCCATCGTAGCTCGGGCGGCCCAGAGGGCAACCGGTACCGTGACCGCATGATTTGTACCGCGGCACCACTGAGGGTAGCGCCGACGTCCCGGCGGCTGTCCGGCGGGCGTCTTCGCCCGCCGCGCCGAGGGCGAGACGCCCGTCACTCCATCGTTACAGCTTCTCCTATGGGCTGGTCTGCTGGGTGAAGACTCCTCCGATGTCACCGGTGCCATCTACCTCCACGATGAATCCAGTGGTGGAAGAACTCAGATAGAAGACCAGCTCGGGGGCTACGTTGTTGACGACCACCTCGACCCGGCCGCTCGAACCGACCGTATAGGTACCATTGGTTCCGATTGGCACCGAACCGAAGGAGCCCGTGTTGCTATTGTAACCATTGGACGCCTCGTTCCAGTTAAAGGCGCCGCTGGTGGTCGGCTCGAAGTCTCCCACCTGACCCCCGGCGGGGGTGTCAGGAACGCCGTCCATGACGAAGGCGGCCTGGGCGCTGAGCGTGGTGATTGTGCCTGTCTGCGACGAGAAGCTGCCATCTTCGACTGCGGTTGGGCTGTTGTTCAGGAAATAGGCGCTGGTTGGGCTCACCATCCAGAAAATCTGGGAGAGGGTCACGCATTTGCTCAAAGGCAGAGTGATGGTTCCGTTGCCGTCCCCGCTCGGGTCCAGCGTGTAGCTGGCGCCCGCGTTTACGGTGAAGCCATTGCCGCCATTGTCATCGCTCTCATCCTGTATATAGTCGACCGTGCCGCTGGTGATATTGCCTTTGCCGTCGGTCGTAAACACGCCGGTTGAGTGAATGCCGGGCTGGTTATTAATCGTATCGCCGCGGCTGCCGAACACGTACGTTCCGGCTGCGAGGGTGGTGCCGGTTTGTGCGTCCGCCTGGCCGATTTCGAGCGAGCCGGAGGCGGGGTTCGCCATGAAATAGAACTCGGACGAACTTATCACATAGTAATTGCCCGAACTGCTGCCGGTCGGGCCGTTCAGGGTGTACGTGCCGACGCCGCTCGAGTTGGGCGTGCTCACGGAGCCCGAGATCGCTTGGGCCGAGTTCGAACCGCCCAAGGTGAGAATATCCTGAGTGCCAGTGAAGGTGCCGTTGCTAATGATCGTGCCTACTCCGACCGTCGAGCTGGTGTCAAAGTTGTGCGCCTTGAAGACGTAGGTGCCCGAGGGAGTGGCGGTCGAGGTCTGTAGCACACCGTAACCCGACGAAGAGGCGTACGAATCCCCTTCCACCACGTAGAAGTGACCGGTGTCGATCATGGTGATCTGATAGGTGCTGATGGCGGAGGGGTTGTTGAACTTCAGAGAACCCTCCCCGTCCCTCTCGATGCCGTAGGAGCCCGCAAGCATTTCTGAGCCGGGGCCTTGGGGCCCTCCGTCATCCTCGATGACGGTTAGTGCGCCCTTTCCGTTGGCCGAGAAAATGGTGGTCTCGGAAAATGGGATGCCGTTTCCTGCGGAGTTCAAATAGTACCCGGTCTGCTTCATCACATAGGTCCCGCTCAGGCTGGAGTTGCTGAAACTGCCGCCGAGGGGCGTGACGAGCCCACTGCCGGAGCCGCAGGCGGCCATCAAAAGGATGCTGGTTATTGCCGCCAGAGCCATGAGCAGGCGTCCGGCACACTTGGTGCACGCATGGGGATTCATAAGACACTCCTGTCTTCAATTTCTTAGGATGCGGCTAACCCGGATTGTAGAATAAAGTTTCGGTAAAACAAATTGGCTGGGGCTCCCTCAGCGGGCTGCGGAAAGTCGGAGGCCGGCCCAGCCCCTAAAGGGGCGTCTGATTTCGAAGGACGTTCTGGCATCGCTAAAGCGATGCCCTGATACGAAACCCGAGTTTTTCCGCAAGGTGTAAAGCGATGCCTTGATACGAAACCCGAGTTTATTCGCAAGCTGTAAAGCGATGCCCTGATACAGGGCTTGAGTTTTTCCGCAGCCTCTAACAGATTGCTGAAAAACTCTTGGCGCGGGCCGCAGTCGCCCTCAGAGGCTAAAGCCGTCGCTGAAAACAAGCCGCTTATCGCAGCGGTGAACCGCTGCGCCACCCAAAAGCAAGAACAAAATCGAGTTTTTCAGCACTCTGCTAAGCCTTGGTGGCTTCCGCCTGATTCCGGGCTGGGGCCGGAATGGCGGGCCGCTTGCGTTTTTCGGACGCTTTTTCGAACGCCCAGGCTCCCACGCGGTAGGCGAGCAGGATGCCGAGCACGATGCCGTACTCGATGGGCTTGCGGCGATCGGCCTTCACCAGCCAGGTGTAATGCACCACGGCCAGAATTCCCGTGAAATAGATCAGGCGGTGCAGGCGCTGCCAGTTCTTGCCGCCGAGGCGGCGAATCGACCATGCGGTCGAGGTCAGGGCGAGGGGAATCATGAGGACGAAGGCGGAGAAGCCTACGGTGATGAATCGGCGCTTGGCGATGTCTTTCAACATTTCATGGACATCGAAAAACTTATCGAGCCAGATGTAGGTCAGGAAGTGCAGCGTTCCGTAGAAGAATGCGAACAGTCCGATCATGCGGCGGACGCCGATCAGCCAGTATTGGCGGGTGAGGCGGCGCAGGGGCGTGATCGAAAGGGTGGTGAGAACAAAGATCAGCGTCCAGTCGCCGGTTGAGTGCGTGATGACCTCGATGGGATTGGCGCCCAGGCCGACATGAAAAGCCTTCCAGGCGAGGCGTCCGAGCGGGATTAGTGCGGCTAGGAAGAGCGCGATCTTTATCAAAGTCAAACGCTGTTTCATTTTGCAGTCAGCTTATTTCAATACGGCTCACGCTCTGATGCTTGTGGGAAGCTGGTGAAAGTCGGTTGCCCTAGGTAACTTTTTCAACGTGTCCAGGATCATCGGCGGTGCCACTACAAGTTTTCTGTTGGACAAGTCCATCCATCCGCCGGTGCTCGTAACCCTGGCCGCTTGTTTACCATCGTGTCGAAAAAAGTCATTCCTGATGGAGAACCGGCTTCCATCTTCCGAAAGGCCCGCCATCGTGAGATCTACTTTGATTTCCTCCAGTAGATGAACCTCGCGGAAATACTCGATTTCATCTTTCATGACTACCGGGCCGATTTTCAGGCGCAGGAACTCGCTCATCGGGAAACCTTGCTCCGAAAAAAAAATCATTCTGACGTCTACCGATTTATCCAAGTAGGCGGTGTTTTTCATATGGGCATTGAAGTCCATGTCACCCCATCCGGCAAAAAGAGTTCTAACAAACATGACAACCTCGCTGTCAGGAAGGTCTTACGCCTAGAAATTCTTTTTCAGGTCCATGCCGGCATAGAGGCTCGCCACCTGGTCGTAACCATTGAACATCAGGGTTGGCCGCTTGAAAAATTCGCCCAGGCGGCGTTCCTTGGCTTGGCTCCAACGAGGATGGTCGACGTTGGGATTCACATTCGAATAGAACCCGTATTCGTGGGAATTGGCCTGTTGCCAGCTGTTCAGCGGCTCGCCCTCGGTGAAGCGGATGCGGACGATCGACTTGGCGCTTTTGAATCCGTACTTCCATGGAATCACGATGCGGAGCGGGGCGCCGTCTTGATTCGGGAGCTCCTCGCCGTACATGCCGAAACAGAGCAGGGCGAGCGGATGCATGGCCTCGTCCATGCGGAGGCCTTCGACGTACGGCCACTGCAACACGCTGGTGCGCTGGCCCGGCATTTGTTTGGGATCGTACAAGGTGGTGAACTCGACAAATTTGGCTTTGGGCAGGGGGTCGGCGCGCTTGATCAGTTCGCTCAGGGAAAATCCGACCCAGGGAACGACGATGGACCAGCCCTCGACACAGCGATGACGGTAGATGCGCTCTTCGGGAGCAGCCATCTTGACGATCGTGTCGACGTCGAGCACCTGCTTTTTCTTCACCAGGCCGTCGATGGTCACCGTCCAGGGACGGGTCTTGAAATTCTTTGCCAGGCCGGCAGGCTCGTATTTGTCGGTGGAGAATTCGTAGAAGTTATTGTAGTTGGTGACATCCTTGTAGGGCGTTTCCTTTTCCGTCGTGCTGAAGGGGCTCTTTTGGAGGCCATCAATCTTGGCGTTGGCTTGGGCGGTGAGCGACGGAGCGACAAGATCAGCAAGATCGCGGAAGGCGACACCGGTAACGGCCGCCGCGCCGGCGATCACTGCGCCGGCGAGGAAGTTGCGCCGGTTCAGATAGGTCGCTTTGGGAGTAATTTCAGATGACGGAATCGCAGCCGGTTTCCCGATCAGCATGGTTCACCACACATGGTTCACCCCGGTTATTCACCCCGATTATTGTTCACTCATGGAAGTACGTACGGCCGGCAGACTTGGATGGGTCCGATGCCGAAAGCCCACACTTCATTACCCACCTACGTATAGGACGAGGGGGACGGGGAAAAAGTTGCAACCGCTGGAGCGCGGGCTGGACAGATTGCTGAAAAACTCGGTTTTCGGCGTACAGCCCCTAAAGGGGCATCTCAATTCAAAGAACCTTACGGCGTCGTTGAAGCGATGCCCTGATACGAAGCTTGAGTTTTTCGGCAAGCTGTAAAGCGATGCCCTGATACGAAACTTGAGTTTTTCGGCAATCTGTAGAGCCGTAACCGGCAGCGAGGTTAGTTCGAAGCCGATTTTGCGATTGACTTGGGGGCGGACGTCGGAGCGGATCGGGAGCGCAGGACCTCGCGGACTTTTTCGGCGAGACTCTGAAGGGTGAAAGGTTTCTGCAGAAACGCGGTGCCCGGACCGAGCACGCCCTGGGTGATGACGGTATCTTCCGTGTAACCCGAAAGATAGAGCACGCTGGTCCCGGGACGCAGCGCGAGCAGCTTTTTTGCCAGTTCATGCCCGCCCATACCGGGCATAACGACGTCGGTGATAAGGATATCGATGGGTTCTTTGCAGGTCTCGGCGATGCGCAGACCGCTCTCGCCATTTTCGGCTTCGATGACGTTGTAGCCGCGAGAGGCGAGGGTTAGACGCACCAGTTCGCGCACGGATTCCTCGTCTTCCACCAGCAAAACGGTTTCGCAGCCGCCTGCTTCGTGCTGCTGGGACTTGGCCGGGCTCACCTCTTCGGCGGGATCTTCCACGCGCGGCAAGTAAACGTGGAAAGTTGTGCCTGCTCCGATCCCGCTTTGGGCGAACACGTATCCATTGCTCTGCTTGACGATGCCGTAGACGGTCGAAAGGCCGAGGCCAGTGCCTTTCCCTTTTTCCTTGGTGGTAAAGAACGGCTCAAAGATACGGGACTGGGTTTCCTTGTCCATGCCTTGGCCGGTATCGGTAACCGAGATCACGGCATAGCGTCCGGGCTGGATAAAACGCTGTTCGCTGAAGTTTTGGCGTACGGTAACGTCGGAACTCTGCAAAGTGAGCTTGCCGCCTTCGGGCATGGCATCTTTGGCATTGACGACCAGGTTCATGATGACCTGCTCAAGCTGGCTGGTATCGGCGCGGGTGTGTCCGGTTTGCGTGGAGAGCCGCGTCACCAATTCGATGTTTTCGCCGATCAAGGGCCGCAGCAGGCGCTCCATGTCCCCGATGACGGTGTTGACGTCGATCACCTTGAGTTCGAGGAACTGCTTGCGGCTGAACGCCAGCAACTGCCGGGTGAGGGTCGCGGCGCGGTCGGCTGCCTGCTGGATGGACTGGACCTTCTGGTGCATGGCGCTGCCCTTTTCCAACTGCTCCAGCAACACCTCGGTGTATCCGTTAATCACCATCAACAGGTTGTTAAAGTCGTGGGCGACGCCGCCGGCGAGGCGGCCCACGGCATCCATTTTTTGCGCCTGGCGAAGCTGCTCTTCGAGCTGACGCCGGTCGGTGATATCTTCGGCGATCAATTCCAACACTTCCTCGGGTTCATCGCTGATAGTGGCGGCGCAGCCGCTGAGCCGCACGACGATGACGCGGCCGTCTTTGCGTTTCCACTGCACTTCCACCCCATCCCGGCTTCCGGTGCAGCGATAGTCCTCGGCCAGCCGGTCCAACTCCTCTGGATTGACGAAGACTTCGCGCCGCGCATTCAGCTGGAGAAGATCTTCGACCGATTCATGCCCGAGCATGGTGATGAGCGCCGGATTCACGTCCAGGAATCTTCCGCCGAGTGTGCAGCGGCAAATGCCGAAGGCTGCGCTCAAAATCAGAGAACGGGAACGGGCCTCGGAGCGGCGGAGCGCTTCTTCATAACGCTTGTGCTCGATGGCGGCGGCCAACTGCTGCGAAACAAATTTTAGAATCTCGCGGTCGCGCTCTCCGAAGCGGGTGTTTTCGCTGTAGTTCTGGACGACCAGGGCTCCAAAGCAGGCTGTGCCGCTCTTCAGGGGAACACCCAGCCAGTCCACCGACGGAGCACCGATCAATTCCGCTTCACCGCGCCGCACCAGTTCCTCGAAGACTTCCGGTGTCGCCAGCAGAGGTTCGCCGGTTCGCAGGACGTATTCCGTCAAGCCGCGACCGAGAGGCTTGGGGGCGGGGATAGAGTCCTGTTCGTCGACGAAGTAGGGAAAGCTCAACAACTGAGACTGCGGATCGTAGAGCGAGATGTAAAGGTTGCGCGCGTTCATCAACTGGCCGACGATGTTGTGAATGGCGGCGAAAAACTGTTGCAGATCCTCGGCCGACTGGCTGCGCGCCGCGATGGCGTACAAGGCCGCATTCAAGTCCTCGGCGCGCTTCTGCTCGGTGATGTCGCGGTAGGAGACATACGCTCCAAGTGTTTTGCCGTTCACGGTCACGCGTGAGGTGGAAAGCAGCACCTCGACCAGTGAGCGATCTTTTCGCTGGCGCCGCGTCTCCAGCGTGACTTTGCGTTCCGTCTTGATGCTCTCCTCGATCCACGCGGTTTCCGCGTAGCGATCGGGCGGCACGATAAGCACGTCGAGCCGTTTTCCGGCAGCTTCATCCGCGGCAAAGCCGAACAGGCGGGTGAACTCCCCGTTGATACGCAGGATGCGTAACTCTGGGTCGATAATACTGATCGCTTCCGGCGCGTTCTCGATAATCTGTTCGAAGTAGGCTTTCTCCGCTGTGAACGGGACTTCGGCGGCTTTGCCGTTCGTGGGCGAATTGGGCGGGACTGGGTCGGAGGTCGGAGTGAAGATCGGCGGGGCACCGTGCTCAAGAACATCCTGTAGCGCCTTCACCAGCGGCAGATCGGTCGCTGTTCCTGCCGGGACGTCTTTCTCACCCATACGGTCCTTTCCCAGTGTGCGCTGAGGGCTAGAGAGATGGTAAGCGGGCTGGGTTATCCGCTGATAGTTACCCCAGTAATGAAGGTTAACGGGCCAACGCAGAAAAACTCACGCGGCGTTCGCCAACACGACGCAGATCTGGTGCAGCATTAGCTTCTGCTCGCCGGTCACGACCAGAAACTCGAATCCGCAGTGCAGGCCGTCGCTATAACGCACCGCGGCTCGCACCTTCATGACGTGAGGCGCGATGGGGATGGGAAACTCCAGGGAAACAACTTCGCCGATTTGCAACTGACCGCAGAGAGTCGCCCCGATGCCGTCCTCGCCGAGTTCGCTGGTTCGGCCCCAGCAAGCGGTCGTCCGGCCTTCGCGAAACACCGACACCTGAACCCGCACGTCGAAGCCATAGCGGGAGAAACGCCGTAGCCGCTGCTGAGCTTTGGCGGCCGCTTGTGCGTCGTCGCTCAATCCAGCTTCTCCATTGCAGATCCCCTCCCAAGTCCTGCCTTTTGGATTGTGCTTCAAGGCATGCCCGCCCTCAACAGCATCAAAGTGCATGTACTAAGGGAAGGGTGAGGGGAATGGCCAGCGCGTCGTCACATTGCGCATCTTTTCCGGGCCGTAGAGACGGGGCTTGCCCCGTCTCCGTTAGACGCGGCAAGCCGCGTCTCTACGGGGAACCTGACGCCCGTTTAGAGTGTGCGTGAGAACTGGGTCCCTTCGACCGCGCTCAGGGCAGGCTCTCTGGGACTTGCGCCTGTTGCCGTTTCGCGACCCGGCGCTGAAGGGTCGGGCTATTTTCGGTCGTCCCTCCGGGACTTGAATCATTTCTTCCACTTTTCCCAGCGCTGAAGCGCTGGGCTAAGCTCGGGCGCCCCTCCGGGGCTGGAAGTTCGATGCTTCGTTCCACGGGGTTGCTCGAAAACCAGTTCTCACGCACACACTTTAGGGGGTCGGTAGAAAGCCAACTCTTTTAGGGGCTCGGTAGAAGCCAACTCTTTTTAGGGGCTCGGTAGAAAGCCAACTTTTTCGCAGCTCGTAAAGCTGCGTAAAGGCGCGTGACAGATTCCAGCGCAGCAGCTAACATCGATAGTGGGTTTCTGGCGGACACGCGCTGAGTCGCGGCGCTGGAGTCATCTGAATTCTTCATGTCTTACCGCTCAAACGCCGCCGAAGCCTGGTATCCCGACCCGCAGTCCACGGCGGCACAGCCGGATATTCCACTGGATTTGCTTCCGCCGTCGAGCCTGACGCAGCCGCTCTGGAGGTCGCTGGTCGGCAACCTTCGTGATACCTTCGCCCCGGAGAAATTACCGCCGCTCGAACTCACTTCACGCCCGTTGGACGTCGGCCTGTTGCTCGGGGATCGCCTGCGCCTGCCTTGGTTTCGCACCGTGTTCACCAACATCGGAGACGTGATTTCGCCCGATACCCTGCCGCCGCTCGAACTTGAATCGCGGCCCGTCGATGTCGGCGAACTCATCACCGATCAACTCAGCCACTTCTGGTGGGGATCGCTGCTGCGGAATTTGGCCGATCGGGTCGCGCCGGAAACGCAGCCGGCTCTGCATCTGACTGCCAAACCGATTCCGGACATCATTCCGAAATCCTGGATCCTGCTGCCGTTGTGGTCGGAAGTCGTGGACACGCCGAAGGTGTTTTATCCCGATAAGCCGAAGCCGGCCGATGCGGTGAGATCAGTTAATCTGCAACCGGTGGCGATGCCGGCGGAAAAGCGGGAAGCTCCGCCCATCCAACTCACCAGCGCCGACCTGCTGCGCGACATACGGCGCTCGCGCATTCGTCAGCGAATCTGGATCGGGCTGGCGGCCGCACAAGTTCTCTACATGGCGGCAATGGCGTTCGGGAAACTCTGAAGGATCGGGTCATCGGATGATCGGGTCATCGGGTGATCGAAAAACCGCTGGGAACTTGGGTTTTGATCACCCGATGACCCGATCATCCGATCGCCCGATCCCAGTGCCTCCGTGGTGTGTCGTTCTTCCGCAGCCTCTCACTGCCGTAACCCCGTCCAGCCTTCGGCAATCACCATGGAATTTCCCGGATTGCGAGAATCGTACTTCACCGAGGTCGGGAGGCCGAGCCGGCAGGAATGTAGATTGATCCACTGCCGCAGATAGGTGACATCCTGTGAGGCCTCATAGGAAACGCCCGCTACGTCATACTGGTAAATCAGCATGGTGGCCGGGCGGTCCGCGGCAGTCGTGATTTCCTGGACATCAATCACGGTGCCATCGGTGATGCGCCCGACCGTGTTCAACCAGGTGCGGCGTTCGAGTTCGACCGCGTTCGCGGGTTTGGGTTTGCGGCGCAGCAGGGCATAGCTGGCGACGGCCACGCCAATCGTGCCCAGCGCCAGGGTGTAGATGCGAAGCGAAATCATTTGCAAACGAAACCTGAGCCTTTCGGATCTACTTTCAGCATAAGCGCGAACCTCGCTTGCCGCCAAGGGCACGAAGAGTGGTGGCCGGGAGGGACGACCCAGTTCTCACCTTGTGGTTTGGGCCGCTCCGACGTTATTCGCCGGCTCGGTGCCCTCCCCTCCCGCTCTGTCAGCTTCACGATCGACGATTGCCTGAAACTTTCGCAGCACGTCTTCGGAAAGAGATGGCTTCCGATACTTGCTTACGAGTTCGTCGACTCGGATACGGGCTCGCGTTAAGACGTCACTCGCTGGCTCCGAGCCGCGCGCGCTGCGATCAATGACCGGAGAGGGAAGATGCTGCTCCTGCCGAAAAAGCGCGCGCGTTTCCTTCAACTTGAGAAATTCTCCGGACAGGCCGATTTGCGCGAACATGGCGGTGGCCAGGGTATCACGGGGAACTTTCTCGCCGCGGACTTCGCTGAGAACTTCGTCACTACGGACTTCAATGCCTCGCGCCAGCCGGTACGCCGAGGCAATCGACTCGGCATCAATGACCAGCTTTTCGACGCTGAAACAGGCGAGCGATTCGAGCATTCCCGCTCCCGAAATCATGTTGATGCCCGCGAGCGCTCCGAGCGTCGCCGAACGGGCACTCTCGGCGCCGGCCTGGGCATCCACCAACTTCGAATCGGTCGCGACCAGGTAGCCGTGGGTCGGCAGGCCAAGGTGCTTTCCGACTTCGGCGCACGCCATGTTCAGCATGGCAGTCTCAACCGCGCCCATGGGTGCGCCTCCAGTGCGCATGTCGAAGATGGCAGGAGCACCGCCCCAGACTACGGGTGAGCCCGGTCCCGCGAGTTGATGCAGTGTGATGCCGGCCAGCGTTTCGGCAGCATGCTGCGTCACCGAACCGGCCAGTGTCACGGGAGCGGTGCCTCCGGCCAGTGGCATGGAGACGATTTCCGCGGGGACGCCGGCGCGGGCCAGATCGAGCAGGTTGTGCGATCCGAACTCCGACCAGTTCAACGGCGGCGAAGGACACACATCAAAAACCGCCCGCGGTTGCTGGCGTAACTTGTCTGGACTGCCGCTGTCGGCGGCGAGCAGGTCGATCATTCCCTGCAGGCCGGCTGCGGAGAACGAGCCGGTCACCACGGGCTTGTCGGAATGCTGCAGGACTACTAGAAGGCGATAGAGATCGCCGATCGCGCTAGGCGCATGCTTACCGTTACAGGCGTCGTTGGACAACAGGGCATCGCTGCAAACTACGGCGGTGGATTGCGCGGCGAACTGCGGCAGCGTCTCCGTGATCTGGACAATGCGCACCAGGTCGCGGGTCTCGGACGGCCGCGCTTCCAGCGTGTCGGGATCAAGCATCTGCACGCAGCAGGAGCCGGGATCGAAATGCACGTCGTCGCCGCCGTAATGAACGGCTTTCTCTCCCTGGCGGTTGTACAGATAGAAGTCCCGCGGAGCCGATGCGAGGCACTGTTGCACCAGCCGCTCAGGGATGTGCGCCACTGCGTCGCTGGCCGCGACTCCGGCCGCAACGCCCACCTCAACTTCGACCTCAACTCTCGCCGACCGCAAGAGCTCGACCGCCGCCGAGCCCACGCGAACTCCGGGGCTCATCAGCAGTTCGAACGCTTCGCGCAGAATGCGGCCGATAAGTTCAGGACTGAGCAATTGAATTCTGGGTCTCATGCCAGGGCGGTTCCCTTGTTCATATCTTTTCTCGTCACTTTGCCCACCACTTTGCCCATCAGATTCTTCGCCAGTTCCAGGGCATCGATGGCGTTGCGAGAGTAGCCGTCAGCGCCGATTTCAGCAGCCCACTTCGAGGTGACCGCGGCGCCGCCGATGATCGCTTTTACCCGTGGCCGCAAACCATTCCGATCGAGCGCTTCGATCACGGCTTTCTGGCCGGCCATGGTCGTCGTCAGCAAAGCGGAGACGCCGACGATGTCGGCATCGACTTCTTTGGCTTTGGCGACGAATTGCTCGGGGGTCACGCTGGTACCGAGATCGAAGATCTGGAATCCGCTGGCGGAAAGAATGGTGGCGACCAGGTTCTTGCCAATGTCGTGAATATCGCCTCGGGCGGTGCCGAGGACGATTTTGCCCCGACCCTTACGCTCGGAGCCGCGCTTCAGCATCTCCGGTTCAAGGATCTTGAGGGCCGCCTTCATGGCCTCGGCCGAGGCGAGCAGATCAGGCAGAAACATCTCGCCGCAGCCGAATTGCTCGCCGGCGAATGTGATCCCCACAGCAAATCCGAGGTTCACGGCTTCGAGCGGATCGACGCCCTTGGCCAGTGCCTGCCGCGCCAATTCCGCGGCCTTATCCGGCGCGCCGTCGATGACGCTTTGGAGCATCGCCCCGAAAAGTGGATCCGACACAGAGCCTCCCGCCGAGATCGGCCTTGGGATCGAGCCGGTCAGAAGGGGATTTTACTCCGTGGGGAGCCGGAAAACTGTGCTCCGCCGCACATTCCCCGGGCGCGGGACAGTCGTCCTATGGGTTCAGAGGCTAGAGCCTAAAGAGTGTGCGTGAGTTGGGTCCCTTCGACTTCGCTCAGGGCAGGCTCTCCGGGACTTAGTCGCTCTTCCGACTTTTCCCAGCGCTGAAGCGCTGGGCTAAGCTCAGTCGCCCCTCCGGGGCTGACACCGATTTCAACTTATGGCATCGCTGGAGCGATGGCGGGATACGAAAACTTTAGTTGTTTTCGCGGGGACGGGCGAGGACGCCCGTCGCTCCACATTTCGTTTTCCGCTTGCTCTAAGGGGATGGCCTGATACGAAACCTTGGTTGTTTTCGCGGGGACGGGCGAGGACGCCCGTCGCTCCACATTTCGTTTTCCGCTCGCTCTAAGGGGATGGCCTGATACGAAACCTTAGTTGTTTTCGCGGGGACGGGCGAGGACGCCCGTCGCTCCACATTTCGTTTTCCGCTCGCTCCAAGGGGATGGCCTGATACGAAACCTTGGTTGTTTTCGCGGGGACGGGCGAGGACGCCCGTCGCTCCACATTCGGTCTGGGCTCTTCAGTCCGCTGGCATGGGCGTGGGTCTTGCGACCAGCGCAGGCACTTTGAGAGGGGCGGCCGCTTCCGCGGGAACCTCCAGCCATTTGTGCACTTCAGGCAGCGCGCGGCGCATCGCCAGTTCGCCTACACGGATTAATTCGTCAGCGCGTTTGAAGTCGTCATAGTCAAAACCCGCGACGTCGGGCTCGATTACGACGTCGGCCGCGTTCCTCCATAGCGAACTCGTCATGTCTTGCGCGATGGCGAACGACTGCCCGATGACATCAAAGAAATGCCGGGGCGCGCTCGTCTTCGACCACTGCCCTCTCAGGTGCACGGCCAGCACGCGGTCCGCGCCCATTTCGCGCAGAGGACGCGTCGGTATGGGATGGGAGAGCATGCCATCGACCAGCCAGCGCCCGCGAATCTCTACCGGCAGAAACATCCCCGGATAAGCGCAACTCGCGCGCACCGGATCGACGATCGGGCCGGAGGTAAAGACCACTCCTTTCCCGGTGTTGAAGTCGGTGGCAACCACGCCCAGAGGGATACGCAACTCTTCAAATGTCTGCACCTTCAAGGTGCGCGCGAGAAACGAGATCATGCGGTCGTTGGTGGCGAAGCCGTAGCGCGAGAGCGTCCAGCGCGCGAAAGTGGTGAAACGAACTTTGTGGGCGACTTCTTTCAGTTCCTCAATCGTGAGCCCGCTGCAATACGCGGCACCCATGATTGCGCCTACACTGGTGCCCGCAATCATGCGAATCGGGATGCCTTCTTCTTCGAGGACCTTGAGCACCCCAATGTGGGCGATGCCGCGGGCAAAGCCTCCGCCCAAGGCGACACCGATTGCCGGTATACGCTTCGTTTCAGCGGCATTCGACTTGCGAGACAGTTCGCGGCCAAAGGCTTGCACCGACCGCATGATTTTTCCCAGATGTTTCATAGGAACCCCCACGTTCCTGGTTTGCTGGGGTTGCAAACCTCCCTTATGTGTAAGATGCCACAAACCCGATTATGGGTGCAGGCCACTGTTGTGCTATCTGGCAGTTACAGTAGAATTCATGCCGAGTTACCGTAGGAAGTAAAATGCAGATCCCTCACTTCGTTCGGGATGACAAAATTGGCAGCCCATTCGGCCGCAGCTATCTCTTTTACTTCTCATCATTTGCGTCTTCGATGGCCTGGAGAATAGGCTGGTCCTCTGGTCCTCTGGTCACTGAGAGGACATGAAGCACCGGAGCACGTGTGGGTCGGGCAACGAGAGGAAACCCCACAATGGCAAGCTACATTGGCGCCATTGATCAGGGAACGACAAGCTCGCGCTTCATCGTGTTCGATCGTTCCGGACGCATCGTGAGCACGGCTCAAAGGGAGCATGAGCAGATCTATCCCAAACCGGGATGGGTGGAGCACGATCCGGAGGAAATTTGGCGCGGCACGGATGGTGTCATCCAGGAAGCAATGGAAGCGCGGGGGCTGCGGCCGGAAGATCTGGCTGCGATCGGGATCACCAACCAACGCGAAACCACGGTCGTCTGGCACAAGAAAAGTGGAAAGCCCGTTTACAACGCGATTGTCTGGCAAGACACGCGCGTTGCTTCCGCAGTGGCCGAGTTCGCCGCGCTTGGCGGACAGGACCGCTATCGCGCCCGGACCGGGCTTCCGCTCGCTACCTATTTTAGTGGCCTCAAGATTCGCTGGATTCTCGAAAGGGTTGCGGGCGCACGCGCACAAGCCGAAGCCGGCGATCTGCTGTTTGGCAATATCGACACTTTTCTGATCTGGCATCTCACCGGTGGACCGCAAAGCGGCGTGCACGTGACCGACGTGACCAACGCCAGCCGCACCCAACTGATGAACCTCAACACGCTGCAGTGGGATCGCGACATGTTGAAAGACTTCGGCATTCCGATTCAAATGCTGCCGAAGATCGTTTCGAGCAGCGAAGTGTACGGCGCTGCGCGCCTGCCGGCGGTTGCGGGAGTGCCCATCGCCGGCGATCTCGGCGATCAGCAAGCCGCTCTGGTTGGCCAGGCTTGTTTCAAGCCGGGAGAGGCGAAGAATACGTACGGCACCGGCTGCTTCATGCTGATGAATACCGGGGAAAAGGCAGTGTTTTCGAACTTCGGTCTGCTGACTACGCTGGCTTATAAGTTGGGCGCCACGCCGGCATGTTATGCGGTGGAAGGGAGTATCGCGATTACCGGCGCCTTGGTGCAATGGCTCCGCGATAACCTTGGACTCATCGAAAAGAGTTTCGACATTGAAGCGCTTGCCCGTACGGTAAACGACAACGGGGGCGTTTACTTCGTTCCCGCCTTCTCTGGCTTGTATGCGCCGTATTGGAAGGACGACGCGCGCGGCGTGATTGCCGGCTTGACCCGCTTCGTGAATAAGGGCCACATCGCCCGCGCCGTGCTGGAAGCGACCGCGTTCCAGGTGCGCGAGGTGGTCGATGCCATGGCAAAGGACTCGGGCATTACGCTTGACGTGCTGCGCGCCGACGGAGGCATGGTCGTGAACGATCTGCTGATGCAATTCCAAGCCGACATTCTGGCGAAGCCGGTGGTTCGTCCCATGGTGAAGGAGACCACTGCTCTCGGCGCCGCCTATGCCGCCGGATTGGCCGTCGGCTTCTTTCAAGATATCGACGAACTGGCCGCCAACTGGGCAGTCGATCAACGGTGGGAGCCGCAGATGGATGAAGAATGTCGCGAGCGGCTTTATCGCTTTTGGAAAAAGGCGGTGACGCGCTCGTTTGACTGGGTGGAATCGACTTAGCGATGCGGCTCACTTCATCGGCGTTCAATGTCCCAGCCCCTCACGTGTTTGCTTGCGAACTCGGTCGTCCCTCCGGGACTTGAATCACTTCTTCCACTTTTCCCCAGCGCTGAAGCGCTGGGCTAAGCTGGTTCGTCCCTCCGGGACTTGAATATTTCTTCCACTTTTCCCCAGCGCTGAAGCGCTGGGCTAAGTTCGGACGCCCCTCCGGGGCTGGATTCTCGGACATCTTGTTCCACTGGATCGCCTGAAAAACCAGTTCTCACGCACACACTGAAGCGCTGGGCTAAGCTGGTTCGTCCCTCCGGGACTGGATTCTCGATGATCGTGTTCTACCGAATTGCGTAGAAACCAATTCTCTTGCACTGTTCAGGGGCATTTAATTCTTCAACAATACGGTATCGCTAAAGCGATACCCTGAAATGCATCATTAGAAGAAACAAACAGCCATGAATCGAACTGACATGTGGCGCCGCATCGAAGCGCATCCCAAAGCCTGGGACATGATTGTCGTGGGCGGCGGCGCTACCGGCGTAGGTGTTGCTATCGATGCCGCGACGCGCGGCTACGATGTGCTGCTTGTCGAGCAGAGCGACTTCGGCAAAGGCACCTCCAGTCGCAGCACCAAGCTGGCACACGGCGGCGTGCGCTACCTGGAGCAGGGCAATATCGGCCTCGTCATGGAAGCGCTCAAGGAGCGCGGACTGCTTCTGCAAAACGCGCCCCACATAGTGCACGATCTAGCGTTCGTCGTGCCGAACTACGACTGGTGGGAGGCTCCATTCTACGGTCTCGGCTTGAAGCTGTATGAACTGCTGGCCGGTAAATACGGGTTTGGAACCTCGCGCATTCTTTCCAAGGAAGAGACGCTCGGATATCTGCCAACACTGAAGACGGAAGGCCTGCGCGGCGGCGCGGTTTACTATGACGGACAATTCGACGACGCCCGGCTGCTCATCCACATGGTGGCCACCGCTTTCGAGCAGGGCGCCACGTTGCTGAACTATGTCGAGGTCACGGGACTGACGAAGGACGCGCAGGGATTTGTGGATGGGGTCAGCGCCCGCGATGTCGAAACGGGCGACGAATTTCGCGCAGCCGCGAAGGTTGTGGTCAACGCCACCGGCGCTTTCTGCGACCTGCTTCGGCTCCGGGCAGAGCCTTCCGCCGCGCCCCTGATCGCGCCCAGCCAGGGCATTCATCTGGTCTTCGAATCCAGCTTCCTGCAAGGTGAAAGCGCGGTCATGGTTCCGCACACCAGCGATGGCCGCGTGTTATTTGCGATTCCGTGGCACGGTCACACGCTGGTCGGAACGACCGACACGCCCATTGCAGCCGCCACGCTCGAGCCGGTCGCCATGGAGCAGGAAATCGAATTTATCCTCGCGACCGCCGGGCAATATCTGGCGAAAGCGCCTACGCGCGACGATGTGTTGAGCGTATTCGCCGGCATCCGGCCACTGGTGAGCGCTACGGGCGTTGCCAGCGGCGTGGTCAGGACGGCGGCACTGTCACGCGATCACCTCATCAACATCGATCGCTCCGGCCTGGTCACTGTCTGCGGTGGAAAATGGACGACCTATCGGCATATGGCCGAGGATTGCGTGGATCAGGCGGCAACGCTCGCGCAATTGCCGGAAAGACCGTGCGTGACGCACCACCTGCACATCCACGGCTTCACTGATGTTACGAAGAACGACGCAACGAAAGAAGACGCGGCGAAACAGTTCGGATCGCTGGCTGTCTACGGGTCGGACGCCTACGAGATTGGCAAGCTCATCGCAACCGACGCTCGGCTCAGCGAACCGCTGCATGCGGCGCTACCCTACGTGAAGGCGGAGGTAATCTGGGCGGCGCGACACGAAATGGCCCGCACCGTGGAAGACGCGCTCGCCAGGCGCACCCGGGCGCTGTTCTTGAATGCACGCGCAGCGCTCGCCATGGCGCCCGCCGTCGCGGACTTGATGGCTTCAGAACTGGGGTGGGACGAGGTTACCCGGACGAAACAGTTGGGTGCGTTTCGCGACGTTGCTTCGAACTACGTGCTTCGGCCCTGAAAGTTCGTCCCTCAAGCAGTGGGTGCCTCAATTCTTCGCGCTTTTCGGGAAGGGTGGGCGCAGGTCCGATCGCACCGGGCCGCGGCGGGTGCTCCACTCATCTTCATCGCGCTATGCCGGAGGCGCTTTCTCGCCCGTCGTCACAAACATGTCAAGGACTTGTTCGTTCAGCATCTCGGCGAGCCTCTTGGCGTCCTCGACCTGCGTGCCTCGAAGCAGGCCAAATCCAAACGATACTTCCCTCAGCACCGGAATGGTGTCGCGGTAAAGTTGTACAGCAATGAAAGGCGTTCCATCTTTCGCTTGCTGAACTGTAAAACGGCAGGCGCTACGGTCGGTTTTCTTTTCCGCCATATCGCGCAGTATAGAACGGAACCCGTCACCAATCCCGAAGTTCGAGCCACGCGGAACTATTTCCGGCCGCGCGTCGTATACGATTACAGTGTGGACGGCACAGACCCGAGAACGACGGAACAGGTAGTTCCGCGGAGGAGCGTCCGGAAGTTTGCCGCCTCGCGAGCCGGAGAGCAACTCTGGCGTCACCTCACTGCGTTCCGCGACCCGGCGTTCGAGGCTCTGGCAGCATTACGGGCACACAAGCTGCGTTCCGCGCTGACGCTGCTGGGCGTTACTTTGTCGGTTTCGGTGCTCATTCTTGTCGTGTCGATCATCACTGGGGCGAACCTTTACATTGCGCAACGCGTTGCCAATCTCGGGTCCAATGTCTTTCTCGTGGTTCGCCTTCCCATTATCACCAATCAGCAGGACTTGCTTAAAGCGATGCGGCGCAACCGGTATGTCACTTGGGAAGACTTCGAGGCTCTGCGCGATGGCATGAGGCTGCCTCGCGCGGTTGGCCTGGAGACGCGAACCGACGGCAAGGTCCGCCTGGGAACACAAGCGTTGGACGACATTAATATCCGCGGGGTGACGGCCAACATCGCCGGTATGGATGTGGAGGAAGTCGAATCCGGCCGCTACATAACGGACGCGGACAATGAAGGCAGAGCGGAGGTCACCTTTATCGGACAACAAATCGCCGGCAAGCTGTTCCCCGCGGTCAACCCCATCGGCAAGACGATTTACGTCGATGGCCGCGGCTTCCTGGTGGTCGGCGTCGCCAGGCCGATTGGAACCGCCTTCGGGCAATCCAAGGACAATTTTGTCTACATTCCCATCCGGACGTTCTTGAAACACTATGGCGAACACGGGCAGGAATTGGATATGGCCATCAACATCCAGGCGCGCGGCCCGGAGTGGATGCGGGAGACCGAGGATGAAGCCCGCACCATGATGCGCGGCCGCCGCCATCTCGATCCCATGGCGGATGACAATTTTGGCATTCTGGCGTCTGACACAATTATGGGCTTATGGAAGAGCCTGACTGGCGCCGTCGCCAAGACCATGATCGGAGTGGTTTCGGTGTTCCTGGTGATCGGCGGCGTGGTGATCATGAATGTGATGCTGGCCAGTGTGACGGAGCGCACCCGCGAGATTGGCGTGCGCAAATCGCTGGGCGCGCGAAGACGCGACATCCTGATGCAGTTCCTGGTGGAATCCGCGGTGATGGCAGCCGTGGGAGGCGCGATCGGCATTGCCATTGCCTATCTTCTATCCACGCTGGTGAGAGTGCTCACGCCTGTGCCATCTCAAGTGCCAGTCGGCGCGGTGATTTTGTCGCTGGCGGTATCGACGGCCGTGGGATTGTTCTTTGGGTTGTACCCCGCACACCGGGCTGCCCAACTGGATCCCATCGAGGCCCTGCGCTTCGAAACTTAGGTAGTGTCCTAAAGTTGGAATTTGAAGGAACTGCTGGCATGAGCGAGAAAATGACGGAACGAAACAGAGCCATCATTGTCAATGTTGCCATCGTTGTAGGCTTGATGTGGTGCTATTTCAGGGGATACCCTCCGAAGATAATCTTCGGGTGCGGAGTCTTCCTGCTGGCGTTTGCAAATGTCTTGATGTACCTGAAGCGTCGGCGGTCATCAACGCAACTTTAGGACGCCACCGAAACTTAGAGGGTTGAATCGTTACAGAGGTTTCAACCGTGCGGATTGAGATCAGCGAAAGCACGCGCATGGCGTTCGATTCCCTTCGCCAGCACAAGACGAGGTCGCTGTTGACTGTCTTGGGCGTGGTCATCGGGATCATGGCCATGGTGGCCGTAGCCTCCATCATGGTGGGTTTGGATCGAGATATTCGCGGCTTTCTCGATCAATATGGCACCGATACGCTGTTTGTTTTTCGCTGGGACTTCGGTTTTCGAGGCAGCCTCACGGCTGAAGAACGCAACCGCAAGACGCTGACTTACGAAGACACCATGGCGATTCGGGATGAGTGCCCCGACGTGAAGGATGTGACGGTGGAGATCTCCCCCCGGATAGAACCGGGCAAGCCCTTCACCGTGGTGCCCGCGCGATACAAAAAGAACGAGGTCTTCGGGATTCAATTTACCGGTACCATTCCGTCCTACGAATGGGTTTACAACGCGAACCCCGAGAATGGCCGGTTCTTTACCGAAGCGGAAAACCTGAATCACATGGATGTGGCGGTAATCGGTCACGACTTGGCGGAGGGACTGTTCCACGCGGAAGACCCGCTGGGCAAGTCGATCGAGGTCGGAGGCGCTCTCTACCGGGTCGTCGGCGTGCTGGAGAAGCGCAAAGGGCAGTTCTTTAGAGATGAATCGGCGGACAAAGTTGTGGTCGTGCCGTACACGGCGTACCGCAAACATAATCCGCAGGACGACGAACACTTCATTGGCGCACAAGCGTCTCCGGGTAGAAAGGCGCAAGCGGAGGACGAAATCATCGGCCTGCTACGGCGGCGCAGACGGGTTGGGACAGATAAGCCGAATAATTTCGCGATTTCGAGTTCGGAGGAGATTGCGCGCCAGTTCCGTCAGATCACGGGAGCGATTGCCATTGCAGTGGTCGTGATCAGTTCCATCGGGCTCCTTATCGGTGGAGTTGGCGTGATGAACATCATGCTCATGTCGGTCACCGAACGCACGCGTGAAATCGGAGTGCGCAAGGCCATCGGCGCCCGGCGCCGGGATATCGTCCGTCAGTTCCTCACAGAAGCCGTTACCCTGACGGGAACTGGGGGAATCATCGGTGTCACGCTGGGAGCGGGGATCAGCTTCTTGATCAATAAGCTATTGCCCAGTTTGCCTTCGGCGGTGCCGCTATGGTCGGTCATCGCTGCGGTAACCGCTTCGATGAGCGTCGGGTTATTCTTTGGGATTTATCCTGCCATAAAAGCCTCGCGACTCAATCCTGTGGAGGCGTTGCGCTACGAGTGAACGGTTGGCTAGGACGTGCGTCGCTTCGCTCATCCTGTGGACTTTCTTCCGCGAAGCGATCCAAACGGCAGGCAAAACAAACCAAGCAGAGACCATTGCAGCGTAAGCATGCTCCCTAACAGCTTGCGGAAAAACTCGTCGCGCCGCAAAAAGCACACCTCGGGCGCTGAAGCGCAGACACATTTCCAACGACTTAACGGCACGAGTAAACTCGTGCCCTTCCCAAACCGGCTTTGATCGGAGTTTTTCCGCAAGCTGCTAAAGTATCGCGAAGAGAACGGCCCAGAGGGCAAGACTCTCGATGTGCCAGTTCAGACTGAGGCGGGACATGGCAGTTTCCCGTTTTTTCTGTGTTCGCGCGGGTCTGCCCCACTACACTTGAACAGATAGAGCCCATGAGGAAGAGCCTGCCGTTGACGCTTCGCCACGCTATGTATAACCTGCGTGGCGGCTTCTTGATCCGCCCCCTGACCATCGCGGTGGCGCTGGGTTGCGCGGGCGCGTTCCTGTCGTGGTTGGAAGAGGAGTTTCCGGTCACCAGCACGTGGGTGCCCACCGTCCTATTCCCCTCGCACGCCGACCCGCAAGTCGCGCAAGTCATTCTGGCGGGCATCGCCGCCTCCATCATGACGGTGGTGTCGATCGTGTTCGCCATCCTGCTGATGACGCTCACCCTGGCGTCGATGCAGTTCTCTCCGCGCATTATCGTCAGTTTTTCCAGGGACCGCGTAACGCAATGGACGCTCGGAATCTTCCTCGGCACTTTCTTGTACTGCATGGCGGCGCTTCCGGCGGCACGCTCGCTGCCTCAGGCCTTCGCGCCAGTAGCCACCGTCTTGGGCGCGATGGCGCTGGCGCTGATCTGCGTCGGTTTGCTGCTTTTTTTCATTCACCACATCTCGCAGGCTATCAGCGTGAATCACATCGTCAACAGAATCGCGGAAGAAACAGAAGCCATGATCGATGAGATTATGCCTTGGCCGCACTTGCTGAACCACCATGTGAAGGATGCTGAACCGCTCCGACCCAACCCGAGCGAGGTGGCCGTCTTGAGCCATGATTCCGGCTACATCCGCTTCGTGGATACGCGACGCCTGGTAGCCCTGGCGAAGCACTATCACGTCACTATCCGCGTTCTACGCCGGGTCGGCCACTTCGTTCCGGCGGGAATCCCGCTGATGATGGTCTCCAAAGGGAACCGTCTGCCCCCCGAAGGAACCGCCGAGCTGCTGGCGGCATTCGACTTCGGCCCGACCAGAACCTTGCAACAGGACGTGGAGTTTGGCGTCCTGCAGATTGTCGACGTTGCCTTGAAGGCGATCTCGCCCGCGGTCAACGACCCTACCACCGCCATTAATTGTATCGATCAGTTGAGCCGCATACTGATCCGCTTCGCGTCCCGAGAGCCGCCGGAGGATCTGCTCTACGATCCGCCGGGTATCGTTCGCGCCAGCATTGGATGGGTCCACTTCGAGCGCCTGCTGGAGGCAGCCGTGGAGCAGATCCGCATGTATGCGAAGACGGACGTGGCCGTCAGCTTGCGGTTGCTGCGAGCCCTCGGTGACATCGCCGCTTCGACGCCCGATGCGGAGTTCCGCCGGATCCTCGTCGAGCAGGGAATGCGGATCGTGGCTGGCTGCGCCGAAAAGCTGGGGGAAGAGGAACTGAGAGAACTGCGCGCTCGCCAAGCTGCGCTGGAGAGCCTCATCGCGATCTCGCAGCCGTAGACTTCAGCGGGTCTCATCCCTCTGCCTGGAGAGGGTGGCGGACACGTGTAGTTAGTGAAATGGCGATTTTTCAACAACAACCCTTTCGAGACACTGCCAACTCCACGGCTTTCATTGGCTTGCAAGCTTCACGGACGTAGGATTCTGCTGCACACCGACTGAGAATTGCTGGCAGGTGTTTGCGCGTGCGGTGACCCTACCATGCTTGCTGCGGCTTTTCTCATTTGGAAGCGAAAAAGAAAACGGCTGGGAAAAACTCCCAACCGTTTCCAACAGGAGTGTGTTTGGAGCGCCTGGCAGACTAGAAGTCGTAGTCTTCCAACGTGCAGGGGCAGAGTCCGTAGCCGCTGCCAATCGTCAGCCCATAGGAACACACGGTCACCAGGTTACCGATTTCAGTCCCCGAGAGGTTCGAATCGGCTAATGCGTCTTCGGTAACGAACCACGGCCCCTTCTCCACGGCGTTTACAGGGGACCCTGGGCCGGGAGCAGGAAATGTGGTCGTCGTCGCCTGGATGTGCGTCATCCATCCCCGCAGTCCGATATACGGATTCTCGCCGGTCGGGCTAGTTTCTATAGTCGAAATGACCTTGATAACGCCACGCGTCAACTCTCCTCTACCGGTGAATGTGTTGGCCGTGAGCTCTTTATTCACGGATTCCGAAAGCACACCGTCTGCCGTGATTGGGCAGGCGCAGCAGGAGATCATCTCCTGGCTGTCATCGAATACGTAGATCGCGGCGTCTAGCGTTCCGTTTTCCACACCCTCTACATCCGTAGTTGCCTGGTCGCCATCGTTGATGATGCGCAAGGTTCCATCCGGAGCACCGGAGGTATTTGCATTGGAATAGTAGGTGACGAAATAGTAGCTATCGTCTCCCACGTTTTGAGCGAAGGCACTGCCCCCCAGCGTCAGGGTGATTGCCAGTATCGGAAGCAGCAACAATCCGAGCTTTTTCATTTCTTAGACCCTCCTGTTTGTGGCGCACGGTATTAGGGGAGTAGGGTCAGCTATCGGCGCTTAAGCAACTCTTGGCCTTTTGTGAGTGCTTGGCAACTACCCACGTGGCTTAGTCAAAAACACTAACGTCCGGAAACTACTACTTATGGAGTAGTCCCACAACCCGGCACAGAGAGAACCGCCCAGACCTGAGTCTTCCTGGCTTGCCGCCGTCATGTGACTAATTCCGATAGTTGACGCTATCAGGCGATTACGCTCAGAACCAGGCTGCGCCGAAAAGCTCGGCGAAGAAGAACTGAGAGAGTTGCGTGCTCGTCAGGCCGCGCTGGAGAGCTTGATCGCAATCTCGCAGCCGTAGACTATCCTCCAAAAAGCAATCGTTCCAGTAGAGGACCGAGGGCCAAAGCCGGAAGATAGCTCAGAGCCACCATGACTATCAAACAAGTTGTAAGCAGAACCCCAAACGAAAAAGAATGAGTCGGAAGAGTTCCCAACGAAGAAGGGGTACTTCTCTGACGACCGAATAGATCTGCCAATGCCAATGCAGGAATCGCCAAGCCGAACCTACCCACCATCATCGCTAATGCTGTAGTGAGGTTGTAAAACGGAGTGTTCGCATTCAGACTGGCAAAGCTTTGGCCATTGTTGGCGAAGCAGGAAGTATAGGCAAACAGAATCCCCGTGAAACCGTGCGGGCCGGTGTTGACCGTCAACCCGGACAGTCCCGCCCTGGTGCTCACGGCAATGGCGGTGAGTGGGAGGACGACCAGCGGCGCGGCCAAAGCATACAGCATGATCATTTTGTTCTCCCCTGGCCCTATCTTCTTCCCTAAGTATTCGGGCGTGCGCCCAACCATCAGTCCGGCTAGAAACACAGCGATCGCAGCGGCCATAACCATGCTGTAAAGACCAGTTCCCAGACCTCCGAATACGAGCTCTCCCAGCAGCATGTTGACTAGCAAAGCCATGCCCCCGAGCGAGGTGTAACTGTCGTGCATTGAGTTATAGGATCCCGTGGCTGTGTTGGAGGTAACAACGGCCGTGAGGGTCGAAGCGCCGATGCCGAAGCGTACTTCCTTCCCTTCCATGTTCCCATCAGATTGGACTCGACTACTTCGGAAATCGACGTCCCCGAGGCGCGGATCCCCCCGCCGTTCAGAGTAATGTACAAAGAACAGCCCGCATCCGAAGAGAAGCAGCATCACGTAGTACAAAAGCCATCCTTGGCGAGGCTGGCCAACCATCCTGCCGAAGGTGTTTGTCAATGCCGCAGGCAGGAGCACGATTGCCAGCATTTCGAGAAAGTTGGTAAGCGGCGTGGGGTTCTCATAGGGATGAGCTCCATTCGCGTTGAAGAAGCCGCCGCCATTCGTGCCGAGATTCTTGATGATCTCCAGTGCGGCTACCGGACCCTGCGGTATGACCTGCTGGGCGCCCTCGACGGTGGTGGCAACCGCATAGTGGTGGAAGTTCATCGGAACGCCCTGCCAGACGAGCAGCACCGCGCCTAGCAACGCTCCCGGCAACAAGATCCAGAGTAGGGATCGGGTCAGATCAACCCAAAAGTTGCCGAGCGTGCCGGAGAGTTGCCGGGCAAGGCCGCGGATAAAGGCAACTCCGACCGCCAACCCTGCAGCGCCAGCCAGGAAGTTCTGGGCGCAGAGTCCCACCATCTGGCTGCAATAGCTCATGGTGTTCTCGCCAGCGTAGGCCTGCCAGGTCGTGGTCGTCGAGAAGCTGATCGCCGTATTCAGAGCCAAGTCGGGAGTTAGCGGCGTCGTCTGGTACTGCGGGAAAAACCAGGGAAGAAACTGCTGCACTCTGAGAATGGCATACAACAGGAGCGTGCCGATAAGGCCAAAGAGCACGAAACACGTCGCGTACTCTTTGCCGGACATCTCCACATGGGGATCAACCGCAGTAATGCGATAGATGAGCCGCTCAACCGGAAGACATAAACGATCAAGTGGCGTCTGTTTCCTGGAAAAGACCCGTTCCATGTACCCGCCCAAGGGCTTCACCAGGACGGTGACAATGGCCACAAACAACACGTATTGAATTGCACTGTAGATATCCGCCAATCTTACTCACCAGTCCCACTCGCCAGTCCCACTCGGAAGAGCCCGACCGGGGAGGCGTCGTCAAAGCGCAAAACCTATTTGGCCCCGGAACGCTCTAGGTGCCCGATTGCCCTGCCTAAAGCATTCTAGTGCCGCGTCGGTGTGAAAGAAAACAAGTTACCTGGAAGCCCACACTAGCGACGGATTGCCTGAACGCGGAACGAATAGCCGCTCCCGATGAGATGATCCACTGCCGCCGGAACGCAATGAAAACAGACCGAGAACAACTCAGGCTTGCCTTTTTCCCGACACCTTGGCTATCGTTCCCGAATTACGCTAGGACTGGTCTCATAAATGGCTTTCCGAGCAGGCTGCCCGGCCCTCAGGGGCTAAAGCCCGCATTCTATCGGCCCTGAACGGCACGGCTGAAGCCGTGCCCTACCCAAAACCATTTATGAGACCAGTTGTAGTGTTTTGGACGCCCAGTTCTCCACCAGTTCAGTCCGGCTAGAACGTATGACTGATCACACGGTCCGGTATGAGGGGCGGTAAGGATGGGGTAGAATACGCGCCTGGTGCGGGGATGAACGCCAGCCATCTATGACGCGAATCATTCTCATCGGAGCCGGCCGTGGTGGAAGAGCCCTGGTGGAACTATTCCACAAGGATCCGAGCATCGAGATTGTCGGAGTCGCCGACAAGGATGAAGGCGCGCCCGGCATCGTCCTCGCGCGGGAACTGGGCTTGCCGGTTGCCGCCAACTACAGAAAATTCCTCAAGGCTGATGCCGCCGACCTCATCATCGATGTTACGGGAGATCCTGATGTTGGCCGGGAAATCTACCGCTTGCGTCCGCCCGGCACGGAAGTCGTGGGCGGCAAGACGGCCCGCTTCATCTCGGAATTTGCCGGCGACAGGAGTCAAGCGGAGCCTCTGCAGAATCAATATCAGTTGGCCCTGCAGGAACTCGAAGCGCGCGCGGAAGGCGAGTTCATCATCGGCAACAATTTGAAGATGAAGGAAATCTCGGGACTGATTTCCAAGGTTGCACCCACGCCCACGACGGTTTTGATCCGCGGCGAGAGCGGGACGGGGAAAGAACTGGTGGCGCGAGCCATCCATCGCAGCAGCACGCGCAGCAATCACCCGCTGGTGACGCTGAACTGCACGGCATTGTCTCCCGCACTGCTGGAAAGCGAACTGTTTGGCTACCGGCGCGGCGCTTTTACTGGAGCTTATAACGACAGTAAAGGGCTGTTCGAAAAGGCCGACGGCGGCACGATGTTCCTCGATGAAATTGGCGACATGTCGCTGGAGATCCAGGCCAAATTTCTGCGCACGCTACAAACCGGGGAAATTCGCGCCGTCGGCGACATGCGAACCCGAAAGGTTTCGGTGAGAATTGTTGCCGCCACCAACCGGAATCTGGAGACCGCCATTCGCGAAGGCACGTTTCGCGAAGACCTGTTCTACCGGATCAACACCTTCTCCATCACCCTGCCGCCACTACGCGAGCGGATTGAGGACATTCCGTTTCTTGCGGAATACTTTTTGCTGCGCGCCCGCGCCAAGGTCAACAAGAAAGTAGACAGCATTGCTCCACCAGCGCTCGCGCTGCTGAGGAACTATTCCTGGCCGGGCAATCTTCGCGAACTGGAAAACATCATTGAACGGGCTGTCGTTTTGACGTCCTCTTCCGTGGTGGAGGCCGAGCACCTTCCGCTTCACGTTCAGGATGTGGTTTCGTTCGAGCCCCAAATGGGGTTCATGCCGAGCAAGGCGTGCGCGATCG
>CAVVNA010000043.1:0-5349 GCA_963749275.1 uncultured Acidobacteriaceae bacterium
GCGTAGATTCGGCAACCGGATCGCATTGACTAGCTTCCCGCGGACTTTCGCTCTTCGGCCCCGCGCCCTTCCCAGCGTTCCCGCACTCCCGCAAGAAACCCCTTCTTGTCCGCTCGCATGAGTCGGACCAGCGCTTGATTACCGGTATCCTCGTGCGCGGCCGCCCAGAGGACCATTTCCGTGAGCACCGGCGCCAGCTCAATCCCTTTCGCTGTCAGCTGGTAAATCAGCTTCCGTCCGTCCCGCGGGTCTGGTGCCGCGGTGACGATTCCATTCGCAGTCAGCCGGCGCAGGCGATCGGCCAGGATGTTCGTCGCGATCCCCTCGTAGCACTCCATAAATTGCTTGTACGTCCGGAACCCTCCGAGCATCATGTCGCGGATGATCAACAGCGACCAGCGATCGCCCAACATCTCCACCGAGGCGTTCAGTGGACACTCCGACCGGCGCTTGGCATTGCGCTTCTGGGCCATGTTTTGATTCTACATTTTTAACTTGCATTTCACAAGTAATATGGTTCATAATTTCTGGCCGTGGGGATATTCTTTATCCTATGCAGCCCAGGTGGCGTGCTGCCGAACATCTGAATCATGGCCGCTCACCGGGGCCGCTGACAATGCAAAGAAGACAATGCAGAGAAAAAGATGACGTCGAACTTCAACCTGGTCGATTCACAACAACAAATAGAAAGAAGAGGAGACAACTATGGACACGAAACCCACGCACGAACAAGCGCAACTCCACCTGCAGATCTATGACATGCGCCGCGAGGCCCGGCTGCGCCAAGCCCGCGATTGGTTCTTCAAGAACTACTTCGTGGACAATCTCGACGATTGGATGCGACTCGCGGCGCCCGGAACGGAAAATGGCGCGTTCGCGATGATGGTGCTCAGCTATTGGGATCAAGCCTGCGCCATGCTCAACTACGGTCTGCTCCACGAAGATCTATTCTTTGAGACCAGTGGCGAATTTTTCGGGGTCTGGGAACGCGTCAAGCCCGTCGTTCCGCAGGCTCGGGAGCGGTTTGTGAATAAACAGTTCCTCGCGCACTTGGAAAAGGCGGCGCAGCGCTACGAAACGTGGATCGAAAGCCGCTCTCCCGGTAATATCGCCGCCATGCGTCAATTTATGACCCAGATGCGCGGTCAACTTGCAAAAGCAGCTTAAAGCCTGACTCGGACGCGAGAGTAAAACGACGCGAGAGCAAACCAACGCGAGATTAAACATTAAACAACGAGCGAGCCTGCGACCCCGGTTGTACAACCGTGCATCCGCGGCGCAGGCTCACATTTAGCTTATGAAGCACATGCTGGATCTGTGGAGCTCTGCCGGATCGCTATCAGAAGCCGCATCGTGAAATCCGTATCCGTATGGCAAAAATGTAGTACGGCAGAGGAGAACTACATGCAAAAAATCACTCCCTTCTTGTGGTTCGACGGCAAAGCCGAAGAGGCCGCAAACTTTTATACTTCCATTTTCAAGAACTCAAAAATCCTGAACACTGCCCGTTACGGAGAGGCCGGCCCGGGACCGAAAGGAACCGTCATGACTGTGACTTTCCAACTCGAAGGACAAAAATTCATGGCGCTGAATGGTGGTCCCCAATTCACCTTTTCACCAGCCATATCGTTCTTTGTAGACTGCGAGACGCAGGCAGAAGTAGATGAGTTGTGGGAGAAGCTCTCCGCGGGAGGATCAGACCTGCAATGCGCCTGGCTGAAAGACAAATTTGGCGTATCGTGGCAGATCGTTCCCAGGGCTTTGCTCGAACTGATGCAGGACAAAGACCCGGTGAAATCGCAAAGGGTCTTCAAAGCCATGCTGCAAATGACCAAGATTGACATTGAAGGCTTGCGGCGAGCGTATCGGGGTGAATGAAATCGCGTTTGAACGAATAAGGGTAACTCCAAAGAAAGGAATGAACATGAAGCTCATCACTAACCCAAATCAGAATCCCCTATCCAAGGAAAAACCTATGCAGCCAAAAATAGTCATGACGATGGTGTTAAGAAGCTTCGCGCTAATTGCTGTGCTCGCCGCGGCGTGGCAGGCGCAAGCAACCGACGCCAAAACACCGTATGCGAGCATGGCTCCGCTTGACCAATACCTGATAGCGGACCGAAATGCCGAGATCGCTCTGGCGCGGAGCGCGGCCCCCGAATCCATCTCACGCGACGCCGAGGTTTTGGTCCTGGGACGGCATGGTTACGAAACCGCCGTCAAAGGCAAGAATGGTTTCGTATGCGTCGTGGAGCGAGGGTGGATGTCCCCATTCGATGGTGATTTTGCTGTAAATTTTTGGAACCCCAAAATTCGAGGTCCGGTCTGCTTCAATCCGCCGGCTGCCCGTTCCATCCTGCCGATGACGTATAAAAGAACGGAGATGGTATTGGCCGGTCAATCCAAAGCTCAGATCATCGACGGCATCCAAACGTTCATGAAGCAAGAAGCTGCCGCCCCTGGAGCCTGGAGCCATGAGCTACATGATGTCGAAAGAACAGTATCTTACCGATGACGGGCACCACCACTGGATGGCTCACCTGATGTTTTACACTCCACTCATGGACGGCGCCGTTTGGGGTGCAGATCTGCCCAAGTCTCCCGTCATGCTGAATCCACAGTTCAGTGGCGCTCCGGAACCAATCGACGTATTCATGGTTCCCGCGGGCTGGTGGTCGGATGGAACGCCGGATCCGCACGGGGTCATGTAGGGGCACACCACAACGCGAGAGAATGGGCCGATCACCGAGTTCATCATTTCGGTGTGCAAGTGGTCGGACGGGAAGGCTACTCCCACCGATGAGCACTGAAGTTTATCTCGGCGAGTCATGACTATAAAAAAGAAGAGGTCGAAATCTTGGGCAAAAGGAGCGCAACATGAGTCAGGTCCGGGTTCTAGTCGGCACCCGCAAAGGCGCATTCATTCTAGAGTCAGACGGCAAGCGCAAAAAATGGAATGTTAGCGGCCCCCACTTCGCGGGCTGGGAGATGTATCACCTGAAAGCATCGCCCGCCGATCCCAATCGCATCTACGCGTCGCAGACCAGCGCATGGTTCGGGCAGCTGATTCAACGCTCCGACGACGGCGGCAAAACCTGGCACCAGCCCGGAACGCCGCCCGGAGAACCGCCCGCTCCAGGCCCTCCGAAGGCCGCAAGCAACAAGTTCGTCTACGACGCGTCGGCGGAAACCGGCAAGCCGCTCACCACTCATCAGTGGTACGACGGCACGCAGCGTCCCTGGGAATTCAAACGCGTGTGGCATCTGGAGCCGTCGCTCACCGATCCCGACGCGGTCTACGCTGGAGTCGAAGACGCCGCCTTGTTCCGCTCGACCGATGGCGGCGAGAACTGGCAGGAACTCGCCGGACTGCGCGGCCACGGCACCGGCCCTCAATGGCAGCCGGGCGCCGGGGGCATGTGTCTGCACACCATCATTCTCGATCCCAGCAACCCCGGCCGAATCTTCATCGCGATCTCCGCGGCGGGCGCGTTTCGCACCGACGACGGCGGCAAGACTTGGAAGCCGATCAACCGCGGACTGCGTTCGCAGTACATCCCAGACCCGAACGCCGAGATCGGCCACTGCGTTCACCATGTTGCGATGCACCCGTCGCGTCCGGGCGTGCTGTTCATGCAGAAGCACTGGGACGTCATGCGCAGCGACAACGCGGGCGATTCGTGGCAGGAAATCAGCGGCAATTTACCGACGGACTTCGGGTTTGTCATCGACGTGCACGCCCACGAGCCGGAGACCATCTACGTAGTCCCCATCAAGAGCGACTCCGAGCACTTTGTTCCAGATGGCAAGCTGCGCGTCTACCGCAGCCGCAGCGGAGGAAACGAGTGGGAGGCGCTCACCAAAGGCCTGCCGCAACGAGACTGCTACGTCAACGTGCTGCGCGACGCCATGGCCGTCGATGCGCTCGATAAGTGCGGCGTGTATTTCGGCACCAGCGGCGGGCAGGTCTACGCCTCCGCCGATGCCGGAGACAGCTGGGCCCCGATTGTGCGCGATCTTCCGGGCGTGCTTTCGGTCGAGGTGCAAACGCTGCCGTAAGATAGAAGCGAACTCAGGTTATTGCCTTCGCTTCCATGAAAGATATACAATAGTAATGTAGATCATTCATCATGATCGGAGGCATTATGCAGGTCTCAAAATGGGGCAATAGTCTCGCCGTGCGGCTGCCCTCAGAGGTGGTAGAAGCCCTGAAGTTAAAAGAGGGGGACCAGATCGAAATTCGGATCGCTGACGCGCGGGAATTTGAAGTGCGCCGCGATCCGGCACGGCAGCGGGCGCTTGAGCGTTTGCGCCGGCTGCGTCGTCCGTTGCCGGCTGGGTTTAGATTCGATCGAGCAGAGGCGAATGCCCGCTAAAGACTTTCTCGATACCAACGTGTTGATCTACGCGGTGGCGAAGAACGATCTTCGCGCGTTGAAAGCCGAGGCGCTGCTCGCAAGCGGCGGGGTGATAAGCGTTCAATCATTGAACGAATTTGTCTCGGTAGCTCGTCGCAAGCTGGGCATGTCATGGAAAGAAGTAAAAGAGTTCCTGGACCTCATTTGCATTCTGTGCCCCAAACCAGTCGCGATCTCGCTCAACACTCATAGAGTTGCTGTTTCTATTGCAGAAAAATACGGATACAACATCTACGACGCGCTGGTCGCTTCGGCTGCGCTGGAGGCTGGGTGCAAAACGCTTTATTCCGAAGACTTGCAGGACGGACAGATCATCAATCGGCAACTGACGGTTCGAAATCCGTTTCGGTGATGGTTTGATCCTTTGAGGTTTTCTCCGTGATCCGCGTCATACTCCCGCACCATCTCCGAACGCTGACCCAAGTTCGCGGCGAAGTGGAACTCGAAGTCCAGGGCCAAGCCACACAGCGCTCGGTCCTCGATGCCCTCGAAGCCCGCTATCCAATGCTGCGCGGGACGATCCGCGACCAGGTCACACAACAGCGCCGTCCATTCCTGCGGTTCTTCGCCTGCGAGCAGGATCTATCCCATGAGCCGCCCGACGCCCCACTCCCCGACGCGGTCGCCTCGGGAGTGGAGCCCTTTATCGTCATCGGAGCCATTGCCGGCGGTTAGCTTTGCTGGAAGAGGTTGAAGAGCGAGATCCTAGCGACAAGCCACGTGATAACATTTTGGCCGTGCCCATCACCGACACAAGCTCTTCCGCTCAAGCTGTTCAGCTTCAGGTGCAGCGATCTATGTCAGGAGAACAACGCCTGCTCCTGGCCTTTGAAATGAGTATGTTTGCTCGGGTATTGTCCGGCGAGCGCATTCGACGGGAGCATCCAGGGTGGACGGAGTCGCAGGTGGCACGCGAACTCATCCGGCTGGC
>CAVVNA010000044.1:0-60732 GCA_963749275.1 uncultured Acidobacteriaceae bacterium
AAGCGTCGTTCGCTGTTCGCTTTTCGCGCACAGGCGCGAACGGCCAATAGCGAAAAGCGAGCGACGAAAAGCGTAGTCCATGACCATCCGTCGCCTCAAAACCTACACCGGATCGCAAGGCTACGTTTACCAGTACTACTTCGTCGGCAAGCGTCCCGCCGCGACCTCCAATGCCCATGAGTCTGACGCCAAGGAGTACATCTTCGACGTCACCTCCGACCGCAAAGTGACCTACGCGGTCAGCGTGTTTCTGCCGCACCAGGTCGTCGCCGCCTGGGCCGAATCCCACGGACGCGCCCTCGCCGATTCCGAGCAGTACGCCGCCGTGAAGATGCGTCTGTTCCGCGCCTTCGACGAATTGGAAGACATGCAGGGGCACGGGCGGCAACTGCACATTGATGCGCAGTCTCTGGAAGAATCGCTGGCGTCGTTGGGGGTGGAATAGAGGCGGCACTGCCGCACCGTGAGCATCCCGATCTTGCGAGAGCGCTGTTTACGCCGGTTGTGCTCTTGTCGCATGCTGATTATCATTTGGTCGAGGTAAACTGAGAGGCCGATGAATAAGCAAATCTCCAACGTTGCGGCATGTGCCACGTGGCTCGCCTTGGCGGTGACAGTGTCCGCCATTGGTGGGCTGGCTGCGGACAAAGTGAACTACTCAGGCAAGTATTCGATTCAAGCGCGGAAAACAGCCTCCGGCAGCGATACCGATGCAACGCTCGAGGTGGTTCAGAACGCGGACAGCATCGAAATCACGAGGGTGGAGCGAGGAAAAAGGACTACAAACCGGTACCCGCTAAATGGCTCGGAGGGAGATTACACGAGTCCTGGCGGCCTTGCGGGAAAATGCAAAGCGCAGCTTAAGGACAAGTATCTCGTGCTCGAATCTGTCATCGCGGCTCGACCTCAGCCAAACGCTGCTCCCATGCGCATGCACACGAAAGAGCGATGGCGGCTTTCGGCAGACTCCAGGACTCTGACTGTTAAGTCGGAAGTGGAGTTTCCGGATGTACCTCGGGGTGTATCCGATATCGTAGGCGAATACGGGTCGGGGACCCAGAAATACACGCGCACCGAGAACCCTTAGGTGGCCCGCAAAGAGCTCCACTTCGCCCCTGTGACCCACGTCACACACCCCTGTGACAGCACGCGTTTCCTCCCGCGCCAGCCTCCCGGCAAACTATAATCACCCAGGCGGGGTGGGGAGCTATCAAACCGGCCTGCGGAAGCACCAGGAAATAAAAAACAAAGAATGATGACCCTGATTTGGCTGCGCGTCGCGCTCGTCTGTTACGCTGCGGGGCTGCTTTATGCGCTGGTGGCGCTGACCCGCACTTCGGAAATCCTCGGTAAGATTGCGCTTCATGCCTCCTATCTCGGCATGGTGTTTCATTTCGTTTCGCTTACTGAAGCCGTCGTGCAGACCGGCCAGTTCGCTTCCGCCTCGGTGCACAACTCGCAATCGCTGCTGGCCTTCCTGATCATGGTCGTCTTCATGATTGCCTACATGGTGTATAAGACGACCACCCCGGGCATCGTGATTTTTCCCCTGGTCTTTCTGCTGACCTTCGTGGCCGCCACCGGTCAGCAACCGCTGGTCTTCGCCTCGGTTGCCGTGAAACACGGTTGGCTCTTTGCGCATATCCTGATGATCTTTACCGGATACGCGGCGCTGTTCCTCAGCTTTGGCGCCAGCATCCTGTACCTCCTGCAAGAACGCGCTCTGAAATCCAAGGGCGCGAGTGGAATGTTTTCGCGGCTGCCCGCTCTCCAGATAATTGACGACATCAGCTACCGTTCCCTTATGATCGGATTTCCCTTCATGACTCTGGGCCTGATCGCGGGCTCCGTGGTCGCCGAATCCACTTATGGCAGCATTAATTTCTTCGATCCCAAGATTCTGCTTTCCGTCCTGATGTGGGCCGTGTACTTGCTGATGGTGTTCACGCGCTTGAATGCGGGTTGGCGCGGACGCCGCGCCGCCTTGCTCGCCAGTGTCGCCTTCGTCACCGCCATTGTCGCCTGGATATCCAACTACTTCAGCGGAATGCACAGGTTTATCGCCTCATGAGATTCCAGCTCATCGGCGTCAATCACAAGACCGCGCCGGTCGAGGTGCGCGAGCGCCTAGCCATTCCTGAATCGCGTTTACCCGAGGCCTGCAAGCGACTGGCCGAGCATCCCGCCGTTGCCGAGGGCATGATTGTCTCCACCTGCAACCGCGTTGAATTCATCGCCAACATGAAGAACGGCACTGGCGACCTGCGCGAATTCCTGCGCGAGTATTTCGAAATCGATCTCAGCCCTTTCGAAAGTCATCTCTACGAATTCCGCGAAGATGAGGCCGTCCGCCACGTCTTTCGCGTTGCCTCCAGCCTCGACTCCATGGTCGTCGGTGAGCCCCAGATTCTAGGCCAGGTCAAGGAAGCCTATGCCACCGCCCGCGCCGTTGGAGCCGTGCGCGCGCAACTGGATCAGTTGCTCACCCGGGCGTTCGCCGTGGCCAAGCGCGTCCGTACCGAAACCGCCGTCGGATCTTCGTCGGTTTCGATTGCTTCGGTGGCTGTCGAACTGGCGGAGAAAATTTTCGGGAGCCTGAACGGCAAGAGCGTCTACCTGGTGGGTGCGGGGAAGATGAGCGAGTTAGCGGCCCGGCATCTGCTGGCGCACGGCGCCGCCTCTCTCTTTGTAGCCAATCGCACCTACGACCGTGCCATCGGGCTGGCGCATAAATTTAACGGACAGGCGATCGAGTTCAGCCGGCTTTATGACACCTGCGATCGCGCCGACATCGTGATTACCTCGACCGGCTCACCGCACTTCATCTTCCGCCCCGAACACGGCGAAAGGCTCATGGCGCTGCGCAAGAACAAGCCCATGTTCTTCATCGATATCGCCGTTCCCCGCGACGTCGATCCCGAGATGAACAAGGTCGATGGCATTTTCGTCTATGACATCGACGATCTGCAGCAGGCGGTCAGTTCGCACGTTGCCGATCGCAAGAAGGAAGCCGAAAAGGCAGAGGCGATCGTCAATGGCGAGGTAGCGAAATTCCACGCTCGCCTGCAGACTCTCGATGTGGTTCCCACCATCGTCAGCTTGCAGGACCACCTCGAAACTATTCGCCAGGCCGAGATTGATCGCGTTCGCGGCCGGCTTGGCTCCATGACCACCGACCAAGAACTTGCCGTCGAAGCGCTCACTCGGGGTATTGTCAACAAAATCATGCACACTCCCATCAGCACCCTGAAAACGGCGGCGCGCGATCCCGAGTCCACCACCGTCATCGACCTCGTGCGGCGCCTTTTTAATCTGAAGCACAACGAAGAAGACAAAGCGACCGCTTCGAAGTCCGCCCGTCGCCCGGAAGCGGAAGACTGATGGCCCGCCTGCGCATTGGCTCCCGCGGCTCGCAACTCGCTCTCTGGCAGGCCCATCACATCTCCGATTTGCTGCGCGCTCGGGGCCATACCGTGGAACTCGAAATCATCAAGACCACCGGCGATAAAATCACCGACGTCGCCCTCGCCAAAGTGGGCACCAAGGGCATGTTCACCAAGGAAATCGAGGAAGCCCTGGTCGAAAACCGGGTTGATCTCGCCGTGCACAGCTTGAAAGATTTGCCCACGGAGTTGGCCGCCGATTTCGAAATTGCCGCCATCACCACCCGCGAAAATGCGCGCGACGTTTTTTGCTCCGTGAAGTTCGCGGGCATCGAAGCGCTGCCGCAGCGGGCGAACGTTGGCACCAGTAGCCTGCGCCGTCAGGCACAGTTGAAGGCGGTTCGTCCCGATCTTCAGATTCACCCGCTCCGCGGCAATGTGGATACGCGCCTGCGCAAGCTCGAATCGGGCGACTACGATGCCATCATTCTCGCCGCCGCTGGCCTGAACCGCCTGGGCAAAACGCAACTGGTGCGTCAGGTTATTCCTGCCGAAGTGATGACCCCCGCCGCCGGACAAGGCGCCTTGGGAATTGAAATTCGCAATGGCGACAGCGAAACGCGAGCGCTCCTCGCATTTCTTGATGACGCTGCCGCCCGTGCCGCCACCACCTGCGAGCGCGCCCTGCTCAGCAAACTCGGCGGCGGCTGCCAGGTTCCCATCGGAGCGTTCGCCGAGGTTATGGGAGGCCGCATTCGCCTGAATGCGCTCGTAGCCCATCCCGATGGAAGCAAAGTGCTGCGCGAAACCCGCGAAGGCGACGATCCTGTGCGCTTGGGCGAAGAAGTCGGCGAAACCCTTCTCCGTCGAGGCGGCGATGTTATTCTCGAAGAAGTTTACGGCGAAGGCTTTGCGCTGCCACAGCAACCGTAGAGGCAGGTCTCAGGTGTTAGGTCTCAGGTCTCAGGCTCGGATCCTGGCACCGGTGAATTGAATCCTAAGACCTAAGACCTGACACCTAAGACCTGATTCATGAAGCCTAACGAAAACCGTCCCCTCGCCGGAACCCGTATTCTAGTCGGACGCGCCCGGCATCAGGCCGGGAGCCTGTCCGCCAGCCTGCGCAGCCTGGGCGCAACTGTAATCGAAATCCCTTTCATTGAGATCCGCAAGCCGCAATCGTATCGGCCGCTCGACGATGCCCTGAAAAATATCCGGAATTACGACTGGCTCATTCTCACCAGCGCCAACGGTGTCGAAGCGATGTGGGAGCGCGTCCGGAGACTTCGCATCACTCGCAAGAATCTCCAGCATCTCCAGATCGCAGCCATCGGACCGGCAACCAAGAAGGCGATCGTGAAGCATGGGCTGAAGGTCAAGATGGTTCCGGAGGAGTACGTTGCCGAGTCTGTGGTGAAGGGACTGCGCGACAAGGTCAACGGCAAACGCGTTGTACTCATACGCGCCAAAGTCGCGCGCGACGTGATTCCAGAAGAGTTGCGTGCGGCCGGAGCCGCGGTCGATGTGATCGAAGCTTACGAAACCGTAGCGCCCGAGAAATCGCGTGTGCGTCTGCGCGCGCTGATGAAAAGTGCGGCTCGCCGCCCGCACATCGTGACCTTCACTAGTTCCTCCACCGCCAAGAATTTCGCCGAATTGTTGTGTGGGAGCGGGGCTCCGCCCCGTCCCCACACAGATCTGCGCAAGGTCAAGGCAGATTCATTCAACGGCATCCAGTTCGCTTCGATTGGTCCGGTGACTTCAGCGACGCTGCGCGAATTGCAGATGCCGGTTGCAATCGAGGCCCGCGAATTCACGATGGGTGGACTGATTCGCGCGATCGTGCTAGCCCGCTACGCGGAAACCGGTAAATCTTGAATCAATGACTTTCCGCCGGCTTCGGGGCTGAGACTCCTCGCTGCGGGTCAATCGCGTCCAGGTAGGCTTGCATGCGCGCCTTGGTCTCGGGGGGCATCCCGGTGAACTCGATGCCATTGCCCACCCCCGGATCGGAGGTCCGCACCACCGCCGAGATTTTGACGTGTTCCGAGTCCAGCCAGAAATCCACCCGCAGCACGGTTCCGAGGGGAAAAGGCAGCATGGTCTCGACATAGCATCCGTTGCCGCTCACGTCGGTGGCATTGATGCGGAGCGGCGCGTTGACGCGCTCGTCGCGAAGTTCCAGAGGCAACGAAATTGTATGCCGGTGCCAGCGTCGGCGGTTGGAGGCCGCAATTGCCTCCTTCGCGCCGTCGAGTGGCAAATGGTTTTTCCACGGACACTCCTGCTCGCCGACCAACTTCACGCCCACTTGATTTTTCTTGACCGGGCCGGTGTTCATCACCCAGACCACCGTGCAGCGTGCTTTCCTTTCGGCGCACTGTACTCCGATCACGTCGCCCACTTTCAGTTCGCTCTCGACGCCCGAGATCAGCGCTCCCTCCGAACTGATGTTATAAGCGTGAGCGGATTGCGAAAAGGGGCGTCCCTCGGCGCTCATTCCCCATATCCGCACGGGTAGGTCCACAGTCAGGCGAGGTTCGGTTTGTTGGTCATCCATGCCTTATCCTCGGGTCTGTTCATGCGTGTCTGTTCATGTGATGATACCGCCCTATGATGCCTCGCGGTATTGCAAAGTTTGCCGGCGCAGTGACGAGCGCAGCACGACTTTCGGCACCTTCCAATCACATTCAGGGGCGGTTTTCTGTGAACGTTTCTACGAACTCACGATAACCGATGACCCGGATCTTTTGCTGGTCCAGAAACTGCCGCAGTTCCGCCGAAGTTAGCAGACGCCGCTCCTCCTCGCGAGCATCGAGCAATCGCGTGTGGGCGGCGCGTAATTCGGCGTCGTTATACCCAGGATGGCAGACTAGCTCCCATGTTCCCTCCGGCAGGTTCGCGAGCGTCTGGCGGAGCAGGGAAATGCCGACCGAGCCGGTCTCGATCACTCCCAGCACACCGTCGGGCGTCACCAGTCCAGCGCGCTTGGTCCGCTGGTGGAATTGTCCGGAGAAGGTATGCAGAACGCGTACCTGGCCGTAGCGCTTCCAGAGATGCGGCTTGCCTTTGAATTGGCGCGCGGGTAGCGCTTTGACCGGAATGATCGGATTGCGGATGGCGCGCACCCCGCAAATCCGCGCTGCCCGCAGCAGCGCTGTCAGAATCTCGGGAAAGATGTGGGCGTGTTTGTGGGTGTCGAGGTGAGTCACCGGGAGACCGGCGGACTGAATTTTCCTGATTTGCGCCGTGACCTCGGCGACCAGTTGATCGCGATCGAAGCCTCCCAACATGGCGCGCGCGGCGAAGGCCGAAAGGCTCGAGTAGAACTTATTCGGCTCTGCCGAGCGAATCGCCAGCAAAGTATCCAGCGTCCCCGGCGGTGACACCGGGGTCCCATCCACCAACACGACGTGGCATCCCACGGAGAGATTCGGCGCCGAGCGCGCCGCTGTCACCGCGTCCTCGAACCGAGGGCCGTTGGCCATCAAGGTCGCCGACGACGCGACCCCACCGATGTGGGTTTCCACAATGGCCCGGTTCACTCCTGCGGTCAGACCGAAATCATCGGCATTGACGATTAATCTGCGCACGCACAAAGTATAGCAGCCGCGCCGGTGAATTCTGCACGGCTTGGACGTGGCAGGCTGCGGAAAAATTAGCCGAGGAGGTCGTTCTCCCCGGGGCAGATTCAGTTTTTCCCAACCTGCTGGTTTGACCGGCGGGGAAGCGTCCAGTATCCTCAGCATTAGTTTTGCAGAAATTGTTTCGTGGACGGCGCGAACACGCCATGATCGCATCCGCGCCGAGCGGGCGGTTAGCTCAGTTGGTTAGAGCGCCTGCCTTACAAGCAGGAGGTCGCAGGTTCGAGCCCTGCACTGCCCACCATTTTCACCAGTAAACATGCGCTGCAATTGGAGAAAGGGAAACATGGCAAAACCAAAGTGAAACGTTGCGGTATCGAACCCCCGAAGGCCTAGCGTGAATTGACCCGCTCGTGAGGAAGGACTAAACTTTCGTCCCGGAGGTGTTCAATGCGCTGTTTACTCAAGGTTGCAATCCCTGTAGAAACGGGCAATGCCGCGATCAGCGATGGCAGTTTGCCCAAGACCATCGAATCCATTCTCGCCGATATAAAGCCTGAGGCGGCCTATTTTGCCGGAGACCACGGCCAGAGAACCGGGTTCATCTTTTTCGACCTGAAGGATGCGTCTCAAATCCCCGCGGTAGCGGAACCGTGGTTCCTGGCGTTCGATGCCCACGTCGAGTTGCATCCCGCTATGAACCTTGACGACCTGAAGAAAGCCATGCCGGGCATTGAGAAGGCAGTCAAGAATTATCGCCGAGGGGCGCACGCAAAAGCGGCCTGAGCTGATTTCCTCTCCAACGTTAACAGCGCCCTCGAAAGAGGGCTTTTTTATCGGTTGACGTTCCGGTCCTGTCGATGGTGGGTGCCATGATTGTCCATGCCTTCTCGCGGTCAGGTTAGACGCAAAGCCTACCGTCGGGTAACTGGAGTTGTATGAAGTCATTGCTGTGTTGATGGTGCGAATCGGCGCCGGATCCCCTCCGAGGTACGACGCAGCCCCGAAACTATCCATGCAGATGCACTTGAGGGTCCAGCCTTCCGGCCAGATGACCAAAGTTCCATCCCACTTCAACCCTAAGATTCCAAAGGAATCGTTTGTGCTGGCTGTGCTTGAGAGCGGGTTCTGTGGTACGCGCTGCAGCGTGGAGTGTCAAGATTTGCCAATGTGGATCTCTGTGACAAAATGTTGTCAGTCGCTGTGCAATCTTTAGGATGTTGTTGCGTGATCCTAGGGTGCATATCCGAGTAGGACACTTGTCGTACCTCGGCAGCACCCCTGTTACCTGTACTGTCTTATGCAGGTGCGCTATAAGACGGACTATGCGGCTCTCCAAAGGCGTCTTGCTATTACTCCTGCTCTACGTGACCGCTGCCCGTGTCGCGTTAGCGCAAGAGAAGGGGACAAACTCTAATGGAGCGTACCGAGTTACTCGCGAGACTCCCGCCCTGCAGCAGCAGAAGCCGATTGGGTTTCGGCCGCTGACCCCGAGTGAGGGTTTAGCGATTCTGGGAGTCGCGCTGGATTCGCGCCATCACCATGCGGATTTCTCCGCCGATTGCTCCCATTTTGTCCATGGACTCTATGAGCGCGCCGGTTTCCCTTACGAATACGCGAGCTCTTCGGAACTTTACGCGGGGATTGACGAATTTCGACGAGTCGCAAGTCCGCAACCGGGCGACTTAGCCGTCTGGCGCGGACATGCTGGGATTGTGGTCAATCCCGTTCAGCATTCCTTTTTCAGCGTGCTGCATTCCGGCCCCGGTATCGATTCGTACGATGCGCCGTATTGGAAACAGCGGGGACAGCCTCGCTTTTTTCGTTACGTTAAGCCGGTTCCGCAACGCGCTCTCTCCACCCCGATTCGGACTGCGAGTTGGAAGCCCACGGTCTTGGGCAAAACGAACCCGCGCGAAACGCCTGCTGAAGCCCCATGGCCTGATACATCGGAAGACTCCTCCAATGACCTCGCATTCTCCGCGACGCTAGCGGAGGATCATCCAGTGCACACGGAGATATCTCATGTTGCGGTCGTGAGTTACGTTCGGCCCAAATCCCATCAGGTGAGCACGGCCTTCTTGCAAGCATGCAACGATTCGGAGGAGATGCTTCGCGGGCGCGACCTCTTCAAGTCGGCTCAACCCTTGCTTGTGTTCGACCATTTCGAAGTAGATAAGGTGCATATCACAGGAAACCAGGGCTGGGTCGAGGTTAAGATCGATGAACTGGTTTCACTTGCGTCAGGCCAGACGGAGTTGCACAAGCGTTCGCAACGGCAACGATGGTCTCTGAGACGCCGCGCCGACAACAAGAGTTGGAACCTGACTCCTTCGCGCCACGCAATCTACCTTCCTCAGCACACCGCCGAGCGCATCCTGGCCCACGAACTCGCACAGCTCACCGAGGACACTCCCGACAACACCAGTCGAACTCAGGAGAAGGCCGAGCTAGCGCGACTTCTTGGTGTGCTTTTCGAAGAATAGCAAACCTTCCGAACTCAGTAGGTGCGCCACCATCGTGGTCCCTCTCACTCCGGGATGCGCAATCGGACAAGAATCCTGGCCGCCATTGAAACAACCGCGGCCAACGCCGGAATCTTTTTCCCACTGCCCAATATCGAAACAAGAGGGGAAATTAAACGTGCAGGTACGTGTTACTCTGGCGCTGGACGCGCTCTACAGTTACTCGCACCGTCGCCACCATCGAATTTTCGCAGCCCAGGAGCGCCGCGGGGAGCGCCGCTTCTGAATGAAAGGCAACCGAACCATGGATGACAAGCATTACCGGGCCCGCATTACCAGGCGCGTCGATTTCGCGCCCGACCTCTGGATGATCCGCATTGATCCAGGGGCCGAATTCCGGTTCACGGCGGGGCAGTACGCCACGCTCGGCGTCGAGCGTGACACGCGCCGCGTGGAGCGGGCCTACTCGATCGCCTCTTCGCCCTACGAAAGGGAACTCGAATTCTTTTTTGAATTGGTACCGGAAGGAGTGACCACCCCGCCCCTGCACGATCTTCTGCCCGGAGACGAAGTGCTCATGCGCAAGGTGGCTAAGGGCCTTTTTACCTTGGAAACTTCCCAGCCCGCGCGCAAGAAGCACTTCATGGTCAGCACCGTGACCGGCGTGGCGCCGTTTGTAAGTTACGTGCGGACCCTGTTTGCGGACTGGAAGAAAGGCAGCTTCACTGGCGATCACAGCCTGTTTCTGCTGCACGGCGCCAGCCGCTCCTGGGAGTTCGGTTACCGCGAGGAGTTGGAGAAGTTTGCCGAGCAGGCGCCCTGGTTCACCTACGTGCCTACCATCAGCCGCCCCTGGGAGGATCCGATTTGGAATGGCGAAGTTGGCCGCGTGGATGAGTTGATACGCAAGTACGCCGACCAGTGGGGATGCACGGCGGCCAACAGCATTGCGTATCTGTGCGGCCATCCGGAGATGATCGAGCACGGCAAGGGCATCTTGAAACGTATCGGATTTCAGAAAGAGAACTTCAAAGAAGAGGTCTACTGGATACCGGCGAAGAAGGCTGGGTAGGGCTCTCCCAGAAGTATTGGGATTCGATCATGCTGAAGCGCTGCGCCACCAGAATCACTACCAATTGCGGTCAGAGTCAGGTGCGTCGGCGGCCTGCCTGAACTGATTCCGTTTACGATAGACAATAAAAATCATGCCCACCGACATAAGGGTTGGAGGGACGATAAGAATCAGAATTCCACTGCGCAAGGCCTCAATCATTCGAGCACCGGCGGAGGCCGCCTGCGTATAGCAGAGCGCACAACTCTGCGAGAAGGCCGGGAGCGGGGCGATGAGCATGACCAGCGCAACCAGCGCAACACCAACAAGCAGAAACGGTCTCTCGACCCGCACCTTTGCTCTTAACTCTCCTTGTAACTCTCTTCCTAACATCTCTTCTCCTCCGCGCCTTTCCCTTACATAACTCATTTTGAAAATGGCGCGCCGATCAGCATCCGGGAGGAGTCGGTCCACCCATATTGCATCCCCAGCAGGACAGAAATCGTAAAGATGAGGACAAACCACAGAAAGGTCCGCTTTTCCGTCCAAAGGTGCATGAAGAACAGTTCCGCCAGCGCCGCCTCGACGCAGGCGACCGTCAGCATGCGCCAGAACATCTGCGATGCGTCGATCTTCTGATAGGCAATTACGAATTGCAAGCCGGCCAAAACCAACAGGCAAACATAGACGACCAGGTCTTTGCCGATTCCGTCACTCTTATGCGCTTCCGCGGTTGTCATGGCATTCTGCTCCCAAGCTTCTCGATCTAATGGGCGAGATTCAAAAGGTAGACCAACGGTACGACGAACATCCAAACCAGATCCACGAAGTGCCAGTAAAGGCCCAGAACCTCAATGTCATCGGCATTGTAGCGGCCGCCCTTGTAGCGCACACCCACAACGACTAGAGCGATTACGCCGCAGCTGACGTGCGTGAGATGCAAGCCCGTGATGCTGAAAAATGACGCCCCGAACAACGCGGTTCCCCACGGATTCTTAAAGAGCGTCATGCCTTGGTCAATGAGCTCCAGCCATTCCCGAATGTGCAGCAGGGCAAAAGCAATACCGAGAGCAGCGGTAATCATGGTCCAACGGAAGGCTCCGGCTTTGTCGCCCGCCCGCGCGGAGCGCAGTCCGATCAGCATGGTCAAGCTGCTGGTCAGAAGAATGAAGGTCATCAGGGCGACGTTGGTGATGCCGGGGAACGGTCTGGGCCAGTTGGGAGTTCCATTGCGCAGAAATCCATAGGCCACCAGACACGCGGCAAACGTCATGGTGTCGGCGATAATGAACAGCCACATCGCCAGCTTTTTTGTAGGAATCGAAAAGGCCGGTCCCACAGTAAGAGCTGTCGAGTGCCCTTCCATGGTCAAATCCCCTTGGCTCACGGCGCCTCCTAATTGTCGAGTCAATTAAAGTTTCATCCAAAGCAGCAACAGCAGGTACAGCCAAAGAATGCCCATGAAATGCCAGTAACGCGCGGTCGCAACCAGTTGACTCCTCCGCAGGACCGACTTACTCAGGTTGCGAATGACATAGATCAGTCCGCCCAAGCCGCCCAGCACGTGTAGCGCATGTATAGCCGTCAGCAAATAGAAAAAAGAACTGCTGGGATTGGTGGCCAGATAGAGCCCCTCGGCCCTTAGTTGCGACCACGCGACATACTGACCGCCCACAAAAAGCAGGCCGAGGAATAAGGTTATGTAGAGCCAGCGTGCCGGGTCCTCATCCTGACTTTTCATGCCGCCCATGAAAGCGGCGACGCGGCGACGCGAGACTTCCAGGGTGACGCTGCTGGCCAGGAGCAAAAGAGTGTTGAAATAGAGGACCGAAGGCAGCGTGAAGGTCTTCCAGTCGAGCGATGAACCTTTACGAACGAACAGTGCGCTGGTGAACGCGGCAAACATCATCGTAATGGCGAAAAGCACGACCCAAATGCCAGTCGAAGACGCTGGCGGCGAGTAGTCCAGTGCCACACGCAGATCACCATCCGCCGGAACGAGGTTTCTCCAACCGCCGTTTCCCGAGTGCCCTTCATCGGGCAGACGGTGAGAATCGATTTGCGGCGGTTGATTTATTGTGGTTGCCATAACGACCGAAGCTCCCCTCCGATGCCTGTCTTTACGAGTTAACTTTACGAGTTGCTTTGCGAGTTACTTTTCATCGTGTTCCGTCTTAACTTGCTCCGGCGAAGCCTGCATCACATAGTCGCCGACCGAGCTCTGCACTCCGTATTGATAGGGATCGTGGTAAACCACCAAATGCTTACCGCCGAAATTGTCGAAAGGCGGAGGCGTAGCCGCGCTCCACTCGAGCGAAGTGGCCTCCCAAGGGTTATCCGGCGCCGGCTTGCCCCAGAACCGGCTGTGAATCAGGTTATAAAGAAAAATCAGCTGGGCTGCGCCGGTAATCAGAGCAGCGACGGTGATGAACCGATGCACCGGGATCAGCGGCTGCAGAAAGTCATCCGTGAACGTCGAGTAGCGGCGCACATTCCCGGCCATGCCCAAGTAATGGAAAGGCATAAAGATGCAATAGGCGCCCACGAAGCTGAGCCAGAAATGGATTTTTCCCAGAGTCTCGTTCATCATTCGTCCGACCATCTTGGGGAACCAGAAATAAGTTGCCGCGAAGATGCCGAACATGGCCGCGACGCCCATCACCATGTGAAAATGGCCCACCACGAAGTAGGTCGCATGGAGCATGATATCGATCGAGGGCTGAGCCAGGAAGAAACCGCTCACCCCTCCGGCGACGAACATCGAAATAAAGCCCAAGGAAAACAGGGACGCCGAGTTGATACGCAGCTTTGAACCATACAGGCTGAAGACCTGCACCAGCACTATGATGGTGGACGGGATGGTGATGACCAGCGTGGGGAAAGAGAACGCCAGCGAGGAGAACGGGTTCATCCCGCTGACAAACATGTGATGCCCATAGACCATGTAGCTAAGGACGGCAAGTGCGCCCATGGAATAGATCAGGGTTCGATGGCTCAGCATCGGCTTGCGCATATTGGTAACCAGGATGTGGGAGACGATGCCGATGCCGGGCACGATTGCGATGTAGACTTCGGGATGTCCGAAGAACCAGAACAGGTGCTGCCAGAGCAGAGTCGATCCGCCCGAGTGCGGCTGCACCTGGTCATTGATCACCAGATTCGATGCGACAAAGAAGCTGGTCCCGGCCACGTGATCCAGAATAACGAGGATACATGCCGGCATTAACACGGCAAATGCTGTCAGCCCCATGCATGAGGTGATGAACCATGCCCATGCGCTGAGCGGGAGGCGCAGGAGGCTCATGCCTTTGACCCGGAGATCAAGCGTGCTGGTGATAAAGTTTAGTGAGCCCAGCAACTGGCCAACACAAAACAGCCCAATGGAAGTTGCCCAAAGCACCACACCCAGGCCTTGGCCTGGACCCGCGACCGAACCCACCGCATTGAGGGGCGCATATTGGGTCCAGCCACCCAGCGTGGGTCCATCGCCGAGAACGAACGACGACATCAGGACCAGGAAAGCCGTGAACGTGACCCAGAACGACATCATGTTGAACCGCGGGAAGGGCATGTCCTCGGCGCCTACCTGGATGGGCAGGAAGAAATTACCGAAGGCCGCGAACGGAGCGGTCGTGAGCACAAAGAAAACCATGATGGTGCCATGCATGGTCATCAGTTGCAGGTAATACTCTGGGGTCATCAACCCGCCCGGAGCGCCGGTTTTCGAAAGCAGTTGCAGGCCTGGGATCGCGGCGTTGTTCCACGCCAGGTGGATGCGCATGAACCAGGAAAGCACCATTCCGATAAGAGCGGCGAGCAGGGCCAACCCGTAATACTGCTTGCCGATCACTTTATGATCCAGACTGAAGACGTGCTTCCGAATGAAACTTGTCGGAGGAGCGTGGTGCGCCGCGTGCGCTGCTACTTCGTGCATATCCTCACCTCAAAAGATTTGCCGTGATCCATTCGTGCGCGATCGCGGACCGGAAGAGCTACTGCATTGCCGCTTCTTTCTTTATCCACTCATCGAAGTCCTGCTGCGACATGACGTCCAGGTATGCCTTCATGTTGTAATGTCCCAGGCCACAAAGCTGGGTACAGACGATTTCGTACTTGCCGACCTTAGTTGCCGTGAAGTGTAGAGAGACATCCAGTCCGGGAACGAAATCCTGTTGCACCCGCAACTCCCGCACAAAAAAGGAATGTCCAACATCCTTCGCATGCATGAGCAGATGGATTTCCCTGTTGACCGGGATCGCCATCTCGGCGGTCACAATGTCGTCTTTGGAATCCTGATCATGGTCGAGGTCGAGACCAAAGAAATTCTGCGTGCTTTCATTAATGAGCTCCGGGTGAAGCGGGCCGAAGGTTCCATCCGGACCGGGGTAGCGGAAATAAAAAGCAAACTGCCCGGCTTGGACCTGGATGGGCATGGCGTTGGCCGACGGCGGGGTGAGATACACGTTGGCCCATGCCTTGACCCCGAAGATTCCGAGGGCCAGAACTTCGATGCCTACGACCAGAACGGCAGCAATCACCAATCCCTTGGCGCCGCCGGGAAAATTCTTAGTCTTAGCGTCGGGGCCAGGGTTCGAGAACTTCCAGATAAAAAACGCCAAAACGAACTGTGCGGCGAGAAAGGAGATCCCAGCCTCCGCCATGGTCTCTGACATCTGCTCATCGATCAGAGCTCCATGGGTTGAAATGTCCTCCGGCGCCACCCAGGTGTGTCGCAGGATGGGAATCGCGGAAAGGATCGCGATTACGGTGATGGTGACCGCAAAGAATTTCGCCATGATGATGTCCTCGCCTTGACCGGTTTCAGCTCGTCTTCATGCGTCCTTTTCAGGAAGGATTGGTCGCCTCCCCGCGGGGGACCTAACGATAAACGCCTCGCAAAACTGATGTGCTATGCCACCTCTTGTGACGATCCGCCAAAGGACTTGATCGCGCTCGTCTCGTCCTTCTGAATATCAAAAACGGCGGACAGCCGGGTCAGCTCGAGCAAATCATGTACTCGCTTGTTCAGATTGGCGAGCTTCAGTTGCCCACCCTGATTCCGAATCGTGGTGTGCGCCTTGACTAACTCTCCGACACCAGAACTGTCGACATACTGAACTTCGCCGAGGTTTAGCACGATCGCCTTGGCGCCTTTTTCCGCCAGATCTCGAACAATCTCGCGGAGAATAACATTTCCCTCGCCCAGCGTAATTCTTCCGCTGATGTCCAGGACGGTCACTCCGCCCACCTTGCGGGCGCTGGTTTGCATCTTGACGGGGCTCCGTCCTTCCATTCCGATTCCCAGCCGGTCAAGAACGGCGCACGCGGAACTCGCAAGTTCCTTGGACTCTGTCCGCACCACAATCAGCGAACGCCCTTCTTTGAGTACTTCCTGGAAGAAGGACGCGTCCTCAGCGGACTTTTCAGCCCTTGTCGGCGCCGGTGCGTCCCCCTCGTGTGTTGCCGCCGATCCGACGGCGGAGCCCGCACCCGCGCCCGCACTCGCGCCCGTGAGCAGTGCGGCGGCGCCGATCCCTAGCGCGAATACCGTTCCGATCCCGGGAAGAAGCAGCGTTGCCGCGACCACCCCGGTGGTCAAACCGGCGGCTCCCCCCACGAAGCCTCCCACAAATGCGCCGAGCTCCTTCGCGATAGTTTTGGCTTCGTTTTCCGAGCGAGTTAAGAAAACGATGGATTCTTCCGGCACGCCCCGCTCCCGCAACTCCCTGACCGCACTCTCCGCGTGATCACGCGAAGCAAATACTCCGATTGCGGTTTCCATGTACCCTCCTGTGCCATTGCTGAAGCCTCCGCAGCATCTCCGGCTCTTGACCGCTCGTTGCGGAGTGTAGAAAGCGGGCGGATTGGCCAGCTCTCGGATTGACTTTTTACCCGAGATTCTTTACCCGAGAATTCTCACTTAGCCTTGAACGTGAAATTGGCGGTTGCCGCTGCGCCCGCCGCCACCGTCACCTTCTGGGTCTGTGTACCGTAGGTTTCCTGCCACGCCGTCACTGTGTAATTTCCAACAGGCACATTCTGGATCGTGTAGGAACCATTCTCATCCGTAGTTGCGTACGGACCCTTTACCACCGCGAACCAGCCACTCATCCACGGATGGATATTGCACTTGACGTGAATCATTTCTGGAGTCTTCCAACTCTTAACGACCGGCGCAGCCCCTGGCGGTTGCGACTGGTTCCAGGGAATGTTGCCGGTCAGAGGATTGGGTTCCGGGTGGATATTGTGAGCCGTCGCGTCGCTGGTCTCCACTTTGAATTCCTGGCCTACGTCCATCGCCAGCACGTGGGGAGTGTACATGCAATTCTTCTGGTCGAATACGGGGACTTGAGTGGGTTTCATGCTGAGCTCACTGGCGCTCAACCCTTCGGAAATATAGAGAACAACATTCTCCAAACCGCCACCATTGCCGACCACGACATTCTCCGAATGGGCGGGGTTGTTCGCGTGTGCCTTGTCGCAGAAAGGGTCCTTTGACATCTCGATACCCTTCATGTGCGGGGCCGTGCCGTCCAGTTTGACGGTGCCGGTAATCTTGCCCTCACCGGCCGCACTCGCCTTGTGGCTAATCGTTAACGATCCAAGACCGACCAACACTAGAGTGGCTAAGATCGCTGCCCACTCACGGTTGCGTTGATGCTTCATGGCTTTTCTCCTAAGTTCGGAAGGGTTACCCTTCCAATCACTGTGCTGGTGCATTTGGATTTACCGGTTTCAACCCCAGTTGGTTGGCAATCTCCTTTTCTTTGGCGTTGAAGGAGTTGTGCGGCTGCAGCGAGCGCAGATAAAACACCAGGTCCCAAGCCTCCTCCGGTTTAATGTTGTCGGCGAATGACGGCATGGGCGTCCCGTCCAGGCCGGTCATGAAAATCTTGTAGACATCCTGATCCGTGCTTCCGCACAGCGGTCGCGAGCCGTCGGTGAAGTTGAACGGAGAAATAGGCCGCCCAAGGTCATCGGTGAGGGTTGAGGAGGAAGGGCCATTGGCCATGCCCTGGACGCCGTGGCACTTCCAGCATTCCATCTTCCGGAACACTTCTTGACCAGTCTTGACCCTTTCTGCCGTGATTTCCGGCTCAGCAGGGATCTCGATTGGCGTTCCAGCTTTCTCCGTCTGCCAGCGCGGAGAATAGTGCTTGATCCAAGCCACCAGGTCGGCCCGCTCCTGCTTGGTCAATGGGTTCCACGACGGCATATTGGAGCGATCCAAGCCGCGCCCGATGGTGTTAAACAGGTCCTCGTCCGTGGGCAACGTCCCGGTGGGAGTGGAGCGGCATTTAAAAATCGCCAGTTGGAAGTCACGCGGCTTCGGGTTGATCCATTGCATGTTCTCCCCGTTGCCGTCCCCGAGATCGCCGTGACAGCCGACGCAGTACCGGCGATACGGCAAGGCGGCGGCGTTGGGATTTCCGGTTATGTTGCCGATGTGGCTGGTCGCCGCCGGCGAATGTAACCAGTCTTGCTGCTGATACGTAGTGAGTTGCGCGTACGAGGCAATAGACAAACAGAGAGCGACAACCACGCTCAACCACAGCGACCACTTGAGTAGGCTCGTATGCATTGTCATCCCCCCTCTTTAGAAGTCAAAGTCAAATCCGAACAACAATTCGCTGGTGTTTATGTTGGTGGGATTGCTAGACGAGTTAAGAGGACCGGTAAGGTCCTGGTGGAACAAGTTGAATTCGCCGTGATAGGCAAAGCCGGCCCGGCTGGTCATAAACGGGTTGTAGCGGTAGCCGATCACATAGTTGGTGACGTTTCCCAGGTTGCTCGCCATCCCCGGCGTTGCTTGTTGCGACATTCGTTCCGCCTCATACCGAGCGAGCATAATGAACTGCGGACTGTACACGTAGCGAGCTTCGACCGTGACGCCATTCCAGGTGGGCGCCCGCGCTCCCGCCAGAAGCGTCGACGTCGGCAGGAAGTTAAGCCCGGGCGTGCCAGGAGTTCCATTGCTTGGGTTAATTGCGTTGCCATAACCCTGCCCGAAATATTCGTTATCCTCGCCGTGCTGCGTTACTACGTTTACGTCAAAGTGGGGACCGAAATAGAATTGTCCGGTAAAGCCCACACGACTGAATCCCTTGTTGCCAATTCCCGAACCAGGGATGGGCACGGGCGCCCCGCTCACGCTACTCGTCCGATAGTACGTGGCCGCCTCGCCTACAAAGGCGTAGACCCCGAGACGATCTACCCCCAGCTTGCCGGTATCAATACCTTCGTCGAAGGTAAAGAATCCGCTATAGGAGTTGGCTCCGGTAACCAGGCCCACGTTCCCATCATTCGAACTGAGCAGGGCGGCGGAAATTCGCGTCCGATCGTCCAACGAGTGGCCCACGTACTCCACGCCCAGCTGGTTGTCCCCCATCTGCCCGTAGATGTTCCCGTCACCAAACGGGATGAAGTGATAAGTCTGATAAACACCGCCGTTACCGGTCAGCGTTAGAATGCGCTTTTCAGAGAGCAGGTTGTTGAGCTCGAACTTACCTAGCTTGATATTGAGCCAGGGGCTGTTCCCGATGTTATCCAGGCGCGCCATCGCGGTCTCAAAATGAAACGTCGCCGACGAGTTCGACGACGGAAGCACATAGAACGAGACGTTCTTCTCCAGCGTTCCACCGGTATGGAAGTCGAGCCCGCTCAGGTCAAATCCAGACGACGTGATGCGTTGGGCCGTCGAAGGTGCCCCGCTGGGTGAATATGTGTCTACTTCCTGAAGGCTGCTCAGCCGGTGCCAGACCGGAGTGATACGGAAAGTCACCGGCCAGTACGAGGGATTCTGCCAGATGGGAGCATCCCGATCGTTCATCAACTGATAGCCATTGTCTCGGAACTTCAGCCCGAAGTTATTCAAGGCGGGCCACGACTCGTGGCAAGCCGAGCACCGTAGCCCATACTTCCTGGCGAAGGCCGGTAACGCCCCCGCCGGCTGGCTGGCGCCCAAGAGCAGAAACACTAACGCGCATGCAGCGGCGAGAACGGAACGTACCCGCTGCGGCTTCTGACAGAGATGAGACTGCGCCCACAAACGCATGGCTGCACTCCTCAGACTAAGGTCACAAGTTCTTGCGAAACGGAATTCCCCACAACCCCCAAACAACAGCGCACATGCAGCGGCTAAGCATAAAGACCACGGCTTAGTAGCTGCTGCGCCCGACCCAACAGGTTTACGGTTGGTGGTCTAGTTACCCTACCACCCCACAGGCGCGGAATAGTACTACCGTCAGAAACGAAGTGCAAGGGATTTGTAAGATTTTTTTTACAATCTTTTGACATGCCGCCCGAGCATGATCAGAGAAACGGCAAGTAGAGTGCTTGCTAAGCCAGTTGACAGCGATGAACCCAGCGTAAGAGACTCTTGCAACAGGAACACCGGAGCCGGTCGTGATCTCGGACAAGAGTTTTCGCGGTATGGGGCTGGTTCGTTGGGTTGCGTTTCACGGGGTTATGTTTCATCGAGCTGCGTCTTACCTGCGGATGACCGCAGTATTTCTTCTGCTCACAGCGGCGGCAATCCCCTTGCACGGCCGTGAAAAAAATGTTCTCGCGTACGGCGAGGGCCTGATCATCAATATTCCGCTGCCGGAGCCCGAAGTGGCGCAGGTGGTGGAAGACGTGACGCAGAACACAATCATCCGGGGAACCAAGGAATACGACAAAGACGAGTACGTCAAGGGAGCGGTCGCGGCCGCATCGGCGCCGGGTTTTCCGGCTTGGACGGAGGACGGCAAGGTTTTCTACAAAGTGAAGCGGCATGCGCTCGATCCGCGGAATTTCAAAGACAGCGGCGATCTGGGGACGCTGGCCGTGCGCTACGTGGTGCAGATACAGGGCTTCGAAAATACCGTGCTGCGCATTGACGCTGTGTTTGTGGAGGATTTACGGCACACCGTCCATCTCTCGAACGGCTCGGTGGAAAGCGAGGAGTACAAGGACATCCGCGAACGCCTGGACGCGGTCGAACTGATGAAAAAGGAAAACGCCGAGGCTTTGCGAGCGAAACAAGATCGCTTGGCGAAGGAAAACTTCGGCCTGGGCAGTGACACGATTGTGTTGAGCACTCCGCCGCCGGAGACGCCCACCGAAAACACGCACGGCGAGAGCCCGATGGGGGCCACGCGCGGTCAAGCGGCGGCGTACGAGCTGCCCGCTCAATCGCTGGAGCAACGCGTCGCCGAGCTGCGCAGTCAGGTGGAAAGGCTCGTCAAGAAGCCTGGGGCTCCGCTCAAGTCTGCTCCGTTCCACACCGCAAGCACGCTGAAATCTCTGGAGCCCGGAGTCGAAGTCCTGATTCAAATTTCTACGACTTACTGGTACGGGGTCGAAACCCGCGACGGACAGCACGGATGGATTCAACGCGACCAGTTGGAGCAGGTGCCATGACCGGACAAGGTTTGCCAGTCGCTACTTTGCCAGTCACTACTCCGCCCTGCGCTCGCCGAGTCCTTCGCGCCGCGCTCTCCGCATTTCTCCTGGTCGTGCTTCCAGCGGCTTCGGCGCAGAGCGGCCGCGCGCCAGCGAGTCCGCAAGCAGGGCCGTATGAGCGCACCTACAGTCAGTCGAAAAGCGCGGTGGAAAAAGCGCTGAAGGAGTTGCAACCCTCCATGCGTGGACGGCTGCCGGTGCTGGAAGGATTCGCCTTGCCCGGCGATCATCCTTTGAACCAATACCGGCGCGCTTATTTCCAATCTGCCGTGCAGGTGAGTTCGACGGCATCGGGTGGATCGGTGGTACGGGTGAATAGCAAGGTGACGGCCTGGTACACGGATTCAAACCCATCTCGTTCGGGATACCAACTGGTGCCTTCGAATGGCCGGATCGAATCCGACCTCCTTGACCAGCTATCCGAACTGCTAACGAGCAGCGCTGGTGCGACGAATTCGGGCGGCAGTTCTAGCGGGAGCTCTAGGGAAGGTTTTCCGGTGACCGCTCCACTGGCGGCGCCCGGCAAGCGGTCGGCAACCCCGGAAAAAGGAGTTGCGGGGATCGCGGGACCCGCGATCTCGGCGCCGACGCCCCAGTTGCCGGAAAACGGGCGCGCGTTCTCGTCTTCAGTGAAACCGGGCTTGTCCAGTCAGCAACCGGCGGAGACGAGAAATTCGCAGAACAAAGCTGCCGATCAAGCGGAAGCCAGGTTGCGGGAGGAGGTGGCGAGCTTGGAGGAAGTGCTCAAGAACCAGGCGCATCCGAAGAATCTGGTCGCCATAAAGAAAACCGGGACGCCAGTAGTTGCGTCTCCCAGTTTGGATGCGAAGACTTTATTTTTGGCGACCGCGCACGATGAATTTGAGATGTTGGATTTCAATGAGGACTGGGTTCACGTGCGGATTTCGGGCTTGTCGCGGGGATGGATTTGGCGCACCAGCCTGGAGATGCCGGAGGGCATTTCGGACGTTCCGCTGGCCAACACGAAGGCCGCACCGGTTGCGGTCGATCTGTTTCTGGTGTCGCGCGAGGAAACCGCGCCCTTCCCGGGAGATTGGGATGCGCTTCGGGGCAAAAACGTGAAAATCATCTCGGTGCAAAAGATCCAGGAAAACGAAGCAAACAGCGGTGCGCAAGCAAAACTGGAGTTCGCCAAGTCTTTGCTCGACAAGAACTATGCGGAGCTGGCGGCCAAATCACAGGAGCTCGCCGGAGTGGTATTGATTTTCGATTCAGTCGATGGCGGCATGATTGCCCTAACCCTGCCCACGGTTCAGCAATGGAAGGCGGGCAGGTTGACCGACGCGGCCCTTTGGCATCGGTGTTATTTTGATCCGCCCGAGACCTTCAGTGCTTCCAGTCCTGCGGGCTCCAGTTCTGCGGGCAACCACTAACGGTGCCGGCGCTGGTTGCCCAGGATTGCGTTTTAAGGATTGCGTTGGACGATTGCGTTTGAACATTGCGTTTGACGCGAGCAGCGTGAAGAGCAAAACTTGGTGGCGCTTTAGGTTTTTGACTTGACATTGAACCGATGACGCGGTACCAATGCTGTCTTCTGACTTTCGCTGATCCAATGTCTCGTGGGGAGTTTATTGGGGCGATGCCGGTTTGAGTTAAACCGCCGGATGAGGGCGGCAGGGGCAAACGGGCGAGTGTGGGGTCCATGTTGCAAACATTTGTCTCTCGGTTGCGCGATTACGGCGAGCTTACCAAGGCGCGCATTACGACTCTGATCGTTCTTACGGCGTGGTGCGGCTACTTCTTTGGCGCGCACCGCTTGGGGGTTTCGTCGTGGTCGCTGGGCTTGTTCCACGCCCTGTTGGGTGTGGCCCTGGTTTCGAGCGGAACGGCGGCGCTGAATGAGGTGCTCGAAGCGAGCGTGGATGCGCGGATGCGGCGCACAGCGCTGCGTCCCTTGCCTGCGGGAAGAATGACCACAGCCCACGCGGCTATAGTAGGAGTGGCGCTGACTCTGGGTGGTTCCGCTTATCTCGCAATCTATGCCAACTTACTAACTGGTTTATTAGTGTTTTTGACGGCGCTAGTGTATCTGGCGGCCTACACTCCACTAAAGAAAGTTTCTCCCGTGTGCACGTTTGTGGGTGCGTTCCCGGGAGCGATGCCGGTGGTGCTGGGGTGGACGGCGGCGCGCGGAAAACTGGAAGTCGAGACTCTGGTTCTTTTTGCCATCATGTTTGTCTGGCAGTTTCCGCATTTTCTGTCGATCGCATGGCTCTATCGCGAGGACTATGCGCAAGGCGGCATTCGCATGTTGCCGGTGGTGGATTCTGATGGGAAGTCCACGGTGTGGCGGATTTTGGCCTATTCCGGAGCGTTGATTCCGGTGAGTGTTTTGCCGGTTGCCCTGGGAATGGCTGGGCGCGTGTATTTGGTCGGCGCGATCCTGATGGGCGCGGCGTTGTTTCGTGTGTCCATGGGGATGGCGTATCCGCAAATGCTGGCAACGGCTCCAGCCTCCAAACCGTCGGCTCGGCGTTTGCTCCAGGCGACGATTATCTATCTGCCCGCGCTGTTCGCGCTCATGATGGCTAACTCGGGAAGTTAGTTAGGCTTCTCCACGAAAGTCCAGCCGGCATCGAACCTAATCTTCCGATATCCTTGGAAGGTGCAGACTCTAAGCCTCGGTTTCGTTTTGCACAGATGCCGCTCTTTTTTCCAGCGATTGGCACCCGTGTTGCTGGAGCCGCGCTATGACGCAAAGCGCTGATGTTGGGGAACCGAAGCCGCTCTCGACGGGGTTTTGGCGTTCGCTGTTTAAGAAGCGCGCCGGCGCACCGCCGCTCACCGATCCGCTCCATTGCGATGTACCCTTGCTGCGTCACGCCGAGATTGCCGCGGCCTACTCCGGGCAACGCGTGGCTGGGGATTTCTATGAGTTCTTGCGGGTAGGGCGATCGCGCATGCTGTTCGTGCTGCTGGATATTGCCGGCCTGCGGGCGGACACGCGTGAAATCCTGATCGCCGTGCAGAAAAAGTTCCGAACGCTTGCGCCCGTTCTCTTCGCCGGAGAAGACTTCAACGAGACCACCGCCATGATCGAACTGTGCCATGAGATGAACCGCACGATTTTGCGCGGTGGTCTTCGCAGTTGTCCCGCGTTCATCGGTTGCTATAACGAGGATCTAGGGACAGTGTGCTACGCCAATGCGGGCCACACTCCGGGACTGCTTCGAGACCGCGCCGGAGTCACGCTGCTCGATGCAACCGGGCTGCCGCTGGGCTTGTTTTCACACACGACGCAGAGTGCGGCGACCTGCCACCTTGTGCCAGGCTCGGCTCTTGTGGTGGTCTCACGCGGGCTCGTGGAAGCGGACTGCGAGGACGCGGAATTCGGGCTGGAGCGAGCAAAGCAAAATCTTCAGGACGCGACCGTTCTCAAGGCGCATGACCTGTGCCTGAGCATGCTGCAGGCGACTCGCCAGTTCACACGGACGGCTCCCGCGCACAACGATCTGACCACGCTGGCGCTGGTGCGGAATGCGTCTCAGAGTGCGGTCTGAAATGGTGCGGTTTGAAACCCTGACCAGGGTCCATCCTGGCCGCAGGTAATTGGAGGTTTTTCTTTTTTAGCAGGTGTCGGAAAAACTCGGGTTTTGACTTTGGTTTTGAAGGGGTGCGGCTTCAGCCGCACCGTAAGAGCCCGCTGAGTTGCTGCCGAAGCTGCAGTGATTTCGAGAATATGCGGCATCGGTTTCTGATTTAAGCTGTTGGCGTCGTGTCCATGGGAGAACCTAGCGCCGGGAGCTTTGAGGAGTTGGCCATGCCGCTCTTCGACTCGCTTTATAACTTCGCGGGCTGGTTGACGGGCAACCGTGAAGAAGCGGAAGATCTGGTCCAGGAAACCTACCTGAAGGCGTTGAAGGGCTTCTCGTCCTTTCAGCAAGGGACAAACTTCCCCTGGATCTTCCGCATTTTGCGCAATTCCTTCCTGACGTCACGCACCGGCCTGAAGGCGACGCGGACGGTTCCGCTGGAGAGCGACGACGAGGAGACGGCCGTCGCATCTGCGACAATGGACACGCCGGAATCGATCTTACTGGGCCGCGCCAGCCAGGAAGCCATCCAGGCCGCGCTCGCGAAACTGCCTGTCATTTTCCGCGAGGTGCTACTTCTCTCGGACGTTGAAGAGATGAGCTATCGGGAAATTTCTGAGACCGTTTCGATCCCGATCGGCACGGTGATGTCACGCCTATATCGCGCTCGCCGCGCGATGCGGGAAGAGCTGCAGGGGGCAAGCAATGGCTAGCGATATCTGGCAGCCAAAGATCGATCGCTACGTGGACGCGGAGCTTTCCGAGGAAGAGATGCGCGCCATGGATGCGCACCTGCGCGAGTGTTCCTCGTGCGCCGTCCAGGCCCTGCGCCAGATGCGACTGAAGCATGACACCAAGCTCGCGGCCCGGCGCTACGCGCCCTCGCCGCAGTTTCGGCGGAAGATAGCAGACCAGGTTATAGCAAACCAGGTTATAGCAGACCACGCTATAGCAGATCAGGTTGGCGCCCGCAGGCCAGTCCCATGGCGCTGGGGATGGGCGCCCGTGCTGGCAGCGGCGGTAATGATCCTCATGGTTGCGGGAATATTTCTAAGTCGTTCGTCGGAGCAGGCGCGGTCAGGACAGTTGCTCTCCGAGTTAACCGATATCCATGTTGCAAACCTTGCCGCCTCCACCCCGGTGGACGTAGTGTCCTCCGACCGGCATACCGTCAAGCCTTGGTTCCAGGGCAAAGTGCCGTTCAGTTTCAATCTTCCGGAACTCGCAGGCTCCCCATTTACCCTGGTTGGCGGGCGGCTCACTTACCTCGAGCACGAACCAGGCGCTCACTTGATCTACAACATTGGCGCTCATCACATTTCAGTATTCGTCTTCCGGGACCAGCCGGATCTCGCCCATGCATTCTCAACGCGGGAGTCGTCGAGGGACGTGCTCAAGTTCCATGTGGAATCCTGGAGTGCGCATGAATTGCGTTACTTTGTCGTGGGTGACGCCAGCGACGAATCCATCCACCAGCTAACCAGCATGTGGAAAGAGGCAGGGAACGGCTGAGTCGCAGCCGCTGAGGGTGAATGGGGCGCGCGCCACGCGTTCTTCAGCAATCTGCAAAGGCCGCGTCTTTGTTGGCTCTGGGAGGCACGGCCTTAAGCCGCGCCCTTCCCAAAGCGATTTATGAAATAGCTAGCAGCAACCCATCCTTACTTCGCCGGCAGCAGTGAGCGGAGGACCGAACGCCTCCTGTGGCGCGGGTGCGCCGTTCAGCGTCTTGATCCAGCGTCGCACCGCATCGAATACGACGAGAACTACGCCCACGATAAAGATGGTCATGAGGATCGAATCCAGGTAGCCGGTAAATACCTGACCGGGCTTGGAGGTCAAGGGCCAGAAAATGTTCTTGATCCCTAGCACTCCCGCCGTGACCGTAGTGACCCCCACGAAGCACATCGGAACTCCGGTAATCCAGGCATATTGCTGCTTGCCCATGTTAATGAGGAAAGTGGTCGTCACCGCCAGCGCAATGGTCGCCAGCAACTGGTTCCCGGTGCCGAACAATGGCCATATCGTGGAAATATTTCCGGTGTAGATCAGGTATCCCCAGCCCAGAACCACCAAGGAGCTGGTGATCAGATTTCCGGGCCACCAGGCGCTGTTGCCGAAGGGCTTGTGCACTTTGCCCATAAGTTCCTGCAGGACGTAGCGGGCCACGCGGGTTCCCGTGTCCACCGTAGTCAGGATGAAGAGGGCCTCAAACATGATGGCGTAGTGATACCAGTAGCCCATCAAACGATCCATCCCGGGCAGGCCGCGGAAGATTTGTGCCATGCCGACCGCCAGCGAAACCGCGCCTCCCGTGCGCCCCGCCAGTTTCTCTCCGACTTCGCGGGAGAACATATCCAGATTGACCGTGCTCAAGCCCAGGTGGCTGAAGACCGCGGGCGTGGTGTTGATGGCAAAGTAGTCGCCCGGATGCATGGAGCAGGCCGCAATTAAAGCCAGCATACCCACCAGCGATTCCGCCATCATGGCGCCATATCCGATGAAGCGGGCGTCAGTTTCCTTGTCCAGCATCTTCGGTGTTGTGCCGGAGGAGACCAGCGCGTGAAAGCCCGAGATGGCGCCGCAAGCAATGGTCACGAAAAGAAATGGGAACAGGTTGCCTTTGATGATCGGCCCACCGCCATGAACGAACTGCGTGACGTTCGGAAATTTTATGTTGGGATGAACCACGAAGACGCCGATGACCAGGACGGCGATCGTACCCAGCTTGACGTAGGTCGAGAGGTAGTCGCGCGGTTCCAGTACCAGCCACACGGGGAGAACCGAAGCCACTAAGCCGTAGATGGCCATGAGGATCGTGATCTCGTGGGGCGTGAACGTAAGCGCCGCTGCCGCTCCGCTCTGCGCCACCCAGTGTCCGGCGATTACGCTGGCGAGCAAAAGCACGACACCAAAGATACTGGGACCGGTGACCGTGATCTTTCCCGCATGGCTCTTGAACATCCACAATCCCATGATGACGGCGATGGGGATGGTCATGCCGATGGTGAACACGCCCCACGGGCTGTTGGAAAGCGCATTGACCACGACGATGCCGAGGCCGGCGAGGGTGACCAGAAGAATAAAGAGCATGGCGATCATCGCCACCAGACCGGCAAAGGGACTGATTTCGGTGCGGGCAATATCCGCCAGCGAGCGGCCGCGGTGACGTATCGAAGCTACCAGCACAGTAAAGTCCTGCACGCATCCGGCCAGGACGCCGCCAATCAGTAACCAAAGGAAACCCGGCGCAAACCCGAACTGCGCCGCTAGGGTCGGCCCCACAAGCGGCCCTGCTCCGGCGATAGCCGCGAAGTGATGTCCGAAGAGCACCCATTTTGGCGAAGCGACATAGTTGTGCCCGTCTGCGTATAGGTGCCCCGGAGTGGTGCGGCGATCGTCGAGCGCCAGGGCCTTCGCGGCAATGAACGCGCTGTAGTAACGGTAGGCAAGGGCATATACACATAGCGCGCCCAACAAAACCGGGAACGTATTCATGACTCGCTCCAGATCATAATAGTGGCCGAATCCTGCCAGCCCAATCGCACGCATCCTACACCCATCGGGTAATTCGGCACAACGATTTCCTTTCGGCGAAACACGCGCTACAATGGCGGGCGTATAAGGGCACAGGCTGGCCGGCTCATCTGTTCTTCCGCGACGGTGAGAACCTTTCGCTGCTCCCACCGTTTGAGGGATGCGTCAAGCCGGTGTTGTTCGTGGGTGCAAACACGCGCCCTGGTGACGCTCGTCACAGCGCCGCTGGAGGGCCGTGACCAGAATGTAAGCGTTTTTCAAATTCGACCTAAGAGGCTATCCCAAATGAAAAGAACAGTCTTGCGTTTGAGTCTGTTGATTTCCGTGCTCGTCCTAGCCCTATTGGCCGTGGCCCAGCAACAGGAAAACCGCACAACCAATAACAACCCGCTCGCGGGATTGCTTCAGTCCAAGGGAATTTTGTCTCCCGCTGAGATCGCAATGATCAACCAGGCGTCCTCTCCGGAGGAGGCGAACGCCCGCCTCGCTCAATTGCTCGTGAAGAAGGGCCTCATCAGTCAGCAGGAATACGCGTCCACGGGCGTGCCCGTAAACGCGGCCACGGTCGCACCCGTGAACACGACCCCGGTCGTACCCGTAAACACGGCCACGGTCGCGGACTCGTCCGGGGTCCATCTGGTAAACACCGTGCTGCACAATCCGATCTCGTCTTCCCTCCCAAGCCCGGAACCCGAGCCCGCGCCGCAAGCTTCCGCTGCGCCGATGGGGGCTCCCCCGCCCGTCCCGCCTCCGGCGGTGGTCCCGGCGATTGCTCCCGTGCGCGTGCTTGCCCTTGACCCGCCCGTGAGAGATGGCTTGATCCCAGCTTTCAAGATGGGCCCTGTCAAAATGACGCCCTACGGCTTTATCAAGGCCACAGCGGCGCATGATTCCAGCGCCCCCGATGGCGATGACTTCCCCTTCATCGGTCTGTTTGCAAATTCAGCCACTGGGACTACGAACACCGGCCCTACGAAAGACCCCGAGTTCCACATCAAGGCGCGTAGCTCGCGTTTTGGCGCAAACTTTGAGTGGCCAGATGCGTCCCCGAAGCTGACTTTTACGGGCCGGGTCGAAGCCGACTTTGAAGGCAACTTCAGCGTTGTGGATAACCGCAACGTCTCGTCGATTCGAAGCAACGCTTTCCAATTGCGCTTGGCCTGGGTGCGCATGGATTATGCCGCCAGCGAAAACTCTGACTTCTACTTTGAAGGCGGACAGGACTGGACGCTCTTCGGATCGAGCGCTCTGCCCAACCTCCTCGAAACCACATTCCTAGCCGCTTATTATGGCGCCGCCTATGAACGTTCCCCGCAGATGATGGTCGGCTGGGTTCAGAAGCTGGGCAGTTCGCTGAATTTCAAGATTTCTCCCACCTTCGCGATCATGATGCCGAGCACAGCTCAAGTCGAGAAGTCGGCCGCCAACACGTTCACTACTCTCGGAGCGGTCAATGGCCTAGCGGACCAGCTTGGACAGGGCGAGCGCGAGGGCGCCGACGCCGACCGCCCCGAATACGAAGGCAGACTGGCCATCCAGTGGCAGCTTGACAAAGCGCCAGGAGTTGCGCCTGCGCAACTCCTCTGGAGCGGCTTCCGCTCCAAGCGTACGTCGATCGTCACCAGCAACGCCATGACCCCTGCTGGGGGCCTGCTACCGGCAACTTGTACGGGGACCGCGGCGGAAATCGCTCTGTGCGCTTCTTACGCAAAAGCCTTCCCTGATGGCTATACCGCTTCCAGCAAGCTGTGGGGCAACCAGCTTGCCCTGCAATTGCCGACTCGCTGGTTCACGCTGGTGGCGAGCGCTTATAAGGGCGGCGACCTGCGCTTCATGTTCGGTGGCCAAACCAATTCCTTCAACACCGACTACGGAGGGCTGGTTAGCACGAGCGCTATCAAGTTCGAAACCATGGACGGTCTCGGCAACGCAGCTGTGGCTTGCAGTGTCACTCCAGACCCTGTGGCCGGCTGCCCCATCAACAGTGTTGTGGTCGCTCCGGAAAGGCCAATTCGTGCTTTTGGCGGTTTCGTCGATCTCGGCCTTCCGCTCTCCCGGTGGTTCAACGCCAATCCGAAAGGTCACAATGCTGGCTGGCAGCTCTATCTGCACGTGGGCAAAGACCAGATGGTGCATCGTGACATATTAGGGACCGGGCCCTTGACAGGGTCAAACTTGCTCTTGATGGGCAAACTCGTTGCCGCATCCCTGTTCTACAAGGTCAACCCCTGGTGCATGTTCGCCGTCGAGCAGTCAACGTATGCTACGCGCCTAAAAAATCACGAGAACTATTTGATTGCCGGATCGCTGAGCAACGAGTGGCAGGATCATCGGACGGAGTTCGGGCCGGTCTTTACGTTCTAGCCTCACGCCGGGATAGAAAGTATCGGCCCACCTGGCAAATGCCAGGACTACAATGTCGGCAACTGGCAAGTTGGGGACAGATTTGCTCCGATAGCGATCGGCACCAGGAGCAACGCTGTCCCCAGCTTACACAACGGGAGAGGCGCTATGACTGCGTGTCGTACTTTTATCAGGCTGTTGCCGGTCCTTTTTTTGGTCAACACCATGTTCGCGGGGCCACCCAAGGCCTACCCGCTTCAAATTAAAGTTCTAAGCTCCGAGTTTTACGGGCTGGAGTCCGGAACCCCCGTTCCGAAAGATTGCGATCTTCAGAATTTCTCAGCCTACTGCAACGAGAGCAAAAAATCCTCCGCGCAGAACGTCATGCTGGTGCAGGATAGTGATGGAAAGTCCTTCAGCATTGCATGCACCGTGGACTCGCGATGGTCCAGGTGCGCCCCGTTGACTGTGGGGAAAACGTTTGACGCACGAAAGGACAAACACGGGATCACGGTTTTGTACCGGGATGCAAAGGGCAAGGAAAGGAAGCAGCTCTATCAATTGCTGGCGGCTGCCCCAGGGCCTCAGTCGGGCGCTGCTGCAGACTCCCAGCCGCACGCTGCGCCACCGCCGCCGCGAACTTCGCCCGCCAATTCACCGGCCCCCGCGCCAGTTCCGCCGGTTGTCTCCGCGCCGGGAGTCCTTCCAGAGAGCGTAAACTGTAGTTTCAGTTCGACACCGTCCGGCGCGGAGATCAACGTAGACGGCAGATATGTGGGCAACACACCATCCGAAATCGCGGTGAGTGCCGGCACACATGTCGTCGTCTTTTCTATGCCAGGGTTTGCCCAATGGAAGCGGGAGCTTACGGTAGCGGCAGGTTCGGTAGCAGTGAATGTGACGGTCAGCCTGCAAAAGACGCAGCCCTGAGCCGGATTGCTGCGCAGAACTTATTTGGAGCTTGGGAGCCGAGTGGCCCGGGCGCATGGGTTAAGAGTTTGTGCCACGCAAAGTCCTAGAACGGAAATCTGTTGACAGAGAGCCTGCCTAAACAGGGACAGAGGCCCTGTGCTGCAACCGTAGGCTCTCCTGCGGGACCATTGCCTGAAATGTCCCGCAGGAGTTTTCTAACTCTGAACCGAAAGGATCGAAGATGCACATGCCACGAGAGAAGCAAGCGGCGACTCAGGAACAACCCCTTGTCCGCTTTGGCCTGGGGCTCGCCAACTGGAGTGAGCGGTGGTTTCCGGATCCGCTGATTTTTGCGCTGATCGGAATTGTGGTGGTCTTTGGGGTCGGCCTGCTGCTTCATCAGAGCCCGGCCAAACTCGCCATCCAGGGTGGCAAGAACTTCTGGAGCCTCGTTCCTTTCACCATGCAGATGGTGATGATCATCATCGGTGGGTACGTCGTCGCCTCGACGCCGATCGTGTATCGCGCTATCCGAGCCTTAGCCGGAATTCCAAAAACGCCGCGGCAGGCGATTGCCTTGGTGGCGTTGTTCTCCATGCTGACGTCGCTGATCTCCTGGGGCTTGAGCCTGATTTTCAGTGGGCTCTTTGTTCGCGAACTGGCCCAGCGCGTCAAAGGACTGGACTACCGCGCTGCTGGTGGTGCTGCGTATCTCGGACTGGGTGCCGTCTGGGCGATGGGGCTATCTTCTTCAGCCGCCATGTTGATGGCAACAAAGACGGCGATGCCGCCGTCGTTATTCAACATTAGTGGTCTGATCCCGCTCACCCAGACTCTCTTCTTGTGGCAAAGCATCGCGACGACCGTGATCCTGATCGTGCTATCCGTGTTGATCGCCTGGTTGTCCACGCCGTCGCCGGAGAACGCCAGAACCGCCGAATCCTACGGCATCCAATACGAGCCGATTCGCTCCAGCCTGGAGCCCAAGAGTAAGCCCGGCGAGTGGCTGGAATACAGTCCGCTGCTCACCATTTTGGTTGCCGCGCTGTTGTGCTGGTATCTGGTCGATGTATTCCGCACCTCGCCGCAAGGCGCACTGGCAGCGCTCGACCTTAATACGTACAACCTCATGTTCATCACGGTGGGGCTTCTATTTCACTGGCGCCCGAAGCGCTTTATGCGTGCCGTAACGGAGTGCATCCCCGCCACCGGCGGCGTGCTGATCCAGTTCCCGTTTTACGCAGTGATCTTCGGAATGATTGTAGGAACGGGGATCGCGGAGGCGCTGGCGAAACTTTTCGCCTCCGTCAGCACCCACAACACATATCCCTTGCTGGTCGCGATGTATTCGGCGGTGCTCGGCATTTTCATTCCCTCCGGAGGCAGTAAGTGGGTCATCGAAGCGCCCTATGTGCTGCAGGCTGCGAATCTGCACCAGGTGCATCTGGGCTGGGTGGTGCAGATCTACAACGCGTCGGAAGCGCTGCCCAATCTCGTCAATCCCTTCTGGATGCTGCCTCTTCTGGGCATATTGAAATTGAAGGCCAGGGACATCGTGGGATATGGCGTGCTGCAGTTGATCGTTCACATCCCGGTCGTGTTCTTCTTATGCTGGTTGTTTGCCCGCTATATTCCGTATCTGCCGCCCATGAAATAGTGGGCGGACCGCAGCGCCGGCGTCCCGCCGGCTGTCGCAGAGGTCTTCGTGCAGCCTGTTTCTTTAGTTAGTCGCGCGTAGACTGCTCCGCGCCACATAGCCACCAGTACCGTGACCGCGAGATGTTTACCGCAGGCTGGTGAATTTGTAGCGCCGGCATCTTGCCGGCTGTCCCGAGGGCGTCGCGCCCTCGGCGCGGCGGGTGGGGATGCCCGCCGGACAGCCGCCGGGAGGGCGGCGCTACAGTCATAACGCATCGGCCGACTCAGTATTAGAGATCACACGGTCACGGCACTAGCCACAAAGGCAATAAGGGGACATTCCTCGCGGTTCCGCTATCATGCTTATCTAGAGGGGAGACGGATGCTCTCGACGACAAAAGCCGTTTTGTTATCCCTGGCTTGCGCTGGTATAGCGTTCGCGCAAACCACCAGCAACGCACCTAGCACCAGCGGCAACGCGCAAACTTTTTTGCTGATTCCTGGGCTGGATAAGAACCTCATGGATACGACCGCCGACCCTTGCGTCGATTTTTACCGGTACGCGTGCGGCAATTGGAGCAAGCTTCATCCGATTCCGAGCGACTCGCCGTACTCCGGCCAGTTCTACAACCTTGAGCAGTACAACCGGCAGGTGCTGCACGGGATTCTGGAGAAAGCGGCGGCCGATGATCCGTCACGCGACGCGAATACGCGAAAGATTGGGGATTACTACGCCAGCTGCATGGATGAAAGGGCGGTGCAACAAAAAGGGCTGGCTCCGTTGCAGCCGGAGCTTGACCGCATCAGTGGCCTCAGCAGCAAGGAGCAACTCCCGGAGTTGCTGGCACACTTTCAATTGATCAACGTGAATGCGTTCTTCGGATTTGGATCGCAACAGGACTTCAAGGATGCGACCAGAACGATTGCGTTTGCGGACCAGAGTGGACTGGGTCTTCCCGAGAAAGATTATTACTTCCGCACCGGCGCAAAAGATGAAGAGATTCGGAAGCAATATGTGCAGCATATTGCCAACATTTTGAAGCTGCTTGGGGCGAGCGAAACGCAGGCGGCAAGCGACGCCGCGGCGATCATGAAACTGGAAACAGCGCTGGCGAAAGGTTCGCTCGATGTCACCGCGCAGCGCGATCCGCACAATATCTATCACAAAATGCCGGTTAAGGACTTGCAGGCGCTTACGCCGACCTTCAATTGGCATCGCCTTTATTCCGCCACGGAGTCTCCGGCGTTCACGGAGATCAACGTCGCCGAGCCGGAGTTCTTCCAGGGCATGAACCAGGTCATCGCCGAGACGGATCTGCCCACGATCAAGGCCTACCTGCGCTGGCAGTTGGTCAGCTCGACTGCGGGAACGATTTTGCCCAAGGCGCTGGATGAAGAAAAATTCGATTTCAACGGCCGCAAGCTGGTGGGCACTCCGGAGCAGGAAGTACGCTGGAAACGGTGCGTCCGCAGCACCGATGGAGCGCTACCGGAAGCGCTGGGCAAGGCATACGTCGAACAGCAATTCCCGGCTGCCAGCAAAGACAAGGGGGTGCGGATGATTCACGACATCGAAGCGGCAATGGATCGCGACATCGACTCGCTGGATTGGATGAGCGCGGCTACCAAAGCGCGCGCGAAAGAGAAGCTGCACCTGATCGCCAACAAGGTCGGATATCCCGACAAGTGGCGCGACTACTCAAAGCTGGAGATTGTACGGGGCGACGCCTTCGGGGACAATCTGCGGGCCACGGAATTTGAGTCGCGGCGCCAGCTGGCGAAAATTGGGAAGCCAGTTGACCGCGAGGAGTGGAGCATGTCGACGCCAACAGTAAACGCCTACTACAGAGCCAGCCAGAATGACATCAACTTCCCGGCGGGCGTGCTCCAGCCTGCATTCTTCGATGGGAAACAGCCGGATGCGCTGAACTACGGACACATCGGGGTCTTCATGGGGCACGAGATCACGCACGGTTTCGACGATACAGGGCGCCAGTTCGACGGACATGGCAATCTGGAGGACTGGTGGACGAAGGAAGACAGCGACAAGTTCAACCAGAAGGCGCAGTGCATTGTCGACGAGTACGCGCAATTCAGCGTGGGAGACACCAAGCTGAACGGCAAGCTCACGCTCGGCGAAAACACGGCCGACAATGGCGGATTGCGGCTGGCATACATGGCGTTCCTGGCGCGGGCTGCGCAAGACGGCGTTGATCTGAAGAACAAGTCCGCCGATGGCTATACGCCGTTGCAGCAGTTTTTCCTGGGATTCGCGCAGGATTGGTGCTCCGAGTGGCGTCCAGAGTTGGAACGGCTCATCGCGACGACCGATCCGCATTCACCGGACCGCTTCCGGGCCAATGGAGTTCTGGTGAACATGCCCGAATTCGGAAAGGAATTTGGCTGCAAGGCAGGGCAACCGATGACGGCGGTAAAGGCTTGCAAGGTGTGGTGAGGCGGTGGTGCTTCCGAGCTGTCAAGACGACTCTTGCGGCGCGCCTTCTGCGATCATCCGGCAATCTCAACACATCCGCGAAGGCGATGTTGTAGAGCGCGAAATACGGGTGGGGGCGAAATGAAAATTTGCCGATCAGCGACGCACAGCGAAACCGCTCCCGCTCTTAGAGTCCAAGGTAGGCTCGCCGCACTTCATCCATTCTTGCGACGTCGCCCGACTTGCCACGGATGCTGATTCGACCTTCGGCAAACACGTAGGTGTAGTCGCTTATTGCCAGTGCGAGGTGCACATTCTGTTCCACCAGGACGATGGTGAGCCCTTGTTTCCGCAGCGCACCCAAAGTCAGGAAGAGTTGTTGCGCCAGCACCGGTGCCAGACCGAGCGAGAGTTCGTCGATCATCAGTACCTCCGGCTCCTGCATCAAGCCGCGGCCCATGGCCAGCATCTGCTGCTCTCCGCCGGAGAGGGTGGAAGACTTCTGCTGGCGGCGTTCTTTCAGGCGCGGGAACAGTGCATAGACGCGTTCCAGGTTCTGTTTCTCTCGCTTGCGGGCGCGCTTCGAGTACCCGCCCATCTCCAGGTTCTCTTCTACCGACATGTCCGGGAAAAGCTGCCGGCCCTCGGGCACCAGCACCAGGCCGCGATTTGCTTTGGCATGAGGTGAGAGCCGTGTGATGTCTTCTCCGTGCAGCAGCACGCGGCCTTTCCATGCACGCAGACTGCCCATGATCGTGCGCAGGCTGGTGGTCTTGCCGGCGCCATTCGTTCCGATGATCGTAGTTAACTTCCCGCGCTCAACCTCAAGCGAAATGCCCCACAGGACCTGCACTTCGCCGTATCCAGACTGGAGGTTCTCTAGTTGAAGGGCCAGGTCCATCATTCCATCCTTGTCAATTTGTCAACGATATCGGGAAAGCCCAAGTAGGCTTCGACGACATCCGAATTGTGTACCACCTCATCCGGCTTGCCTTCCGCCAGCTTGCGGCCCAGGTTCAGCACCACGATGCGATCGGAAAGACTCATGATCGCCTGCATCAGGTGCTCGATCATGAGCACCGAGATCCCGCTGTCACGAATTTTGCGAACCAATTCGATCATCGTCGCAACTTCGGTAGGATTCAGCCCCGCCAGCACCTCGTCCAGCAACAGGAGCTTGGGTTTCGCCGCCAGCGCCCGTGCTATTTCCAAGCGTTTCTTGCCGGCGATGGTCAGCGAGCGCGCTATCATGTCGGCGCGGTCCCCCAATCCAATCCGCTGCAGCACTTCGGAAGCTACCTTGCGCGCGTCGGCCAGATTGAGATATTCACGACCGAAGCATGCACCCACCGTGACGTTGTCCAGCACCGTAAGGTCGTTCAGTGGCTTCACGATCTGGTGCGTGCGCGCCAAGCCGAAGTGGACCACCTGGTCCGGCGAACAGCGAGTAATGTCTTTTCCGGCAAAGGTGATGGTTCCCTGGTCGGCCTTGTAGACCCCATTCACGACATTGAACAATGTTGTCTTCCCGGCGCCGTTGGGACCGATCAGGCCCACGATCTCACCCTCATCGATGCTGAAACTGACGTCGGAAACCGCCACCAGTCCGCCGAAACGCTTGCTGACGCCGCGCACTTCCAGGATGGTGTTCATTCGATCACCTTGCGCGCGCGCGGCACCAGGCGATACACCCAGCCAATCAAGCCGCCAGGCGCGAACAGCACCACCATCAGCAGCAGTCCGCCGGCGATCACCAGGTGAAAGTTGGAAAGGACGGGAGAAGTGAGCAGGTAGGAGCGAAGTTTCTCATAGAGAGCCCCGCCCAGAGCCGCGCCGATGACTGAGCCTTGGCCGCCGAGCATCAGCATTACGATGCCTTCCAGCGACAACATGTACTCGAAGGCGATCGAGGGATCGATCATGCCATTCTTGAAGAACATCAGCGCGCCAGCGACCGCAGGCAGAAATGCGGACACGCTGTAGATGATCGCCTTGTACACGGTAGCATTGACGCCCAGCACCACGGCGGCATCTTCGTCCTCGCGAATGGCGAACAGGCCCAGGCCAAACTTGGAATTCTTAATGATCAGGCTCACGATCATCGACAGGGTCATGACCGCAATGATCAGGAAGTAGGTGATCCAGAGAGCGTGCCTGGCGCCGCCCAGAGACTGGTAGGAGCTGAACGAGAGGTACATTCCAGTCGATCTGCCCCACGGATCGAAGTTGGAAACAAACGCCTGTACGGCTTGGAGAATGCCAATGGTGGCCAGGGCAAAATAGGCCCCACGCAAGCGCAAAATGGCCAATCCGAACAAGAACGCGCAGACACTGACCACCACACCGGCCACCAGCGCCGACAGCACCAGGTTCCAGCCGCGCGCCGTCGTCAGGTAAAGTCCCACGTAACCGCCCAGCCCGTAAAAGACGATGTGGCCGAAGTTCACGTAGCCGGTGTAGCCGATCATCAGGTTCAAGTTGCTGGCCAGGATGATGGCGATGGCGATGAGGATGAGATCTTCACGCAAGGAAACGTTGTTCCCGTGCACCGGCGCGTAAATGAACCCGGCGGCGACGAGCAGAATGATCCAGAAGAAGGGACGGCGCAGTATCATGCCGTCGCCCTCTTCCCGAAGATGCCCTGCGGGAATGCGACCAGCACCACCACAAACAGCCCAAACTCGATCAGCGGAATCCAACTGACGGCGATGAACGGCGTGACCACTCCCTCCAGCAAACCCAGGAGCACTCCAGCGACCAAGGCTCCGAACGGCTTGCCCAGTCCCGCCAGAATGGTCACCACGAAACTTTTCAACTGATACACCCCGCCAGACAGAATGGTGAAGGGAAACAAGGTGGAGACCAGCGCCCCAGAGGTGCACGCCAGAGCGATGCCGATCGCAAAAGCGATACTCAGCACCGCCGTCGAGGAGATGCCCATCAACTCGGCGGCTTCGCGGTTATCGGCGACGGCGCGGATGGCTTTGCCCGTACGTGTGTGATAGAGGAACAATTGCAGCGCCAGGGCGATGACCACCGCAGAGATGGCGGCAGCGATGTGGTTCCCGGTGAAAGTGTAGGCTCCGATGGTGATGCCGGGCAGAACGAAGTTGACGTTGTACGGACTCGTGCTCCACACCGCTGTGCCGATGCCGATGACCATCATGTTCACCGCGAACGTGGAGAGCAGGCTCATCAACATGGAGCGGCCCACCACCCAGTGCACCGCCATCCAGTAGACGACGAGTCCGATGATCAAGCCGGCCCCGATGGTGGGCAGCAACAACACGTAAGCGTTGATGTGAAGGGCGGCGAACAGCAGATACATGCAGAACATGCCCAGCGCGATCATCGAGCCATGAGTAAGATTGATGACATCCATCACTCCCCAAATCAGACTCAAGCCCATCGCCGCGAGTCCGTACACTGCTCCGACGAGCAGGCCGTCGATCATGGAAGCTAGGACGCCCGACATGTTTCACCCTCCGCGTTCCTGCTAGTGTGGGGACGGGCGCCCTCGCCCGTCCAAGCCGAGCGCACCGGGGCCCCCGTCAAGCCACGGTTTTGGCTTGACGGGGTGGAGCAGCTCGGCAGCGCCTGCCGGCAGCCACGGCAACTCTGAATTCGCTATTATGCCTGCCCTCGCCACCCCAGAGTTGGGAAGATCGGGCGAACTGGTTTAAAACCACAATTCAGATCACCCGATGGCCCGATCACCCGATGACGCGATCTTCTTCAGTGGATCGGATACATCAAGCCGGCGCTCTTGCCTGCCAGTGGCCACACAACTTCTTTTACCAGTTTGCCGGTCTTGTCCTTCTGCCATTGCGCCAGAACCATGGAATGGCCCACCTGCAAACCATGTTCGTTGGCGGCGGTCGAGAACTTGGTCCGCCCGTAGAAAGTAGTGACATCGGTGGCGTTCAGCGCCTGCGCCACCTTGGCCGAGTCAATCCCGCCCGCCTGTTCGATGGCGCGCTGCAGGATCAGCCCGCACCCGTAGCCACCGGCGGACTCGTAACTCGGCGGCGCATTGTATTTCGCGGTGTACGCCTTGGCGAAATCGGCGCCACTCGGCCCGTACTCCGCCTTAAACGCCGACTGCGGTTCCCACTGCGACGGTACCATCACGCCCAGCGCCGCATCGCCCAGTTCGACCCACTGCGGACTGTCTGGCGCCACCAGCAACGTCAGCATCTTTAAAGGAACTTTGTGGCCGTAGAGCTGCCGGGCCAGCGTCGAACCGTCGGCATAGTGGCCGCCGCCCAGAAGCACGGTCGCCTTGGACGCAATCACCTTGTCGATAATCGCGCTGAAGTCGGTGGTGTTGGGAGCATAGGCTTCGGTGAACACTACGTTGAACCCGAGCTGCTGCGCATAGGCCTTGGCTGGGGTCACCACGGCTACCGAGAACGAGGAGTCCTCGTAGACGAAGGCGACAGTGGCTTTGGGGTCCTTGGTCTTCAGCGCGTCGAGGGCCACCTTCAGATATTCGGGAGCGGGTGCGAACATCTGAAACAGGTCCTGGTTGCCCAGAGTGTAGGTTTTTGGTTCGGCCGCGCCGGTGGTCAGCATGATCTTGCCGTCCTGCTCTGTCACGACGGCGGCTGTGGCCGTAAGCGGGGAAGAGTAGGGACTGAACAGGAAGTCAGCTTTGTCTTCCAAGATCATGCGGCTGTAGAGCTGCTGCACGCGCTTGGAGTTGGATTCGTCGTCGTAGCTGGCAAACTGTACTTTGTAGCTCTTACCGCCGGCCTTGATGCCGCCGGCAGCGTTGACCTGGTCGCGCCACAGTTCAAACCCGCGGTATTGCTCCAGGGAATCGACGTTCAAGGCGCCGGTCTTGGAAACGGTGAATCCAACAGTGATCGGTTGTTGAGCGAATCCCGGGATAACCAGAAGAACCAGAACAACTGCGAGTAGAGTCAGTTGCTTCATAATCCACCTCGTCGCGAAGACATTTTCAAAGCGCATCGCTGACGAGAACAGAAAAAAAGATCGCTTCATGTCAAGCTCCTTTGTGTGGGGGGCTGCGCGGTCGCTGCCGAACAGCCGCCGATGTTCCTGCGAAGCGGAATCACACCGCGCCGTTCGACGGCCCTCAGGCAAGTATAACTACACTAGAACGAGCGCCTTCTTTCGTGATCCCAGTCACAGTCCTGCGTGATCGACACCTCATCGTATCGCCGCCTGGGGCAGTCTATTGCGACCCCTATTGGTGAAGCCAACGAGGACTGCTCCACCAATTCGCGTTTTTTGCGAATGAGTGCGCGACTCGAGGCGGGCGGCCGCGGGCTTCGCGTCCATCCTAAACTCTCGGAGGCTAACCCGTCCAAGCTCTCTGCTCAAGAGGGCGCAGCAAAACGCATTCACCATGGCAAAATCGAGATGATTTCGGCAGCATCTTGAAGTTCGTCGAGGCCACCTTCAGCCTGCCCTCGCTCGGCTACGCGGATGCGGCGGCGGATGATTTCTCCGATTGCTTCGACTTCACTCAAACGCCGTTGCAGTTTCAGACAATCCCGTCAGCCCAGAACGCGCAATACTTTCTGAATGACAAAACGCCGCCCACCGACGCCGACGACGATTGAAGGACACCCGCAAAAAAGGGCACGCCCGAAGGCGTGCCCGTAAGCGACCGAATTTGCTTTCCTGACTATCTCGTTATTGTCAGGCTGAACCTCGTTCTAGTTGACGGTGACGGTCACGATGGCAGCAGCGCCGGTCTGAATCACGCCGTTCGCATCCTTCCCAGTGATTGAGATTGTGTAAGTTCCGGCCGGCGTTCCCGGCGCTCCGGTCGTTGTCACGCTCACCGGGGAACTTTGGGCCGACACGCCAAAAGAATCGTTGGCCGCCACGGTGAAGCTGTACTGCGTTCCCGCTGTTAAGCCGGTCACGTTGTACGTAGCACTCGTCGTGGTGGCGATGGCCGTGCCATTCTGATAGACCGTGTAGCCGGTCAGTGAGCAATTCGCTGGTGCGGTGGAGGCCGTCCAGGTCAGAGTAGTGCCCGAACTGGTAGTGCCAGAGGCCGCCAGTCCGGTGGGAACGCTGGGCGCCGCCAAACAACCGCTACTACTGCTCGAACTACTGCTACCGCAGGATGGGAGAAGGACCAGAGCAGTTGAGAGCAGGCAGATGAGACCCAAAACCCGCATCCTCTTCCGCTGCGTCGCCGACGAACCGAAGACAAACCCAACCAGCGTCAATCCCGAGATAGGAAGCAACAGTGCGAAGAACTGAAACTTCGTTCTCGATAGCTTCGCGGTGGGATTCGAATCCGAACTCGCGCTAGCCATGTTCCTCGTTCCCGACACCGCTCTTTGGATGTCGGAAGACGGGGCCACGGTGTTGAAGGTAACCGTCGAACTGCCTCCGCTGCTGGTCACCGACACGGGATTCGGGCTGAGACCGCAAGTCGGTGCGGTCGCCCCGGTTATGACGGGGGATATGGTGCATGAAAGAGTGACGGTGCCGAGGTAGCCGTTGGCCGGAGTCACAGTCACTGTCGCGGTAGACGAACTCCCAGGACTAACCGATGTGGGATTGGCCGCTCCCGCCGAGAGCGAATAACCGGGGATGGCTGATCCGGTGACCGTGATGGGCACCGAGTTGCTTTGTCCGGCGGTCACGGCCGCATAGTTGCCGTCTCCGGAGTAGGTTGCGGTAATGTTGTATTTCCCGGCAGTGGGGATGGAAGCGGTGGTGAGGCTGGCAGCAAGAGACGCTGTGACAGAACTGAAACTCCCGGGGGTACCAGTCGTTTGAGCCGTGCCCAGCAGGGTTCCGCTGTAGAAGAAGGAAACGGTGCCAGTCGGGGCCACCCCATAGCTCGAGGTGGTGACCGTGGCGGTGACTGTGAATGGCGTCCCTGCATTTACCGTGCTCGGGCTGGCAACGTTGGCGATAGTGGTCGGCGCTGGCGTGACGGTGACGGTAGCGCTGGCCGAGCTCGCGTTGTAACTATTATCGCCGCTGTAATTCGCGACCAGGGCATTCGTGCCGCCGGGTAATTGGATAAACTGATCTTCCGCGTATCCATAGCTGTTCAACGCGTAGCCGCCCAGCGAACTGGGACTGCCGCCATTGACACTATCGGTGAAGGAGATGGTGCCGGTAGGACACGTAATCTCGCCGAAGGCCGGCGTGGTGCACTGACCCAACGGGGCACCCTGCGAGTTGTACACATCGGCCCGGAGCCAGTAGGCAGAGAGACCGGCGGCGTAAAGGGCAAAACCGCCGCTACCGTAGACGACCGAGGTCGAATACACGGGACTATCGGATGAGTTGGCTCCGATGTCCACGCCCGGCATGATCACGAAGCTCTTTTCCGGGTTGACCGTGATGCTCGACGACGCGGCTGAGTAGCTGCCGCCGTAGGTCGTGTCGCCTTCGTAGTGCGCCTTCACTGTGTACGTTCCGCCCGGGAGCAGGTTGGTATCCCAGGTGACCGTGCCGCTGGCCAGTGTGTTCCAGTCAATGCCTTGGTTCGGCGGCGGCCCCGACGTCACCGTATCGACGAGCAGGGCAACGTCGCCGGTCGCAGCGGCTGAAACCACGCTAACCGTGACCGGTACAGCCGTGCCATGCGTTGTGTTCGCGGGGACGCTTAGAATTAAGGTCGTGGTTGTGGGAGTGAAGGTGGCCTTACCCCAGTTGTTCACCAGGTTCGCGGCGTTCACCGACCCCAGGCCAGCGACCAAGTTGTACCCGGCGGTGGTGGTGTAGCCCGAGAGCACGCCAACTTGATCTCCCTGAATATTGGTTACGCAGTTTGGAGAGCCGGTCACGCAGGGCATCGCATTGGTCGTTTGCGGGGTAGTGCCGGAAGGAACGGGGTGAAAGGCGGTGGGCTGGTTTGACGCCAAGTTGTAAAGCACAAAGTTAGGGTTACCCGCTGTAAAGTTGGGGACCTTTAGCCCCATTTTCTGGTTCACCAGCGCCATGATTCCCGCGAAGGCTGGCGAGGCAAAGGAGGTGCCGCCGGCACCCTCCAGGTGGTTGAGATCGCAGACTCCGCCGCTGATCGCATCGCTTTGACAGTAGACGTAGAAACTTCCCACAAAGTTGGCGCTGGCGAACAGCGAAACGTCCGGAAGGTCGCGGGTATTGTCGGCGGGCACGCCGGGTCCCGTCTGCCACGCCGGTTTGTCACCCTGCCAACTGGTACTCATGCCACCGCTGCCGCCAACTGGGTCAAGAACTGCTGGGTAAGCGGCGTCGAGCTTTGAGCTATTGCAGGTCTCCTCGGCAGTCGACCCATACCCGAGCGTCGTCCACACGGCATTCGTGCACGACTGATTCCAGCTAGTTTCGGGGATGTAGCCCTTAGCGGATTCTTGGTTCGCGCCGTTTGTCGGATTCCAGTAAGTTGACTGGCTGCTGAATTGGTAGAAGTCGGTGCCACCGACAGCGACATTGAAGGGCGTAGAAGCTATCCCGCTCACGTTCAATCCAAGTATTGCCGGGGCGGCGGGAACGGCGTCAGGATTGTCGCAACCTGCCGAGCCATTGTCTCCCGAAGAAACCATGACGCTGATGCCCTGCGCCGCGGCCTGCTCCCACAGGAAACCGTAAAATTGGTAGTAGCTGCCCAGGAAAAATTCGCAATAACTAAAGCTTTCACTCATGATCGGGGCAAGGTTGTTGTCCACGATATAGAGGGCTGCTAGATCGATGCCGTTGTCGGTTTCGGTATCTTCGGCAGTGACGAAGTCAATGGTGGCGCCCGGAGCTACCGCGCCCGACCACTGTGTGTCAATATCCGCCTCGGATTCGTCGCCGTTGAATCCGGGACAGGGACCGTCACAAATGATGTTGAGGGTGGGCATGGGAACTCCGTTAACGCCCAACCCAAACATGCCCCAAAAAGTGGGAGCATCGTCCGGATTGATCGCAGTGTCGCCGACGATAGCGATGGTCTGGCCCTTGCCGTTGATCGGCGTGGCAGCGTTCCAGAGGGGCAGAACATTGTAGATAGTGGCGAAATCATACGGACTCACAGCGTAGCAGGTAGCCTCGCCCGTGGGGCAAAGAGTGGTTGAGGTGAGCCCCGGCGCAGGCGCGGTCAGCTGCTTGGTTTTTTCGGAATACGTCCCCACGGGGATGTTCGTTGGTTTCTTCAGGAAGTTGTGCAGCGAATTCACTCCCGCGATGACCGGAGCGAGCGCGGTCGGGATGGAGGGATTGCTGACGTTGGCCAAGTGTTGCTCGCCGTTGACGAGGTACTTGTGAATCGCCGTCCCGAAAGCCTGCTTGACCTGCCCGGCGGTGCCGGAGAACTCAATCACGGTGCGGCCGTTGCTGACTTGGGAGACCTGGAAGCCGCTGGCTTGCAGCCAGTTGGTCACAGCGGCGATGTCGGAATCGGCGGGGCCGAACTGGGCGCCGAATTCCACGGGGGTCAGCCACTGCTGATAACTTGGCGATTTCTTGTACTGCTGATTTTCAATGAGGTGGCGCAGGGCGGTTTCCTGCTGCGCGCTGCGCTTCAGCACCAGCATCACGCGGTGCAAAACCAAGTCGGGCGACACTTCGCCTTGATCGAACTCGGGGCGAGCCAGGGGATGGACGTTGTTCGGCAGAACCGTGCGGACGGAGTTATTCACCGTCTGCGTGACCAGCACCGGCGCCTGCTGCGCCAACATCGGGCTGGCGATGACGAATAGGCAAGCCATCAGGCTCGCAACCAACAAGAAGGTGCGTGAAGAATGTGTGTGCGTCGAATGTTTGAGGGTCAAAGATTTGAGGGTCGAAGAATTACACAAGGACAACGAGGCGGATGGCGAAGGTCGCATGGTTACTCCGGGCACAGCAAAATTGTCGGGGGACTGAAAGCATTATCTATGCTTCTCCTCGCCAGATCAAGTTATTCCGCTCCCGCAGTGCAGAATTGGGAACTGCTGGGTTACTTTGGTAATCAGGTTCGATTACTCTGCGGCTATTCTGCGTCTGTTCTGCGTCGGCTCTGCGTCGGCTCTGTGTCAACGCTTGGCGGACAGAGCCTGCCCTGAGCAAAGTTGAAGCGATCCAACCCACACCCACGGGCTAGACTTCGGCTAGCTCTTCTTCCAGCAACTGCTTGTTATAGAGATCGGTGTAATAACCGTTGCGGGCGATAAGTTGGTCGTGGGTGCCCAGTTCCACGATGCGTCCTTGGTGAAGGACGGCGATCGAGTCGGCGTTGCGGACGGTGGAAACGCGGTGGGAAATGAAGATAGTCGTGCGTCCGCGCATGATTTCGCGGAGATGGTTGAGGATCTTGTCTTCAGTGTGAGTGTCGACACTGGAGAGGGCATCGTCGAGGATGAGAATGCGCGGGCTGCGGAGAATCGCGCGGGCGATGGCGGTGCGCTGCTTCTGGCCTCCGGAGAGAGTGATGCCGCGTTCGCCCACCATGGTGTTGTAGCCTTCGGGGAAACTTGCGATGTCCTGGGCGATGTTAGCGGCTTCGGCGGCGGCTTTGATGTCGTCGAGCGAGGCGTCACCGTCTTCCCGCGACACTCCATATGCGATGTTCTCGCGGATGGTGTCGCTGAAGAGAAACGTTTCCTGCGGAACGAATCCGATGTGGCGGCGCAGAGAGTCGAGAGGGAACTGGCGGACGGGGCAGCCGTCGATAAGGACGGCGCCGGGCTCGGCGTCGTAGATGCGTGGAATAAGGTTGACGAGCGTGGTTTTCCCGGAGCCGGTGGGCCCGACAATCGCAAGGCTGGAGCCGGCGGGAATGCGCAGGTTGATGTCCTTAAGAATAGAGGTGCCGTTGTAAGCGAAGTTGAGATTGCAGAATTCGATTTCGCCAAGCAGATCGGATGATCGGGTCATCGGGTGATCGGGTGATCGGAAGATCTGGTTTTTCGATGACCCGATGACCCGATCACCCGATCGCCCGATCCCCTCAGATGGCCCGATGACCCGATCACCCGATGACCCGATCACTTCATCGGCAATCTCGGGTTGCTGCGAAAGGATCTCTTCGATCCGTACCAGGGACGCGGTTCCGCGTTGGAAAATGTTGATGACCCAGCCGAGCGCGATAACTGGCCAGGTCAGCTGCATCATGTAAGTGTTGAAGGCGACGAAATCGCCGACGGACATTTTTCCGAGAAGGACTTGTCGTCCGCCGAGCCACAGCACGATGACGACGGCAGCGCCCAGCATGAGTTCCAGCGTGGGCCAGAGCATTCCCATCAAGCGGACGAGGCCGAGGCTGCGACGAATGTATTCCTTATTAGCGCCCTCGAAGGCGGCAATCTCGGCCTGTTCCTGCACATAAGCGCGGATGACGCGGGCACCCGAAAAATTTTCCTGAGCGCGGGCCGAAATGTCCGAGAACATGGCCTGAATGCGTTCGAAGCGCTCGTGAATGCGGCGGCCAAAATACTGGATGACGATGCTGGCGATGGGCAGCGGCAGAAAGGCGTAGATCGTGAGTTTGGGACTGATCGCGAGCATAAAGCCGAGAGCGCCGGCGGTGAAGACCATGGTGTTGGCCGAGTACATGATGGCGGGGCCGAGCAGCATCCGGACCGCGTTCAGGTCATTGGTGGCGCGCGCCATAATGTCGCCCGTGCGGTTGCGCTGATAATAGGAGTAAGAGAGGCGCTCAAGGTGCGCGAACAGGTCGTTGCGCAGATCGAACTCGATATCCCGCGAGATTCCGATGACCACCCAGCGCGTCAGAAACTGAAAGATTCCCTTGACCAGAGCGATGGCGATGATGAGCAGCGAGTAGGTGAGAAGTTTCTGGCGGGTCACGCCCGAGTTAAGGTCGTTGACGGCGCGGCGGAGAACTTGCGGAAAGAGGATCCAGACTCCGTTATTGAATAAGACGCAGAGCCCGCCCCAGACGAGACCGCCGCGGTAACGCTTCAGATACGGAACGAGCGGGCGTAGCTTCTTCGGCACCATGGTCTGTATAAGCACGATCTGTAAGAGTACGATCTGCCAGAGCGTGACCTTTTGTAGATGAAATTGTAGCAGCGGTAGGTGCGGATTTTCCGAGCGAGGGTGCGAGGGCAACGAAGGCGGCAGTGAGCAGCAGCGCGGTCCAGAGCGACAGCATGCCGGCGGCAAACATCAGCCCGGAGTAAAGCAGGTCGGCGCGTTCCATCGGTTTCTCCCGGTTTCTCCGCAAGTGAAAAAGCCGGGCGGGGACGGAGGTTGGCGTTCCGTTCCCACCCGGGACGGAGAGAACCTCTAGTAGAGACGGGGTAATCCCCGTCTCTACACTAATAGCTAGTCCGCGGGCGGAGGCGGCGTGTGTTTACTCATGTGTGCCGCGCGATTGGCCTCCAGTTGAGCCAGTTTGACTTTCTGATCGGCGGTCAGAATCTGCATTATTTCGGACTTGATGCGAGCATGCTCGACCTGCAGTTCGATCATGGTCTGCGAGTTTTGCGTAACCAGGGCGCGCGTCTTGGCTTCGTCGAAAGGACCGCTGGCCTCCAGAGCTCTCATGGCGCTGTGGTTTTGCCGCATTTGCTGCATCAGAGGCTGCAGAGTTGGCTTCTCTTTTGCCCAGATCGCCTTAACCTGATCCTGTTGCGCGCTGGTCAGATCGAGCTGCTTGAGCATGTGGCGAAAGCCGCCGGGGCCGCCATAACCGTGTCTGCCTTCCGCAATCGCGGCTGCTGCCACCAGTAGCACAGCAGCGCCGATGGTGAGAATGCGAATATGAGTCGATTTCATTGGATCTCCTTTTGACCTTCTTGATCTCATAGGGTCCGGGAGAGCCCGAACGTCCATGCTGATAAGAACACCGTTCGCAAGAAGATTCGGTAAAGAGTCGGTCAATCGGGGTAAAGTTTTGTAAAGGCATCGGGTGATCGGGCCATCGGGTCATCTAAAGTCAAAAGCCTTTGGCACCGGTTGGCGGAGCGCGAGCTCGACCCGTTTCAGCAATCACCCGATGGCCCCTTACAAATCTTTACCCCGCGAACGCCCGCGAGGGTGTTAGATGATTAAAAGAATGGATCACGTGCTGGTGGTGGATGACGACGTCGAATTGTGCGCTCTGGTGCAGGAATACCTGACGGCCGAGGGCTTCAGCCTGAAAGCCGTCCACGATGGCGAGCAGGGACTGCAACAGGCGCTGACCAACGACTATGCGCTGGTCGTGCTGGACGTCATGCTGCCGGGGATCAATGGCTTCGAAGTACTGCGGCGGATTCGCAGCGTGTCGAAGATTCCGGTGCTGCTGTTAACCGCGCGTGGCGAGGACGTGGACCGCATTGTGGGATTGGAAATCGGAGCCGACGATTATCTTCCGAAGCCGTTTAACCCGCGGGAGTTGGTGGCGCGAATCCGCGCCATTCTGCGCCGCACCAAGCCGGCCAGGGCGGCGGACATAGTGCCGGAAGTGCTGAGCGTGGGTGACGTGGAACTGGATCCGGCGACACGCAGTGTGTCGCGAGCGGGGCAACCGGTCGATCTGACTTCGGTGGAATTCAATCTGCTCGAGGTTTTGCTGCGCGAGGCGGGACGAGTGGTGACGCGGGAGCGGCTGGTGAATGCCGTGCTCAGCCGGAAGTACATGCCGTTTGATCGCAGCATTGACATGCACGTCAGCAAGGTGCGGCGGAAATTGGGCGACTCCGAAGAAGATGGAGACCACATCAAAACAATTCGAGGAGTTGGATACATGTTTGCGCGGCCGGCGGCGAAAGCTAAGAAATAAGCTGCGAGCTACGAGCTTCGAGCAAGCGGGTTGCCCGAAGCTCGCAGCTCGCTGACTCGAAGCGACAGAATTAGACCGCGGCCAAGAAATGGACCGACTAGATAATGAAGAGCCTTTTCCTAAAGATCTTCCTGTCGTTCTGGGCAGCCCTGGCGTTGTCATTGGTGTTAGCGATTGTGGTGACCATTGCCCTGCGTCCCACGCGGCATGGAATCGAGAATCAGGCCCCGCAAACTTTGGCCGAAGCGGTGAATGCCTACCAAACGTAGTGGACAACGCGGCGTCCACGACTATCTGGAAGAGCTTTTTCGCACGCAGCACGTGCGGGCCTTCGTTTTTGATCCCGCCGGTCACGAACTCTCTGGCCGGCATGTGCCATCCTGGATCGAGGGTTCACGGGTGGGCGACGCGCAGAGCGGACCTTCTCAAAGCGGCTCGTCGCCCTTTGGCTCATCACCGGCTGGGTCGTCGCAGAGCGGACCTCCGCGCAGCGGATTACCCCGTCACCATAGTTGGATAGACAATCTGTTGCCCAACCGCATCATGCGGCAGGCTCTGACGCTGGATGGAAAACGGTACACGCTGGTCTTGGAGCTGCCGCCGGGTCCAAGAGCATTTTTCGGACCGCATGACATTCCTTTGCTGGGCATCGCGGTGATTTTGTCGGGACTGGTGTGCTACCTGCTGTCATGGTCGGTGACCAGTCCGGTGACGCGTTTGCGCAAGGCGGCGCAGAGCCTGGCGGCGGGCGACTTGAGCGCGCGCGCGGGCGCACCGTCGGGTGGCCGACGCGACGAACTGACGGAGTTGATGCGCGATTTTGACCGCATGGCCGAACGGATCGAAAGACTGGTGGACTCACAATCGCGGCTGCTGAAGGATGTTTCGCACGAACTGCGATCTCCGCTGGCCCGGCTCAGTGTGGCGCTCGGGCTGGCGCGGCAGCGGGCGGCGTCCCAGGTCGGGCCGGAAGTCGCGCCGGAACTCGAACTTTCGCTGAACCGAATCGAACTTGAGGCCGACCGGCTGAATCAACTGATCCAGCGCCTGCTGACCATTTCGCGGTTGGAGTCGGGGACCGACGGCCTGCGGAAGACAACGCTGTCACTGCGGGAGTTGGTGGAACAGGTGGCGCACGACGCCGAGTACGAAACTCCGGGGCGTGGCTGCCGCGTAACCACACCGGCCGCCGCCGCGGCTGATGAATTTCTGGTGGAAGCCGACCCGGACTTGCTGCGGAGCGCGGTGGAGAACACAGTGAGAAACGCCACGCGGTATACTGCCGAAGGCACCACAGTGGAGGTGCGGCTGGAGCGGCAGCAAGCGGCGAATGGCGAAAAAGAAATTATTGTTCGCGTGCTCGATTCCGGCCCCGGCGTTCCGGACGAAGCGCTGCCAAAAATATTTGAGCCCTTTTATCGACTGGACGATGCCCGCAACCGGCAGACCGGAGGCGCGGGTCTGGGCCTGTCGATCGCGGACCGGGCCATCAGGCTACATGGCGGTCAACTTCGTGCATCCAACCGCAAAGAGGGTGGGTTACAGGTGGAAATCCGGATCCCGGCTGGTCCTCCCGTTCAGGGGTTTGCTCTTCCCGCTCATTCCTGATAAACAAATATATTTCAGCCACAAGCATCAGTCTCCGTGACGGCCGGCAGGGCATCGCCGGCGGACGGGAAGCGGCTGACCATTCCAATCGGCGAAAAGAGCGCCCGGTTGCGGACACCTTGGGAGAGTAGATGTTGAAGAAAATAGGCGGAGTCGTTGTGCTCGCGGGCATTTGCGCCCTGAGTGTGTTTCTGCTCAACTGTGGCAGCTCCTCGTTCCGGCCCACGGAAGAGTTGTATGTGCTGACTCAGGGGAGCAGCGGGCTAGGGAACAACGTGGCTTCTTTCGGCATCGATCTGGAGAGTGGGAACCTGACGTATATCAATTCGTATGCGACCACGTGCCCCATACTTGCGACTCCCACCAATACCAACCCGTGCGGACTGCCCGTGGACATTTTGCTCGACCCGACGGGCAACGTGGCCTTCGTTCTGGATCAGGGTGCGCCTGCGTGTCCCTCCTGTACGCCGGCCACCAATTATCCTTTTGCGCCCGCGATTTACCCGTATACGGTGGCCTCGAATGGGAGCCTGTTACCGCCAGGCGCGGCGGTAAATTGGACCTGCACCAATGTGCCGACTCCCCCCGCCTGTACCGGCGAGGACACCGCAGTGGCGATGGTGCGGGATGCCGCAGGACAGTTCTTGTTCGTGATCGATCAGGGCCTGTCTCCTTCGCCGACCAACTGCCCGGCGGTTGGTACGCTTAATCCGAGTGACCCGCAGTATCACGGCTGTCCGTCGATATCGGTGTTTGCCATGCAGCCAGGCAAGACCACTCTGAAATTGGCAAGTGGAACAACTAATGGCGGAAGTCCGTTCTACCTAAGCAAAACTCCGACCGCGCTCTCGGCCATTACGTTTACCCCGCCAGGATCTACCACGGCCCAGGAACTTCTCTTCGTAACCAACAATTATGACCTTTGTACGCTCGGATGCAGTTCCCCGTCAGTGCCCAATGACAATACGGTGAGCGTTTATGCGGTGAACTCAGACGGCACGCTGACTGAGCAACTAAATTCGCCGTATACCATTACCGCGGCCGATCCGGTCTCGGTGCTCGCGGTCAATACCCTGCCGGCGAACGTAGGCGCCATCGGCGGACTGTTTGTTTATGTGGGCCAGGGGGCTGGCGGCGGAGCGCTATTTCCTTTCCAGGTGTGCTGGGTGGTCGGGGTTGCGCCCTGCGACACGACTGAAGCTGTGGTCGATCATCTGTTGTTTCCGCTGACCACGTGTCCCACCCCATCTTGCCAAGTACCGCCGTCGGCGGCGGGGGTGAACCCGGTTCAAATGCTGGTAGATCCGACTAACAATTTTCTCTACGTACTGAGCGAAGGCTCGAACCAGGTTTTTGGCTTTACCATCGGCACGACGACAGGCGAGTTGACTGCGCAACCAGTGCCCTACCAACCGACCGGAACGTTGCCAGTGTCGATGGCGCTGCACCCTAGCGTATTCAACCTCGGCCAGTATCTCTACACGTCGAACAGTGCGTCGAGCAACATTACCGGCTTCACGCTGAGTACGACAAGCGGAGTAATGCTCAATCCGATCACGGTGATCGCCCCGGCGGCGCCGAGCGGCATGGCGGTGCACTAAACCAATCGGGTCATCGGATGATCGGGCCATCGAAAAGCCCTTGAATTTCGATCACCCGATTTCTTGATTTCGATCACCCGATCGCCCGATCACCCGATTTCGTCACGTGGGCATGCGCAGGATGAGATAGCCTCCGATGAAACCAAACACCAGGTCTGGCGACCAGGCCGCGACCGCGGGTGGCAGCTGACTCAAATTGCCCATTGCCTCAAAAAGGCCAGAGATCGTCCAGTAGACAACGCCGATGCCGATGGCGGTCGCCAGCCCTGCCACTGCGGAGCGCTTACCGGCGGAAAGCGCGAAGGGAATGGCGAGCACGGCCATCACCAGCGTGATCAGCGGGTAGGCAATTTTCTTTTGCAGTTGCACCCGCAGGCGCACCACGTCGAAGCCGCTCTCCTCCAGGTCGTGAATGTAGCGGCGTAGTTCGTCGTAGTTCATTTCCGACGACTGTTTGATTTCCTTCTTGAAGTAGGCGGGCGCTTCCGACAGTTCGGGATAAGTGGCTACATCGAATTTGCGATCGCTCACGTGCGCCGAGCCGTTCAGGCTGCGCTCCCATCCCTGCTCGTAAACCCAGCGGCCCATGGGGGCCGACCAGTGCGCGCGGTCGGCGTCGATGCGGTGCGTGATCTGGAAGCTGTGCGGATCGAATTGAAACACCGAGACGCCGCCGAAAACATCGCGGTCGGGATCGAAAAATTGATAGTAATAAATGTCGGAGTGCTGGCCGAAGATCCACTTGCGGTCGGGACGAAGATAGGTTTGCGCCGGCTTGCCCTTGATTTGGTTGCGGAGCGCGTCCTGACGCTTGTTGGTGTAGGGAAGATAGAACTGGTCCGACAGGAAGAGCACCCCGGCGACCAGCATGGAGGAGATCAGGACCGGGACAACGATGCGGTAAAGGCTGATCCCGGTGGCCTTGATCGCCGTGATTTCATTCGACCGCTGCAGCAGGCCGAACGTCACCAGCACCGCCAGCAACATGCTGAGCGGCGTGGTGGTGTAGAGAAAGAAGGGTGTGACGTTGAGCAGGTATTCGCCGACGGTGAGCGGCGACACCTGATTCCGCATGATGTCGCCCAGCAACTCGAACAGGGTGAACACCAATAGCAGCATCAGGAAAGCGGCAACGATCATGGCAAGGTAGAGCACAAAGCCGCGCAGCACATAATCGTCGAGGATGGTTGGGAAACGAAGATTGAACAAGCGCCGGCGCCTGGGCCGGCGCGACGCCATGCCTTCGCGAAGCGCCGCGCGGGACGACTCGCCGTTTAGTTGCAGAGCTGTCGCCGGCAGGCCGGACGTTGAAGATGGGATGCCCGAAGCCTTAAGCCTCCAACTCTTGAACCAGGAGCGGAACCCAGCCAACTCGATCGGGCGGCGTTCCGATTGCCAGAGCAGAAAAACTCCTCCGACCAGAAACACGAAGTCCGCGAGCCAAACCCCGGCGGCGGGCGAGAGGCGTCCCTGGCGCGCGAAAGACACTCCGATCACAGAGATCGAATAGTACACAAAGACCAGCAGAATGGTCAGGACAAATCCGCTGGACTTGCCCCCTTTCTTCGACGAGAGGCCCAGAGGAATGCCGACCAGGGCCAGGACGATGCAGGCCGTCGGCAGCGCCAGACGGTTATGGTATTCGATCAGGTCCCAGCGGCGCGTTACCGGGTCGGCGGTTCGTGCGATACGGAGGAGGTCGCCAATTTTAAGCTCGTGCAGCGACGTGGGTTCGTGTTCCTGACTGTTTTGTTGGGGGACCTGAATGGGGATGTCAGTGGTCTGGAAGGTGGAGATCTGGTACTGGTCCGGATTCTTGGGATCGGTTTCGTGAGTGGAACCGTCGATGAGATGCAAGTCCAGAGTATCGGGCCCCTGACTGACCAGCAGGCCTTGCCGCGCCAGGCTGATGCGCGGCGCGGCGGGGTCAGTCAAATCGGCGAGGAACACGCCTTTCCAAAGGGCTCCGCCAGACATGGCCTTGGCGTCCTGCACGTAGAGAATGATCTTCGGGAATCCCTCGTAAAACACACGGGGCTGGACTTCGAAAGAAGCCTGAGAAGACTTGAGGTTGTCCTGGAGCTGTCCCAGGGCGGCGAGCGAGCGGGGCGCGAGATAGACGCTGTTGCCGAGAGCGAGCAGCCATGCTACCACCACGAAAATTGAGATCACACGCAGGAAGGTCCACACGCCCAGGCCGCTGGCGCGCATGGCGGTGATTTCACTGTCCGCGGCCAGACGGCTGAGTCCGATGAGGATGCCGACCAGCACGCCCATGGGAATGGTGTAGGTGAGCGCAACCGGGACGGTGAAGAAAAAGATCTGCGCCACACTAGGCAGAGGGGCGCTGTTGCGGACCACCAGTTCGAGGATGCGGCCGAGATCGCGGGTGAAAAGGACAAAAGTAAAAACGCCCGCGCCGATCAAGGCGTGGGAGACCACTTCGCCCAGAATGTAGCGCGTGAGGATGCGCATCCGCAAGGTTGGTTGACTCATTGCGAGTCTAGCATGAGAGCGCGAGTGATGGGGCTGATGGGAGTACCGGTTTTGCAATAGCTAGTTTGCAATTGCTGGCAGGCTGCGGAGAAACTCGAGTTTTGACTTTGCTTTGAAGGGGGCGCGGCTTCATCCGCGCCGTAAGTGCAGTTCCAGCCCCGGAGGGGCGTCCGAGCTTAGCCCAGCGCTTCAGCGCTGGGAAAAGTGGAAGGAAATTAATCAAGTCCCGGAGGGACGACCGAGTTCTCAGCCACACACTTCAGCGCTGCCATAGTTGTCCTGTCTTCAGCGTCGGCTTTTTACCCGCTGACGCGCCGCCGAACCATCAAGACGACTTTTTCCGCAGCCCGCCGGGTTTGCAACGGGCAAGGTTCGCAGAGAATTCCGCCCAGGTGACTTTGACGCGGCGCCGACCTGCGCTCAGAGCCGGCCCACAATCGCCTGCACCAGCAAAAGCACTCCGATGCTTGCCAATCCGAAGTAAAGGTACCTAAGAAAAACCTCTCCGCGAAGGCGATGATTGATCGCTCTGCCCAGGAACACGCCGAGTACCGTGAGCGGCAGTGAGAGCAGATAATAGTGGGTTACGGCGGGAGTCCAGAGTCCGGCCAACCAATAACCACCCATGCCAATGACGCTGGCCGGTAGGAAATATCCTTGCAGGGTCGCCCGGAAGTGTTGCGCTGACCACCGTCGCATGGCTCCATACACAACCAGCGGCGGCCCATTCATTCCATAGGCTCCGCCGAGCACGCCGGCACAGAATCCACATGCTAAAAGCCATGCTCGACTGTCGCGTCGTAGTTCCAGCGCTGTGCGTCCGATCAAGGAGTAGGCGGAGAACGTCATGATAATCACCGCCAGGCCGGCCTTCACTACCCTTTGATGATGACTCGTCAGAAGCAGAAGACCTAACGGTATACCAAAAAGGCTGGAGAGCACGAGCCAGCCCGTGCTGCCCAGGTGGATCTTCTTCCAGTCCTGCACGACGACGATGGCAGCGACGGTAATCGACACCAGCACAGCAAGTGGGGCGGCGACGCCCAGCGGAATGCAGAAAGCGAGCAGTGGAACGGCGATTAGCGCCTCCCCAAAGCCGAACGCCGATCGAATCAGGGTGGCAACAAACACAATGAATAAAACGCACAGAGTAATAGGGTCGATGGTGATCTCCGAGGCGAGCGCCATTCGTGTCCGACAGCGAGCGACTCGCCGGTGGAGCGACGAGCGTCTCGCCCGTCCAGCAGTCCGGCAGCCGGGCGCGGGACGCTCGGCTCTCCATTCCCGTCTACACCTTCTTTAGAAACAGCGCTGCCAGCGGTGGCAACGTCAGCCGCAGTGAATAGGGGCGGCCGTGGGTTTGTTCTGGGAGGGCCTCGGCGCCTCCCGCGTTGCCGACGTTCGTGCCTCCGTACTCCTGGCCGTCGCTGTTGAGAAGTTCTCTCCAGTAGCCGCCCGCCGGCACGCCCACCATGTATCCCAGTCTGGGAACGGGCGTGAAGTTGCAAACGATGAGCACGGGATTCTCACCCGCCTTGCCCTTGCGCAGCAGCGACACGACGCTCATGGGCGCGTCATTGCAGTCCACCCATTCAAAACCCTTGGGATCGTTATCGAACCAGTGCAGCGAATTTTCGCTGCGATAGACGCGGTTCAGTTGCTCGACCCAGTTCATGAGCCCGTAGTGCACCGGGTATTGCAGCACGTCCCAGTCGAGGCTGCGCTCGTGCGACCACTCGCTAACTTGGCCGAACTCGCAGCCCATAAACAGCAGTTTCTTGCCGGGCTGCGCGAACATGTATGCCAAGAGCAGGCGCAGGTTGGCAAATCTCTGCCACTCGTCGCCGGGCATTTTCCCGATCAGGGAACCTTTTCCGTGCACGACCTCGTCATGGCTCAGGGGCAGCACGAAATTTTCGTGCCACGAATAGAGCATGCGAAAGGTCAGTTTGTTGTGGTGATACTGGCGATGAATCGGGTCTTGGCTAAAGTACTGGAGCGTGTCGTGCATCCAGCCCATGTCCCATTTAAGACCGAACCCAAGACCGCCTAGATAGATGGGCCGCGAAACCATGGCGTAGGAGGTGGACTCTTCGGCGAAGGTTTGAATGCCGGGGTGCTCTTTGTAGGCTTCGAGGTTGAAGTGGCGCAGGAAGTCGATGGCTTCCAGGTTCTCGCGGCCTCCGTACTTGTTGGGAATCCATTCGCCCTCATTGCGCGAGTAGTCGAGATAGAGCATGGAAGCGACCGCGTCCACGCGCAAGCCGTCGGCATGATATTTGTCCAGCCAGAACATAGCGCTCGACATCAGGAAGCTGCGCACCTCGGTGCGGCCGTAGTTAAAGATGAACGTCTTCCAGTCGGGATGGAAGCCTTGGCGAAAGTCGGAGTGCTCAAACAGGTGGGTGCCATCGAAGAAGGCGAGGCCGTGGCCGTCGGCCGGGAAGTGCGACGGGACCCAATCGAGAATCACGGCGATGTTGTGCTGGTGCAGGTAGTCCACGAAATACATGAAATCCTGCGGCGTGCCGTAGCGCGCCGTGGGAGAGAAGTAGCCAGTGGTCTGATATCCCCACGATCCGTAGAACGGATGCTCCATGATAGGCATCAGTTCGACGTGGGTGAATCCCAGCTTGTTCACGTGCTCGGCCAGGCGGGGAGCGATTTCGCGATAGGTGAGCGAACGGTTGTCCTCTTCGGGGACGCGCATCCAGGAGCCGAGGTGAACCTCGTAGATGGACATGGGCGCGTGCAGCGAGTTTACGGTCGCGCGTCTTTCCAGAAAGGCCGCGTCGTTCCAGGTGTAGTCGAGATCCCAGACCACGGAAGCGGTGCGCGGCGGTTTCTCCGCAAAAAGTCCCAACGGGTCGGTCTTTTCAATCTGGTAACCGAGTTGGGTGGAGCTGATGTAGAACTTGTAAAATGCGCCCTTCTCGATGCCGGGAATAAAGCCCTCCCAGATTCCCGACGAACCGCGAGCCTGGAGCGGATGGGATTGCGGGTTCCAAGCATTGAAGTTTCCGACCACCGACACATAGCGCGCGTTGGGGGCCCAGACGCTGAAGACGGTGCCCTTGGTCCCATGGGATTCCACAGGATGAGCGCCCATCTTCTCGTAAATGCGATAGTGGCTGCCTTCGTTGAACAAATAAAAATCTTCAGCGGTCATCAGGGAAACGTCGTAGCGTACCGGAGATACTTCCTCAATTGTAGGTGTGTTCGTCATAATTTCGCTTCGGCTCTAGTGTATTCCAAAGTGGAGGAACGGATTGTGTGGTGGCGGGAGAGCCCCGTCGCCACACTAACGCCACTAGCGACGCTTTTCTTTCTGTGCGTCGCGCCTCTCCCGCGCCCAGCCTTCCTTCACGCTTTGCCGCGCACGCCCGAGCGCCAGCGCATCCGCCGGCACATCTTCCGTGATGCAGCTGGCGGCTGCGACGTAAGAGCCGCGTCCAATCTTTACCGGCGCCACCAGCGTCGAGTCGCTGCCGATGAACGCGCCATCCTCGATCACTGTCTTGTGTTTCTTCACGCCGTCGTAATTGCAGGTGATGGTGCCCGCCCCGACGTTCACGCCTTCCCCGATTTCCGCGTCGCCCAGATAGCTGAGGTGATTGGCCTTCGAACCCTTGCCCAGCTTGACTTTCTTCGTCTCGACGAAGTTCCCTAAGTGAGCCCCTTCGCCCACCTCGCTTCCCGGCCGCATATGAGTGTAAGGACCGAGGACAGCCCCCGCGCCCACCCGCGAGTCTTCCATGATCGTCCCCGGCTTCACCGTAACCCGATCGCCAAGGACTGAATTCCCGATGACGCTGTAAGAGCGGATGCGGCAATCCGCGCCAATCTTCGTATGACCCAGCAACTGCACGAAGGGCTCGATGACGGTGTCGGCGCCCACTTCCACGTCGCTGTCGATCACGCAGGTGTGCGGATAAAAAATCGTAACGCCTTGCTCGAGCAGTTCGCGGCACTTCGCCAACCGCAGCCGCGCATCCAGCATCATCATCTCCGCTCGCGTGTTACTGCCCAGCACTTCATCCGCATCCGAAGTCTTGATCGCGACCACCTTTTTGCCCGCCCGGTGAAACACTCCCGCCATGTCAGTGAGGTAGTACTCGCCGTGTGCATTCGCGGTGGAGAGACGGTCGATATGCGCGTACAAGTCGTGCCCAGAGAAGGCGTAGAACCCGGAGTTAATCTCGCGGATTTTCTTTTCCTGCGGAGTCGCGGATTTCTCTTCCACAATCGCCTGTACCTCCGCCCCTCGATGGAGAGCCGGGCGTCCCCGCCCGGCCCCCGAACTGCTGCGGATCACGCGCCCATATCCACAAGAATAAGGACTGTCGACATCGGCGCTGAGCAAAGTCATCGCCGCCTTCTGAGCGCGGTGGAAGTCGCTGAGCTTCCGAATGGTTTCGGCGGTAATCAGCGGAGCGTCGCCGGAAAGCACGATGACCTGGTCATAGTTATTGCCCGAGAGCGCTTCGCGCGCCACCATGAGCGCGTGCCCGGTGCCGCGCTGTTCGGCTTGCAGCACGAAGTTCACGCCCGTGCCCCCAACCGCCTCCCGCACGCGCTCCGCCTCATGGCCGATGATCACGAAGATATCCCGCGCAGGCACAACCTTTTCCGCCGTAGCAATCACATGCGCCAGGATCGGCTTGCCGCCAATTTCGTGCAGAACCTTGGGGTGCTTTGATTTGAGTCGCGTACCCTTGCCCGCCGCCATAATGGCGATCGCGATGCGCTGGGGCTGCGGAGAAGATTTCGGCTTGGTGTTGGAAGCTTTAGCCATGCTAAGCCAATATACCGCGAACCCCACCGTAGAGACGCGGCTGGCCGCGTCTCACTCAGCTGCGTCGATCCGATCTCGCCGACGGACATCCGGGCGTCCTCGCCCGGCCGCCCAACAAGACGGGCGCGAACGTTCGCTCCACCATCAGCTGCGAATCGTCTGCCGATCCGGCGCTTGCGCCATCAGCGCCATCAGGTCGTGCGCCACCCGGTCGGTAGCGTGTCGAGCCACCTCGCCCTCCTCCAGATAATCCCCCAGCAGCGGACACACGCCCAGCGCCTCGATCGCTTCCAGATCCACAACGATCTGCGAAGCTCCTTCCAGAGCGTACTTGGCCTTCATCTCAGGCGACGCCGTCTTGCGATTGAGTAGGGTGTAGTCGAACAACTGGACGCCAGCGTGGAGGTTGAGTGCGCGGATGTGGTCCGCCGCAGTTAAACTAAGACTTTCATTTACCTGCGTCATTAAGTTGCAAACGAACACCTTGATGGCGTTGGATTCGAGAATCGCCTCGGAGATTCCACGCACCAGTAAGTTCGGAATCAGGCTGGTGAAGAGCGATCCCGGCCCAATCGTGATCAGGTCGGCGCCAGCGATTGCTTCCAGCGTCGGGGGAAGCGGTTCGACGTCGGGAGGCACCAGGACCAGTTCCCGAATCTTGCCCTGGCTCGCCGTGATCCTAGTCTCGCCGCGCACCCGCGTTCCGTCTTCCATGAGCGCTTCCAATTCCACGCTCGCCATGGTTGCCGGATAGATATGCCCGCGCGTGAGCAGAATTTCCGAAGACAGCCGCACCGCCTCCGCGAAGTCTCCGGTGATCGAAGTCAGCGCCGCCAGAAAAAGATTTCCAAAGCTGTGGCCTTCCAGTCCGGAGCCTTTTTGAAAGCGATGCTGGAACAGCCGCGAGAGCAGCGCTTCGTCTTCGGAGAGCGCGACGATGCAATTGCGCACATCCCCCGGCGGAAGCATATTGAACTCTTTGCGCAGACGGCCGCTCGATCCGCCATCGTCGCTCACCGTCACCACGCCGCACAATTCTCGAATGGTGGGCTGACCCGAGGTGGCCGCCGCCGGCGACATGACGTAACGCTTCAGCCCCTTCAGCAGCGTGGAGAGGCCGGTGCCGCCCCCGATTGCGACCACGCGCAGTTCAGGGCCAGCCTTGCCGGTATTGGATGAATTGGTGCGCAACTGGGGAAGCATACGT